>NZ_JASGFE010000021.1:0-43626 GCF_047605725.1 Microbacterium sp.
CTGCGCGAGCTGCGCCGGCGTGAGGTCGGCGGCCGCCGGAGCCGCGCGGTCGGTTCCGAGCGCGACCCGCAGGGCGGCCGCGGCACCGACGGCGGCGACCAGGCGCCCCGCGACCCCGTCCCCCGGCTCCGTCAGACACGACCACAGGGCGAGTGCGAACCGCTCCACCAGCGCTTCGTCGTCGAGGTCTTCGGCGACCAGGCCGGCCGACTGCTCCCGGGCCGCGCGCGGTCCCAGGTCCACCGCGCTCATGCGAGGCTCCCCCGCTTCAGCGCCAGGGCGCGACCCACGTCGCTCAACTCCAGCCGCTGCCGGCCGGCGAGATCGGCGAGGGTCCACGCCACCCTGAGCACGCGGTCGAACCCGCGCAAGGTCAACGCTCCGCGCTGCAGCGCGGCGTCGAGCGGCCGCCGGATCGCCGGCTCGGGGGCGAGCGGCCCGCGTCGCAGCCAGGTCCCGGCCACGTCGGCGTTCGTGCGCCATGCGGTCTCGCGCAGTCGATGCGACGCACGCGCGCGGGCTTCGGCGACCCGTTCGCGCGCCTCTGCCGTGCTCACGGTTCCGCCGCCGAGGCCCTCGAGCTCGACGGCGCACACGCGCTGCACTGCGAGCTCGATGTCGACGCGGTCCAGCAGCGGCCCGGACAGGCGTGCCAGGTAGCGGCGGATGGCGATCGGCGGACACACGCACGTTCCGCCGCGCACCCCGTACTGCCCGCACGGGCAGGGGTTGGTCGCGAGTACGAGCTGGAACCGCGCCGGAAAGGTCGCGCTGAACCCGGCCCGGTGGATCTGGATGCGGCGCGTCTCCAGCGGCTGGCGCAGCGCGTCGAGGGTGTGCGCACCGAACTCGCCGACCTCGTCGAGGAAGAGCACGCCGCCGCTGGCCCGCGCGATCGCCCCCGGCCGCACGACACGGCTGCCGCCGCCCACGAGCGCGGCGACGCTCGCACTGTGGTGCGGCGCCTCGAACGGGGGCGTACGGGAGAGCGCGACGACCGATGCGCCGGACAGCGACCGGATCGACGCCGCCTGCAGCGCGTCGTCGTCGTCGAGCGGGGGGAGGATGCCGGGGAGCCGACACGCGAGCATGGTCTTGCCCGCGCCCGGCGGACCGGTCATGAGCAGGTGGTGGCCGCCGGCGGCCGCGACCACCAGCGCCTCGACCGCCTCGCGCTGGCCCACGACATCCGCGAGGTCGAGCCGCTCCGGTGTCGACTCGGTGTCGAGGGCCGGGCCGGGCACCGGTTCGAGGGCGACCTCGTCGACCTCCAGACCGTGCCAGCGCACGACATCGCGCAGGCTCGTGGCCCCGAGCACCCGCATGCCCTCGACGAGCTCTGCCTCCGCGCGGTTGGCGTGCGGCACGACGACGCGGCGGAACCCGGCGCGCGAGGCGGCGAGCACCGCCGGCAGCACCCCGGGCACCGGACGCAGTCTGCCGTCGAGACCCAGCTCGCCCAGGTGCACGGTGCCGGCCAGCGACGCGGCATCCATCCGCCGGTCGGTCGCCAGGGCGGCGACCGCGATCCCGACGTCGAATCCAGAGCCGGCCTTGGGGAGGCTCGCCGGCGACAGGTTCACGGTGAGCCGGCGCCGCGGCAGCGGAAGCTCGCTGTTGGCGCACGCGTTGAACACGCGCCGGTGCGCCTCGGCGATCGCGCGGTCGGCGAGGCCGATGACATGGAACTCCGGGGTCTGGTGCGACAGGTCGGCCTCGATCTCGACGAGATCTCCGGTCAGCCCGGTGAGGGCCACCGCCCACGTGCGCGCGACGGTCATCGCACGTCGACCAGGTGCTCGATGACGCCCTCGTCGGGGTCTTCGCCGGTGATGCCGACGACGTCCAGACGCAGCCGGCGACCGCGCGCAAGCGGGGCGTGATCGCCCGCCCACGCCGCCGCGAGGCGCCAGAGCCGCCGGCGTTTGCGCGCGTCGACAGCTTCGAACGGATGCCCGAACCGGTCGCTGCGCCTGGTCTTGACCTCCACGACGACGAGGTCGCCGCCGCGGGCCGCGACGATATCGAGCTCGCCGAGGGGACAGCGCCAGTTGCGATCGAGTACCGCGTAGCCCTGCGCGGTGAGGTAGCGCACGGCCCGTTCCTCGCCGGCCCTGCCGCGGATGTCCTTGTCTGCCATGCACAGCATGGTCGCCGCCGGAGGTGCCGCGTGGGGGCGCTCAGGCCGGATCCGTGGAGAGATCCGGAGAACAAGCCGATGGGGAGGGATCCTCGCGCGCGCTCAGGAGTCGAGCGACAGCTCCTCGGGCAGTTGGAAGTCCCGGCGCTGGAGCTCTTCGATGTTGACGTCCTTGAAGGTCAGCACGCGCACCGAGGTGACGAAGCGGTCGGCGCGATAGATGTCCCACACCCACACGTCCTTCATCGTCAGCTCGAAGTAGAAGTCGTGCTCGGTGTCGCGGCGGACCACGCTGACCTCGTTGGCCAGGTAGAACCGGCGCTCGGTCTCGATCACATAGGTGAACTGCGAGACGACGTCGCGGTACTCCTTGTACAGCGCCAGCTCGAGTTCGCGGTCGTAGTCCTCGAAGACCTCGTCATCCATGATCCCTCCATCCTAGGCGGCGCATCCGCCCGGGCGCGCGGGCGTCAGAACAGCGTCGGAGCGTCCGCGATCGCCCACGAGGCGCGATGGTGGGCACTGAGCCCGTGGGCGCGGATCGCCGCCCGGTGCTCCGGGCTCGCATAGCCCTTGTTGCGCGCCCAGAGGTACACCGGGTGCTCGTCGTGCAGCCGCGTCATGACGGCATCCCGCGCCACCTTCGCGATGACGGATGCCGCGGCCGCACTCGCGCAGTCGCGATCGGCCTTCACGACGGGGCGCACCGGCAGCCCGACCCCGCCCGCGGGCGAGATGTAGTCGTGGTTGCCGTCGAGGATCACGATCGCATCCTGCGGCACGAGGCCGTACGCGCCCAGACCCGCGACCGCGCGGATCGCGGCTCGACCGAGGGCGCGCATGATGCCGACCTCGTCGATCTCAGCGGCCTCGGCCCAGCCGACCGCCGAGGCGGTCACCCAGTGCGCGGCGCGCTCTGCCACCGCCGCGCGGTGATGCTCGGCGACGAGCTTCGAGTCCCGCAGCCCCTGGGGCACGCGTTTGCGCGCGCGCGGCGCGTCGACGACGACGGCGCCCACCGCCACGGGCCCCGCCAGCGCACCCCGCCCGACCTCGTCGCACGCGATCACGTACGCGTGCTCGCGCAGCAGCCGCCGCTCCAGCGTGAGGCGCGGCACGATCGGCGTCATGGCGCGGCGGCGGGGATCCCCGCGAACACGTCGTGGTGGGTGTCGATGGGGCCGAAGCGGGCCAGCGGCCAGGTCACGAGGAACGCGCGGCCGACCACGTTGTCGAGCGGGACGAACCCCCCGGTCGGCTGATCCAGGTTGTAGCGGGAGTCCCGGGAGTGGTCGCGGTTGTCGCCGAGCACCCACAGCGAGTCCGCCGGCACCACCACGTCGAACGGCACCTCCACGGGCGCGCTCTGGCCCGGCTCCAGGTTGAGATAGGCCGTCTCGTCGATCGGCTGGCCGTTGACGCTGATCTGACCGAGCGCGTTGCAGCACACCACGTGATCGCCGGCGACCCCGATGATGCGTTTGATGAGGTGATCCTTGCTGTCGGGAGCGGCCAGCCCCACGATCGAGAGCACCCAGTCGACCGCCTCCTCGAACGCAGGTCGGGAGGGCGTCGGGGTCAGGGCGAGCCAGCCGCCCGGGTCGCGGAACACGACGACATCGCCGCGGTCGTACCCGCCGAAGCGCGGGGTCAGCTCATCGACGAGGATGCGGTCGTTGATCTGCAGCGTCTGCTCCATCGACCCGGACGGGATGTAGAACGATCGCACCAGGAAGGTCTTCACCAGCAGGGACAGCACCACGGCGATGACGACGATCATCGCGACGTCGCGCAACAGCATCAACAACCGGCGTCGGCGCGGACGCACCGGCGTGCCGTCGACGGCGGCCGTCGTGTCGAAGGTCATGCGCGTCCTTTGCCCGTGGCCGCCGAGGATCGGCGACCCGATTCAAGGGTCGCACATCCTCCCGATCAGAAGCGTCAGCGCTTCTCCTTGATCTTGGCCTTCTTGCCGCGCAGGGCCCGCAGGTAGTACAGCTTGGCGCGGCGCACGTCGCCGCGCGTGACGACCTCGATGTGGTCGATCACCGGGCTGTGCACCGGGAAGGTGCGCTCGACGCCGACCTGGAAGCTGATCTTGCGGACGGTGAACGTCTCGCGCACGCCGTCGCCGGAGCGGCCGATGACGACGCCCTGGAAGATCTGGATGCGGGAGCGGTTGCCCTCGGTGATGTTGACGTGCACCTTCACGGTGTCGCCGGGGGCGAACTCGGGGATGTCGTCGCGGAGCGAGGCGGCGTCGACGGAGTCGAGGATCTGCATGATCGTCACTTCCTGCGACCGCCGCAGGTCGATCGCGAGAGGGGTTCAGAAGGGTTCCGGTCGTGCCCTGGCGTCCGCCGTGCGGCGCCGTGCTCCCCTGTGGCAGAGCCTGTCCGGGCACGATCGACCATTCTGCCACGGATGCCGCGGCGTCGCCAAAACGCGACGGATGCTCACTCCCCCGATTGCTGCGGCTTCTCGGCGATGACGACGACGTCGTGGTCGCGCGCGTGCGGCGTCGGCGTCGCGGCCGGGGGCTGATAGCCGACGCCTGCCGAGGTGCGAAGCAGCACCGTGGTGGGCTTCGCCTCGCGCAACAGCTGCCACAGCGACAGCCAGAACAACCCGAGGAACGCCACGATCGCGGCGATCACGAGGGGCCAGAACGAGGAGCTGCCGTAGAAGCCGGCCGCGATGGTGAGCCCGTGCCAGACCGTGAACCCGAGGACGTCCCACCAGGAGACCGCGCGGGAGTGACGCACCGTGCCCCGGGCGCGCACGAGCAGGGTGAGCACGAGCTGGCCGAGGAGCACCGCGGGCACCGCGATCAGGAGCACGCCGAGGAACGCCCACACGCCGGAGTGGAACACGCCCCAGCCGATCAGCAGCCACAGCGGCAGCACGAACGCCGCGGGCAGGAGCCAGCCGAAGAACGCGCGACGCAGCAGCATGAATCAGATGCTACGCCTGTCGGGCAAGATGGACACAGACGAAAGGAAGCTCTGCATGATCGAGCTGCGCTCGCCCGCCGAGATCGAGGCGATGCGACCGGCCGGCCGGTTCGTGGCCGAGGTGCTCGCCACCCTGCGCGACGAGACGAGGGTCGGCACGAACCTGCTGGCGATCGATCGCCGCGCCCATGAGCTGATCCGCCGGGCCGGTGCGACCTCGTGCTACATCGACTATCACCCCTCGTTCGGGGCGCGCCCGTTCGGCAAGGTCATCTGCACGTCGGTGAACGACGCGGTGCTGCACGGGCTCCCGCACGACTACACGCTGCGGGACGGCGATCTCGTCTCGCTCGACTTCGCCGTGTCGCTCGACGGCTGGGTCGCCGACTCGGCGGTCTCGTTCGTGGTCGGCACGCCGCGCGACGAGGATCTCGCGCTCATCGACACGACCGGGCGCGCGCTGGATGCCGCGATCGGCGCGGCGACGGTCGGGCACCGCATCGGCGACATCTCGCACGCGATCGCTGAGATCGCGCACGCCGACGGCTACGCGATCAACACCGATTTCGGCG
The DNA here is from genome assembly GCF_047605725.1 of Microbacterium sp. GTDB lineage: Bacteria > Actinomycetota > Actinomycetes > Actinomycetales > Microbacteriaceae > Microbacterium. Next base: position 5,667 of record NZ_JASGFE010000021.1, read on the forward strand.
GACACGGCGTCGGCCGGGTGATGCACGGTGACCCGCACGTGCCCAACGACGGCAAACCGGGACGCGGCTATCCGCTGCGTACTGGACTGGTGATCGCGCTGGAGCCGTGGTTCCTCGCCACCACGGACGAGCTGATCACCGACCCCGACGGCTGGACGCTGCGCAGTGCCGACGGGTCGCGCGGCGCGCACTCCGAGCACACCGTCGCGGTCACCGCGGACGGACCGATCGTGCTGACCGATCGATCGTTCCTCGGCGTGTCCTGAAGTCCGGCAGCGCCGCCTCAGGCGCCCTGCACCGCGCCCACGGTGTGGATCCGCACGTTGTTGGTCGAGCCGAAGTAGCCGGGAGGAGCGCCGGCGATCACCACGACGCGATCGCCTGCCCGGGCAAGCCCGCTGGCCAGCAGCGTCTCGTCGAGCACGACCATGAGCTCGTCGGTGCTGACGGCGCGGCGCACCTGGTGCGGCTGCACCCCCCACACGAGGGCCAGCTGCGAGCGCGTGCGCGGTGCGTCCGAGAACGCCAGGATCGGCCGTGCGGGCCGCAGGCGCGACAGGCGCCGCGCCGAGTCGCCGGAGTGGCTGAACACGCACAGGTACTTCGCGTCGACGAAGTCGGCGATCTCCAGAGCGACCAGCGTGAGCGCGCCGCCCTGCGTGCGCGGCTTGGTCCCGAGCGGAGGGATGCGCTCCAGGCCGTGCTCCTCGGTCGATTCGATGATCCGCGACATGGTCTCCACGACCAGCACCGGGTGCGCACCCACGCTCGTCTCGCCGGAGAGCATCACGGCATCCGCCCCGTCCACGACGGCGTTGGCGACATCGGAGGTCTCCGCGCGCGTGGGCACCGGGTTGACGATCATGGACTCCAGCATCTGCGTGGCGACGATGACCGGCTTGGCCCAGCGACGGGCCAGCTCGATCGCGCGCTTCTGCACGATCGGCACCGACTCCAGCGGCAGCTCGACGCCCAGGTCGCCGCGCGCGACCATGACCCCGTCGAAGGCGTCGATGATCTCCTGCAGGTGCTCGACCGCCTCGGGCTTTTCGATCTTGGCGATGATGGGGACCTGCCGGCCCTCCTCCGCCATCACCACGTGGACGCGCAGTGCGTCCTTGGCGCTGCGCACGAACGAGAGCGCGACCATGTCGACCCCGAGGCGCAGCGCCCAGCGCAGGTCCTCCTCGTCCTTCTCGCTCAATGCGGATGCGCGCACGGCGACGCCGGGCAGGTTGATGCCCTTGTTGTCGGAGACCATGCCGCCGACGACGACCTCGGTGCGCACCCGCACGCCGTCGGACTCGAGGACGCGCAGGCGGATCTTCCCGTCGTCGATGAGGAGCGTATCGTCGGCCTTGACGTCGGCGGCCAGCTGCGGGAACGTCGTGCCGACGATCTCCTTCGTGCCGACGACGTCCTCGGCGGTGATGGTGAACTCGTCACCGGGCTCGAGCAGGTGGGGTCCGTCGGCGAACCTGCCGAGCCGGATCTTCGGGCCCTGCAGGTCGGCGAGCACGCCGACCGCCCGCCCGGTCTCCTCGCTGGCGCGCCGGATGTTCTCGAACGACCGCTCGTGCACCGCGTGCTCGCCGTGACTGAGGTTCAGCCGGGCGATGTCCAGGCCGGCACGCACCAGCGCTTCGACGGTCTCGTAGTCGGAGGTCGCGGGCCCGAGGGTCGCCACGATCTTGGCACGACGCATGTGTTCGCCTTTCTGAGGCCGCGCTCCTCGAACAGCACTCCCGCCCAGTCTGCCATCGACCGCGGGTGCTGCGTGTGCTTTTTTCCCGACGCCGTGCCACGGGGCACCTCGACGCCGCCGGCACGATCCGATTCAGAGGACCTCGTCCGCCCCCAGCTGCCGCCTCAGCTCGGTCGTCAGCCCGCGGACGACCACCGGCTCGGCCGGGCGGACGACCGTCTCCGGCGTCGCCGCGACGCGCTGCAGTTCGAGCCTGCGTTCGCCGTTGAGCTCGACTCGGGTGCCGTCCGGCCGGTAGCCGCAGTGCCGCGAGACGGCGAGGGATGCCGCATTGCCGACCGCTGCGCTGGATTCGGCGCGCAGCGCGCCGAGGTGGTCGAAGGCCAGCACGAGGATCAGCTGCCGCATGAGCGTGCCAACGCCCCGTCCTTGGGCGTCCAGCCGCAGGTACGAGCCTGAGCTGACCACGCGGCGGCGCGCGAAGTCCCGGGCGCAGAGGTCCTGGCAGCCGATGAGCCGGTCGCCCTCGAACACGCCGAACGGGAGCTCCCACGCGTCCGGCCCGAGCCGCGCCCGCCGCGACCACAGGAACTGCAGCGCTTCGCGCTGCCGGACCGCGGGGTCGCGGTCCCACCACGCGAACACGTGCGGGGCGTCCGCGTCGGCGAACAGTCGCGCCGAAATGAGCTCGGCGTAGGCGGGCAGGTCCGCATCACGCAGGACCCGCAGCGTCAGCCCGCCGCAGGTCACGGACAGCCCGAACGGCGGATAGAGCTCGGCGAGCGGGTCGGGGTCCATGGACGTGAATCCTAAGGCCCGTACGGCGGCTCGTCGCCGAGCAGCTCGGGCCGGCGCTCGCGCGTGCGGGCGACCTGCTGCGCGTGGCGCCACTGCGCGATGCGACCGTGGTGGCCGCTGAGCAGCACCTCCGGCACGTCCAGGCCGCGCCACGACGCCGGCTTCGTGTACGAGGGGTACTCCAGGAGGCCGTCCTCGTGCGACTCTTCGACGAGGCTCGCGGGATTTCCCACCACTCCGGGCACGAGGCGTCCGATCGCCTCGATCATCGCCATCGCGGCGACCTCGCCGCCGTTGAGCACGTAGTCGCCGAGGCTCACCAGGCGCACCTCGCCGAGCGAGGCCGCGTAGGCGAACACGCGCTCGTCGATGCCCTCGTAGCGTCCGCAGCCGAACACGAGGCGGGATGCCGTCGCGAGCTCGCGCGCCATCGCCTGGGTGAACGGCTCCCCCGCCGGGGACGGGAAGACGATCGTGGGCGGCTCGGCGGCATCCGCCGCGATCGCATCGAGCGCTTCGCCCCACGGCTCCGGCTTCATGACCATGCCCGCCCCGCCGCCGTAGGGGGTGTCGTCGACGGTGCGATGCCGGTCGTGGGTGTGCTCGCGCAGGTCGTGCACCCGGATGTCGAGCAGACCCGACTCGCGCGCGCGACCGAGGAGCGAGACCTCCAGGACGTCGAAGAACGCGGGGAAGATCGTGACGACGTCGATGCGCATATCAGTCCGCGTTCTGTCCCACCGGCGCGTCGGCGTCGGCCGGCAGCTCCTCGAACAGGCCCTCCGGCGGCGTGACGACGACCCGGCCGGCGGCGACGTCGACCTCCGGCACGATCGCCTTCACGAACGGCACCAGCACCTCGCGCTCCGCGGTGCCCGCCGGGCGGACGATCAGCAGGTCCTGTGCGGGAAGGTGATCCACGCGCACCACGGTGCCGATCCGCTCCCCGTCGCGATGCACGTCCAGGCCGACCAGCTGATGGTCGTACCAGGCGTCGTCACCGGCGTCCGTGCCCGTCACATCCTGGTCCACCCACAGGATCGCCCGCACGATGCTCTCGGCCGCGGTGCGGTCGTCGATGCCGGCGAGGAAGACCACGGGATGCGAGTTCATCCACCGGAACTCGCGCACGGTCACGGTCTTGCCGTGCCACGGCGAGGACTCGGGCACCTGGAGGGTGAAGACGGCTCCGGGCACGAACCGCGCGTCGGGCTCGTCGGTGTACAGCTCCAGCTTGAGCGCGCCCTTCAGGCCGTGCGCCTTGACGAGTCGCCCGACCCGCAGCTGTGTGCGGGCGGGTCCTGCGGCGCCCATTCAGTCGCCCGCGACGTCGACGCGTACCCGCCGCCCGTCGGCGAGCGCGCCCACGACCGTGCGCAGGGCTTTCGCCGTGCGGCCGCCGCGCCCGATCACCCGTCCGCGGTCGTCCGGGTGCACGTGCACCTCCAGGACCTCGCCGCGCGGTGACGTGGCGGAACGGATCGTGACGTCGTCGGGGTGATCGACGATCCCCTTGACGACGTACTCGAGCGCGGCGGCCAGCATCGGACTACTCGGCGTCCGTCGTGTCGGCGGACTCGACCTCAGCGGCCTTGCGCTCCTCGCGAGGCTTGACGACCGACTTCTTGGCGGCGTCGATGCTGAAGGCCGGCTTGGGCTCGGCGGTGCGGACCGTCGAGACGGCATCCTTGTCGCCCTTGAATCGGCCCCAGTCGCCGGTCAGCTTGAGGATCGCCGCGACCTGCTCGGTCGGCTGCGCGCCGACGGACAGCCAGTACTGCGCACGCTCCGAGTCGACCTCGATGAACGAGGGCTCCTCGGTCGGGTGGTACTTGCCGATCTCCTCGATGACGCGACCGTCGCGCTTGGTGCGCGAGTCGGCGACGACGATGCGGTAGTAGGGCGCGCGGATCTTGCCGAGGCGCTTGAGACGGATCTTGACAGCCACAATTCTCCTGAACGGTGTGTATGAGGTGATGAACGTCGCCTGGAGCGTGGGGTGCACACCCGGCGGAAGCTCTGAGTCGGACGTGCGCGCCGGATAGAGGGTCGGGCGAGCGGTCCAACCGTCCATTTTGCCAGATGGCGACGGATGCCGCGAACCGACACGGTCCGCGTGCCGCCCGGGCCCCGCGGCGCACCGGCGCGTTCCCCCGTCAGTGCCGCCCGGTGAGCGCGCCCCACTGGTGGGAAAGACCCGCGTGGCCGCGTCGCTGAGGCACGTTCCACGGGTTGTCGTCGCGCAGCGGCGGGGGCAGCAGCGCCTGCGGCGCGCTCTGGTACGCGACGCCGCGCAGGAACCGCACGATCGCGGCCGTGCCCACGCTGGTGCCCTCGGCCGTCGTGGCCGGGAACGGACCGCCGTGCTGCATCGCCGCGGTGACCGACGCCCCGGTCGGCCAGCCGCCGAACAGCACGCGTCCGCTCGTGTCGGCGAGCGCCGTGACCAGCTCGGCCAGGCCCGGCAGGTCGGCGTCGGTCGCGTGCAGCGTGGCGGTGAGGTTCCCCGGGAAGAGCTCCCGGTGCACGGCAGGCAGGTCTTCGAAGCGGTCGTATCGCACGACGATCGCCAGCGGCCCGAAGCATTCGTCCAGCAGGGTCTCGCGCTGCGCGAGCAGGTCGGCGAGCGGGAGCTCCACGATCGTCGGGGTCGCAAAGCGCTCTTCGTCGGCATCCGCGCGGACGGCGCCCTCGGCGAGCACCGTCACACCGGATGCGCCCAGCACCGTCGCACGGCGCTCCTCGAACGCGCGACCGATGCCGGGGTTGAGCAGGCGATGCTCGACGGCCTCCGCGGGGAGCGGACCGAGCTCTGCGTCAGCGGGCACGAACAGGAACCCCGGTTTCGTGCAGAGCTGTCCCGCCGAGCCGGCCACAGAGGCCAGGAAGCCGCTCAGCAGCTCGGGCTCGGCGCGGGCCGCGGCGGCGGTGACGTAGACCGGGTTGACGCTGCCGAGCTCGCCGTAGAACGGGATCGGCACGGGCCGCGCTGCGGCGATGTCGGCAAGGAGCCGCCCGACCCGGGTGGAGCCGGTGAAGGCGCCGGCACGGACGCGGGGGTCTTTCAGCAGGTCGACTCCCTGCTGCCGGCCCTCCACGAGCTGGAAGACGCCGTCCGGCATGCCCGCCCCGGCCAGCGCACCCGCGACGAGCTCGGCCGTGCGCCGGGAGAGTCGGAGATGTCCGGGATTCGCCTTGACGACGACGGGGCATCCGGCCGCGAGCGCGGCCGCAGTGTCGCCTCCGGCGACCGAGAAGGCGAAGGGGAAGTTGGAGGCCGCGAAGTTCAGCACCGGTCCCAGCGGCTCGAGCGCGCGGCGCAGGTCCGGCCGCGGGCCGATGATGTAGTCCGGGTCGGCCTCGTCGATCCGGGCGTCGAGGTAGGCGCCGTCGACGATCACCTCGGCGAACAGCCGCAACTGGTTCGACGTGCGGCGCACCTCCCCGACCAGCCGTGGACGGGTGAGCCCGGTCTCGTCGATCGCGAGCCCGATGAGCTCCTCGGCGTGCTCGTCCAGCGCGTCGGCGACCGCGACGAGCGCGGCCGCGCGCTCGCGCGGCGCCGTCGCCGCGTACGGCGCCGCGGCATCCGCTGCGCGCTGGGCGATCCGTTCGATGTCCACTGTCTTTCTCCGATCCTCAGAAGACGAAGCCCTCGGGGAAGGGGTCGTCCTCGTCGAGCAGGTACTGCGCCATGCCGGTGATCCACGCCCGGCCGGTGATGGTGGGGACGACGGCGGGCATGCCGCCCACGACCGTCTCGCCGACGAGGCGCCCCGTGAACTCCGTGCCGAGGAACGACTCGTTCACGAAGTCGGTGTCCAGTGCCAGCTCGCCGCGGGCGTGCAACTCGGCCATGCGGGCGCTCGTGCCCGTGCCGCACGGCGAACGATCGAACCAGCCGGGGTGAATGGCCATCGCGTGGCGGGAGCGGACGGCATCCGAGCCGGGCGCGATGAACTCGACGTGGTGCACGCGATCGACGCCGGTCAGCACGGGATGCCGCGGCGGGGCCTGCTCGTTGATCGCTGCCATGATCGCCAGGCCGCAGGCCAGGATGTCGTCCTTGCGCGCGCGGTCGAAAGGGAGCCCCACGTCGTCGAGGTGCACGAGCGCGTAGAAGTTGCCGCCGAAGGCGACCGAGTACGGCACGGCCCCGACGCCGGGGATCTCGATGACGGCGTCCAGCCGCTCCGCGAAGCTCGGCACGTTCTCGATCGTGACGGCTTTCGCGCGTCCGTCCTGGACGGCGACGCGCGCGATCACGAGGCCGGCCGGAACGTCGAGCCGCACCTCGGTCACCGGCTCGCGCACCTCGACCATCCCGGTCTCCACGAGCACGGTCGCAACGCCCATCGTGCCGTGCCCGCACATGGGGAGGAAACCGGATGCCTCGACGAAGACGACGCCCCAGTCCGCGTCGGCGCGCGTGGAGGCCTGGAGGAGCGCGCCCGACATCGCCGCGTGCCCGCGCGGCTCGTTCATGAGAAGGCCGCGCAGCCCATCGAGGTGCGCGATGGCGTGCAGCCGTCGCTCGTTCATCGTCGCGCCGGGAAGCTCGCCCACCCCTCCGGTGACAACGCGCGTCGGCATCCCCTCGGTGTGCGAGTCGACGGCGGTGATCACGCGGCGGGACTTCATCAGCGTGCCGCCAGCGCCGCGAGGGCGCGCTCGGTGTCGGCGATGACCTGCGCGCGCTGGTGGTCGTTCAGTGGGCCGCGCGGAGGCCGGGTCGGCCCGCCGTAGGAGTTGCCGCAGATGTCCATCGACAGCTTGATCGCCTGGACGAACTCGGTGCGCGAGTCCCAGCGGAACACCGCGACCAGCTGCGCGTACAGGTCGCGGGCTTCCCGCCACCTGCCGTCGACGAGCAGATCGTACAGCTCCACCGCCTCCTTGGGGAAGGCGTTCGGGTAGCCGGCGAACCAGCCCACCGCACCGTTGATCATGAGCTCGAAGAGCACGTCGTCGGCGCCGGCGATGATGTCGATGTCGCACAGCTCCTTGATCTCGTAGACCCGGCGCACGTCGCCGGAGAACTCCTTGATCGCGACGACCTCCGGGATCGCGGCGAGCTCGGCCACCAGCGCGGGGGTGAGATCGACCTTGGTGTCGAAGGGGTTGTTGTACGCCATGATCGGAAGCCCCGCCTTCGCGACCTCCTCGAAGTGCGCCACGACCTCGCGCTCGTTGGCGCGGTAGATGGTCGGCGGGAGCAGGAGCACGCCATCGGCGCCGTCCTCGCGAGCATGCTCGGCCCATGCGCGCGCCTGGTGGCTGCCGACGCCGTGCGCGCCGGCGATGACGATGCCGCGGCCGTCCACGGCCTCCACCGCGACCTGGATCACCCGGCGGCGCTCCTGGTCGGTCAGGGAGGAGTACTCGCCCAGCGAGCCGTTCGGGCCGACCCCGCGGCATCCGTTGCGCATGAGGAAGTCGACGTGCTCAGCGAACCGGTCGTAGTCCACAGCGAGGCCCGCGGGGGCTGCCGCGTCCTCCTTGAACGCCAGCGCGGTCGCGACGACGACGCCGCCGAGGTCCATGGTCTGCTCGGTCATTGCTGCTCCTCGGGGTTCGGGGCGGGGTCGGGGTTCGCGGCGCGCACGGGGGCGGAGCTCGGTCGCAGTGCCGCGAGCTCGCCGATACGGACGGACGACAGCACGGGACGCCGGTCGAAGCCGAGCTCGCGCTCCAGGAGCGCTTCCACGGCAGGGCCGCACGTGCGCCCCTGGCACGCGCCCAGTCCGACGCGGCTGGCGAGGCGGAGGCCGCGCGGCGACGCGTGGGCGTACGCGTCGATGCGGGACCGGGGCACCGACTCGCAGCGGCACACGATCGTGTCGTCATCGAGCCAGTCGGTCCAGCCGGGGCGGATCTCGTGGGTCCGAAGACGCACCGCGAACGCGCGCATGCGGGCTCGGGCCGCGAGCGGACCGCGTATGCGCGGATCGGCGAGCCCTCCCCCTGCGGCGGCGAATCCGGCCACGGCGCCCTCGGCGAGAGCCAGGTCGGCTCCGCCGATGCCGGTCACCTCGCCGGCGGCGTACACGCCGGGCACGCTCGTGGCCTGGCGCGTATCGACCTCGACGAACCGGTCGGCCGTGAGCGCGCAGCCGGCCTGGAGAGCCGCCTCCAGACGGGGCGTGAAGCCGTATCCGAGGGCGACGCCGTCGCACTCCACGGTGCGCTCGGCGCCCGCAACGGGCCGCCACTGGGTGTCGAGGCGCTGGACGGTGACCGCCTCGACGCCCCCGGTGCCGTGGATGCGCGTGACGGCGTGCCCGGGCGTGAATCGCGTGCCGTGGCGGGCGAGGGATGCCGCGTACACCCCGAGCTCGACCGCCTTCGGCGCGACCCCCGCCAGCCGCCACGGCGCCCGCCCCCATCCGCGCACCAGCGCCGCCGGCCGGACGGCCTCGAGCACCTCGGCGACGGCGCCGCCGGCCCGTGCGATGCTGCGGGCCACCGGGAGCAGGAACGGGCCCGCGCCGGCCACGACCGTCCGGCGGGACAGGACCACGCCGTCGCGCATGGCGAGCGCCTGCGCGGCGCCCGCCGTCGTCACCCCCGGGAGGGTCCAGCCGGGGACGGGGAGCACGCGATCGTGCGCGCCGGTGGCGATCACCAGCGCATCCGCTTCGACGAGCAGCGCCTGCCGCGCAGTGTCGTCGGCCTCGCCCACGACGGCGTGCAGGCGGATGCCGTCGTCCCTCTCCACCCGCCAGACACTCGCGCTCGTGTGCACGCTCACACGGTCCAGCGCCCCGCGCAGGCGCTCGAAGGCACGCCACCGATGGTGCAGCCCGCTGTCGGTGAGCGTGTCGTGGTGCCGCCAGAACTGGCCCCCGACGCGCTCGCCCTCGTCGAGCAGCACGACCTCCGCCCCCTGCGCGGAGGCGGCCTGCGCGGCGGCGAGCCCGGCGGGGCCTGCCCCCAGGATCACGACCCGCATCGCCGCTCCCGTTCGACGACGTCCCCGTCGCGGGCGGTGCGGCGGCACGCGCGCACGCCCTCGACCCCGTTGACGGTCACGAGGCAGTCCTGGCAGATGCCGATGCCGCAGAAGATCCCGCGCGCCTGCCCGTCGACGCTTCGCCAGCTGCGGTGCCCGGCGGCGATGAGCGCGCCGGCGATCGTGCGGCCTTCGCGCACGTCGATCGACTCGCCCTCGAAGGCGATGCGCACGATCATGCCGCCGACTCGTCGACACGCCCACGGGTGGGGAGGAACGGCGCGGGGTCGATCGGCGCCGGGGTCCCGAGCACCGCGTGGGCGACGAGCTCGGCCGTGGTCGGGGCGAGCCCGATGCCGGCTCCCTCGTGGCCGGCGGCGTGGAAGAGGCCGGCCAGCTCCCCGTCCGCACCGATCGCCGGCAGCCGGTCCGGCGTGGACGGGCGGAAGCCGTGGTAGGTGCGCAGCAGTGTGGTGTCCGCCAGGAAGGGGAACAGCCGCACCGCCTTGGCGGCGACCTCGACCAGCGCAGGGAGGGTGTCGCGATCGGAGAAGCCCACGCGTTCCCGGCTGGAGCCGATGAGCACCGTTCCGGCGGGCGTGGACTCCACCACCGCGGAGGTCTGGAGGTCGGCCTCCGAGGATGCCACGGCATCGACGTAATCGGCGTCGTAGACCTTGTGGAAGACGCGCTGCGGCATCGGGGCGGTCACGAGGATCGTCCCGCGCCGCGGCCGTACGGCCAGGTGCGCTCCCAGCACGGCGGCGAGCTCGCCCGCCCAGGGCCCTGCGCAGTTGACCACGGCATCCCCGTGGAGGTCGCCCGTGCTCGTCCGCACGCCCACGATGCGCGTCCCCGCACGCAGCGCCGCCACGACCGTCGCGATCCGCAGCGTCGCCCCGAGCCTGATCGCGCGGGCGAGCATGGCCTGCGTGGCAAGGCTCGGCTGCACCTGCGCGTCATCGGGATAGTGCACACCGAACGCCGCGTCCGGGGTCAGGTGCGGCTCGAGGGCGTGCACCTGCGCGGGGTCGCACTCGTGGGCGCGGATGCCGATTCCGCGCTGCCGGTCGGCGAAGGCCCGCAGCGGGTCGACGGAGTCCTCCAGAGCGACCACGACGCCGCCCTTGGCCTGATACTCGGTGCTGGGCTGTCCCGGCGCGCGGTCGTCGTCCAGGCGCGCGGCCAGCTCCCGCCACGCCCGTGCCGACAGCATCGCGAGCTCCGCTTCGGGGCCCGGGCTCTTGTCGGAGACCAGGATGTTGCCCTCGCAGCGGCTGGAGGTCTCCGCGGCCACGCCGGCACGGTCCACGACGACGACCTCGGCGCCGCACTCTCGGAGGCGGAGCGCGCACGCGGCGCCGATGACACCCGCGCCGACCACGATGATGCGGGGCATGAGCTCATGCACCGCCCGCACTCACCGGCGGACCCCTCGTGTCACATCCACAGCGTAGTGCTCGGCGGCGCCGGGGCGTGGGAGGATGGCGCGCAGGACCAGCGCACCCGGGAGGCACACGGATGGTCGATTTCGCGGCATCCGCCCGCTCCACGGTGGGCCTGGAGTGGGAGCTCATGCTCGCCGACGGCGGGACCGGCGATCTCGTCCCGCGCGCCCCGGAGGTCGTCGCCGCGCTGGCGGACCGCTCCGCGGCGGAGCGTTTCACCGTCACCGGGGAGCTGCTGACCAACACGGTCGAGGTCACCAGCGGGGTCGGCGGAACGGTCGCCCTCGCCGTCGACGACATCGTGGATGCCATCGCGGCGGTTCGCACCGTGACCGATCCCCTGGAGATCGAGCTGCTGTGCGCGGGCAGCCATCCGTTCGCGCAGTGGTACGACCAGAAGGTCACCGACAAGACGCGCTACCACCAGCTCATCGAGCGCACGCAGTGGTGGGGCCGCAACATGATGATCTGGGGCATCCACGTGCACGTCGGGGTCGAGGACGTCCGCAAGGTGTTCCCCATCATCGGAGCGCTGTCGATCTACCTGCCGCATCTGCAGGCGCTCTCGGCGTCGAGCCCGTTCTGGGCCGGTGAGCGCACCGGCTATGCGTCGAACCGCGCGCTCGTCTTCCAGCAGCTGCCGACCGCCGGGCTGCCGTGGCCGCTCCAGGACTGGACGCAGTTCGAGGCCTACCTCGACGACATGGTCGGCACCGGCGTCATGGCCGACGCCACCGAGGTGCGCTGGGACATCCGGCCGGCGCCGCGCTGGGGCACCATCGAGGTGCGCGCGTGCGACGGCATGTCCACCCTGCCGGAGCTCGCCGCGGTCGCCTCCCTCGTGCAGGTGCTCGTGGAGCACTTCTCTCGCGAGCTCGACGAGGGGCGGGAGCTCCCGACCATCCAGCCCTGGTTCGTCCGCGAGAACAAGTGGCGCGCCGCCCGCTACGGTCTCGACGCCGAGGTCATCGTCGACAGCGCCGGCACGCAGCGACAGGTCGTGGACCACCTCCGCGAGACCATGGCCCGCCTGGCCCCGATCGCCGCCGACCTGCACTGCCCGCGCGAGTTCGCGGGCCTGGAGGCCATCGTCTCGCAGGGCAACAGCTCCACCCGCCAGGTGCGCGTGGCCGAGAATGCCGGCGGGGACCTGCGCGAGGTCGTGAAGCACCTGATCCGCGAGTTCCGTGCCGGTCCGACGCTGCGCGATCACCTCGCGAGCCTGGAGCACTGACCCCGACAGCCCCGGGCAGCCGCTTCCGCGTCGCGTCAGCCCTTGCCGAAGAGGCGCTGGATCTCGGCGAGATCGGGCTCGGCCGGCTTCGCGGCTCCCCCGAGGCCGAAACCCGAACCGGTGGGCGCGGTCTCGGCGACCTGCGCGGCGAGACCGGCGTTCTCGGCGGCGCGCTTGGCGGGGTTGCCCGAGCGCGAGCCCGCCCGGGACTTCTGCTGCTTGCCGCGCTTGCTCGACGAGCCGGGGCGGCCGAGCGGACCCATGCCGGGGACGTTCGGCACGCCCCCGCGCGCGACGGTCTTCATCATCTTCGAGGCCTGCTCGAAGCGCTGCACGAGCTGGTTGACGTCGGTGACCGTCATGCCCGAGCCGCGGGCGATCCGCAGGCGCCGGGAACCGTTGAGGATCTTCGGGTTCCGCCGCTCCGCGGGGGTCATCGAACGGACGATCGCCTCGGTGCGATCCATCTCGCGCTCGTCGAGGTTCTCCAGCTGCTGCTTCATCTGGCCCATGCCCGGGAGCATCCCGAGCATCTTCTTCATCGAGCCCATCTTGCGCATCTGCTGCAGCTGGTCGAGGAAGTCCTCGAGCGTGAACTGCTCCTTCGCGAGCTTCTCGGCGACCTTCAGCGCCTCCTGCTCGTCGAAGGCGGCCTGGGCCTGCTCGATGAGGGTCAGGATGTCGCCGAGGTCGAGGATGCGGCTGGCCATGCGGTCGGGGTGGAACGGCTCGAGGTCGTCGAGCCCCTCACCGGTCGAGGCGAAGACGATGGGACGGCCGGTGACCGATGCCACCGACAGCGCCGCCCCGCCGCGCGCGTCGCCGTCGAGCTTGGACAGCACCACGCCGGTGAAGTCGACGCCCTCCTGGAAGGCCTTCGCGGTGTTCACGGCATCCTGACCGATCATCGCGTCGATGACGAACAGCACCTCGTCGGGATCTGTCGCCCGGCGGATGTCGGCGGCCTGGCGCATGAGCTCGGCGTCGACGCCGAGCCGGCCCGCGGTGTCGATGATGACCACATCGTGCAGCTGCCGTCGCGCCACCTCGACGCCGTCTCGGGCGACGCGGACGGGGTCGCCGGTGCCGTTGCCCGGCTCGGGCGCGTAGATCGCGGCGCCGGCCTGCTGGGCCACGACCTGCAGCTGGTTCACGGCGTTGGGTCGCTGCAGGTCGCACGCGACGAGCAGGGGGGTGTGGCCGTCCTTCTCCAGCTGCTTGGCGAGCTTGCCCGCGAAGGTCGTCTTTCCGGAGCCCTGAAGACCGGCGAGCATGATGACCGTCGGCGGGTTCTTCGCGAACTGCAGCCGGCGCTGCTCGCCACCGAGGATCGCCACGAGCTCCTCGTTGACGATCTGCACGACCTGCTGAGCGGGGTTGAGCGCTCGGTTCACCTCGTCGCCGAGCGCGCGCTCGCGCACCTTCGCGGTGAACTCCTTGACGACGGCGAGGGCGACGTCGGCGTCCAGGAGCGCACGCCGGATCTCGCGCACGGTGCCGTCGACGTCGGCGGGTGTGAGCCGGCCCTTCGTGCGGAGGTTGCGGAAGGTCTCGGTGAGCCGATCGGAGAGCGTGCCGAAGGTAGCCATGATCCCCCGATTCTACGGGAGTCGGACTCGACTGCTCCTCCTGGTCAGGTCGCCGAGGCAACGCATGGGATCGCGCGCGGGGGTGCGTTCACAGCCCCCGCGCACAGACCGGGGACGCCGTCGAGCGCCTCGCCGATCACGACAGCCAGCTCTGTCCGCCCGGGCCCGGCGTCGGCCCAGGTCCAGATCGCCGCCAGCACGGCTGCTGCCGCCGCAGCACCGTGCACCTCTGCGGCCAGCGGAGCCATCCCGTCCCTGCGCGCCCGCTCGGCGACGGCCCGCGCGAGCCGTGCCTGCCGCATGGCCCGCTCGCGCCACAGCTCGTCCCCGATGCCCATCGTGTGGGCGTGGGCCACCGCGAGGGCGAGACTGTCGGGCGCGAACCCCGCGGCCATGTCGGAGAGGATCTGTCGCGTCGACGCCTCGCCGAGCGAGAGCGCCGCAACGGCGACGTCCGTGCGCTCGTCGAAGCCGCCCCACAGGAGGTCTGCTTTCGACCCGAAGTAGTTGAAGAAGCTCGATCGACTCACCCCGGCACGAGTCGCGATGTCCGCGATCGACGTCTGCTCGTAGCCCCGCTCCAGAAACAGCTCGCAGGCCGCCTCGGCGAGCACCTCTCGCGAGGAGGCGCGCGGGCGTCCGATGTGCCTTGCCGCCATGCCCCCAGCGTACGCGCGCGGCGAGGCGTATTGTTGGACGCGGTCCAACTACAGGCGGAGGTGCGGATGCTCGACGTGCAGACGGTGGGGCTCGCCCCCGACTACGTCCCCTATCTCGACGGCTGGGCCCTGCAGCGGCGCATCCACGCCGAGGTCGTCGCCGGCGATCGCCCCGACACCCTGCTGCTCCTGGAGCACGAGCCCGTCTACACGGCCGGCGCCCGCACGGCTCGGCACGAGCGCCCGACCGACGGCACGCCGGTGGTCGACGTGGACCGCGGCGGCAAGATCACCTGGCACGGGCCCGGGCAGCTCGTCGGCTACCCCATCGTGCGCCTTCCCGAGCCGCTCGACGTCGTGGCGCACGTGCGCAGGCTGGAGGAGATCCTGATCGGGGTGCTCGCCGGCTACGGCGTCACCGGGCATCGCGTGGAGGGGCGCAGCGGCGTGTGGGTGCGCCGCCCGCTGTCGGAGGACAAGGTCGCCGCGATCGGCGTGCGCGTCCAGCGCGGCGTGACCATGCACGGCTTCGCGCTGAACTGCGACAACTCCCTGGCCGCGTTCGGCGAGATCGTGCCGTGCGGCATCGCGGATGCCGGGGTCACGACCCTCAGCGAGATCGTCGGGGCCGACCTCTCCCCCGCCCACGTGCTCGACGCGGTGGCATCCGCCTTCTCGGCCGCCTACGACGACGCCCCGCTGGCGGTGTCGCGATGAGCGCGTGCGGGGCAGGCGCGACTGCCGGCGGAAACACGGTGCCCGAGGGGCGCAAGCTCCTGCGCCTGGAGGTGCGCAACGCCCAGACGCCCATCGAGCGAAAGCCGGAGTGGATCAGGACCAAGGCCAAGATGGGCCCGGAGTACCAGGCACTCCAATCGCTCGTGAAGGACGAGGGCCTGCACACCGTGTGCCAGGAGGCCGGCTGCCCGAACATCTACGAGTGCTGGGAGGACCGCGAGGCGACGTTCCTCATCGGCGGCTCGCAGTGCACGAGGCGCTGCGACTTCTGCCAGATCGACACCGGCAAGCCCGCCGACTACGACACCGACGAGCCGCGCCGGGTCGCCGAGAGCGTGCAGCGCATGCAGCTGCGCTACGCCACCGTCACGTGCGTCGCGCGCGACGACCTGCCCGACGGCGGGTCGTGGCTCAACGCCGAGACGGTGCGGCAGATCCACGCCGTCAACCCGGGCACGGGCGTGGAGTTGCTGGCCACCGACTTCAACGGCCGGCCAGACCTCCTCGGCGAGGTCTTCGACGCGCGTCCCGAGGTCTTCGCGCACAACGTGGAGACGGTGCCGCGCATCTTCAAGCGCATCCGGCCGGCGTTCCGCTACGAGCGCTCGCTCGACGTGCTGACACAGGCCCGCGCGGCGGGGCTGATCACGAAGTCGAACCTCATCCTGGGCATGGGCGAGGAGCCGGAGGAGGTCGTCCGGGCCCTCCAGGACCTGCACGACGCGGGCACCGACATCGTCACGATCACGCAGTACCTGCGGCCGACGCCGCGTCACCTGCCGGTCGCGCGGTGGGTCAAGCCGCAGGAGTTCGTCGAGTTCAAGGAGGAGGCCGAGCGCATCGGGTTCCTGGGCGTGCTCGCCGGACCCCTGGTGCGCTCCTCCTACCGGGCCGGGCGCCTGTGGGCGCAGTCGATGGTGTCGAAGGGGCGGCGGATCCCCACCGAGCTCGAGCACCTCGCGCGCGATATCGCCGGCGGCGAGCGCACGTTCGCGCAGGCGGTCTGAGCGGGCTATTCGGCGCTGGTCACCGACATGACCTCGCCATCGGAGCCGAGGTTGACCAGCAGCACCTCGTCGGTGGCATCCGGGTCGAGCGCGTACTCCAACACCGCGAACGGGTCGTCTCCGCCGTGCTCGTCGGCGAGGATCGTCAGGCTCACCAGCTGCAGTGCGCGGATCACGTCGATCTGCAGGTCGCCGGAGACATCGACCAGCAGGTCCTCCAGGTCGGAGCCCAGCGAGTCCTGCTGCTGCAGGATGAACTCGATGACCTCGCTGGTGCGGTCGTCGAGCTCGGAGACCATCGCGCCGCGCGCGCGCACGTCGACCGCCTCCAGCGAGGTGATCAGCCCGGCGGCGAGGTCGAGGGCTGCGGTGGAGACGTCGTCCTGATCGGGAGCGGTGAGGTCGACGGTGACGACCTGGTCGCCGAGCTCGACGTTCTCGGACCAGAAGATGGATCCGTCCGGGCCGGTGTCGAGGAGTCCGAAGAAGTCGTGCTCGATCGCCATGTCCCCATGAAACCAGCAGCGCCGCCGGTACGCGACCCTCTCCCGCGTGTCGCGATCAGTCCACGAGCGCCGCGGCGAACACGTGCGGTGTGAAGCCGGTCAGATCGCCGATGCCCTCGCCCTGTCCGAGGAGCTTCACCGGGATGCCGGTGCGCTCCTGCACCGCCAGGACGAACCCGCCCTTGGCCGAGCCGTCGAGCTTGGTGATGACGAGCCCGGTGACGCCGGCGTGCTGGAGGAACGCCTCGGCCTGCATCACGCCGTTCTGCCCGGTCGTGGCATCCAGCACCAGCAGCACCTCGCTGATGGGCGCCTGCTTCTCGATCACGCGGCGGATCTTGGTCAGCTCGTCCATGAGCCCGCCCTTGGTGTGCAGGCGCCCCGCGGTGTCGACGAGCACGATCTCGGTGCCGGTGCGCTTGGCGTAGTCGATCGTCTGGAAGGCGACGGATGCCGGGTCCTGTCCCTCCTGCTGGGGACGCACGATCGCCGCTCCGCCGCGCTCGGCCCATGTCGCGAGCTGGTCGACCGCGGCGGCACGGAACGTGTCCGCGGCGCCCACGACCACGGAGCGCCCGTAGCGCTGCAGGAACTTGGCGAATTTGCCGATGGTCGTCGTCTTGCCGACGCCGTTGACCCCGACCACGAGCACGACCGCGGGGCGCTCGGTGAGTCGCAGCGTCGTGTCGAACTTGGCGAAGTGCTCCTCCAGGGTCTCCTTGAGCATGCGCTGCAGGTCGCGCGGATCGGTCGTGCGATAGCGGTCGACCTTCTCGCGCAGCTCGTCGACGATGCGCTCGGTGATGTCCGGGCCGAAGTCGGCGGTCAGGAGAGCCGTCTCCAGGTCGTCCCACGTGGTCTCGTCGATCGTGGGCTTGACGAACATTCCGCGCAGCGCGCGACCGAGCGACCAAGAGCTTTCCGCCATGCCTCAAGCCTACGGGCTCGCCGATTCAGCGCGTATCCGCTATATATCATTCCTGCTATACTGGGCGCATGAAGGGTATCGGGAACGATCTGATCCGTGAGGCGCGCAAGCGCCGGGGCCTCACGCAGGCGCAGCTGGCCGAGCTCGCCGGCACCACGCAGTCGGCGATCGCGCGACTGGAGGCGGCGAAGACGGCGCCGAGCTTCGACGACGTCATCCGCTACCTGCGGCTCATGGACCTCGACCTCGACCTCATGCTCGTGGAGCGCGACGACTCGGACTGGGCTCAGGCGCGGCGCAATTTCGCGCTGACGCCGGCTCAACGACACGATCAACTTGTGGCCTGGAAGCGCACTGTGGATGGTCTGCGCCGAGATTTCGACCGCGCCGTAGCCTGACATCATGGACGACGCCTTCGATCCGCTTCCCATCCTGAAAGTGCTCGCTGCTCACCGCGTGCGGTTCGTCGTGATCGGCGGCTACGCCGCCTTTCTGCAGCATGCCCCGTTCCTCACGAACGATGTGGACATCACCCCCGACCAGTCTGCGGCGAATCTCGAACGGCTGTCGGCAGCGCTGACAGAGCTCGATGCTCGAATCCGGACGCAGAGCGATCCGGAGGGGCTTCCCTTCAATCACAACGCTGCATCGCTCGCCGGTGTGCGGGTATGGAATCTCACGACGCCGCACGGCGACCTGGACATCTCGTTCGTGCCCAACGGCACGACCGGATACGACGATCTGGCGGCAGACGCGACGGATGCGACGATCCACGGCGTCACGATCCAGGTGGCATCCCTCGCGGACATCATCCGTTCGAAGCAGGCGGCCAACCGCCCCAAGGACCAGCGCGTGCTGCCGACCCTCCGCGAGATCCTCGCGTACCGGCACGCCAAGAATCGCGCGTAGCCGCCTGCTCGGACCGCGGGTCAGACCGCGGCGTGCTCGCGGACGCGCTGGCCGACGACGGCGGAGACGCCGTCCTGGCGCATCGACACGCCGTAGAGCGCGTCGGCGATCTCCATCGTGCGCTTCTGGTGCGTGATGACGATGAGCTGGCTCGACTCCCGCAACTGCTCGAACACGCCGAGGAGGCGCCCGAGGTTGGCATCGTCGAGGGCCGCTTCGACCTCGTCGAGGATGTAGAACGGGCTCGGCCGCGCCTTGAAGATCGCGGTCAGCAGTGCCACGGCCGCGAGCGACCGCTCGCCGCCGGAGAGCAGGGAGAGGCGCTCGATCTTCTTCCCCGCGGGGCGCACGAACACGTCGATGCCGGTCGTCAGGGGCTCGTCGGGATGCGTGAAGGCGATGCTGCCGGTGCCGCCGGGGAACAGCACCGGGAACACCTCGGCGAACGCGGTGCGGGTGTCCTCGAAGGCGGCGAGGAAGATCTCCTTCATGCGCTCGTCGAGCTCCTCGATGATCGAGAGCAGATCCTTGCGCGTCTGCACGAGGTCGGCGAGCTGCTCGGTGAGGAAGGCGTGGCGCTGTTCGAGGGCCGCGAACTCCTCGAGCGCGAGCGGGTTGATCCGCCCGAGTCGGGTCAGCGATCGTTCCGCCTCCTGCAGGCGGCGCTCCTGCGCGGCGCGCTCGAACCGCACCGGCTCGCCGTCGGCGTCGAGGACCTCCTGATCCGGGCCGTATTCCGAAATCAGAATGTGCTCGTCGAGGCTGAGTTCGGATGCCACGCGCTCCAGCAGCGTCGTCACGTGCAGCCGCTCCTCGTGCATCTGCAGCTCGAGTCCGTGCACGCTCTCGGTCAGCCGCGCGAGCCGGTCGCGCGTGTCGGTCTCCTGCGCCCGGAGCCCGGCCAGCTCGGCGGTGACCGCCGTGCGCTCCTGCTCCGCAAGACTCAGCTCGACCCGGGCGCTGCTGACGGAACGGTCGACCGAGTCCAGGAGCGGCGGGAGCCGGCCGGCGACGTCGGCCGCCACCTCGCGCTGTGCGCGCCGGATGACCGCGCGCCGCGCCGCCTCCTCCGCCGCCGCGCGCTCGCGGGCGCGCTGAGCCTCCAGCTGCGCGACGCGTTCCCGACCGGCGCGCACCCGTTCCCTGAGCGTCTCGACGTCCAGTCGCGTCCGCAGCTCGGCTTCGCGTGCACCGTCGAGCAGGCTCACGATGCCCTCACGGGACGACGCGTCCAGGATCGGCCGCGGCACCTCCTGGGCTGTCGTGAGCGCCTCGTCGGCGACGGATGCCGCGCGTTCGGCATCCGCGACGGCCGCCTGCGCCTGCCGAAGGCCGGAGGCGAGCCGCTCGCACTCGGCGACGGCCGCCTCGTGCCGCACGGTGGCGCGATTGAGCTGCTCGGCGTGGGCGGCGAGCGCAGCGTCGTGGGCGCGCAGCTCCTCCAGTGCCCGCGTCGTGGCCTGGCGAGCCTCGGTCCACGCGGACTTCGCCTCGTCGAGCGCTGCGGTCAGCGCGTGGGCGTCGGCGGTGACCTCCGCGAGGCGCGCGGTCGCGGCATCCCGTTCCGCGAGGAGCTCCAGCCGCGAGCGCCCGGCGCCGGCGCCGGCGCGCACCGTCGAGGCCGTAACGAGCTCTCCGGCGCGCGTGGCGATCAGTCGATATCCGCCGGGCCCGGCCTGGGCCGCGAGTGCGGTGTCGAGGTCGTCGGCGATCCCTGCGTCGGCCAGCACGGCGAGCACCCCGTCTGGGGCGTCGACCACGTCCCGCGCGGCGGTGACGCCCGCAAGTGCGACCAGCGGGGCGGCCGTGCCCGCGGCATCCGCGATCGCGATGTCCACCGCGCCGAGGTCGCCGTCTGCGACCAGGCGGGTGAGGGCCACGGCATGGTCGACCGAGTCGACCAGCACGCCCTCGGCCAGCGCGCCCAGCACGGCGGCGATCGCGGCCTCGTAGCCGGGTGCGACCTTCACCGCGTCACCGACGAGACCCCGGATGCCGCCACCGCCGCGCGAGATCAGTTCCGCCGCCGCGTTGCGCACGTCGAGAGCGCGGCCGAGGGCCGCGGACTGCGCCGTGAGGGACTCGACCTCGCGCTCGGCGGCGTGCAGTCGGTCGCGCAGCGCACTCACGTGCGCCTCGGCGACGTGCGCGGCCTGCTGCGCACGCTCGTACTCGATCGCGTGCTCGGTGGACGTTCCCTGCGGGGCGGCATCGGCGTCCACCCCGGCGAGTTCGGTCTCGGCCTCGGCGCGACGGGCGAGCGCGGCATCCAGCGCGCGCTGCTGGCGGTCCACCGCGGCCCGGAGGGCGTCGAGGCGGGAGTGCGCGGCCTCGGCCGTGCCGCGCAGCGACGACAGGCGCATGTCGTGCTCGGAGACGAGCGCGCTCTGGGCGGCGATCTCGGCATCGAGGGCGTCGAGCTCCGCACGGGCGCGGATGACATCCCGGCCCGCGGCGGCCGCGGCATCCTGCGCAGCACCCAGGCCCGCAGCCAGGTCCTCGACCTCGGCGCGGGCATCGTCGATCGCGGTCTGCCCGACCGTGACCGCGTCGTGCGGCGCCGAGCCGTCGTCCTCCAGCAGGGCGAGGCGCTGCCCGGCGAGCGTGTAGAGGCCGCGCAGCCGCTCCTGCACCTGCTGCAGCTCGAAGGCGACGGCGCGAGCGCGGTCGACGGCCTCGGAGCGCTGCTGCGCCTCGAGCGTGCGGATCCGTAGCCCCAGCTGCTCGGCACGGTCCTGCAGCACGATGCGCTCGGAGTGACGCTCCTGCTCGGTGCGGGCGTGGTCGTCGAGCCGGGCGCGGAGGGCGACCAGCTCGTCGGCGAACAGGCGCGCCTTCGCGTCGCGCACGACGGCGGCGATGGTCGCGGCCTCACGGGCGAGCTCGGCCTGCCGCCCGAGGGGCTTGAGCTGGCGACGGAGCTCGCCGGCGAGGTCGGAGAGCCGCGTGAGGTTGGCCTCCATCGCCTCGAGCTTGCGGAGGGTCTTCTCCTTGCGCCGGCGGTGCTTCAAGATGCCGGCGGCCTCCTCGATGAACCCGCGCCGGTCCTCGGGACTCGCCTGCAGCACGCTGTCGAGCCGGCCCTGGCCGACGATCACGTGCATCTCTCGCCCGAGGCCCGAGTCGCTCAGCAGCTCCTGCACGTCGAGCAGGCGGCAGGTCTCGCCGTTGATGGCGTACTCGCTGGCGCCGTTGCGGAACAGCGTGCGGCTGATCGAGACCTCGGCGTACTCGATCGGGAGGGCGCCGTCGGCGTTGTCGATCGTGAGCTGCACCTCGGCGCGGCCGAGCGGACCGCGCGTGGCGGTGCCGGCGAAGATGACGTCCTCCATCTTGCCGCCGCGGAGGGTCTTGGCCCCCTGCTCCCCCATCACCCAGGCGAGCGCGTCGACGACGTTGGACTTGCCCGAGCCGTTGGGGCCGACGATGCAGGTGACACCGGGCTCGAAGGCGAACGCCGTGGGCTGGGCGAACGACTTGAAGCCCTTGAGCGTCACGCTCTTCAGGTGCATTCCGTGGTCCTCCGCAGGCTGGGCGTTCCGGCCCACGGTATCGGATGGCATCGGGCGCTCCGCGGCGACGAGCCGTCGGTGCCCAAACCCGGCCACGGGTCGCCCCCTTGACGTCGGGTACCGACGGGGCTAGCGTGAGCCGCACCCGAGGTCGAGAGGAGGTCTGCTGTGACATCTGCCATCGCACCCGTTGTCGCAGCCGGCGGCATCGCCGCGACCGACTCCTTCGGGATCCACCAGAACGGTCGCACGCACACCGCCGGCTGAGCCGCCGCAGGGGACGAGTCTGCCCGTTTCCGGGCGTTGCGCCTCGTTCGACCCGGCGGCATCCGTTCGCCGCATCCGCGACAATTCGGCACGTCCGCACCTGCCGCGCAGAGGACCGCCATCGCCGGTCGAGCGCCGCCCCTCACACACTCTCACCCCTCGACGCGACCCGTCGAACCTCCCGAACGGAAACCTCATGACCCTCTCCCTCACCCCCGTCGTCGTCCCGGCATCGCTCGATGAACCGGACGCCGCCGACTTCCTGACCCTGATCGACCGGATCAACGTCGCCTGTCGCCATGATCTCGGCAGCGACCATCTCGACGACGATCCCCGCATCGAGCTGGCGAACTGGCACGACCAGAGGGACTGCCGACTCTCGGGCCTCCTCGCCCGCCGCGACGGCGAAGCGGTCGGCGCGATCATCCTCCGCGTCCCGCAGGATGCCGGGACGGTGAGCGCCGAGTTCGAGCTGGCCGTGCATCCTGTTACCGGCGACGATCGCGTCGGCGAGCTGCTGCTCGGCGAGGCGGAGCGGCAGGCCCGCGCCCACGGCCGACGCGTGCTGCAGGCGTACACCGTGCATCGCGTCGACCAGGACGTCCCGCGCCTGGTCTCGCCGGCGGGCCTCGGTTCGGTGCCGCTGGACGAGAAGGCACGGTTCTATCGGGCTCACGGCATGGTGCTCGGCCAGGTCGAGCGCAACAGCAATCTCGACCTCACCGCGCCGCTGGACGGCGTGCGAGAGCGGCTCGATCGTGCCCTGCAGAAGGCCGGCGCGGATTACCGGGTCGTCACCTGGACGATCCCCACGCCGGAGCGCTACAAGGACGACTACGCCCGCATGCAGGCACGCATGTCGACGGACCCGCCGGCCGGCGACATCGACTGGCCGATCGAACAGTGGGATGCCGCACGGATCGATCGGCGAGAGGCGACGTTTCACGCGGGCGGTCAAACCATGTCGGTCGCGGGCGTCGAGCACATTCCCACGGGAGAGCTCGTCGCCTTCAGCGAGCTGGTGATCGGCACCGACCGCACCCGCCCGACGCACCAGTGGGGAACCCTCGTGCTGCCGGAGCATCGCGGACACCGGCTGGGCATGATCGTCAAGTGCGCGAACATCCTGCGGTGGCACGAGCTTGTGCCCGAGTCGCCGTTCATCACGACGTTCAACGCGGAGGAGAACCGGCCCATGCTCGACGTCAACGAGGCCGTCGGTTTCGTCGCGGTGGCCTACGCCGCCGCGTGGCAGAAGGAGCTCGCGAGCGACCCGAAGCCGGAGCCGGAGCCGGAATCGTGACCGGGGAGGTGCTGTCGGTGTTCCCCGTGCTGCGCGGGCCGCGGACGGTGCTGCGAGAGCTCCGTCCCGCTGATGCTGCGGATCTGTTCGTCTTCCGCAGCGATGTCGAGGCACAGCGGTACAACGACGAGCCGCTGCGCGAGGTCGCGGACGCCGTGACCCTGATCGACCGCCTTCGAGCGGAGTTCCAGGCCGGCGAGGGTGTGCACTGGGCGCTGGCGTTGCACGACGACGACCGCGTCATCGGCCTGTTCGGACTCGGCTCCTGGGATCGACATCACCGCCGCGCGGAGCTCGGCTACGACGTGCACCGCGATCACTGGGGCCGCGGGCTCGCGACCGAAGCGGTCCGGGCGATCGTGGACTGTGCGTTCACGACCATGGACCTGAACCGCATCGAGGCGCTCATCATCGCCGACAACCATCCGTCGATCCGGCTCGTCCGGCGCGTCGGCTTCGTGCACGAAGGGACGCGGCGTGCGTGCTCCTGGGAGGACGACGGCGCGTTCCACGACAGCGCGATCTACGGTCTGCTGCGTGACGACCGAGGAGCATGCGTGCTCCCGGAGGAGGTGCTGTCGTGAACGCGTGGCAGGTCGAGCCGATCACCGTTCCCGCGTCGCTCGACGACGACGACGCCGGGCCGTTCCGGGCGCTGTGGGAGTTGGAGAATCGCGTCGGGCCTCACGATGCCGGGCACGACCTGTGGGATCAGGATGCGGCCGAGCATCTCCCCTGGTGGCGCGACCAGCCGGACGCCCGGGAGCTCGGGTTCACGGTGTCTCTCGCAGACCGCGTGCTCGGCGCCGCGCGCCTCACCCTGCCGCGCGAGGACGCCGCCGTGACGGGTGACTTCGCCGTCTTCGTCCACCCCGTCGCACGCGGCCTCGGAGTCGAAGACGCGTTGCTGGACGCGGTGGAGGACACCGCGCGCGGCGCGGGGTTCTCCGAGCTGCACACCTTCTCGATGCACCGGCCCGGCTCGACGGGGCACCGGCTCGTCCCGCAGACCGGCGAGCGCACGAGCGTGCTCGACCTCGCCGCGCCCGCGACATCTCTCGAAGAACTGCTCGGGGAGGCGCAGCGGACGGCCGGATCGGACTACGAGGTCGTGTGCTGGACGATCCCCACTCCGGACGAGCTCGCAGACGACCTCGCCGCGGTCATCGCGCGCATGTCTACCGACGCGCCCTCCGGAGACCTGAACGTGACCGCGGAGATCTGGGATGCGGAACGTGTGCGCACCCGTGAGCGCGCTTTCGCCGAGGCGGATCAGCTCGTGTCGATCGCGGCCGCCCGCCACGTCCCGTCCGGCCGCCTCGTCGCCTACAACGAGCTGTGCGTCGGCGCCGACCGGACCGCGACGACACAGCAGTGGGGCACGCTCGTGCTGAGGGAGCATCGCGGCCACCGGCTGGGCACGATCGTGAAGTGCGCGAACCTGCTGCGCTGGCGCGAGCTGGTACCCGAATCGCCCCGGGTCGCCACCGGCAACGCTGCAGAGAACGTGCACATGCTCGCCATCAACGACGCGATCGGCTTCGAGCCCGCCTCGTGGTCGGGCGTCTGGCAGAAGGTCCTCGATTGAGTCGGAGTCACGTGTGCAGCCGTTTGGCTATGTCCGTTCGGGAACGAATCGGAGGGTGGCCGGAGGGTGATCGGTGTAGCTGCGCCCTGTGGGACTGGTCCATCGGAATCGCCCGCCGGGCAGTTGTTCCACCGTCCACGGGGTCGAATGTTTCAGGGTGTGATGCCGGCGACAGAATTCACCGAGGTTGCACGCCGACGTCGGACCGCCCTTGGCGGCGTCGATCGTGTGATCCACGTCGCACCTCTCCGCCGGCCGACGGCATCCGGGGAACCGGCAGTGCTCGTCGCGCGCGGCGACGAATCGGTGCAGCTCTGCGGATGGACGGTAACGATCGACCGCGACGGGTACTCCAGAGGGCAGGTCGGTGAGGATGCGGTCCCATCCCGGCGCGGTCGCCGCGAGCCTTCGCGCGAGGCCCGGGCTGACGGCACCGATGCCATCGGCGATCGCCGGCTCGGCGCTCGTGCCGGCGAGGCATTCGACGGGGATCGTGACCCGGATGTGTCCTTGGATCGCGTGCAGTCCGGCCAGGTTCTCGTCGGCGGCGTACGCCGTGGGCGAGCCGGTGAGCAGAACGTCGGCGAGCACGTCGGCACGGAGCTGATCCAGCGTCCGCGCATCCGCGAGGCCTTCCGTGTCGTCGTGAGCGCCGGTGTCGCTCGGATCCGCGGTCGCAGCGGATGCGTCAGTGATGGCGTCGTGGATGAGTTCGGCCTGCCTCGTGAGGCGGTCTTGAATCGCGTGCGCCAGATGCAACGGCAGGTCGGCGATCAGTCGACCCAGGCCGGCGCCCAGGTCGTACACCCTCGTGCCGCGATCCTTCTGCGCATCGTCGCGCTGCTCGGCCGCGCCCTCGGGATCAAGACGCGCGGCGATCGCTCGAGCGATGGGCCGGAGCCTCCCGGCGGACTCGACCTCCGCGACCGCGACGACGAGCGCCTCATACTCTCCTCGCACCGCATCGTCGGCGAGGAACGCGCCTTCGTCCACGATCGCGGCGGCATGCGCCTTCTCGATGCGCCCGCTGCGCCACGCGCTGAACGTGGCGGGGAATCGGGTGACCAGCGTGTAGGCGTCGTCGATGCGGCGTTGCACGGTGCGATCCGCAACCCGCATCGCAGCCCCCAACTCCGCCGAGACCTCGCGGACAGGTAGATCGTTCCCGAACACGACGCCTCGGGCTCGGCGCTCCGCCGTCCGCTGCTCGATCAGCCCGACCGCGGCAGCCAGCAGCTCCGATTCCCGCGCCTGCGCCGCCGCGACCTCGTAGCGTACGGCCAGCAGGCTCTCGACGAGAGCATCCAGCTCCCTCCAGAGCGTGCCCTCGGACGACGCTTCGTCCACGTGCCCCACAGCAACCCTCCCGGGGGTTCGCGCCACCCGTACACGGGGTGGCTGCCATCTGCTGCGCACAAGTTGGGCACGGTGCGCGAGTACTTCGT
This sequence comes from Microbacterium sp., assembly GCF_047605725.1. Taxonomy (GTDB): domain Bacteria; phylum Actinomycetota; class Actinomycetes; order Actinomycetales; family Microbacteriaceae; genus Microbacterium. The sequence continues at coordinate 32,255 of NZ_JASGFE010000021.1, forward strand.
TACGCTCAAGTATAGCATATTTCTTCGACGATCGTTCGTGGATCAGCATCCGTACAGCCGTGCCCCGCCTCACTTGTTCGGAGATCTGCACGATTTCGAAGGGATTCACTCGAATCCCTCAGAGGTCGAGAAGGTAGAGGCTCAGAACGACCGGCGTCCCGTCGGGGTGCGTGTCGGTGGACGACGTGAACGAACCGGCGGGACGGAAGCCGCATTTCTCGGCCACGCGCACCGACGCGACGTTCTCCGGCTCGACGCGGATCGCGACCCGGCGTCCGATGTCCTCGTCGCGCAGGCGCTGGCAGATCGCGAGTACGGCCTCGGACGCCACGCCCGAACCGCGGGCCCAGGGATGGACGGCGTAGGAGATGTTCACGTCCCCCGGCTGAAGCCCGTCGGCGTTGTCGGGATCGAAGTCGACATAGCCCGCAAGACGGCCATCGCGCCAGAGGCCGAAGCCGCGCTTGCCGCGGCCGGCCGCGGCATTCCCTGCCAGCACATCGAAATAGGCGCGTGTTCCCTCCACTGTGCCGTAGCCGCCGGTGAGCCAGCGCACGGTCTGCTCATCCTCTCCGGCGCAGTGAGCCTCGGCATCCGCGTGAGTGAGCGGACGCAGTTCGACGCTCGAAAGGGTGCCGGGCTGTACCTCGTCCGTGAGTGACCGGGTGACCTCGAGCTTGGCCTTCCAGCGTTCCGGCCACCCCGCCGCGACCCATGTCGCCGCGGGTTCATGGCCTCCTTCACCGTGGAGGACGACCTCGTCGATGGCTCGCTGCTGGCGCGTGGCCACGGCCTCGACGACGTCGAACGGCTGATCCCAGCCGTACCCGTCCAAGAACGCCTCGATGCGCTCACGCCGTGCAGGGCGACCGCGGAAGCCACGCCGTGCAAGCTCCGCGGAATCGGTCTCGAACGGCGTCAGGTACTCGAGCGCATAGGCGATGTCGCTGATGCGCGGGGCCGGACGCGCGTCGTCCCAGTCGAAGGCGCCGACCGCGACGCCATCGCGCCACGCGAGGTTCGCGGGCTGGAAGTCGCCGTGGCAGATCACGCCGTCAGAGGGGGCCTCCACAGGAACAGCCCACACCGCGTCTGCCGGCGGCATCCAGTCCTGCGTGGCGTCATGGAGCCGGCGGAGAAGACGTCCCGCCGAAGCCACCGAGGAGGTCTCGAGCTGGTGGGGCCAGCAATCCTGACCGGCCGCGCCGCGGACGAGGCGCACGCGCTCGAAGCCGGCGTCGATTCCGAACGGTTCCGGCACGGGCAGGCCGGCATCGTGGAGGTGGCGGAGGAGCGAGTGCACGGTCGCCGTCCAGGGCTTGACCGGTCGCACCACGGTGTCGCCGTCGATGCGCACGATTCGCGGGGATGCCACCCGCCGAGGGTATCAGTGGGCTCCTCCCCTCAGAATGGAGCGCAGGGACCATCCCGCGCTGCCTGCGGACGCCGACCACATCGATGCGGAACGCGTCTTCGCCGCGGCGGGCTGGACGCCCTGCGGAACCGGAGACTGGGCGATCGCGCTACGCTCCCCCGATGGGCGCAGGGCGGTGCGCATCAGCCCCTTCGACCCGACCGGCCCCTACACGGCGGAGCTGTACCGGCGGGGCCGGATCCGGGACGTCGTGACCGTCATCATTGACGCGTGAGACCACACCATGCCGGATTCCGCACGGCGGTGATCGTGGCGCCGCAGCTCGGACGACCCAGAATGGTGTCGAGAGCGTTCGTGCGTAGAGGAGGGCGCACCATGGGCGGAATCGGACGATGAGGATGCGTGCCGTCCGCGACCGGCTGAAGCCGCTCTCGCTGCCCGACCTCGCCGGGCAGCGCGCGGTGGTGACAGGCGCGAGCGGCGGCATCGGTCTCGCGACCGCCGCCGCGCTCGCCGGCGCCGGAGCCGAGGTCGTGCTCGCCGTCCGTGACCGCCAGCGCGGTGAGGACGCAGCGACACGGATCCGGGTCGAGCACCCCGACGCCGATCTCCGGGTAGAGCTCGTCGACCTGGGTTCGCTGCGCAGCATCGCGGATGCCGCGGATCGCATCGGTCGGCGCCCGGTAGACCTGCTGATCAACAACGCCGGCGTCGGCAGCGACGATCCTGGGGCGCTCACGCGGGACGGATTCGAGCTTCAGGTCGGCGTCAACTACCTCGGCGCGTGGGCTCTCAGCGCCGGCCTATGGCCGGCGCTGAGGTACACCGACGGAGCGCGCGTCGTGACGCTCGGCTCCACGATGGCTGTCCGCGGTCGCATCGAGCACGGGTTCGGCTCCCCCACCGGATCGGTCTACCGCTCGTACTGCGACTCCAAGCTCGCCACCGTCGTGTTCGCAAGCGAATTGCGAAGGCGGGCCGAGCGTGCACGGATCGGAGTGACCGCGGTGGCCGCGCACCCTGGCTGGTGCGCGACGGCCATCTTCGACACGGGAGGCCCGCCCGCTGTCGTGACCGCGATCGGCCGCATGACCGGCGCCCTCCAGTCTCCCGCCGATGGGGCGCAGCCGGTGCTCCTGGCCGCCACCGCACCGAACGCCGCCGCCTACTACGGGCCGCTGAAGCACCGAGGCTCTGCCGGCCCGCCGGGACCGGTGCCACCGCTGCCTGCCATGCTCGACCCCGCTGTCGGCGAGCGCCTCTGGGACCTCTCGGCCACGCTGACCGGCATCATGATCGACCTGTAGCGCACACCGAACGCGCAGGTTGACGCTGACATCTGGGGCAGTAGTGCGAGGACCGGTTCATGAACGAGACCCGCACGATCGGGCGGCCGCACCGCGGGCACGCAAGGCCCGCGCGGCCGTAGGCGTTCAGCGAGTGCGCGAACCAGCCCTACTTCACGAGTTGGATGCGTTGAAATCCGGATCCCCGTAGGTCCACTCACGGATGTCAGCGCCTCGACGCACTGGTCAGTCCTGTCGATCCTTGAGGTCGCCGAGGATTTCGGAGGCGTGCTTCAGGACGACCCGTGGAGTGGTGTCGGCCAGCTTGCGTAGGCCGGTGGTGAAGCCTGATCTGGAGATCAGGAGTATCTCAGTCGTTGAAGTGTGGAACCCCGCCTGGCTCAACGCGGGCAGCTTGTAGTCGAGGAGATCGGTGAGGACTCCGGCGTCGAGTGGTTTGGTGGTCCATTTCGCCTCCGCGGCGATCGATACGCTTCGGCCGTGGAGCGCGACCGCGTCTATCTCTTCGGTGAATCGTTCTTTGGCCGCACGCAGTCCGTGCAGAGCGGACCCCCACCAAGCCCCGACTGCGGTGGCACCGGCTGATCGCTGGCGAACCCAGGAGACGACAGTTTCCTCGAAAGGGAGCGCAGCGTGATCAGCCAGGTGGGGCAGGATGTTGCGGGTCACGTGGGCGGCGGGATCTGCACCCGCTTCGAGTTCGCTTTGGAAGGGCTGCACGAAGCGGAACCAGAATCGCACAAAGTGGTCGATGCACGTCCACTGCGCCCCTCTCGCGGTAGCGGCGACTCCGACCGGATGGCGTCGTGCTATCAGTCGCAGTGACTCCAGCGTGGTCAGGTACCTCGACAGTTCCTTGGCTTCCATGCGCAGCGAGGACGCCACCGCAGCGACATCTTGGGGCTTGTGAGCGAGTTCGGCGAGGATGGAGAAGTAGACTGCCGGTTCACGCAGTTCACTGTTGAGCAGTGACCGCGGCTCGTTGAAGAGCTGGCTGTGCGGGTCGACCACGTTACGCGCGAGAGTTTCAGCAAGGTCGTCCCCAGCGAAGGCATCGAGATAGCGCGGCATGCCGCCCGAGATCGCGTACCGTGTCATCTGGTCGAGCGTGTCAAGGTGCGTAAGCATCGTAGTGGCCTCGGCGAAGGTCATCGGCCACAGCGGCAACGGCGTCAATCGCCCGTGCAGCGGGTTCTTCTCCGCCTGGAGGTCCTCCATCTGGGAGATCGTCGAACCGGTGAGCACGAGCTTGAGCCTGGACTCGTCGCGCTTGCGTTCCATGACCGCCTGGATCGAGGACAGGGTGCGCTGTTGCTCGGCTGCGGTTGTGCCCAGCAGGTAGGGAAACTCGTCGATGACTACGAGGGTCTTGCGGCGACCCGCCATGTCATACAGCACCGTGAACAAGTCGGCGACGCTGTCGAGCTGGGGGCGAACGCCGAGGGAATCGGCGAGCTGCCCCGCCAGATGAGTGAGCTGCTGTCCGGCCGCCACCCGATCGGCGACCAGGATGACCGCCGGCTTGCCGTGTGCGAAGCTGCGGAACAGCCACGACTTCCCCACGCGCCGTCGACCGTAGAGGCTGACGGGCTCTGGCGATGGCGAGTTCCACCACCGCTCCAGCGTCGCCAAAGCCTTGGTACGGTCACGGAACTGCGACCGCGCCGCCCAACGGTAGGTCTTCACTGCCATGGGCCAAACCCTAGACCAAAACAGCCTGATCTAAAACAGGCTGTTTTGAAACAGGTTATCCCCGCGACAGCATCTGGAAGCGCGCCGAACAGTTCGGCTGGACACTCAACGGCAATATCTCGCTGTCCACCACCTGGGCATCCGTCCGGCTGAAGCCTCTCGGATAAATCTCGCGACGGATCAGCGGCGCTGGGAACGGACTCCGCTCTCCTCACTCGACTGGCGTTTCCGCTGACACCTCGGGCAGAAGTAGCTCGAGCGGTTCATGAAGGGCTCGCGCCGGATGGGGGTGCCGCAGCGGTAGCAGGGCTCGCCCTCGCGAGAATATGAACGTAGTGAACGCGCGAAGTAGCCCGCCTGACCGTTCACGTTCACGTACTGCGCGTCGAAGCTCGTGCCTCCCTCGGCGAGGGCCTTCTCGAACACGGCCCGCACCTCGGTGAGGAGGCGCCCTGCCGCACGAGTGGACAGCGCGGCAGCAGGCGTCTCCGGATGGATGCGGGCCGACCACAGCGCCTCGTCGGCGTAGATGTTGCCGATGCCGCTGACCACGGTCTGATCCAGCAGCACGCGCTTGACCGTGGAGCGGGAGCGCCTGAGCGCAGCAGCGAACGCGCGGTCGTCGAATGCGGCGTCGAGCGGGTCGCGCGCGATGTGGGCGACCTGGGACGGGGTGGTCGCGGCATCCGTCCCCCACCCGCCCGGCGCACCGTCGCCCGTCGCGACGAGCGCGTCGACGGCGAGCGACCCGAAGGTCCGCTGGTCGGCGAACACGACGGCCAGCTCGCCGTGCCGGGGATGATCGACCTCCAGCCGTACGCGCTCGTGGCGCTCGGCCGGCGCACCCGGTGCGCGCAGCAGCAGCTGTCCGCTCATACCCAGGTGCGCGATGACCGCGTCGGCGCGCCCGGGCGCACCGTCGAACGGAAGCCAGAGGAACTTGCCGCGCCGGGCCACCGCACGGATCGTGACCCCGGTGAGCGTGTGCTCGAAATCGGCCACGTCGCCGGGGTGACGGGTCAGCGCACGGGGGTCGAGCACGGTGACGCCGGCGACCAGAGCACCGATGAGCGCAGGAGCGAGTCCGGCGCGGACGACCTCGACCTCGGGAAGCTCAGGCACGCGAGGCCAGCTCGCGCCACACCGCCAGCGCCCCGGCCATCTGGGCCTGCTTCTTGCTCGAGCCTGCACCGGTCAGCGTCACGTCGCCGACCGTCACGGTTGCGGTGAAGGCGCGGTTGTGGTCGGGGCCGGTGACGTCGACGACGTAGACCGGCGGCTCCATGCCCAACTGCGCGGCGAGCTCCTGAAGGCTCGTCTTCGGGTCGATCGCGGCGCCGTCGCGAGCGGGATCGTCCATGAGCGGCTGGACCAGCCGTCGCACGAGGGCGGCCGCCTCCCTCCCGCCCGCGGCGAGATAGGTGGCGCCGATGACCGCCTCCATGGCATCCGCGAGGATCGAGTCCTTGTCACGGCCACCGGTCTGGTCCTCGCCGCGACCCAGCAGCACGTGCGCACCGAGGCCGATGCGGCGGGCGACCTCGGCCAGCGCGACGGTCGAGACGAGGCTCGCGCGACGTTTTGCCAGCGCCCCCTCGTCGAGCTCGGGATGCTCGGTGAACAGCTGCACGGTCACCGCCTGCCCGAGAATGGCGTCGCCGAGGAACTCCAGCCGTTCGTTGTGGGCGATGCCGCCGTGCTCGTACGCGTACGAGCGATGGGTGAGCGCGAGCTGCAGCAGCTCGGGGTCGATGCGCACCCCGAGCTGTTCGACCAGCGCGTCGTGCGTGAGCGTGAGATCGGTCACGGCGAACTCAGCCGCACGGGTCAGATGTCTGCGACCTTGCGGCCCTTGTACTCGAGGAACAGCTCGGTGCCCTGAGAATCGGTCACGACCTTCGCCTGGTGGGGGCGGCTGTAGACGACCTTGCCGTTCTCGACCGACTTCACGAGCGCCGGAGCCTCCGCCTTCCACTGCGCGCGACGCGAGCGGGTGTTGGAGCGGGAGACCTTGCGCTTCGGGGGGTTGCCTGCCATGACTAGCTCTTCTCTGTGTTCAGGGTGATGTTCAGGGCGGTGTTCTCGGCGTCCGGTCGGGGTGCCTGGTCACCGCGGATGACCTTCTCTAGTTCGGCCCAGCGCGGATCGGTGGATTCGCGGGGCTCGTGCCCCGGCTCCCTCGTCAGCTTTTCGCCCGTGACCGGGTCGAGGCCGGGGCAATCCGGCTGACACACCGGCTGGAACGGAAGCGCCAAGACGATCGCATCCCGAATCGGGGGTTCAAGATCCACGTGGTCGTCTTGAACCTGGAGGTCGAGGGCTTCGTCCCCAGGATAGCCGAACAGTTCCTGAAACTCGACTTCGACCGGCCGGACGAGGTCGGCGAGGCAGCGTCCGCACACGCCCTCGTACTGCGTGGCGATGTCGGCGGAGACGAGGATGCCCTCGTGCACCGACTCCACCCGCACCTCGACGTCGACCGGCTCACCCGCCGCGACGGCGACCAGACCCTCGCCCCACTTCTGCGGCGCCGGGGTCTCGAACGCGAACTCCCTCATTTCGCCCGCGCGATGGACGATATCGTGCACCGGCAGGACGAAGGGACCGTTCACGCGCTTCCTGACCACGGTCGTCCATGGTAGCGGGCTGCCGCTGTGCGGACGCCGAACTCAGCCGTCGGCGGTGCCGGTGTCGAGGAGGCGCGCGACAGCGGGAGGCACGAACGGCGTGACGTCGCCGCCGAGCGCGGCCACCTGTCGCACGAGCGAGCTGGAGACCAGCGCGTGCGCCGGATCGGGCAGCAGGAAGACCGTCTCTACGTGCGTGAGGTGCCGGTTCACGATCGCCATCGGCGTCTCGTAGGCGACGTCGACCTGCGAGCGGATGCCTTTGACGAGCACCCCCGCGTCGACCTCTGCCGCGTAGTCCACCAGCAGTCCGACACTCCACGAGGCGACGATGACGTCGCCGGCGATGCCCGCCTCGGCGATCGCCTGCTCCAGCAGGCTCACCCGACGTGCGATCGGGAGCATCGCCTCCTTGTCGGGATTGTGCACGACGAGCACATGCAGCGTGTCGTAGAGCGTGGCCGCGCGGCGGATGACGTCGAGGTGGCCGAGGGTCGGCGGATCGAACGAGCCCGGGACCACCGCGATGCGGTTGTTCATGGCACGAGCCTACGCGGATCGCGTTCAGTTCTTCGCGAGGGCGGCACGCTCCTGCTGACCGACCCGGCGCTCGAGCGCCTCGGCCAGGCCGGGATGGCGCAGCAGCGCGGGATCGTCGTCGAGCACGCGCTCGGCCTCGGCCCGCGCGAGGGCGATGAGGTCGGCGTCGGCGACCACGCGCAGCAGCCGCAGCGACGATCTCGCGCCGGATTGCGCGTCGCCGAGCACGTCGCCCTCGCCGCGCAGCTCCACGTCGATCTCGGCGAGGCGGAACCCGTCGCCGGTGCCGGCGACGGCCTCGACGCGCGCGCGGGCGGGCGTTCCGGCCGGCGCCTCGGTGACCAGCAGGCACAGCCCCGGCACGCTGCCACGGCCCACCCTGCCGCGCAGCTGATGCAGCTGCGAGACGCCGAAGCGGTCGGCCTCGAGGATCACCATGGTCGACGCGTTCGGCACGTCGACCCCGACCTCGACGACGGTGGTGGCCGCGAGCACGTCGATCTCACCGCGCGAGAAGGCCTGCATGACGGCATCCTTCTGCTCGGTCGGGAGCTTTCCGTGCAGGGTCTCCACGCGTACCGAGGCGAACGCCGGATGCCGCGACAGGAGATCCTGCACCTGCACGACGCCCCACCGCGTCCTGCCCTCGGCCGCAGCGGCGATGGCCGGATCGGCGTCGTCGCTCCCCGCGGTCTCGGCGTCGATGGCCGCGCACACGACGAACGCCTGCCGGCCGAGCGCGACCTCCTCGGCCACGCGCTCCCACACCCGCGCGAACCAGGCCGGTCGCTCGCCCAGCGGCGCGACGAACGTCGAGATGCCCGGGCGCCCGGGCGGCAGGGTGCGGATGGTGGACACGTCGAGGTCGCCGAACACGGTCATCGCCACCGTGCGCGGGATCGGGGTGGCCGTGAGGACCAGCACATGGGGCGAGGTGCCCTTGGCCCGCAGCGTCTCGCGCTGCTCGACGCCGAAGCGGTGCTGCTCGTCGACGACCACGAGCCCCAGATCGGCGAACGTGGTCGACTCGCTCAGCAGCGCATGCGTGCCGACGACGATGCGTGCCTGGCCGGATGCCGCGCGCAGCGCCGCCTTGCGCCGCTGCGCCGCCGGCAGCTGTCCGGTCAGCAGGGTCGGCATGAGCTCGGGCGCGAGGTCCGGTCCGAGCATCCGCGCGATGGAGCGCACGTGCTGAGCGGCGAGCACCTCGGTGGGGGCAATGAGGGCGGACTGACCGCCCGATTCGGCCACCTGCAGCATCGCGCGCAGCGCCACGAGCGTCTTCCCCGAGCCGACCTCGCCCTGCACCAGGCGGTTCATGGGCCATGCGCCCGCAAGATCCTGTGCGATCACGTCACCCACGGCGACCTGGTCGGGCGTGCGCTCGAACGGCAGCTCGGCGTCGAAGCGCGCCAGCAGCGGCCCGGGGTGGCGGGATGTCGCCGAGAGGGCGCGGACGAACTGGCGCTGCTGCAGCAGCGCGACCTGCAGTACGAACGCCTCGTGCATGCGGAGGGTCTGACGGGCCGGCTCGACGTGCTCGATGAGATCGGGCGCGTGGATGCGGTCAAGCGCGGTGCGGGCATCGAGCAGGCCGTGCCGGCGGCGGAACTCCTCGGGGAGCGGATCGGGCACGGGGCCCAGCACCTCGCGCACGTGGTCGACGACGCGCTTGACCTGCCAGCTGGTCACGGTGCTGGTGGCGGGGTAGATCGGGATAGGCAGGTGCTGGCGTGCCTGCGCGCTCACCCGCGCCTCGTCCTCGTCGTCGAACAGCTCGTAGTCGGGGTGGGCGAACTGGCGGTGTCCCTTGAACTCGCCGACCTTGCCGGAGAAGATGCCCTGCCTGCCGACGCGGAGCTCGTTCTGGCGCCAGGCCTGGTTGAAGAAGGTGAGCGAGACCGTGCCGTCTCCGTCGCCGATCACGACCTCGAGGATCGAGCCCTTGCGCTGCCGCATGTGCCGGGCGTTCACCGCACGCACCTCGGCGACGATCGTGACGGTCTCCCCCACCGGAAGCGACGAGATCGGGGTCAGCTCGCCCCGCAGCGCGTAGCGACGCGGATAGTGCGCCATGAGGTCGCCGACGGTGCTCATGCCGAAGGCGCGCGACAGGGTGCCCGCGGTCTTGCCGCCCACGACGCCGTCCAGGCGCGAGGACAGCGTGACGGACATGGCTCCGAGTCTAGGCAAGCGGTACGACACGGATATCGTGAGCGTGTGACGCGCATCATCGCAGGCCGGGCCCGCTCGCTCGCCCTCGCGGTGCCCGGTTCCGGCACGAGGCCCACGAGCGACCGGGTGCGCGAGTCGCTGTTCGGCGCGCTGGAGGCCGCGGGCCTGGTGCGGGATGCCGCCGTCCTCGACCTCTACGCAGGCTCCGGCGCGCTGGGGCTTGAGGCGGTGAGCCGTGGCGCCGCGTCGGCCGAGCTCGTCGAGAAGGCGCCGGTCGCGGCATCCGTCGCAGAGCGCAACGCCAGGAACGTCGCTCGCGCGGTGCCGGGTGCCCGCGTGCACGTCCGCCGCACCGGCGCCGACGCGTTCCTGCGCCGGGAGCCCGGACCGTACGACCTCGTCTTCCTCGACCCGCCCTACGACCTCGGCGATTCGGAGCTCGCCGCGACCCTGGAGGTTCTCGTGCCCGCACTGGCGGCGGATGCCGTGGTCGTGATCGAGCGCGCCGCCCGCTCCCCGCAGCCGATCCTGCCCGACGGGCTCGCCCTCACCCGTTCGAAGCGCTACGGAGACACGATGCTCTGGTGGGTCGCGCGGGCCTGACCCGCTCAGCCGGTGCGGTGATCCCAGTCGCGGTAGGGATCCCAGCCGCCGGCGCGTTCGTACGGCGCGCCGTCGACCGTCACGGGGACCGCGCTGCGCGGCACGACCCGGCCGATCGCGCGGAAACCATCCGGCAGCGGCCCGTCCGGGAAGATCGCGAGCAGGGCGTGATCCTCGCCGCCCTCCAGCGCCGGCGCCGGATCGTCGCCGAGCAGGGACGCGTCGAGGTCGATCGTCACGCCGGATGCCGTCGCCATGCGCCGCGCGTCGAGCGCGAGGCCGTCCGAGACGTCCATGAGGGCGTGCGCCCCGGCATCCGCCGCCACCGCGCCCAGCCGGATCGGGGGCGCGGGTCGCCGCTGCGCCCGGAGCGCCCGGTGCTCCTCCGTCGAGAGGATGCCTTCGTCCACGGCGACCGGCTCACCCGAGGCGTCGCGGAAGCGGTCGAACAGCACCGCGAGCCCGCGCGCGGCGAGGCCCAGCTCACCGGCGACGGCGACGACGTCTCCCGGACGGGCGCCGGAGCGGAGCACCGGCTCGGCGCCGTCGAGCACTCCAATGGCCGTCACGGCGATCGTGAGCGTCTCGGAGATCGTGAGGTCGCCCCCCTCGACGGCGCATCCGGGTGCCAGGGTGTCGCAGGCTTCGCGCAGGCCGGCGGCGAGCTCCTCGACGAACCGGATGTCCGTGTGCGCGGGCATCGCGAGCGCGACGAGCAGCGCGATGGGCCGCGCCCCCATGCCGGCGATGTCGGCGAGATTGACCGCAGCGGCCTTGAATCCCAGGTCACGACCGCTCGACCAGGCGAGGCGGAAGTCGGGGCCGTGCACGAGCGTGTCCGTCGTCACCACGACGCGGCCGCCCGGGACCGCGAGCACGGCGGCGTCGTCGCCGGGCCCGACGACGGCCTGCGAGGACCCGGCCAGCACCGCGAGGATCCGGCCGAGGATCTCGCCCTCGCTGAGCTCCCCCACCGTCGCCTCGTGCACGCCCCCACGCTACCCGGCGCGGCGGCCCCGCCCCCGCTCGCCCCCGCCCGGCCGCGCCCGCGCG
>NZ_JASGFE010000022.1:0-41493 GCF_047605725.1 Microbacterium sp.
GGCACCCTCGCGTGTGGAAGTGGCACCCTCGCGTGTGGAAGTGGCACCCTCGCGTGTGGAAGTGGCACCCTCGCGTATCGTGGGGGGATGTCTATGGATGCCGCGGAGAGTGCGGATGAGCCGGGCGGCTCGAAGACTGCGGATGCCGCCGATCCGGACGCGCACCTGCTGTCGGCGCTCGAGGTGATCGAGCAGCAGCCGCTTGCCGAGCGCGCCGCCGCCTACGCCGCACTGCACGACGAGCTGGCGCGACGGCTGGAGTCCGGGCCGACGACCAGCCGGGAGTGAGATGCGCCTGGATGCCGCCGTCGCCGCCCGCGGACTGGCCCGGTCACGCACGCATGCGGCGCGGCTGATCTCGGCGGGGCTGGTCGAGGTCGACGGCGTCGCAGTCGTCAAGCCCGCGGCCCCCGTCGCCGACGACGCCGCGGTCGTGGTCGCGGCCACGGATCACTACGTGAGCCGCGCGGCGCACAAGCTCATCGCCGGGCTCGACGCGTTCGGGGTCGACGTCGCCGGGCGAGGCGCCCTCGACATCGGCGCGTCCACCGGCGGCTTCACGCAGGTGCTGCGCGAGCGCGGCGCCGAGCCGGTCGTCGCCCTCGACGTCGGCCACGGGCAGTTCGCCGCTGAACTCGCCGCCGACCGCGGGATCGTCGTGGTCGAAGGGTTCAACGCCCGCGACCTGACGCCCGGCGCGCTGGCGGCGGCCAGCGGCACCCGCCAATCTCCCACGGTGATCACCGGCGATCTCTCGTTCATCTCGCTCACCCGGGTGCTCGATCCGATCGCCGCGGTCGCAGCTCCCGATGCTGACATCGTGCTGCTGATCAAGCCGCAGTTCGAGGTGGGGCGCACCGGCGTGCGTGAGGGGCTCGTGACCGATCCGCGCCGGCGCGCCGATGCCGTGGCCACCGTGCTGTGGGCGGCGTGGGATGCCGGGCTCGGCACGTTCGGGCTCATCCGCTCACCCGTCGTGGGCACGCACGGGAACGTCGAGTTCGTGGTCCACCTGCGCACGCAGGCTCGCGCAGGCGACCGGCCGGACGGCAATCCGACAGAATGGATGAGCACCGTGGACCGATGGGCGGGGGAACGATGACGACACGCAACATCCTCGTCGTCGCGCACGCCCATCGCACCGAGACCGTCGCAGCGGCCCGCCGCGTGCTCGACGCGCTCGCCGAGGCCGGTGCCCAGCCGGTGCTCGCCGCCGACGATCGGATCGAGCTCGGCGCGGTGCTCGGGAGTCTCGATGAGGTCGTGACCCTCGGCGTCGACGTCGCCGTGCGCGAGCTGGAGCTGGCGATCGTGCTCGGCGGCGACGGCACGATCCTTCGGGCCGCAGAGCTCGTCCGCGACGGCGGCGCCCCCATCCTCGGCATCAACATGGGCCACGTCGGCTTCCTGGCCGAGATCGAGCCCGACGACATGGACGACGCCGTCCGCCGGGTCATCGCGCGCGACTACACCGTCGAGGAACGCATGGCGCTGTCGGTGCAGGTGCAGGACGTGGACGAGAACGTCGTCTACGACACCTGGGCGCTCAACGAGGCCACCGTGGAGAAGGCCTCGCGCGAGCGGATGCTGGAGGTCGTCATCGAGGTCGACGAACGGCCGCTGTCGAGCTTCGGCTGCGACGGCGTCGTGGTGTCGACGCCGACCGGCTCCACCGCCTACAACTTCTCGGCCGGCGGTCCGGTGATCTGGCCCACCGTCGAGGCGATCGCGGTCGTGCCCCTCTCCGCGCACGCGCTGTTCGCCCGCGCCCTCGTGCTCGCACCCGAGTCGACGGTCGCGATCGAGGTGCTGACTCGGACCACGACCGCCGGCATCCTGTGGTGCGACGGGCGCCGCTCGCACGACCTGCCGCCGGGCGCTCGCGTGGTCGTGCGCCGCTCGCCCGAGCCGGTGCGGCTTGCGCGGCTGCATCTGGCCGCGTTCACCGACCGCCTGGTGCGCAAGTTCCGGCTGCCCGTCACAGGGTGGCGCGGTCCCGCCGCGGGGCACCCGGCGTGATCGAGCAGGTGCAGCTGCGCGGGCTCGGCGTCATCGCGGAGGCGACGCTGCCCATCGGCCCCGGGTTCACGGCGATCACCGGCGAGACCGGCGCAGGCAAGACCATGGTCGTCACCGGTCTCGGGCTGCTGCTCGGTCAGCGCGCGGACTCGGGCGCGGTGCGCTCCGGCGCGGCCCAAGCGGTCGTGGAGGGCGTGTGGATCGTGCCCGAGGACGGGGCGGTCGCCGATCGCGTGGCCGAGGCGGGAGGCCAGGTCGAGCCGATCGGAGACGGCCGCGCAGAACTGTACCTGTCCAGAACATTGTCGACCGAGGGACGCAGCCGCGCGACCGTCGGCGGGCGCACGGCGCCGGCCGGCGTGCTGGCCGAGCTCGCCGACCAGCTCGTCGTCGTGCACGGGCAGTCCGATCAGCTGCGGCTGCGCTCGGCGGCCGCCCAGCGCGACGCGCTCGACCGCTTCGGCGGCGAGCCGGTGGCAGGCGCCCTGGCCGTGTACCGGGAGGCGCATGCGGCCTGGGCAGAGCTGTCCCGAGAGCACGACTTCCTCGTCGCCGCGCGCGATGCCCGCGCACGGGAGGCGGGGGAGCTGCGTCGCGACCTCGCCGAGATCGCCGCCGTCGATCCGCAACCGGGCGAGGACGTCGAGCTTGCGCGCCGCGTCGAGCGCCTCGCGAACGCCGAGGAGCTGCGGGTCGCGGCATCCGTCGCGCACGCGGCGCTGTCCGGCGACGGCGACGAGCCCGACGTGGCGGGGCTGCTGGCAAGCGCCCGCCGCACGCTCGAGCGCGCCGCGACCAGCGACGCCGCGCTCGGCGCGTTCGCCGACGAGCTGGCCGAGATCGGCTACCGCGCGGCCGACGTCGCGGCGGGGCTGAGCGCCTACCTCGCCGACCTCGACGAGACCGGGCCGCTCGAGCTCGACGCCGCGCAGGCGCGGCGGGCCGAGCTCGGCGCCCTCGTGCGGCTGCACGGCTCGCTCGACGCTGCGCTCGCCCTGCGGGAGTCCGGTGCCGCGCGGCTGGCCGAGCTCGCGGACGACGGCGAGCGCATCGAGAGGCTGGCCGTGCAGCGGGAGCAGGCGGCATCCGCCCTCGACGACGCGGCGGCGGCGTTGACCGCGCAGCGCGAGCGCGCCGCCGTGCGACTGGGCGAGGCGGTGACCGCCGAGCTGCGCGAGCTCGCCCTGCCCGATGCCCGCGTGCTCGTGACGGTCGAGCCGGGGGCCGAGTCGGCTGCCGGTCGCGACGAGGTCACGATCCTGCTCGCGCCGCATCCGGGCGCCGAACCCAGGCCGGTCGCCCGCGGGGCCTCCGGCGGGGAGCTCAGCCGCGTGATGCTCGCGATCGAGGTCGTTATCGCGGCGACCGACCCGGTGCCGACCTTCGTGTTCGACGAGGTCGACGCCGGCATCGGCGGTGCCGCCGCGATCGAGGTCGGCCGGCGCCTGGCCCGTCTGGCCGAGACGAGCCAGGTCATCGCGGTCACCCACCTCGCCCAGGTCGCCGCGTTCGCGGGCAACCACCTCAGCGTGCGCAAATCGAGCGACGGCTCGGTGACCGCGTCCAGCGTGCACGCCCTGACCGGTGCCGAACGCGAGGCTGAGATGGCGCGCCTGCTGTCGGGCATGCCCGACTCCGAGGCCGCGCTCCGGCACGCCCGGGAGCTCCTCGCGCTGGCCGGCCGCTCCGCCGCCGGCGCGGGCTGAGGCCGCGGCCGTCCCGCTTACAGGGCCGATTGCACGTGACGGGCCGTTCCGGCGGTACAACGGCCATCTGGCCCTGTAAGCGGGACACGATCGCGCCGATACGAGCCCCGCAGCGCCCGGAAAGTCACCACCACGAGGCCACGGGACTCCGCTAGATTCGCAGCATGCCCGAGGACTTCCGCGAGTACATCGACCGCATCTACCAGGAGGGCTTCACCATCGGTGAAGACCACGACGACGACCCCCAGCTGATCGATCGGGCCGGGCGCGCGGTCGACACCTGGCGCGAGAACTACCCCTACGACGAGCGGCTGACGCGCGAGGAGTACGACCGGCAGAAGTACGAGCTGCAGGTCGAGCTGGTGAAGTTCCAGAACTGGCAGCAGCGCAGCGGCCAGCGGCACCTCCTGATCTTCGAGGGCCGGGACGCGGCGGGCAAGGGCAGCACCATCAAGCGGTTCATGGAGCACCTCAACCCCCGCTACGCGCGCGTCGTGGCCCTCGTCAAGCCCAGCGACCGCGAGCAGACGCAGTGGTACTTCCAGCGCTACGTGGCGCACCTGCCGGCTCAGGGCGAGACGGTGCTGTTCGACCGCAGCTGGTACAACCGCGCCGGCGTGGAGCGGGTGATGGGCTTCTGCGACGAGGACGAGTACCAGGGCTTCATGGAGGACGTGCCCCGATTCGAGCGGATGCTGGTGGACTCCGGCATCCGGCTCACGAAGTTCTGGTTCTCGGTCACCAGGTCCGAGCAACGCACGCGCTTCATCATCCGTCAGATCGACCCGGTGCGGCAGTGGAAGCTCTCACCCATCGACATCCAGTCGCTGGATCGCTGGGACGACTACACCGCGGCGAAGGAGGAGATGCTCCGTCGCACCGACAAGAAGGGCGCCCCCTGGATCACGGTGAAGAGCAACGACAAGAAGCGCGCCCGGCTCAACACGATGCGCGCCTTCCTGTCGTCGGTCGACTACGAGGGCAAGGATGCCGACATCGTCGGCGAGCCCGACCCGCTCATCGTGCAGCGCGGCCGGAGCGCCATCGGCGACTGACGTGCGAGCCGAAAGACTCGGCATCCGATCCGCGCTGATAGGATGAAAGCCCGTGACGGACACTTCGGACGCGGGCCTTGAGAACGACACCACCAAGCACATCTTCGTGACGGGCGGTGTCGTTTCCTCGTTGGGGAAGGGACTGACCGCCGCGAGCCTCGGAAACCTCCTCACCGCGCGGGGGCTGCGGGTCGTGATGCAGAAGCTCGACCCGTATCTGAACGTCGACCCCGGGACGATGAACCCCTTCCAGCACGGCGAGGTCTTCGTCACCGACGACGGCGCCGAGACCGACCTCGACATCGGGCACTACGAGCGCTTCCTCGACATCGAGCTGAGCCAGGCGGCCAACGTCACGACCGGTCAGATCTACTCGCAGGTCATCGCGCGTGAGCGCCGCGGCGAGTACCTCGGCGACACTGTGCAGGTCATTCCGCACATCACCGACGAGATCAAGCGCCGTATGCGGCTGCAGGCGGATGAGACGCCCAAGCCCGACGTCATCATCACCGAGATCGGCGGCACCGTCGGCGACATCGAGTCGCAGCCGTTCATCGAGTCCGCCCGCCAGATCCGCCACGAGCTGGGTCGCGGCAACGTGTTCTTCGTGCACGTCTCTCTCGTGCCCTTCATGGGGGCGTCCGGGGAGCAGAAGACCAAGCCCACGCAGCACTCGGTCGCCACGCTCCGCTCGATCGGCATCCAGCCCGACGCGCTGGTCCTGCGCAGCGACCGTCCCGTCACCGACGCCAACAAGCGCAAGATCGCGCTGATGTGCGACGTCGACGAGGATGCCGTCGTCAACGCGGTCGACGTCCCCTCGATCTACGACATCCCGACCATGCTGCA
This sequence comes from Microbacterium sp., assembly GCF_047605725.1. Taxonomy (GTDB): domain Bacteria; phylum Actinomycetota; class Actinomycetes; order Actinomycetales; family Microbacteriaceae; genus Microbacterium. The sequence continues at coordinate 5,630 of NZ_JASGFE010000022.1, forward strand.
CGAGCAGCACCTCGACGAGTACATCGTGCGCACGCTCGGGCTCGCCAAGGCGCAGGAGGTCGACTGGTCGCGGTGGAGCAAGGTGCTCCAGGCCGTGCACAATCCGCGCCACGAGGTCACGATCGGCCTGGTCGGCAAGTACATCGACCTGCCCGACGCCTACCTGTCGGTGACCGAGGCGCTCAAGGCGGGCGGCTTCGCGCAGGAGACCAAGGTGCACGTGAAGTGGATCCCGTCGGACGAGTGCGAGACGCCCGAGGGCGCCGCCCGGGTGCTCGGCAGCGTCGACGGGATCGTCGTGCCCGGCGGGTTCGGCATCCGCGGCATCGAGGGCAAGCTCGGCGCGCTCCGCTTCGCGCGCGAGCAGGGCATCCCGACGCTCGGCATCTGCCTCGGTCTGCAGTGCATGGTCATCGAGTACGCGCGCAACGTCGTGGGGCTCACCGACGCGTCCTCCAGCGAGTTCGACCCCGACACCGCGCATCCGGTGATCGCGACGATGGCCGAGCAGGTCGACATCATCGAAAGCGGCGACCTGGGCGGCACGATGCGACTCGGGCTCTACGAGGCGGAGCTGACGGACGGGTCGCTCGCCGCCGAGCTGTACGGTGCGGGACGCGCGTCGGAGCGCCACCGGCACCGCTACGAGGTCAACAACCGGTATCGCGACCAGCTCGCCCAGGCGGGGCTCGTCTTCTCCGGCCTGTCACCCGATCGCAACCTCGTCGAATACGTCGAGCTGCCCCGCGACGTGCACCCCTTCTCCATCGCCACGCAGGCCCATCCGGAGCTGCGGTCGCGACCGACCGAGGCCAACCCGCTGTTCCGCGGCCTCATCGCGGCGGCGCTGGACCGCCACCGCGCGAGCGAGCTGTTCGATGTCGTCAGCGACTGAGCCTGCGGCATCCGACGAGCTGCTCGCCGACGACCCGGTGCGGGTCGAGGTCACCCGCAGCGACACCGTCTACGAGGGCCGGGTCTGGAACCTCCGGCGCGACGAGTTCCGCTACAACGGCGACACGATCGTGCGGGAGTACGTCGACCATTCCGGCGCCGTCGCCGTGCTCGCCCTCGACGACGACGATCGGATGCTGGTGATCAAGCAGTACCGCCATCCGGTGCAGGTGCGCGACTGGGAGATCCCCGCGGGCCTGCTCGACGTCACCGGCGAGGACGCGCTCGCCGCCGCCCGGCGCGAGCTCGCCGAGGAGGCCGACCTCGTCGCCGAGCGCTGGGACACGCTCGCCGAGTTCTACAACAGCGCGGGCGGCAGCGACGAGGCGATGCGCATCTACCTCGCCCGGGGACTGCGTCCGGCGGCGGAAGCGTTCGCGCGCACCGAGGAGGAGGCCGACATCGAGGTGCGCTGGGTGCCCCTGGACGAGGTGGTCGCGGCGGTGCTCGCCCGCCGGGTGCAGAACGCGGCGCTGGCCATCGGCGCGCTGACCGCGCACGTGTCGCGCGCGGGTGGCTGGACGAGCCTCGCCGCGGCCGATGCCCCGTGGCCGAGGCGCTCGCAGCCGATCGGAGCGCCGCGGCGGTGAGCCTGGACCGCGCGATCGACGCCTATCTCCGGCACATCTCGATCGAGCGCGGCCTGTCCGAGCACACGGTCGCCGCCTACCGGCGCGACCTCGCCCGCTACGCGGGCTGGCTCGCCGCGCACGGCGTCGACGATCCGGCCGCGGTGACCGCGGAGCTCGTCGCCGCTTTCGTCGCGGAGCAGGCCGGGGCAGAGCAGCGCCCGGCGGCCACCTCGCTCGCGCGCCTCCAGTCGTCAGTGCGGGGGCTGCACCGCTTCCTCGCGCGCGAGGGGCTCGCCGCCGACGATCCCGCGCGGCGGCTGCGTCCGCCCAAGACCCCCCAGCGCCTGCCGAAGGCGCTCACGATCGCGCAGGTCGAGGCGCTGCTGGATGCGGCGGGACCCGCGCCGGGGGATGCCGTCGACACCGACATCGTGCGCCTGCGCGACCGTGCCCTGCTCGAGCTGCTGTACGCCACAGGCGGAAGGGTCTCCGAGATCGTGGCGCTCGATGTCGACGACCTCGCGCACGGCGAGGTCTTGCGCGTGCGCGGCAAGGGCGACAAGGAGCGGATCGTGCCGGTCGGCTCCTATGCGCGGGCCGCGGTGGAGGCCTACCTCACCCGCGCCCGCCCGGAGCTCTCGAGCCGCGGGCGCCCGACCCCGCGCCTGTTCCTCGGCGCGCGCGGGGCGCCGCTGTCGCGCCAGTCGGCCTGGCTCGTCATCCGTCAGGCGGCCGAGCGCGCGGGCCTTCACGCCCACGTGTCACCCCACACGCTGCGGCACTCGTTCGCGACGCACCTCCTGCAGGGCGGGGCGGACGTCCGCGTCGTGCAGGAGCTGCTCGGTCACGCCTCGGTCGCCACCACCCAGATCTACACCCACGTGAGCGTCGAGGCCCTCCGCGACGTGTACGTCACCTCGCATCCCCGCGCGCGCTGACCTGGAGTGGGCATGAACCCGGGGAAGAACCCCCGAGGCCCGGGTTTTCCGCAGAGGCCGTTAGGGTGTTAATCATATGTGCGCGAGCCAGTCGGCTCGGCGCCGATGATCCGACGTAGGAGTCCCCATGCAACGCGTCTCGCTGCTCGTGCCCGTCGCCGCTCTCATCGCGCTCGTCCTCTCCGGCTGTGCGGGGGACAAGACGGACACCTCCTCGGCGGACGCCTGGAAGTCGTCGCCGCTGAACGCCTATCTTTCGGCGGTGTGGGGTGGAGACCTCTCCGAAGAGGAGCAGGCGCGCACGCTCGCGGAGCAGCAGAAGAAGGTCGAGGAGCTCGTCGCGACGTGCATGGCGGAGGAGGGGTTCGACTACACGCCGGTGGACTACTCCGATCAGTTCTCCACCGGCAGCGCAGAGGAATGGGATCCCGACTCGCGCGAGTGGGTCGCCCAGTACGGGTACGGCGCGGTGAACTCGCCCGGCAAGGAGGAGGCCGAGCAGGCCGTCGAGGAGGTCACCGACCCCAACCAGGAGTATGTCGAGTCGCTCTCCGAGTCGGAGCAGGCCGCGTACAGCGAGGCGCTCTACGGGCCGCCGCCCAGCGAGGAGGAGCTCGGCGAGGACGGCGCCATCGAGTGGAACTGGGAGACGGCGGGCTGCCAGGGGGCGGCGCAGCACGAGGTGAACGCGGTGCAGGACATCTGGTCGGACGACGAGTTCGCCGATCTGCGACAGGCGATGGAGAAGCTCTGGGAGGACGTGGAGAACGACCCCGCGAGAGCGGAGCTCGACGCGGAGTGGGCCTCGTGCATGGCCGACGCCGGGTACGACGGCTTCACCAAGCAGCAGGATGCCGCGCAGTCCATCTACGACGCGTTGAACGAGCTGAACGCCGAGGCGCCGCAACCTGCGGAGGGAGCGAGCGTGGAGGAGATCGACGCCCAGTGGAAGGCGTACGAGGACGAGCTGGAGAAAAAGAGCGAGCCGATCGCCGAGCGCGAGGTGAAGCTCGCGCTGGCCGACCTCGACTGCCGGGAGAAGACCGACTACAGCGCCAAGCAGCTCGAGCTGCAGTTCGCGGCCGAGGAGCAGTTCATCGCCGACCACAAGGCAGAGCTCGAGGCGTTCAAAGCTGCGGCCGAACAGAACAGCTGACGTGCCGGTGCACGACGACGAGGCGGGCCCGTCGGCCGATACCGAGGTCCACGGCATCCTGGGTCTGGATCCGGAGCCCGACGAGGGCACGGGGGCGGGCTCCGATACGTCGCGGGTCGCGGGATGGGGTCGGGTCTTCCGCGGCAACCGCACGCTGTGGATCGTCGCGGGCGTGGCGGTCGTGGCGCTGGTGTCCGGTCTGCTCGTCGGCACCTTCGTCATCGCCCGATCCGACGCGGATGCCGCACCCGAGCCCGGGCTGGTGACCGTGCCGGTCGAGTACGGACAGCTCACCAACGATGTCACGATCCGCGCCGACGTCGGATACGCCGATGCCGTCGACGTCACGATCGACACCTCGTCGGTGTCGGGACCGGCGGTGGTGACCGGTCAGGTGCCCGCCGTCGGGGCGCAGCTGACGCCTCTGTCGGTCGCCCTGGAGATCGCGGGGCGTCCGGTGATCGTCCTGCCCGGGGAGCTGCCCGCCTACCGCACGCTGCGCTTCGGCGTCTCGGGACCCGATGTCGCCCAGCTCAAGCACGCGCTGGCCGCAGTGGGGATCGATCCGGGCGATCTCGGGTCCGCGCAGTTCGACCAGGCGACCGCGGATGCCGTCGCGCAGCTCTATGCGGCCGTCGGGTACCCCGCGCCGCCCAGTCCGGAGGGCGCCGACGAGAGCTACCGGGCGGCGCAGGAGGGCGTCCGCAGCGCGGAGGATGCGCTCGCCTCGGCGAACCAGCAGCTGGCCAAGGCCGGGTCGGGGCCCGATCCGGTGGAGGTGCTCGAGGTCGACAACCGCATCGCCAGCCTGCAGCGCCAGATCGCCAAGGCCCGCGCGGAGGCGCCGGACACGGTCCCCGATCTGGAGGGCGAGCTCGCCGTGGCGCGGCTGCAGCGCGAGCAGTTGTTCGCGGGGGTGGACACGAGCGCTGAGCGGTCGATGGTCGACTCCGCGCAGGGACAGGTGACCGCCGCCTACGAGGCGCTGGAGCGGGCGCGGCAGGAGGTGCAGCCGTATCTGCCCTCCAGCGAGGTGCTGTTCCTCACCCAGCTGCCGCGCCGTGTCGACGACGTCAAGGCGGTGCGCGGAAATGTGCTGGAGGGCGTGGCCATGACCGTCTCGGGCGCGGCGGTGCGCCTCACCGGCGCCGCCGCCGAGGCGGACGCGCGCCTGCTGACGGTCGGATCCCCGGCGCGGTTCGAGCTGCCCGACGGCGCCGAGGTCGGTGCGAAGATCACCGAGGTGACCGCGCAGGAGGAGGGCGAGCGATGGCTGATCGCCCTGGAGCCCGACCCGCTCACCCCCGAGCAGGTGAGCCAGGTGCAGGGGTCGAACGTGCGCGTGCGGATCGGGGTCGGCTCCACCGAGGGCGAGGTGCTGTCGGTGCCGCTGGCGGCGCTGTCGGCGGGGCCGGGCGGGGAGTCGCGCGTCGAGGTGGTCGAGGGCGATCCGCGCGAGGGCGCGGCGGCGAAGACCCGACTCGTCGTGGTCGAGCCGGGTCTGGCTGCGCACGGCGCCGTCGAGGTGGCCCCGGTCGAGGGTGAGCTGGCCGAGGGGGACCTCGTGGTGGTGGGGCGGTGACGACGCCGCTCGTGGAGCTGCGCGACGTGACGCGCTCCTTCCCCGGACCGCCCGAGGTGCAGGCGATGAAGGGGGTGACCCTCACCGTGAACGCGGGCGACTACCTGGGCGTGGTCGGACCCAGCGGCTCGGGCAAGTCGACGATGCTCAACATCCTGGGCCTCCTCGACCGTCCCAGCGTCGGCGAGTACCGGCTCTCGGGGGAGCTGACCTCGTCGCTCACCGACGACGAGCGCGCCGCGGTCCGGGCCCGGTTCGTCGGCTTCGTCTTCCAGTCCTTCCATCTGCTCGGCCGGCGCACCGTGCTCGACAACGTGCTTCTGCCGATGCTGTACAGCGGGGTGCCGCGTCACGAGCGCGAGGACCGGGCGCGGGACGCGCTCGAGCGCGTCGGCCTCGGTCACCGGGTCGACTTCCTCCCCGGGCTGCTGTCGGGCGGCGAGCGCCAGCGTGTGGCGGTGGCCCGCGCGGTCGTCTCACGGCCGCGGCTGCTGCTGGCCGACGAGCCGACCGGGAACCTCGACCAGCGTACCTCCGGCGAGGTCATGGACCTGTTCGAGGAGTTGAACGCCGACGGGCTGACCCTCGTGGTGATCACGCACGACGAGTCGGTGTCTCGGCGCGCGCACCGGCGGGTGCGCATCTCCGACGGCCGACTGAGCGAGCTGACCTGATGCGGTGGCCGCGTCTGCGTCGCGCGCGCGACACCGCCGTGCCGGCATCCGATGCCGGGTCGGAGACGACCCCCGATGCCGCTCCCGTGACGACCCTCGTGCAGCCGATCCCGCGCTCCGACCGGTTCACGTTCCAGGATCTGGTGGCCGAGGCGACCACCGACATCGGCTCCCGTCCCACGCGGCTGGTGATGACGATGCTCGGCACGGTGCTGGGCATCGGGTCTCTCGTGGCGACGGTCGGGCTCGCGCAGACCGCTGCCGCGCAGATCGCCGAGCAGTTCGATGCCGCCGCCGCGACGCAGGTCGTCGTCACCCCGGAGGAGACCTCCGGCCGCGACGGCACGACATCGCCGATCGGGCGGCTGCCGTGGGACGGTCCCGAACGGGTCCTGCGTCTGGCCGGTGTGGAGGATGCCGCGCTTCTGACCGACGTGGACCTCGGCGACGAGACGATCGCGGCAGTGTCGGTCAACGACCCGTCCGCTCCGGCGCAGGCCCAGCCGGCTCTCGTCGCGGGTTCGGCGGGGCTGCTGGACACGGTCTCGGGCACGGTCGTGACGGGTCGGTTCTTCGACGAGGGCCACGATCGGCGCGGCGACCGCGTGGCGGTGCTCGGCTCGCGGGCCGCCGAGCGGCTCGGAATCAACCGTGTCGACAGCCAGCCTTCGATCTTCATCGCGGGAATCGCCTACGCCGTTGTCGGGATCGTCGACGGGTTCGAGAGCCGCGGCGACCTGCGCGACGCCGTCATCATTCCGCTGGGGGCAGCGCGAGGCGACCTCGGCGTGAGCGCGGCCGCCGAACTGCGCGCGCGCATCGTCGTGGGGGCGGGGCCGCAGGTCGCGGAGCAGGCGGTGCTCGCCCTGGCGCCGGACGAACCCGACACGTTGCAGGCTCGCGCGCCGGCCGCCTCGAGCGACCTGAGCCAGAGCGTGCAGGCCGACGCCAACGTCGTCTTCCTGCTGCTCGGGGCCGTGGCCCTTCTGGCGGGCGGCCTCGGCATCGCGAACGTGACGCTGCTGTCGGTCATGGAGCGCATCCCGGAGATCGGGCTGCGTCGGGCGCTCGGCGCCACCCGGCGGCAGGTCGCCGCGCAGTTCATGGTCGAGTCGATCGTGATCGGCCTGATCGGCGGGCTCATCGGGGCGGCGCTGGGCGTGGGCGTCGTGGTCGTCGTGGCCGCCGTGCAGCAGTGGGCGGCGGTGCTGAACCCGGTGTTCGCGGTCGGCGGCGCCCTCCTCGGTGTGGTCGTGGGCCTCGCGGCGGGCTGGTATCCGGCGCGGCGCGCCGCGCGCGTCGAGCCGGTGGCCGCCCTGCGCGGCGCGGTGTAGCGGCCGCCGGGAGGCGACAGAACGGGCCACCTCGCTAGACTCGGGGGGACGAGAGGAGAGTCCGTGGCGGGCAGCAAGCGGGGTGCGGCGAAGACCCCCCCATCAGACACCCCGATCGGCCCCACCGGGCGGCCCTATCAGGGCTTTCCCACCCCTCCCAAGCTCGACGGCCATGGTCCTGCGCGCATCATCGCGCTGTGCAACCAGAAGGGCGGCGTCGGCAAGACCACGACGACGATCAACCTCGCCGCGGGCCTGGCATCGTACGGTCGCCGCGTGCTGACGGTCGACTTCGACCCGCAGGGCGCGCTGTCGGCAGGGCTGGGCGTGGCATCCCACGACGTCACCACGATCTACGACCTGCTGCTGGATCCCAAGCGCGACGCGCACGAGGCCATCATCCACACCCGCGTGGAGGGGCTCGACGTCATCCCCGCCAACATCGACCTGTCCGCCGCCGAGGTGCACCTGGTCAACGAGGTGGCCCGCGAGATGATCCTCGCCCGCGTGCTGCGGAAGGTCTCGCCCGACTACGACGTGATCCTCGTGGACTGCCAGCCGTCGCTGGGACTGCTGACCGTCAACGCCCTGACCGCCAGCCACGGCGTGCTCATCCCGCTGGAGTGCGAGTTCTTCGCCCTGCGCGGCGTGGCCCTGCTGATCGAGACGATCGACAAGGTGCGCGACCGGCTGAACCCCTCGATCACCCTCGACGGCGTCCTCGCGACGATGTACGACCCGCGCACGCTGCACTCGCGCGAGGTGCTCGAGCGCGTCGTGGAGGCGTTCGGCGACGATGTGCTGGAGACCGTGATCGGTCGTACGGTGAAGTTCCCGGATGCCTCGGTGTCGGGCATCCCGATCACCGAGTACGCCCCCGAGCACCCCGCCGCCCAGGCCTATCTGCGACTGGCGCGGGAGCTGGTCGCCCGTGGCGCCGTCGCCTGACCAGGCCGTGCCGGACCAGGCCGTACCGGACGAGGCGGCGCCCGGCACAGCCGACGACGAGGGGTTCCGCGTCTCGCTCGGGGTCTTCGACGGGCCCTTCGACCTGCTCCTGAGCCTGATCTCGTCGCACAAGCTCGACATCACCGAGATCGCGCTGAGCCGCGTGACCGACGAGTTCATCTCCTACCTGCGGAGCCTGTCCACCGACGAGGAGCTCGACGAGGCATCCGAGTTCCTCGTCGTGGCGGCGACTCTGCTCGACATGAAGGTGGCCGGCCTGCTTCCGCAGGGGGAGCTCGTGGATGCCGAGTCGGTGGCGCTCCTGGAGGCCCGCGATCTGCTGTTCGCCCGGCTGCTGCAGTACCGCGCGTTCAAGGAGGTGTCGGGCTGGTTCGCCGAGCGGTTGCAGGCCGAGGGGCGCCGGCACGTGCGGTCGGTGCGCCTGGAGGAGAAGTACCGCCGCGCCGTCCCGGAGCTGGTCTGGACGCTCTCGCTCGACGATTTCGCCGCGCTCGCGGTGCTCGCCTTCACGCCGAAGGAGATCCCGCACGTCGGACTCGGCCACCTGCACGCGCCGCTGGTCTCGATCCGCGAGCAGGCGGCGATCGTGGTGACGCTGCTGCGCGATGCCGGGCAGCTCACCTTCCGCGACCTCATCGCCGGGGCCGCCCAGCCCGGCGTGGTCGTGGCCCGGTTCCTCTCCGTCCTGGAGCTCTACCGGCACGCGGCCGTGTCGTTCGAGCAGCTCGAGCCGCTCGGCGAGCTGACGCTGCGCTGGACGGCCGAGCGCTGGTCCGACGAGAGCCTTGCCACCCTGGGAGCCGACTATGACCGATGACCCGACCCTGTTCGCCGACGCCGAAGCGGAGCCCCGGCCGCCGCTCGCACCCGTCGACGTCGCCCGCCGGCTCGAGGCGATCCTGCTCGTGGTCGACGAGCCGCAGAGCCTCGTCTCTCTGGCCGCGGCGGTGGCCGCTCCCGTCCCGGCCGTGCGGCAGGCGGTCGAGAACCTCGTCGCCGACTACGACGGCGAACTGGGCGGGCCGCGCCGCGGCTTCGAGCTGCGCGAGGTCGGCGGCGGCTGGCGGCTGTACGTCCGCGCCGAGCACGACGACGTGGTGTCGGAGTTCGTGAACTCGCAGGCGCCGTCGCGCCTGTCGCAGGCGGCCCTGGAGACCCTTGCCGTCATCGCCTACAAGCAGCCGGTCACGCGCGGTCAGGTGGCGTCCATCCGCGCCGTGAACGTCGACTCGGTCGTGCGCACTCTCCTGGCCCGGGGCCTGGTCGCCGAGGTGGGGACCGATGCCGAGACCGGCGCCATCCTGTACGGCACCACCGATGCACTGCTGGTGCACCTGGGCATCAACTCCCTCGACGAGCTGCCGCACATCTCCCCGCTCCTCGATGACGGCGCGGCCGGGTTCGACAGCGAGGAGCGTCGGTGAGCGACAGCCACGACGCCGCGCCGCGCACGGGTGAGCGCCTGCAGAAGGTGCTCGCGAACGCCGGGGTGGCCTCCCGCCGCGTGTGCGAGCAGTACATCGTCGAGGGCAGGGTGCGCGTCAACGGCGCGGTCGTCACCGAGCTCGGGTCGCGGGTCGACCCCGCCGTCGACCTCGTCGACGTCGACGGCACGGCGGTGCAGCTGGATGCCACGAAGCGCTACGTCATGCTCAACAAGCCCACCGGTGTCGTCAGCTCCATGAAGGACGAGCACGGCCGCCCCGATCTGCGCCGGTTCACGCGGGAGTGGCCGGAGCGCCTCTACAACGTCGGGAGGCTGGACGCGCAGACGAGCGGACTGCTCGTCCTCACCAACGACGGCGAGCTCGCCCACGTGCTCGCCCACCCGTCGTTCGGGGTCGCCAAGGTCTACATCGCGAAGGTCTCCGGGCGCGTGACGCCGCAGACGATCGCTCGCCTCACCCGCGGCGTCGACCTCGACGACGGCCCGATCGCCGCCGACCGCGCGCGCCTGCTCGACGCGCGCGGCGACGCCGGCCTCGTCGAGCTGACCCTCCACTCGGGTCGCAACCGGATCGTGCGTCGCATGATGGCCGAGGTGGGGCATCCGGTCGTCGAGCTGGTGCGGCGCAGCTTCGGGCCGCTGCACCTGGGAACCCTCCCGGCGGGCCGGGCGCGCGAGTTGACTACAGTGGAACGCGGCGCGCTCCTGACCCTCGCGCGCCGGGCGGCTCCGCCGGGGGACGAATCCGATCAGTAGGGCGGAGAAGCAGTGACCGACTCGACGGCCGTGGCTGCGCGCCAGGCGCGGATGCCGGGCACCGTGCGCATCGTGGGTGCAGGCCTGCTCGGCGCGAGCATCGGACACGCGCTGCGCGAGCTCGACGTCGACGTCGCGCTCGTCGACGCCTCGCCCGCACAGCTGCGCCTCGCCGTCGACTACGGCGCCGGCAGGCCCGCCCACCCCGACGACAGGCCGGTGCTGGTGGTCGTGGCGGTGCCGCCCGACGTCACCGCCGACATCGTCGAGCGCGAGCTCGTCGCCCACCCCGGCGTCGTGGTGACCGACGTCGCCAGCGTCAAGCTCGAGCCCCTCAATCAGCTGCGCGCGCGCGGAGTGGACCTCACCCACTACATCGGCTCGCATCCGCTCGCCGGCCGTGAGCGCGGCGGGGCCGTCTCGGCGCGCGCCGACATCTTCGTCGGGCGTCCCTGGGTGGTGTGCCGCGATGCGTCCACCCCGGCGAGCGACCTCGCGCTCGTGGAGGGGCTCGCCCTCGACCTCGGCGCCCTGCCGCTGGAGATGACCCCCGAGGAGCACGACGCCGCCGTCGCGCTCGTCTCGCACGTGCCGCAACTGGTGGCGAGCCTGCTCGCCGGCCGGTTCGTCGACGCGCCGGACGGCTCTCTGCGGCTCGCAGGTCAAGGGGTGCGTGACACGACGCGCATCGCGGCATCCGCCCCCGAGCTGTGGGTGCAGATCCTCGGCGCGAACGCGGCTCCGGTCGTCGGTGTGCTCGACGCGCTCGCCGACGACCTGCGGTCGGTCGCCGATGCGCTGCGCGCCCCCGACGTCCCGGGTGCACGTCGCACCGTGGCCGACACGATCCGCCGCGGCAACGACGGCGTCGAGCGGCTGCCCGGCAAGCACGGACAGAACAGGCGGTTCGAGAAGGTCGTCGTGATGATCGACGACCGGCCCGGGCAACTGGGGCGTCTGTTCGGCGAGCTGGGGGAGCTCGACGTCAACGTCGAGGACTTCCGCCTGGAGCATTCGCCCGGCGCCCCGTTCGGCCTCGCCGAGATCAGCGTGGTCCCCGACGCCGTCCATCGGACCGTGGCCGGGCTCGAGGCGCGCGGCTGGAGGATTGCGAGCATCCCGGATGACTGAGCCCCGCACCGCGACGCCGACGGTCGTCGCCATCGACGGCCCCGCCGGCAGCGGCAAGTCGAGCGTCTCCAAGGCCGTGGCCCGGCGGCTCGGGTTCGGCTATCTCGACACCGGCGCCGCCTACCGGGCGCTCGCCTGGCACGTGCTCGGCCGCGGAGCCGACACCGCCGACGCGGCGGCGGTCGTGGCATCCGTCGCCGACTTCGACTACGCGATCTCGCTCGACCCCGACGACCACTGGGTGCGTGTCGGCGCGCACGACGTGACCGACGCGATCCGCGAGCCGCGCGTCTCGGCGGCCGTCAGCGGGGTCGCGCGCGTGCCCGAGGTGCGCGCGTCGGTGAATGAGCTCTTCCGCGCGCTGGTGGCGCAGTCGGGGCGCCCGGGCGTCGTCGTGGAGGGCCGCGACATCACCACCGTGGTCGTCCCCGATGCGCCGGTGCGGATCCTGCTGACCGCGGCCCCCGAGGTGCGCGCCGCGCGGCGCAGCGCCGAGGTGACGACGCAGGATGCCGCGACCGTCGCCGCGGCTCTGCACCGCCGCGACGCGTCGGATGCGCAGGTCGTGGACTTCCTCACCGCCGCACCGGGGGTCACCGTGGTGGACTCCACAGAGCTCGATTTCGCACAGACCGTGGCGGCCGTCCTCGACGTGGTCCGCGCCGAGGAGGGAGCCCGCCATGGGAGCTGACGACCAGGACTACGAGGGCGGCCCCGACCACCTCGTCGAGAAGCTTGCAGAGCTCGACGAGGAGCTCGCCGACCAGCGGGCCGAGGCGTTGCGCGCCTCGCTCGCCGACTATGAGCTCGACGACGAGGACGCCGACCTCCTGGAGGGTATCGCCGAAGGCGATGACGGCATCCAGGTGCTGCCGGCGTTGCCGGTCGTCGCGATCGTGGGGCGCCCGAACGTCGGCAAGTCGGCCCTCGTGAACCGCATCCTCGGTCGCCGTGAGGCCGTCGTCGAGGACACCCCGGGTGTCACGCGAGACCGCGTCACCTACAAAGCGGAGTGGATGGACCGGAGGTTCACGCTCGTCGACACGGGCGGGTGGGAGCCGGATGCCAGGGGCATCGACCGCTCGGTCGCCGCCCAGGCCGAGGTCGCGATCGACCTCTCCGACGTCGTGCTGTTCGTCGTGGACGCGATGGTGGGGGCCACCTCCACAGACGAGCGCGTCGTGCGGCTGCTGCGCAAGAGCGGCAAGCCAGTGTTCCTCGTGGCCAACAAGGTCGACGACGCGCGGCAGGAGCCCGAGGCCGCGGCGCTGTGGGGCCTGGGTCTCGGTGAGCCGCACGCGGTCTCGGCGATCCACGGCCGCGGGGTGGCCGATCTGCTGGACGAGGTCATGAAAGTCCTCCCCGAGGTCTCGGCGGTCGCGAAGAACGAGATCGGCGGCCCGCGCCGCGTCGCGATCCTGGGACGGCCGAACGTCGGCAAGTCGTCGCTGCTGAACAAGGCGGCCGGCGAGGACCGCGTCGTCGTCGACGACCTCGCCGGCACCACGCGCGACCCGGTCGACGAGGTCGTGGAGCTGGGCGGCAGGCTCTGGCGACTGGTCGACACCGCCGGCATCCGTCGCCGAGTGCACCTGCAGCAGGGGGCGGACTTCTACGCGTCGCTGCGGACCTCGGCGGCGCTGGAGAAGGCGGAGGTCGCCGTCGTCGTGCTCGACGTGAGCGAGCCGATCAGCGAGCAGGACGTGCGGATCATCGACCTGGTCCTGGAGGCGGGCCGGGCGCTCGTGCTGGCGTTCAACAAGTGGGACCGCCTGGGCGACGTCGACCTGGAGGACATCGACCGACGCCGCTACCTGGAGCGCGAGATCGAGCAGGACCTCGCCCACGTGTCGTGGGCGCCGCGGGTGAACATCTCCGCGCGCACCGGGCGGCACCTCGACAAGCTCGTGCCGGCGCTGGAGACCGCGCTGGCCTCGTGGGACCAGCGCATCTCGACCGGGAAGTTCAACGCGTTCCTCGCCGAGCTCGTCGCCGAGCATCCGCATCCCGTGCGCGGCGGCAAGCAGCCCCGCATCCTCTTCGGCACGCAGGCATCCACCCGGCCGCCGACGTTCGTGCTGTTCACGACCGGGTTCCTCGACCCCGGGTATCGGAGGTTCATCCAGCGGCGCCTGCGCGAGCTGTTCGGGTTCGAGGGCACCCCGATCGTGACCAACATGCGCGTGCGGGAGCGCCGCCAGCGCTGACCCCTGGGCCTCCCCGGGTCACTGCTCTGTTTCGCGAGTCACTGCCTTGCGCGCGAGTCATTGTGCTGGAGAGCAGTGACTGGCCGCTAAGGCAGTGACTCGCGTGGATACGAGGGTGAACACCAGGCCGGCGCGCGGCGGGTGGTCCGCTGTGACAGGGTGGATGCCGTGACGATCGTGCCGCCGGAGCCGGGAGAGCCGCGCCGTCCGCACGGGCCGCGCGATCCCGGCGACGCGTGGGTCGTGGCGGGTACGGGGGAGCGGTACTGGGGGCGGTTCGGTGCCGCGGGGCTGCTCGCCCTCGACCCCGAGCGCGGCGTGCTGCTGCAGCACCGGGTCGCGTGGAGCCACTTCGGCGACACGTGGGGACTGCCCGGCGGTGCGCGACACCGGGGCGAATCGGCGCGCGACGGGGCGCTGCGCGAGTCGAGCGAGGAGGCCGGGGTCCCGCCCCGCGCTGTCCGTGCGCGCCTGATCAGCGTCTTCGACGCGGACGTCTGGACCTACAGCACGGTCGTGGCCGATGTGTCGGAGCCGTTCGAGCCCGTCATCAGCGACCCGGAGAGCCGCGAGCTCGCGTGGGTGCCGGTCGACGCGGTCGCGGACTACCCGCTGCATCCGGGCTTCGCGGCGTCGTGGGCGCGGCTGCGGGCGCTGCTGGCCGTGCGCCCGGCGATCGTGGTCGACGCGGCGAACGTGGTCGGGTCGGTGCCCGACGGGTGGTGGCGCGACCGCGCCGGTGCCGCCGCGCGGCTGCTGGGAGCGGTCGCGCGGCTCGCCGAGCGGGGGCTGGATGCCGCCGCCCTCGGACTGGACGCGGACACGTGGTTCCCGGAGGTCTCCGTCGTGGTGGAGGGGCAGGCGCGCGCGGTGGCGGAGGTCGACGGCATCCGACTCGTCCGGGCGGACGGTCACGGCGATGATGCGATCGTCGCCGAGGCGGAGCGGCTCGTCTCCGCCGCGCGCGCGGTGACCGTCGTCACGAGCGATCGCGGACTGGCCGGGCGAGCGGATGCCGCGGGCGCCGGCGTGCGGCCGGTCTCGTGGCTGCGCGACCGGCTGTGAGCGTCACGCGCACCCGCCGCGCGGTCGGCGCAGGCATCGTGGTCGCTGCGGTCGTCGCGGGACTGGCCGTGCACGTGCTGCTCCCCGATACCACAGTGACCGATGTCGCCGGCGATGTGCTCTACGCCGCGGCGGCGTGGGCGGTGGTCCTCGTCGTGCTGCCGCGATGCGCTCCGCTCTTGGCCGGCGCGATCGCGGCGGTGTGTGCGTCGCCGTGGAGCTGTTCCAGCTCACCGGGGTCCCTCAGACGGTCGGCGCAGCCTTCCCGCCGGCGATGCTCGTGCTCGGCACGGTGTTCGATGCGCGCGATCTCGCGGTGTATCCGAGCGCGATCGCCGTGCTCGTGGTGCTCGATGCGCTCGCGCGCCGGCGGTCGGCGTCCCGGCATCCGCGAACCGGCTGATCGGTCTCGCGCCGCGCCGGCTACCCGTCGCGGCCGCGGAGGCGATCGAGTTCGCGCCGCTCGCGCTTGGTCGGCCGCCCGGCGCCGCGGTCGCGCGCCGCGATGACCGGCAGCGCCTCCCGCGGCGGCGTGCGGTCCTCGGCGGCCTCCGCAGCCAGTGCGGCGCCGACGCGCTTGGCGATGGGCTTGCGCACGACGAGCAGCCGGTCGAACCCGGCGATGCGCACGCGCAGCTCGTCGCCGACCCGCACCGGCTGGGCGGCCTTCGCGCGCTCGCCGCCGACCCGCACGTGCCCGGCGCGGCAGGCGGCGGTCGCTGCTGACCGGGTCTTGTACACCCGCACGGCCCAGAGCCACGCGTCGACGCGGGCCGTGGCATCCGTCATGACGCGTTCACGCCAGCGTGAGGGCGACGATCGGTCGGCTCGCGCCGGGGCGGGCGACCTCGGTGAAGCCGGCAGCCTCAAAGGTCGACAACGCCCCGTGGAACAGGTCGTTCGAGGAGACCCTGGTGATCGACAGGTCGATCGGATACCCCTCCACGACGCGCGCGCCGTGATCGCGGGCGTGGTCGACCGCGGCCTGGATCAGCAGCTCGTTGAGCCCCTGACGGCGGTACTCGCGGCGCACGACGAAGCACGTGATCGCCCACGCCGACGGGTCGTCCTGCGGGGTGGGGGAGGCCTTCAGGGTGCGCGAGCGCCCGATGCGCGGCTGGCTGAGCCGCGGCCCCACGCGCACCCAGCCGGCGGCCACGCCGTCGACGTAGGCGATGAGCCCCGGCGGCGGGGCCGACTCGATCTCCTGGCGCAGCAGCTCGCGCCGTTCCTCGCGGCTCGTGGACTTCCAACGGCTGCTGGCGAGCGTCCACCATTGACACCAGCAGCCGGCCCCGTCGCCGCCGCCGGTCATGGCGTGCTCGACATCGGCGAAGCGCTCCGGGGTGGCCGGCAGGATCGTGACATCGCTCATCCTTCGACGTTAACCCCGGCCTCGGACATCGGGAAGGCACGTTCGCGAGGCGCGTGCGCAACGAGTAAGCTGAGGGGGTTGCCCGTGCGCGGGCGGCGCGATCGGATGCCGCGATGCCGTGGCGCGTGTGACCCCCAGTCACACGGTCGATGCGCCGCCGAGCGAACGACACGTGCACGACGGGATGTGGCGCAGCTTGGTAGCGCACCTGACTGGGGGTCAGGGGGTCGCAGGTTCAAATCCTGTCATCCCGACAGACACAGAATGGCGTCGGCCTCCTCGCTGGGGCGCGCTCATCCCACCGCGAACCACCGCGTAGCCCGCGAACCTGGGTGCGCACTATGATCCTCCCATCAGCCGATCTGGGAGGTGCCGTGAGACGCAGCGCTCGATGGCTTTCCCACCCGATGATGGCAGGGGTTGCGGCGGTCGGAGTCGTCGCAGCTGCCATCTCAATCGGGCTAGGAGTCGCGAATGCTCCGACGCCGGATTCTAGCCAGACGCCGTCCGGTCCACAGTCCGTGATCGGCGAGGCAGGTCTGGGAACGGAGAAGGTCGGCCCGAGCGATGCCGACGCCGAGCGTGACGCCCTCGAGGAGGCGCCGCTCACTGATGAGGAAGCTGTCTGGATGACCCAGCAACAGCCGCTGGGTGAGGTGGCCTACCTCGCGGAGACCTCCTATCCCGATGATTTCGCGTACGCATTCTTCGGTGCTCAGGGCAGCGCTTTCACGATCGGGTTCAAGTCTGATGTTCCTCCAGGGATTGTCGCTGAGCTTTCGAAGACGGGTCTGAGCTATTCCATCGACGAGCACGTGGGGTTCACGCAATCCGATTATGAGGATGCGACGTCGAGCATCATCCACGAGTTCGATGAACTCGCCGCTCCAGCGGTTCAGTTCGTCGTCCGGCCGACTCCAGAGATGTCGGTAGGCAGCATCACTGTGACGGTTCACGGTGGCAGCGAAGGCACGATTGCAGAGGCAAAGCGCATCTTCGATTCGCTGACAACACCTCGACCCTTCGAAACGATTTGGGGCGTACCATCGCCCGATCGGATCACGCTCTTGAGCTAGGAATCGTGTTGGCGGCGGTGGTGTCAGTGCCAAGCCGTGGAACCAACGCATAGTCGGTTGAAGGCTTCGCGTGGGGTGAGGAAGCCGAGGGTGGCGCGGGGTCGGTCGTTCATCTCGGCGGCGATGGCGCTTCAGCCGATGCCGTCGTCGAAGACCGGGATCGCCGAGGTGTCGGTGCTCGCATCGGCCTTCGAGAGCAGCCTGCCCTTGAAGAAGTCCGGCGCCTTCGCGGCATACGCGATCATCAGCACCACCCCGATCAGCAGCACTCCGACGCCCAGGATGCCGACGAGACCGATCCCGCCGATGTTGCTGCCCGACCCGGCCTCGGGGTCCATCGAGTCGATGGTCGTCTGCACGAAGATGACCAGCAGCAGGATGCCGCCGATCGCGGGCAGGATCACCTGCATGATCACCGCACCGATGCCCTCCTTGGGCGCCGTCTTGCGGAAGTACCACGGGCTCGCCAGCGCGGTCAGACCGTAGTAGAAGCACACCATCATGCCGAGCGCGGTGATGGTGTCCCACAGCACGTCCTCGCTGATGAAGCGCATGACCGCGTAGAACACCGAGGCGACGATCGACGAGAGCAGCAGCGCCACGTGCGGGGACTTGTACTTGGGGTGCACCCGCTTGATCGCGGGGGGCAGGGCACCGTAGTGCGACATCGCGAGCAGGGTCCGCGCGGGCGAGATGGCCGTCGAGTTGATCGACGCCATCGCGCTGACGAGGATCGCGAGCGAGAGCAGGATCGCAGCGGGTCCCATCACCGGGTGGGCGAGCGCGGCGAAGACGTTCTC
Source organism: Microbacterium sp. (assembly GCF_047605725.1). Taxonomy (GTDB): domain Bacteria; phylum Actinomycetota; class Actinomycetes; order Actinomycetales; family Microbacteriaceae; genus Microbacterium. The sequence goes on from NZ_JASGFE010000022.1 coordinate 23,666, forward strand.
GATGATGTCGGGGTTGCCGAGCCCGGTGGGTCCGTCGCCGAGGCCTGCGTAGGCGACGGTGGCGGTCGCGGTGGAGACGTAGAGCACGACGAGGATGGCGACGAGGATCATCGCGGCCTTGCTCTCGGTCGACAGCTTGCCCTTGGAGGGCTTGGTCTCCTCACCCATCGTCAGCACGGTGTCCCAGCCCCAGTAGACGAAGATCGAGACGGAGACGCCGGCGGCGAAGGTGCTGAAGTCCGACACCTCGAAGGGGTTGAACCACGAGAGCGTGGGGGCCACGGATGCGGCGTTGCCCGGGTCGGCGGAGCCGATGAACATCGCGATGATGAACCACACCATGATCAGCATCTGGAAGGCGACGGTGACGTACTGGTAGATCTTCGTCGAGGTCATGCCCCGGTACGAGATATAGGTCGCCATCGCCATGAATCCGAGGCATACGAGGATGTTCACGAACTTGTTGTCGGCGATGTCGGCGATGTCGGGGTTGTTCACGAGGATCGCGATCGACTGGAACAGGAACTCGACGGCGATGCCCGCCAGGTTCGACAGCACGAGCACGGTCGCGGCGACCAGGCCCCACCCGGCCATCCAGCCGATCCACGGGCCGAACGCTCGCGTGGCCCAGGTGAACGAGGTGCCGGAGTCGGGCATCGCCGTGTTCAGCGCGCGGTAGCCGAGGGCCACGAGCAGCATCGGGATGAAGCCCATGAGGAAGATCGCGGGGGTCTGGTAGCCGACCTCGTTCGCGGCGGGACCGACCGAGGCGGTGAGGGTGTACGCGGGGGCGCAGGTGGAGATGCCGATGACGAGGGCGCCGAGCACGCCGACCGTGCCCGACTCCAGTCCCTTTCGGCTGATTCCGGTGGCGGCGTCGAGGGTCCGAGTCTGCGGATCGGTGCTCTGGTCGTATCGTGACATCGGGGTCACCACTCTTTCTGGTGCCCCACAGCACCAATGGTCGGTATCGTAGTGCGCGTCGTGCGCCTTCCGATACGCGGTGTGGAGCCCCAAGTTCAGAGGAGAACTCGATGACAGCCCATCCGCTCGATTCGTTGACCGCAGCCGAGTTCACTGCGACATCCGCGCTGCTGGCGCAACAGAAGCAGATCGACGCCGGCTGGCGCTATGCGTCGATCATCCTGAAGGAGCCGCCCAAGAGCGAGGTCAAGGCCTGGCGGGAGGGGGACCCGATCGTGCGCCGGTCCCTCGCCGTGCTCTGGAACAAGCAGAGCAACCAGGTCTACGAGGCCGTCGTCAACCTGAGCGACGGCGTGCTCGACAGCTGGACGCACGTGCCCGGCGTGACCCCGAACTTCACGATCGACGAGTACCACGACTGCGACGAGACGCTGCGACAGAACCCCGAGGTGCGCGCGCGGCTTCAGCAGCGCGGGGTCGATCCAGACCTGGTGCTGTTCGACCTGTGGACCTACGGCCGCGAGGTCATGCCCGAGCAGTGGCGCGACCGGCGCCTGGGCTGGGTCGACCTCTGGGCGCGCGCCACGCCGGACGGCAACCCCTACGCGCACCCCGTGAGCGGCCTGAAGATCATCGTCGACGTGAACACGATGGAGGTGCTCGACTTCGACGAGGCGCACGATCACGGCATGCCCGCCGTCGACGCGGAGTACGTGCCCGAGGTGCGTGGACTGAAGCCCCGCACCGACCTCAAGCCCCTCGACGTCGTGCAGCCCGAAGGGGTCTCCTTCGACCTGGAGGGCTCGCGGCTGCGCTGGCAGAACTGGGAGTTCCGGCTCGGCTTCAACTACCGCGAGGGGCCGGTGCTCTACCAGGTCAGGTTCAAGGACGGCGACGAGTACCGCGACATCGCCTACCGCATGTCGCTCGCCGAGATGATCGTGCCCTACCGCGACTCGAGCTTCGACCACTACCGCCGTACCGCCTTCGACATCGGCGAGTGGGGCCTGGGCTACATGTGCACCTCGCTCGAGCTCGGCTGCGACTGCCTCGGCGAGATCACCTACCTCGACGGCGTGCTTCCCGACACCAAGGGCGAGCCGTACACGATCAAGAACGTGATCTGCCTGCACGAGGAGGACGACGCCGTGCTGTGGAAGCACGTCGACCCCGACGCGGGCGCGGAGGTGCGACGCATGCGTCGCTTCGTGGTGTCGGTGCACGCGACCGTCGCGAACTACGAGTACCTCGTCTACCTCCGCTTCTACCCCGACGGCAACATCGAGTGCGAGATCCGCGCGACCGGCATCATGGTGACCACGCCCATGTCCGAACAGGGCACGACGTTCCCCACCGGCACGGTCGTGGACGAGCGCACCTACGCGCCCTACCACCAGCACTTCCTCGTGGCGCGCATCGACATGGACGTCGACGGGGAGGATAACACCGTGGTCGAGACCGAGTCGTTCGCGCCGCCCATCAGCGAGTCGAACCCGTTGGGACTCGATCTGCACACGCGGGCGACCGTGATCGAGTCCGAGAAGGATGCCGGGCGCACCTACCGGTGGGAGACCCAGCGCGGTTGGAAGGTCCAGAACCCGAACCGGCTCAATGCCTGGGGCAACCCGACGGCCTACAAGCTGGCGCCGTCGGGGCAGTTCCCGGCCATGTTCGACGCGACCTCGCCCGTGCTCAAGCGCAACCCGGTGATCGGCAACACGCTCTGGGTGACGCGCCACCACGACGACCAGCTGTGGCCGGCCGGCGACTATCCGACCCAGTCGGCCGATGACCTCGGCAACGGCATGACGGCCTGGATCTCCGACGACGAGAGCCTCGTGAACACCGACGTCGTGCTGTGGTACGTGTTCGGCATCCACCACATCACCCGCACCGAGGACTGGCCGATCATGCCCGTCGACAAGGTCTCCTTCGAGCTGAAGCCGTTCGGCTTCTTCGATCGGAACCCCTCGCTCGACGCGCCGCGCTCCGAGCCCAAGGGCGCCTGCTGCGGCCCCTCGCACACCTGCGACAACTGAACGACACAACGAGAAAGCGAACCCTCGATGAGCATTTTCGCCGTCATCGACCCGGCCACCGGGCACACCCTCGCGGAGTACCCGGGCGCCAGCGACGCACAGATCGAACAGGCCCTCGCCGCCGCGGACAGCGCGTACCGGGGCTGGGCGCGAGGCAGCACCGTCGCCGAACGCGCCGCGCTCGCCCACCGCGCCGCCGAGCTCATGCTCGAGCGCAAGGACGAGCTCGCCGCGATCATCACCCGCGAGATGGGCAAGCCGCCCGCCGCGGCGGAGGGCGAGGTGGAGTTCGCCGCGGCGATCACCGACGCGTTCGCGACGCACGGCGAGGAGTGGCTCGCCGACGAGTCGCTGGCCGTCGAGGACGGCCTGCGCACGTTCTTCCGCTACCAGGGCATCGGCGTGATCCTCGGCATCATGCCGTGGAACTTCCCGTACTACCAGGTCGCTCGATTCGCGGCGCCGAACCTCGTGCTCGGCAACACCATCGTGCTCAAGCACTCGGAGCAGTGCCCCGAGTCGGCGCTGGCGCTGGAGAGCATCTTCCGCGACGCGGGCTTCCCCGAGGGCGCCTACGTCAACGTCTTCGCGTCGCACGCGCAGATCTCCACGATCATCGCCGACGATCGCCTCCAGGGCGTCTCGCTCACCGGCTCGGAGCGCGCCGGCGCGATCATCGGCGAACAGGCGGGCAGGGCGCTCAAAAAGTGCGTGCTCGAGCTCGGCGGCTCCGATCCGTTCATCGTGCTCGACACCGACGATCTCGACCATGCGGTCCAGCACGCGGTGATCGGTCGCATGGAGAACTCCGGCCAGGCCTGCAACGGCTCCAAGCGCATCATCGTGCTCGACGCCTATTTCGACGCGTTCGCCGAGAAGTTCGCGGCGGCCATCGGCGCCCAGTCGTACGACGCGGGCGACTACGGTCCGCTCTCTTCGGCGCAGGCGACGAAGACCCTCACCGCCCAGGTGCAGGGCGCGCTCGACCAGGGCGCGGAGCTGCTCGTCGGCGACAACGCCCCCGAGGGCAACAGGTACACGCCCTCCGTGCTCACGCGCATCACGCCGGAGATGGACGTCTACAGCCAGGAGCTGTTCGGTCCGGTCGCCCAGCTGTACCGCGTCGCCAGCGACGACGAGGCCATCGCGCTCGCGAACTCGTCGCCCTACGGCCTCGGCTCGGTGATCATCTGCGACGACGTCGAGCGGGCGGAGCGCGTGGGCGACCGACTCGAGGTCGGGATGGTCTTCATCAACGGTGCCGGCATCGAGGGACCGGACGTGCCCTTCGGCGGCGTGAAGAAGTCCGGCTTCGGCCGCGAGCTCGGACGCGTCGGCATGCTCGAGTTCGCGAACAAGAAGCTCTTCCGTTTCGCGGAGAAGTGACCCATGGCGTGGCGCATGCCGTCCGAGACGGCACCACACGACCGCACCTGGATGACTTTTCCCCGAGAGGGACAGACCCTCGGCGAGACCGCTGAGCTGCGCGAGGAGGGCTACGCCGCCTGGACCGCGGTCGCCCATGTCGTCGCCGAGTTCGAGCCCGTCTCGATGCTCGTCGACCCCAGTGAGCTCTCGCGAGCCCGGCGCATGCTCGGCGGGCACATCGAGATCGTCGAGACACCGGTCGGCGAGTTCTGGGCGCGCGACACCGGCCCCACCTTCGTGGTCGACGACGAACGCCCGGGAGTGCTGGGTGCCGTCGACTGGATCTTCAACGGCTGGGGCGATAACGACTGGGCCGACTGGCGGCCGTCGTCCGACCACGCGCGCTTCATCGCAGCGCAGGTCGGGGCGGAGCTGGTGAGCTCGACCCTCGTCAACGAGGGCGGCGGCATCCACGTCGACGGCGAGGGGACGGTGCTCCTGACCGAGACGGTCCAGCTCGACCCCCGCCGCAATCCCTTCGCGGATCGGGCGCGCGTCGAGGCCGAGATGCTGCGCACGCTGGGGGCTTCGACCTCGGTCTGGCTGCCCCGTGGCCTGACGCGCGACTACGACGAGTTCGGCACGAACGGGCACGTCGACATCGTCGCCACGCTCACCGCTCCCGGCCACCTGCTGCTGCACGAGCAGCCCGACCCCGCGCATCCCGATCACGCCGTCATCCGCGAGCTGCGCGAGTTCCTCGGGTCGCAGACCGATGCCGCCGGCAGGCGGTTCGAGATCACCGGCATCCCCGCACCATCCACGCTGCGTGACGAAGCGGGCTTCGTCGACTGGAGCTACGTGAACCACCTGGTCACCAACGACGGGGTCGTCGCGTGCGGCTTCGGCGACGACGCCGCCGATGCCCGCGCTCGCGAGATCCTCGCGCAGGCGTACCCCGGTCGGCGGGTGGTGAGCGTCGACGCTCGGCCTCTGTTCGATCGTGGCGGCGGCATCCACTGCATCACGCAGCACCAGCCCTCTCTGGTCGGGGCGGAAGGCTGACTCGGGCATGACCGAGCCGTTCCAGCCCCTCGAGGCGAGCATCGAGCAGACGCTCGCCGCCCTCGCTGAGGGGCGCACCACGGCGGTGGAGCTCGTGACCTGGTGCCTGGCGCGCATCGAGGCCTACGATCGGGGTCCCGAGGGCCTCAACTCCGTGGTCGTGGCAAACCCGCGCGCGCTCGACGAGGCGGCCGAGTCGGATCGCCGCCGGGCGGCCGGTGACGTCGGTCCCCTGGAGGGCGTACCGTTCACGGTCAAGGACTCCTACATGGTCGAGGGTCTCACCGTCGCCTCCGGCTCGCCGGCGTTCGAGCACCTCGTCGCCCAGTGGGACGCGTTCTCGGTGGCGAGGCTCCGCGAGGCCGGTGCTGTCCTGATCGGGAAGACCAACATGCCGCCCATGGCCGACGGGGGCATGCAGCGCGGCCTCTACGGACGGGCCGAGAGCCCGTACAACCGCGACTACCTCGCCGCGGCCTACGCGTCGGGGTCGTCCAACGGCTCGGGCGTGGCGACGGCGTCGAGCTTCGCCGTGTTCGGCATGGGGGAGGAGACGGTCTCGTCCGGTCGCAGCCCCGCGTCGAACAACGGGCTCTGCGCGTACACGCCGTCGTGGGGGATCCTGTCGATCCGGGGCAACTGGCCGCTGTTCCCGGCGCGCGACGTGGTCGTGCCGCACACGCGCTCCATGCCCGACATGCTGCGCCTGCTCGACGTGCTCGTGCAGGACGATCCGATCACCCGCGGCGACTTCTGGCGCAACCAGTCGGCGGTCGTGCTGCCGACCCCGAGCGCGCACCGGCCGGCCTCCTATCTCGCCCTGCAGGATCGAGAGGCACTGCGCGGCAGGCGCTTCGCGGTGCCTCGCATGTACCTCGGCGAGGACCCCGCCTTCCCGATCGCGGTGCGACCGTCGGTGCTCGCCCTCTGGGAAGGCGCGAAGGAACGCCTCCGGTCGCTCGGCGCCGAGGTCGTCGAGACCGACTTCCCGCTCATCGAGCGGTACGAGGGCGACCGCCCCGGCCAGGAGAACGTGGCGCAGCTCGGCGTGCTGCCCGAGGGGTGGATGGACACCGAGTTCACCGAGTTCCTCGCGTACGGATGGGATGATTTCCTCAAGGCGAACGGCGACCCGGCGATCCCCGAGCTGGCGGTGGTGGACCCGGATCGGATCTTCCCCCGCGTGCCCGGCGCGCTGCCTGACCGCTACGAGGAGGTCGACGACTACGCGAACCGCTACCGCGCGACCGTCGCGTACGCGAGGCGAGGGATCACGGACCCTCGCGAGCGCCCTGACTTCGCCGACGGGCTGCGCGCGCTCGTGCGGCTGCGCGAGGACCTGCTGGAGGCCTGGCTCGACGAGCACGGCTTCGACGGCGTCGTGTTCCCGGCGAACGCCGATGTCGGGCGCGAGGACGCGGAGTTCGATCGGGAGTCGGCCGATCACGCGTGGTCGAACGGCGTGTTCTTCTCCAACGGCAACTACGCGCTGCGCCACCTCGGCATCCCGTCGGTGACCGTCGCGATGGGCCTGATGGACGACATCGGGATGCCGGTCGGGCTCACCTTCGCCGGCCGCGGCTACGACGACCCGGCGCTCCTGGCCTACGCCGCAGCCTTCGAGGCAGGAGGTCCGCGGCTGCGGCCGGTTCCGGCGCTCAGCGCATAGGTCCGCGCGCCAGCGCGATCGCCTGCGCCCGGTCGCGCACGCCGAGCTTCGCGAACAGCACGTTGATGTGGGACTTCACCGTCGCGACGCCGATGAACAGGTCGCCTGCGATCTCGGCGTTGTTGCGGCCCGTGGCGACGAGGGCCAGCACCTCGGCCTCGCGGGCGGTGAGTGAAGTGAAGCGCGCTCGCAGGGCGACCGGCTCCAGCGATCGCACCGGGTCGTCGGCGGATCGGCCCACGAGCCCCTCGACGAGGCGCGCTCCGACCTCGGCGGCCAGCGTGGTCTGACCCCGCGCGACCGCGCGGATCGCGGCGGCGACCTCGGCCCGCGAGGCGTCCTTCGTGAGGTAGCCGCGCGCACCGGCGCGCAGCGCCCCGGCGACGGAGGCGTCGTCGGCGTAGGTGGTGAGCACCAGGACCGCTGTCTCCGGATGCGCGGCGAGGATCCGGGCGGTGGCGGCCGTGCCGTCGAGCACCGGCATGCGCAGGTCCATCAGCACGACGTCGGGACTGGTTCGTTCCACGGCGAGGCACGCCTGCTCGCCGTCGGCCGCCTGGGCGACGACCTCGACGTCGGGCAGCAGGTCGAGGACCGTCGCCAGCCCCTCGCGCACGATCGCCTGATCGTCGGCCACCACGACTCTGATCGTCGGCTCGCTCATCGCGCCCCCTCCGTACGCGCGGCGACGCGGACTTCGAAGGTGCCGTCGCGCTCGCCCCACGTCGCCTCGCCTCCCGGCAGGGCCGCGAAGCGCGCCCTCATCCCGGCCAGCCCCCGCCCGGTCCCGGATGCCGCGATCACGACGTCGCTGGTCGTCAGAGGGTTGCGCACCGTGAGCTCCACGCGGTCGGCGCTCCAGTCCTCGCGTACCGACACCGGGGCTCCGGGCGCGTGTGCGCGCGCATTGCTCAGCGACTCCTGCGCCGCCCGCCGGAGCGCCACCGCCGTGTCGCGACGCAGGACGCGGGCCTCCCCGCGCTGGACGAGCTCGACGGTGCCGCCGAGCCTGCGGTGCGCCTCGACCAGCTCGCCGACCGCGGTCGTGAGCTCGGCACCCGGAACGCGTGCGGCGCCGTCGTGCGACCCGTCGTCGTGCAGCGCCTCGACCGCGCGCCGCGCCTCGGCCAGCCCCGACGCCGCCAGCTGCCTGGCATCCTGCAGCCGCTCCGGCGCGGACGGGACCCGTCCGGCCTCCAGCTGGGCCGCCGCCGCGTCGAGCTGGATGACGAGGCCGCCGAGGCTGTGGGCGAGCACGTCGTGCAGGTCGCGGGCGAGCGTCTGCCGCTGCGCGAGTGCGGCCGCGCGCGCCTGCTCGACGCGTGCGGCCGCGGACTGCGCGGCGGCCTCGAGCGCGGCGGCATCCCTCGCACGCGCCTGGCGGCGGTTGCTGCCGCCGAGGACCGCGACGAGTACGCCGGCCTCGAGCGCGAGCACACCGGGCACCGTGACGCGACCGTCCGCCGCGGCGGCGATCGCGCCCACGGCGATCAGCCCGCCGGCCAGGAGAGCCGCGAGCCCGCCGGTCCAGGCGTGCTCGTCCCACGAGGCGAGGCGGAGCACGCAGGCGATCACGGGCACGATCGTGAGGCCGTCCGTGCTCCATACCGCGCCGGCTCCCGCGACGACCGCGACCAGCAGCAGCACGCGCAGCGCGTGCCGCCACGTGAGGGGGACGAGCACCGCGGACGCCCAGGCCGCCACCGACACGGATGCCAGCGGGATGCCGACCGCGGGCGCGGCCACGTCGCCGCGGGTCACCGCCGCGACGAGGTAGCCGAGCACCACCACGGCGCCGAACAGGTTGATCGCGCGGCTGAACGCGCTGCGACCGGCGCTGCCGGGCGTCGCCGCGGGCGCGGCCGGGCCGCGCGCGGGGGTCGCATCGGCGCTGGGCATGGCGTGCTCCCGGATCGGTGCAGCTCAGTACGTGCCCGATGCTACTTGCTGCACGGGCTGCCGGCTCGAGCGGGCGAGGATGACGGCGACCCGTGCCACCCGGTTCACCGCCACCATGAGCAGGATGACGCCGGTCGAGGCGGCGAGCCCTGACCCCATCCGCACCGCGACGACGTCGAGCCCCACGCGCACGGCGATGAGCACGATCCACAGCGCTAGTCCGGTCCAGCCGGTGCGCGTCTGGAGGGTCACGGTGGTCGCCTCGCCGTACCGCGTGCGGTGGGCGGCCAGCGACGCTGCGCTCATCGGACGGAACCGCGAGATGGCGCCCATCAGCGCTCCGACGGCGAAGGCGAGCAGCAGTTCGGCGACGAGCATCGCGACGTCGAGGCCGGAGACGCGGCTGAGACTCCCGGTGCTGCTGAGGGTCGCGAGACCGACGACGGCGAGGATGACGGGCAGACGCCACATGCGGGTGGGGTCCACGGCCCGCCAGGTGGTCTGGCGGTATCCGACCCACACGAGCAGCAGCAGGATGAGGAGGGCATTGACGATGAGCTGGAGCGGCGTGTCCATGGGAGACCTTCCGAGGTGTCGAACGGGCCGATCGACCCGACCTCCCCACTGTCGCTCCCTGGTCGTCCGCCGCCCACCGCCCGAGGGTGGAGATCGGGTGGACATCGCCCCGATCAGCCGACGACGGGCAGCACGATCCCCAGCTGCGTGAAAGCGGAGCGGGCGAGGAGCAAGCCGACGATCCCGAAGACCCACGACGTGTTCTCGGCGCCGGTGCGCTGCATCCAGCCGGTGAAGCGCCGCAGCGGACGCTCGACGGATCCGGCGGCTGCCACGCGCAGTCCGAGCAGCAGCAGCGCGGGCAGGATCATCACCATGCAGTAGCCGGCGAGCATCGCGAAGCGGCCGGGCATGCCGATCGGCGCATCGGCGAGCATCGTCATGCCGATGAGATAGGGCAGCATCCCGGCCACCTCGGCAAGGCCGGCCGCGAGCGGGACGCCCATCACCGCCGCGCGTCCCGTGCCGGGCGCCAGCAGCCGCTCCCGCCAGCGCAGCAGCCGTCCGCGGCCCTCGAGCGCCGTCGGATCGCCCGCCGCGGCACGCTTGCGCCGGCGGGCGTCGAGCACGCCGATCCAGATGCCGAGCGCCAGCATGACCAGACCTCCGGCGAGCATCGCGAACCGACCGGCGGTGGATGCCAGGAACTCGCGCCCGAGATCGATGACGTTCACGATGCCGAGGGTGAACAGCACGCCGACCGCGAAGTAGAACACGGTGATCGTCACGAGGTAGAGCATGATCCGCGGCACGCGCGGCCGACCCGGTGCGATGAGGAGGAACAGCGGAATCAGCAGCGTGCCCACGCTCAGGCCGTCCACGAGGGCGAGGAGGGCCAGCGCTGCGGGGAGCGGAAGGGTGTGCAGAATGTCCATGGCACGAGCCTCGCCCCCGGCGGCCGACAGCGGATCGGCAGAAGGGGGCAGCACGGACTCATCCTTTGGTCGGAGGCGCCCTGGCATGACCGGCTGCTTGGATGGGGCCATGATCACGCAGCACGAGCCGGTACGCGCCGGGACGGCGCCGTCCTCGTCGGAGCCCGCCCACTGGGGTGCGCTGCGGGAGCGTGCGACCAGACCGCTCGCGACCGCGATGCAGTACCTGGTGCTCGCGGTCGTGCTCGCGGCCCTGGGCCTGTCCGGGCTGTGGGACGTCTTCTCGCTCCTGCCCGAGCGCGTCTCGCCGTGGTTCACGCTGGTCACGGCGGTGCCGGCGTGCGCGCTGGTGCTGCTGAAGCGCCGGTCGCCTGCGGTCGGTCTGGCCCTGGTGGTGCTGGTCTTCGTCGCCGACCTGCTGACGTTCGGCGGTCTCGTGCCGCTCCTGGTGATGCTCGAGCTGATGCACGCCCACCTCGTGACGTTGGATGCGCAGCGCCGCCGCCACGTGCTGAGCCTCGTCCTCGTCGGCACCGCGCTCATGACGATCGGGGCGTTCGCGTTCTCCGGCGAGCTGCGCATCGCGGCGATGATCGGCCTGCAGATCGGGGCCCTGCTGGGCGTCTCCTACTGGTACGGCAACTCGACCGCGCAGTCGCGGGAGCTGGTGTCGCTGTACCGGCAGCGGGCCGAGAACGCGGAACGCCTCGCCGAGCTCGATCGGGCCGCCGCCGTGCAGGGCGAGCGCGACCGCATGGCGCGGGAGCTGCACGACATCGTCGCGGGGCACATCTCGGCGGTCGCCATCCGCAGCGAGGCGGCGCTGGGCCGCCCGGATGCGCCGGCGGGCGACTCGCCGGAGCGCCAGGCGCTGCGCGCGGTGCGCGACTCGAGCCTCGAGGCGCACGGCGCCCTGCGCTCGATGATCCAGGTGCTGCGCTCCGGCGATCGCGAGGTCGCGGTGCCGCCGGGGCGGGCACGCCTGCCCGAGCTGGTCGAGGCGGCGAACGGCTCGGGCGTGCGCGCACGCCTGGTCGACGACGTCTCGGGCGGACTGCCGGCACCGGTCGACCAGACCGTCGGCCGCATCGTCCAGGAGGCACTGGCCAACAGCGTGCGGCACGCGTCAGGATCCGACGTCGAGGTGCGACTGGCCGAGGACGGGACGACGGTGCGCGTGGACGTGGTCAGCCGCGGCGGTCGCCGGCTCGCCGCCCCCGCGCTCCCCGGCAGCGGGATGGGCCTGCAGCTGCTCGCCGAACGCGCCCGCGCGCTCGGTGGCGTGCTGACGGCAGGATCGGAGGGGCCGGCGGTATGGGCCGTCCGCGCCGCCCTGCCGAAGGAGACGGCCTCGTGAACGACGGATCGCCCGAGCGCGCGCCGCGCGTGCTCCTCGCCGACGACCACGGCATGATCCGCGAGGGGCTCCGGCTGATGCTGGAGACGCACGGCGTCGAGGTGATCGGGGAGGCGGCCGATGGCGCGGCCGCGATCCGCAACGCGGCGGCGCTGCGACCCGACGTCGTGCTGATGGACCTGCGGATGCCGGGCGTCGACGGCGTCGCGGCGACGCAGCGGATCGTGGCGGATGGCCTGGCGGATGTGCTCGTGCTCACGAGCTTCGACGAGGACGAGCTGGTGTTCTCGGCGATCCGTGCCGGCGCCGCGGGGTTTCTCCTGAAGACCACCGAGGCCGCCGCGCTGGCCGACGCCGTGCGACGGGTGGCCGCGGGCGAGGGGGTGCTCGACCCGAGGGTGACCCGCACCGCGTTCGCGGCGCTTGCCGAGGCCGGGGGCGCGGACAGCCAACCGGCTCCGGAGGGGCTGGAGTACCTGACCGCGCGCGAGCGCGAGGTGCTCGACGCGCTGGGGGAGGGGCTCTCGAACGCGGCCATCGCGAACCGCCTGCACATCTCGATCGCGACCGTGAAGACGCACGTCTCCAGCGTCCTGGTGAAGCTCGGTGCCGAGAGCCGTACGCACGCCGCCGCACTGGCCCGCCGCGGCCTCTGAGCGCGGACCGACGAGGGAGGAAAGAAGCCCCCTCGAGGATCCAGCCCCAGCTAGATCCCCGAGAGGGCTCGCCTATCGATTCCCGGATGGGCACGGGTAGGCGACATGACTGCCGCCACTGTGAACGGGCCGATAAACCCCAGTCTTCGGCCCGTATCCCCAGGTTCTGTACCGACTGTAGCGCGGTCCTCCTTGTCCACCAAATGGGGGACAAGAAAAAAACCTGGGTGTTTGCTGTGAGTGCGCTCTGCGGGCGTCCCCGCGCGCCGGGCGACCACCTGTGGATGACCGCCGACGCACGCCGGTCCGCCTCGCTACGCTGGCACGATGATCGGCATGAGCGGGCTCGTCACGGTCGTCGCCTTCGGCGTGTTCGCCGTCGTCGGCGTGCTGCTGGTGATCATCGATGTGCGTGAGCACCGGCTGCCCAACCGGCTCGTGCTGCCGCTGTACGGCGTCGGCCTGGCTCCGCCTCTCGTCGCGCTATTCGCGGGCGAGTCGGATGCCGCGATCCGGGCGCTCGTGGCCGCCGCCTCGCTGTTCGCCTTCTACTTCGTGCTGCACCGCGCCGGCGGGGGCATGGGGGCGGGCGACGTCAAGCTCGCCGGCGCGATCGGCCTGTTCCTGGGTTTCCTCGGGTGGACGCAGGCGCTCCTGGGTGCCATCGCCGGCTTCGTCCTCGGCGGTCTCTGGGCACTCGCGCTGCTGGTGACCCGCCGCGCGCATCGCGGCACGCGCATCGCCTTCGGCCCGTTCATGCTCGCGGGTGCCTGGGCGGCGATCGCAGCGACCATCCTCGGAGGGTGACGACGGCCCGGGGTAGGGTGACGCCATGCCACCGCGCACTCCGATCAGCCGTGTCATCGCCTGGGTGCTGACCCTCAGACCCGTCCGCGCGTTCCTGAGATACTCCGAGCTTCGCGGCCCGATGCTCGCCGACAGCGTCACCTACCGCGCCCTGTTCGGCGTGTTCGCCGGGGTACTGCTCGGCTTCTCGGTCGCGGCGCTATGGCTCTCCGGCAACGCGGAGGCATGGCGGGCCCTGGTGGCCGCGGTGGATGCCGCGATCCCCGGACTCGTCGGCGAGGACGGCATCATCAGCCCGTCGTCCATCCGGGCGCCCGCAGGCCTCTCGGTCGCGACGGTCGTCTCGCTCGTCTCGCTGGCGGGGGCCGCGATCGGGGCGATCGGGTCGCTGCGCATCGCGCTGCGCACGATCGCGGGGGCCGTCGCCGACGATGTCCCGTGGCTGCGCGTGCTCGTGCGGAATCTGGCGCTGGGCGTGGGGATCGGCATGGCCTTCCTCGTCGCCGCGACGGCGACGCTGGCCGGCACGGCCGGTGTCGGGTGGGTCGTCGATGCTCTGGGGCTGGAGGGCGAGCGGGCTCTTGCCACCTGGTCCTCGCGCGCGGTGGCGGTGCTGGTGACCTTCCTTCTCGACGCCGGGGCGATCGCGCTGCTCTTCCGCGTGCTCTCCGGCGTGCGCGCGTCGGGGTGGGTGCTGTGGGGCGGCGCGCTGCTGGGAGGAGCCGGGCTCACCGTGCTGCAGCAGCTGTCCGGCCTGTTCGTCGGCGGGGCGAGTGCGAACCCGCTGCTGGCCGCGTTCGCCTCGCTCATCGCGCTGCTGCTGTGGGTCAACCTCTCCACCCAGGTGATCCTGATCGCGAGCGCATACATCGTCACCAGCGTGGAGGAGCAGAACGATCGCGTCCGCGCCCGGCACGGGGCGCAGACATTCGCGCAGCGACGGGTCCGGCGCGCCGAGGATGCCGTGGCCGCGGCATCGGAGGAACTGCGTCGCGCCCGCGAGGCCCGCGCGAAGGAGCGCGAACGAGAGTGAGCGGGGCTCGTTTCGCGCATCCGGCGGACGATCTGTACGGTCTTACTGTGCCTGAGAACGTAACCGCGCCCGCCACCCCTGCCGATGCCCATCCCACCGGTGCCACACACCCCTTCGCGCTTGCCCCGGTGACCGCTCCGCCGAACTCGGTGGACGGCTTCGTCCGCCAGTTCCTGGCGAACCTCAACTTCGACCGCGGCGTACCGCTGTCGGCATCCAGTGTCAACGACCGCTACCTCGCGCTGGCCTGCACGGTGCGCGACTACCTCATGGCGCGCTGGCTGGAGGACCTCCGCCGTCAGCGCGAGGTGCAGGCCAAGGGCGTGTGCTATCTGTCCGCGGAGTACCTGCTCGGCCGGCAGCTCGACAACAACCTTATGGCGGCGGGCCTGACCGACGTCGCGCGCGAGGCGCTGGCCTCGTGCGGCATCGACCTCGACGATCTGCGCGCGCAGGAGGTGGAGCCGGGCCTGGGCAACGGAGGTCTCGGTCGGCTCGCGGCCTGCTTCATCGATTCGCTGGCGACCATGAGCGTGCCGAGCGTCGGCTACGGCATCCGTTACGAGTACGGCATCTTCCGCCAGACGTTCGTCGACGGCGTGCAGGTCGAGCAGCCGGACGCCTGGCTCAAGCTCGGCTCGCCGTGGGAGTTCCCGCACCCCGAGGCGGCCCAGACGATCTCGTTCGGCGGACACACCGAGACCTACGACGACGAAGGCACCACGCGCACGCGCTGGGTGCCGGCCTGGAACGTCCGCGCGGTGCCCTACAACTACATGGTGCCGGGCTACCAGAACGGTCGCGTGAACACGCTGCGGCTGTGGCGCGCCGCGGCGACCGACGAATTCGATCTGCGCATCTTCAACTCCGGCGACTACGAGGAGGCGGTGCGCTCGCGCACCTACGCCGAGAACATCTCCAAGGTTCTCTACCCCGAGGACTCCACGCCGCAGGGCAAGGAGCTGCGCCTGCAGCAGCAGTACTTCTTCGTGGCGGCCTCGATCGGCGACTTCGTGGGGCGCACGCTGCCGGCCGACTTCGACCTCGAGCGCCTGCCCGATCGCGTCATCTTCCAGCTCAACGACACCCACCCGGTCATCGCCGTGCCCGAGCTCATGCGCGTGCTGGTCGACGAGAAGGGCATGGAGTGGGCCACCGCGTGGGAGATCACGCAGAAGTGCTTCGCCTACACGTGCCACACGCTGCTGCCCGAGGCGCTCGAGGTCTGGTCGGTGGATCTGCTCGGACGGCTCCTGCCGCGTCACCTCGAGATCATCTACCGCATCAACGACGAGTTCCTCGACGCCGTGCGGGAGCGCTACGGCGACGACGAGATGCGCCTGCGCAACATGTCGATCATCGCGGAGTACCCGGAGCGCAGCGTCCGCATGGCCTACCTGGCCACGGTCGCCGGCGCGAAGGTCAACGGCGTCGCCGAGTTGCACTCACAGCTCCTGCGCGACAAGGTGCTGCCCGACTTCAACGAGTTCTTCCCCGGCAAGTTCACCAACGTCACCAACGGCGTCACGCCCCGCCGCTTCCTGCGGCTGGCGAACCCCGGCCTGTCCGAGCTCATCACCGACGCGATCGGCACCGGCTGGGTCACCCAGCTGGAGCGGCTGCGGGAGCTGGAGGTCTACGCCGAGGACGCCGAGTTCCGTGCCCGGTTCGCCGAGGTCAAGGCTGCCAACAAGCGCCGCCTCAACGAGGTGCTGCTCGCGCGCGACGGCTTCCAGGTGAGCGAGGGCCACCTGGTCGACGTGATGGTCAAGCGCCTGCACGAGTACAAGCGGCAGATGCTCAAGCTCCTGCACGTGGTCACGCAGTACGAGAAGGTCGTCTCCGGCCGGCTGGAGGTCGCCGACCTCCAGCCGCGCACCGTGATCTTCGGCGCGAAGGCGGCGCCCGGTTACGCGATGGCCAAACGCATCATCCACCTCATCAACGCGGTGGGCTCGGTCGTCAACGACGATGCGCGCGTGCAGGGGCGTCTGAAGGTGCTGTTCCCGCCGAACTACAACGTCACGCTCGCCGAGCGCGTCATCCCGGCCGCCGACCTGTCCGAGCAGATCTCGCTCGCGGGCAAGGAGGCCTCCGGCACCGGCAACATGAAGTTCGCACTGAACGGCGCGCTCACCATCGGCACCGACGACGGCGCGAACGTCGAGATCCGCGAGCTCGTGGGCGACGAGAACTTCTTCCTCTTCGGCATGACCGAGCCCGAGGTCGAGGCGCTGTGGGAGCAGGGCTACCGCCCGAGCGAGTTCTACCAGGCCGGCGAGGACCTGCGTCGTGCGATCGATCTCATCGCCTCCGGCGCGTTCTCGAACGGAGACCGCTCGGTCTTCGAGCCCATCGTGTCGAACCTGCTCTACGAGGACCGCTTCATGGTGCTCGCCGACTACGAGTCGTATCTGCGCGAGCAGGAGAAGGTGGATGCCGCCTACGCCGACCAGGACGCGTGGACGCACGCCGCGATCCTCAACGTCGCCCGCTGCGGCTTCTTCTCCTCCGACCGGTCGATGCGCGACTACATCGACCGCATCTGGCACACCCCGCCGAGCTACTGAGCGGATGCCGTTCGTGGAGCGCTACCGCGCGTAGCACTCCACGAACGCGCGGAGGATGCGGCCGGTGTGCGCGACGCGCAGGCGGCGCACGGCATCCAGGGTGAGCTCCAGCTCGTGCCGCGCGAAGTAGCCGTAGTCCGCGTAGGCGTGAATGCGCGTGGTGATGCCGTCGACGTCGAGCTCGGGATGGAACTGCGTCGCGTAGACGTTGCGGCCCACCCGGAACATCTGCACCGGGCAGGCCTCGCCGGTCGCCAGCAGCGTCGCCGACTCCGGCAGGCGCGAGACGGCCTCCTTGTGCCCGACGAACGCGGCGAAGGTGTCGGGGAGCGCCGCCAGCAGCGGGTCGGCGCGACCGGCCTCGGTGCGGGTGACCTCCACGACGCTGATGGGCTCGCGGTAGGTGTCGTCGATCACCGCGCCCTGGTGGATGCCGAGCGTGCCGATGCCGTAGCACGCGCCCAGGAACGGGAAGTCGCGCGCGACCACCTCGTCGAGCAGGCGCTGGAACTCGGCCTCGACGCGGTGCTGGACGGCGGATTTCTTCTCCGGCGGGTCGGAGGCGTTGAACGGGCCGCCGCCGACGAAGATCCCGGACAGCTCGTCGAGGTCGAACTCCGGCATCGGCCCCGACTCCAGCCGCACCCGGACGAGCTGCTCCGCGCGCAGGCCGGAGTAGGTGAGGAAGAGCTGGTACTCCTCGTCGGCGGGGATGTCCTCGGCGCGCGTGGCCAGCAGCAGGAAGGGCTTCACCAGAGGATTCTATGGGGGTCGCGAGGATGCCTGCTGCTCAGCTGCCGATCCAGACATGGGCGCGTCGTGGTCAGAAGGGTGGGGGTTCCCCTCCGCGATCGTCACGGTTGCTGCTGCTGCTGAGGAGGGCGTGTTCGACGAGTTTTCGCCGTCGCGGGAGGAGTTCGTTCTGGGGGATGAAGCGGATGACGGGTTCGGGTCGGTCGGTGTGGCGTCGTCCGGTGGGGCTGGTCCAGA
>NZ_JASGFE010000023.1:0-40758 GCF_047605725.1 Microbacterium sp.
GAGGGCGGGGCGCGGGCGGGGGCGCGGGCCGGCCGCGCCGGGTCAGGTCGCGGCCAGGCGGGCCCTCTCGGCGGCGACATCGAAGGTCGCGGCGGGCCACTGCGGGTCGATGGCCTCCAGCGCCTGCAGCAGCAGGGCCTGCACGGCCAGGCGCGCGTACCACTTGGCGTCGGCCGGCACGACGTGCCAGGGCGCGTCCAGAGTCGAGGTCCGCTCGAACACGGTCTGATACGCCGCCATGTACTGCGGCCACAGCTCGCGCTCGTCGACATCGCCGGGGTTGTACTTCCAGTGCTTGTCGGGGCGGTCGAGCCGCTCCATGAGCCGCGCCTTCTGCTCGTCCGCCGAGATGTGCAGCATGACCTTGACGATGCGGGTCCCGGCATCCGCCACCCGCCTCTCGAAGTCGGCGATGGCACCGTAGCGGCGCTCGATCTCCTCCGGCGGAGCGAGCGCCCGCACACGGCCGATCAGCACGTCCTCGTAGTGCGAGCGGTCGAAGACGCCGATGAACCCGGATGCCGGCAGCCGCCGCTCCACGCGCCACAGGAAGTCGTGGGCGAGCTCCTCGGGCGTCGGCTTCTTGAACGCGGTCAGCGCGACCCCCTGCGGGTCGACCGCTCCGATGACGTGGCGCACGATGCCGCCCTTGCCCGCGGTGTCCATCGCCTGCAGCACGAGCAGAACGGAGTCCGCCGTGGCGTCGGAACGGCTCTGCGCGAACAGCCGCTCCTGAAGCTCGCCGAGCCGGGCCGCGCCGGCGGCGAGGTCGAGCTCGGCACCCTTCCGGCCGCCCGCGTAGCCGGGCGTCGCCCCCGGGTCGACCTCGGCGAGACGGAAGCCCGCGCCGACACGGAGGAGCTGGGCGGGGTCGCCCGTCCAGGAGTCGTGGCTCTTCGTGTTGCCGCTCTTCGGAGTCATACCGCCATCATGGCCTGTCCGCACCTCCGCCCTGACCTCCGGCATCCACACCCCTTCGCGAAACCTCTCGTTTGCAACGCTTTTTGGCCGAGAACGTTGCAAACAGGAGGTTTCGCGGAGGAGAGAAGGCCCGGGGGCAGGGATGCCGGCGGTTCAGCGGGCGAGCGGCACCTCGACCACCTGTCGCCCCCCGACCGGCGCGGTCAGCACCTGGTCGAGCGCGGCCCGCGTGGTCACGCAGCGGTACTCCCACCCGTAGGCGCGCGCGAGCTCCTCCAGGCGCACCGTGTGCGGCGTGTACAGCACGCGGTCGAGATCCCGCGCATCGGCGACGGCGGCCGCCTCCAGCTCGTCGAAGATCGTGCCGCCCCCGTCGTTTCCGACGATCACCTGGATGCGCGGCTCGTCCTCCGCCGGCGGCAGCAGCAGCGCACCGACGTCGTGCAGCACGGCCAGGTCGCCGGCCAGCACGCGCGTGACGCCCGGCGCGCCGCCAGCCTGGCTGGCCACGGCGATGCCGGTGCCCGTCGCGATCGTGCCGTCGATGCCGGCGAGCCCGCGGTTCGCGTGCACCGGTACCTTCTTGCCGCCGAGGACCCGGTCGGCCACGCGCACGAGCCGCGACGAGGCGAACACCAGCCGGTCGTGCGGCCAGGTCGCACGCCACACGGCGTCGACGAGCCCCGCTCGGTCGAGCGGGGCGCGGATGACCTCGAGCTCGCCCGCGATCGCCCCGAGACGCTCGCGCGGGACCGCGGAGGCGAGCCCGTCGGCATCCGGAGCGGCCGGACTGAGATCGATGGATGCCGCGCGCGAGGCCCGCAGCCACTGCCCGAGCCACTCCCGATCGAGGCGCCCGTCCACAGCGACCGCGTCGACCGCGATCGTCGCGCCGTTGAGGTTGAGCGGCTCGCCCGGGCCGCGCACCGCGAGCACCTCGAGCGCCGGGCGCGACAGCAGCGCGACGACCTCGCGGCTCAGCGTCGGATGCCCGAAGACGATCGCCCGCTCGATGCGTCCGCCCAGCTCCGGGTCGGCGACGAGCTCGCGGTACCCGTGCACGAGGTTGCGTCCGAACCGCGCGCCGCTGACGATCTCGGCGATCAGCGGCCAGCCGCCGGCGTGCGCGAGCTCCTCGGCGGCCGGCCCCGCGTCGGCCCCGGCGACCACGACGGTGCGGGGCCCGCGCTCCAGCGCCACCGGGTCCTCCTCGGCATCCGTCGGCAGATCGGCCTCGCCGATGCCCCCGCCGCCCTGATACAGGGCGCCGGAGGTCTCCACCGGTTCGGCCGGTACCGGCACCGTCGAGGGGGATGCCGCGGCGCCGAGCCAGTCCGGGAGGGAGCCTGCGAGCGGCTCGCGGAACGGCAGGTTCAGGTGCACGGGACCGGCCGCGCGCGTCCCCTCGCCCAGGGCCGCCGCGACCGCGTCGTCCGCGACGCGGCGGAGCATCGCGGACTGGTCGTCCGTGCCGTCGGCATCGACCCGCTCCGGCACCGGCAGGTCGGCCTCGAAGCGCATGCTGGGGGCGAACATGCCCGGCTGCCGCGTGGTCTGGTTCGCGCCGACCCCGCGCAGCTCGGGCGGCCGGTCGGCGGTCAGCAGCAGCAGGGGCACGCCGGCGTGATGGGCCTCCAGCGCGGCCGGCAGGAGGTTCGCCGCCGCCGTCCCGGACGTGCAGACCACGACCGCCGGCATCCCGCTCTCCCGCCCGATGCCGAGCGCCGTGAACCCCGCGACGCGCTCGTCGACGCGCACGTGCAGCCGCACGTCGCCACGACGCTCCAGTTCGGCGGACACGAGCGCCAGGGACTGCGAGCGAGAGCCCGGCGAGACGACGATATGACGCACACCCCGTTCCACGAGGCGACCGAGCAGGGCTGCGGCGGCGTCGGTGGCCGGGGCGCGCGCCGGGTCAGCCGCGGGAGCCACGCTGACCGTTGGACTCGTCGGACTCGTCCGTGCCGCCCGGCGGGTGCGGCCAGCGCGGGTCGTCGTCCTCGGCGTCGAGGGCGGCGAGCTCCTCTTCGAGGCGGCGGATGCGCTCGTCCTGGTCGCTGATCGTCCCGATGCCGCCCAGGAACTCGGGGTTGTCGTCGGGTGCGCGGAAGGCGGGCACCGCACGCGGACGCACCCGCCCCACGACGAACCACAGCAGCCCGCCGAGCACCGGCAGCAGGATCACGATGAGCATCCACACAGGCTTGCCCACCCCGCGGTGCCGGTCCGGCGACTGCAGGGCGCAGTCGGCGATGCTGTAGACCCAGAATGCGACAGCCAGCAGCGCCACGATGAGCAGGATCCGTGCCACGGTTCCATCCTAGGCGGGCCCGACCCGGGCGGCACCGCGGGCAGCCGGACGTAAGCTGAGAGCATGAGAGCGCGCTCGGCCGTCGTCTATTCGGTGCTGCGGCTGCTCGCCTTCCTCGTGCCGTTCGGCATCCTGATGCTGATCCCCCTCTTTCGAGAGCTGTACTGGCTCGCCGCGATCTTCGCCGCCCTCATCGGGCTGAGCCTGTCGCTGCTGTTCCTGCGCGCGCCCCTCGATGACATCGCGGCGGGGCTCGCCGAACGACGCGAGAGGCGACGGGGCGCGCGCGCCGACGAGGAGTTCGAGGACGCCGCGATCGACAACGAGCCCGGTCAGCCGACGAACGCCCAGAACAGGAACGCGCCGTAGCCGAGTGCGGTCAGTGACGTGAGAGCCAGCGCGATGACCAGCTCGCGCGGCTCGCGGTAGCTCCACACGATGACGATCGCCACGATCCCCGGCAGGAGCGCCAGCAGCCCGATCCACGCGATCGGGTAGAGGAGCGCCAGCAGGCCCAGCAGCACGAACGGCGCCAGCACGAACAACGTGAACAGCACCTGGGTCGCACGCCGGCCGATGCGCACGGTGAGCGTGCGCTTGCCGGCGAGGCGGTCCTGATCGATGTCGCGCAGGTTGTTGGCCAGCAGCACGGCGCACGCCAGGAGCCCCACCGCCGCGCCAGTGAACCAGGCCTCGGCGGGCACGGCGCCGGCCTGCACGAAGGTCGTGCCCACCGTTGCGACCAGCCCGAAGAAGACGAAGACGAACACTTCCCCGAGGCCCGCATAGCCGTAGGGACGCTTGCCGCCGGTGTAGAACCAGGCGGCCAGCACGCACGCCGCGCCGACCCCCAGCATCCACCAGTGCTGCGTGCGCACGACGAGCGCAACCCCGGCGAGGGCTGCGAGCCCGAAGAACGTGAGCGCGACCGTCAGCACGGTGCGCGGGCGGGCCTTGCGCGAGGCGGTGAGGCGGGCGGGACCGACGCGATGGTCGTCGGTGCCGCGGATGCCGTCGCTGTAGTCGTTGGCGAAGTTGACGCCGATCTGGAGGGCCACGGCGACGGTCAGGCACAGGAGCGCGAGCACCCAGTGGAAGCGGTTGTCGACGAGCCGGGCCGCCCCCGTGCCGACGAGGACCGGGGCCACCGCGAGGGGCAGCGTCCGCAGGCGCGCGGCGCCGATCCAGTCCCGCGGACCGGCCGGGGTCGCCCGCCGCGGGCCGGAGGACTGCGGCGAGCGCGGGTCGCCGCGCCGCGCCTTCTTCTTCGCGCCCGCGCGCCCGGAAGCGGAACGCCTGCGCTTGTTGTCGGACCGTGCCACGAGGGTCGATCCTAAACCGTGCGCCGATGGGCGGCTCAAGGTTTCTCGTCGTGGCGCCCGGAGGGGCGGCATCCGCGGGCCGCAGCAACGGTGTCGCGCTCACACCCACGATCCTGCGCGTAACTCAGGCTGATCGCCGGTCCAAGCCCCGTA
The DNA here is from genome assembly GCF_047605725.1 of Microbacterium sp. Lineage (GTDB taxonomy): Bacteria > Actinomycetota > Actinomycetes > Actinomycetales > Microbacteriaceae > Microbacterium. The sequence goes on from NZ_JASGFE010000023.1 coordinate 4,708, forward strand.
TCCGGCCGCAAAGGCCCGAATTGCCTGAATTATGAACGGGGTAGGGCCGAGCCCGCGATCCGGCGGAGCGCCGGCAGGTCGGGCTTGCCGCTCGCAAGCACCGGCACCGCGTCCACCGCGACGAGCCGGGCCGGGCGTGCCGGCGCGCCGAGGGCCGCGGCGACGGCCGTGCGCGCCGCCGCGAGTGCCGCGGGCTCCCGGCCTGCGAGCGCGCCGCCGGGCACGACGATCACCGACGCCTCCCCCCAGCGCTCGTCGGGCACCGCGACCACGACGGCGTGCTCCAGCCCCGGCACGGTCCGCACGACCTGCTCCACCCGGTCGAGGGAGACGTTCACCCCGCCGGAGACGATGACGTTGTCGAGGCGACCGGTCACCCGCAGCACGCCGCCGGAGACCTCGCCGGCATCGCCGGTGCGGTACCAGCGGGTGCCGTCGGCATCGCACGGAAAGACGGATGCCGTCCGCTCCGGGTCGTCGAGATAGCCGTCGGCGAGCGTCGGCCCGCTCAGCTGCACCTCGCCGTCGACGATGCGCATCCCGACGCCGTCGAGCGCGACGCCGTCGTAGACGCAGCCGCCGCTCGTCTCGGACGAGCCGTACGTGCGCACGAGCCGCACACCGGCCCGCTCGGCCCGTTCGCGCAGAGCCGGGGCGAGAGACTGCCCCCCGACGAGCACGGTCTCGAACGAGGTCAGCCCGGTGCGGATGCCGGCATCCGCGGCATCCAGCAGCGTCTGCAGCTGTGCGGGCACGAGCGAGGTGTAGGCCGGCACGCGCTCGCCCCGCTCGCTGGAGGCCATCGTCGCGGCGGCGGCGGCGAAGGCCTGCGGCGAGAAGCGGCCGGCGAGCACCGCGGGCTCGCGCCCGGAGACGATCGCCCGCACCAGCACCTGGACCCCGGCGATATAGGTCGCCGGCAGCGCCAGCAGCCACGCGCCCTCTCCGATGCGGGCGGCGGTCGCCAATGCGCTCGCGGTGAGCGCGCTGCGGCTCAGCACGACGCGCTTGGGGTGTCCGGTGGATCCGGAGGTCGCGAGCACGACCGCGGTGCCCGCCGGGACCTCGCCGGTCGTACGCTCGCCGAGGCTCGTCGATCCGGCATCCGATGTCTGCGACGAACCCGAGCCGCCCCCCGTCCAGCCGGCAGCCGAAGTCCGCGCCGTCGCCGTACCGCCGAGCGCCACCGCCGGGCCCGCGCCGTGGATCGCGCTCCGCAGCGCCCGCAGCACCTCTCGCGCCCCGTCGCCGCGCACCGGTTCGAGCCTCATGCCCACCCCGCACGTCGCGAAACCTCACGTCTGCAACGGTTTCGGCGCTGAAACGGTGCAAACGAGAGGTCTCGCGAGGGCTTGGGCAGGGGCGGAAGCAGGGGCGGAGGTGCAGACACGGCCACGATCATCGTCCGGGTCAGAAGTGGTACGGGAAGGGCGACCAGTCCGGCTCGCGCTTCTGCAGGAACGCGTCGCGGCCCTCGACCGCCTCGTCGGTGCCGTACGCGAGCCGCGTCGCCTCGCCCGCGAACACCTGCTGCCCGACCAGGCCGTCGTCCACCGCGTTGAAGGCGAACTTCAGCATGCGGATCGCCGTCGGCGACTTCGTCAGGATCGTCCGCGCCATCGCGAGAGCTTCCTTCTCCAACGTGGCGTGCGGCACCACCCGGTTGACCGCGCCCATCTCGTACGCGCGCTGGGCCGAGTACTCCTCGGCGAGGAAGAACACCTCGCGCGCGAGCTTCTGCCCCGTCTGCCGCGCCAGGTACGCCGAGCCGTACCCGGCGTCGAACGAGCCCACGTCGGCATCGGTCTGCTTGAACCGGCCGTGCTCTGCCGACGCGATCGACAGGTCGCACACGACGTGCAGCGAATGCCCGCCGCCGGCCGCCCAGCCCGGGATCACCGCGATCACGACCTTGGGCATGAACCGGATGAGCCGCTGCACCTCGAGGATGTGCAGCCGCCCCGCCCGCGCAGGATCGGCGATAGACGCCTCTGAGTCGCTGTACTTGTATCCGTCGCGCCCGCGGATGCGCTGGTCGCCGCCGGAGCAGAACGCCCAGCCGCCGTCCTTCGGGCTCGGGCCGTTGCCGGTGAGCAGCACCACGCCGATCCGCGGGTCCTGCCGGGCGAGGTCGAGCGCGCGGTACAGCTCATCGACGGTGCGGGGGCGGAAGGCGTTGCGCACCTCGGGCCGGTCGAACGCGACGCGGGCGATGCGGCCGTCGCGCGAGACGTGCGCGGTGATGTCGGTGTACGCGTCGGCGCCGGGTGCCGGCATCCACTCGGCCGGGTCGAACAGCTCGGAGACCATGACGCCCAGCCTATGGGGCGGACGAGCCGCGTTCACGGAACGGGTCGTGGATCCGGATGCCGTGGGCACAGGCGCGGCGAGACCGGCTCAGCGCCGGGCCTTGCTGAAGGTGAAGTAGGTGTGCCACGCGGCCACGGCGGCGAGCCCGAACGCCGTCACGACCGTCATGACAGTCAAGGCGACGCCGCTGTCGGGCACGTCCTGGAGCATCGTCAACGTCTCGGGGTTGATCAGCCGGCCCGTCACGAGCAGCCAGATCGCCGGAACGACGGCGACGGTGGTCAGCACGGCGCGCACGGTCGCCAGCGCGGGCGTCCATCTGCCCACGATGCACACGACGATCACGAGCGCGATGTCCAGCGCCATGACGACGAACAGGAACATCAGCCAGCCCGGCCACAGTCCGGCGGCGAACAGGGACACCCCGGCGTCGATGTTGGGCGAGCTGAGGGTGGGGAGGACGAAGTGGTCGAACAGGAGATAGCCGGCCAAGCCCACGCGCAGCAGCACCGCGCCGACGACGTCGATGGCGCTCACGCTGGTCAGACGGGGCTCCGGGAGGTCGTCCACCGTCCACGATCGCACCACGCCACGCCGATCGCTCGGCGTCGCACGCTCGATGATCGCGAACACGAGCGTCGTCCAGAATCCGATGTGCACGACGGCGTGGCCCAGCGCCACGGCGACCGCCCCGGCGATCTCACCCGGCCCCGCGCCGCTGAGCGCCGCGCCGAGCGTGACGACGATCGTCACGCACGGCAGCACGATCCACAGCAACGCCCTCAGCAGCCGCCGCCAGGTGAGGAAGTACCGAGGCCCGATCAGGTGGAGCGGGCGACCGGTGTAGCCCGCGGCGAGCTGATCGGGGTCGCCGAGGCCGGTGAGCACCGCGCTCTCGGCGGCATCCGGCGCCTCGCCGGACTCGACGCGTGCGTCGACCTGGTCGGCGATCAGGGTGCGCAGCTCCGCGGAAAGATCGGCGCGCTGCTTCTCGGGCACGGTGCGCATCGCCGTGTCGACGTAGCGGTCGATGACGGTCGGGTTCATGATGCCTCCTCGGGGAGAGTGTCGATCGTCGGGAGGGTGTCGATCGCCGCGGCGATGGCGGCGAACTCGGCGGTGAGCTCGACGGCCAGGCGCATGCCGGCCGCGCTCGTGCGATAGAACTTGCGCGGTCGCGCCTCATCCGTGTTCCACCGGCTGACGAGGTGGCCCTGCTTCTCCAGGCGACGCAGCAGCGGGTAGAGCGTGTTGGCGTCGGTGTCGAAACCGCGTGCGGTGAGCTCCTCCAGCAGCCCGTACCCGTAACCGGGCTCGTTCAGCAGTCGGAGGCAGGCGAGCACGACCGTGCCGCGGCGCAGCTCCTGCAGGTGCGTCTCGAGGGCTTGAGTCTCGCTCATGCCTCACACGCTACTGTGTCTCACACACTATAGTCAAGAGCCGTCTCGCCGACGACGCCCGGGGGCGTATCGTGACTGACGGGCGGACGGGCGGACGGGCCGCCGGAGAGGACGGCGGATGAGGATCAGGACGTCCTCCGACTGGCGCGAGGAGCTGCCGTTCGACACGCCCGTGCCCGCCACCGACGTGGCCGCGGGCGACCCCGCCCGGTGCGCCGGGTGTCCGGCGGATGCCGCGCCCCTGCCCCGCGCGCGGCTGTGGGCCGTGAAGCACCGGCATCCGCACAATCCCGCCGGCTTCGTACGCTTCTACTGCAGCGCCCACGCCCCGCGACCCGCGGCGCCGGCCCCCACCGCCCGCCGCCCGGGCTCGTCACCGCGCCTCCCCCGCGCGCCCCGGCCGTCGGTCCCCGACCGGCCGGCGGCGCTGTGCCCCGACTGCTTCGTCGAGGTGCCCGCCACCGGGGTGTGCGGGATGTGCGGACAGCGCGTCGCATGAGCGCTCTCCCCGCCGTCGGCGACCTCCTCGCTCGCGCCCACGTGGTCGCCCTGCCGCTGGCGACACGGTTCCGCGGCATCGACGTGCGCGAGGCGATGCTGCTGGAGGGCCCGGCGGGCTGGACCGAGTTCTCACCGTTCACCGAGTACGGCGACGCCGAGGCGGCGACCTGGCTCGCCGCGGCGATCGACTTCGGCTGGAACGAGCAGCCGAAGGCGCTGCGCACCGAGGTCCGCGTCAACGCGACGGTGCCCGCGGTCGCCGCGGCCGACGTCCCCGGCATCCTGGCACGCTTCGCCGGATGCCGGACGGCCAAGGTCAAGGCGGCCGAGCCCGGGCAGCGCCTCGCCGACGACGTCGCGCGCGTGCGGGCCGTGCGGACCGTGCTCGGGCCGGAGGGCCGGATCAGGATCGACGCCAACGGCGCCTGGAGCCTCGACGAGGCCGAGCACGCCCTGCACGCGCTGGCGGAGTTCGACCTGGAGTACGTCGAGCAGCCGTGCGCGAGCGTGGCCGAGCTCGCCGAGCTGCGCCGGCGCACGCACTACATGGACGTGCCGATCGCGGCCGACGAGAGCGTGCGCAAGGCCGACGACCCGCTCGCGGTGGCCCGTGCCGGCGCCGCAGACCTGCTCGTCGTCAAGGCCCAGCCCCTGGGCGGGGTGCGCCGCGCCCGCGAGCTCGTGGCCGCGGCGGGCCTTCCCGCCGTCGTCTCCAGCGCGCTGGAGACGAGCGTCGGCCTGTCGATGGGGCTCGCCCTGGCCGCCGCCCTCCCCGAGCCGGCGTTCGACGCCGGGCTCGGCACGGCCGCGCTCCTGGCCGCCGACGTGGTCGCCGACCCGCTGCTCCCGCGCGAGGGCGCGCTGGCGGTGAAACGGGTGGTCGCCGATCCCGTCGCGCTGGTCCGTCACGCCGCACCTGCCGCACGCCGCGACTGGTGGCTCGCGCGCCTGCGCCGCTGCCATGCGCTGCTCGCCGACGGCGCGCACTGACGCCGACCCGCGCGCCGCCGGCGGTCAGGACTCCTCGAGGGCTCCGACCAGGCGCCCGAGCCGGTCGTTGAGCACGGTGCCGATCTCCGCCGCCGAGCGGCCCTCGATCGTGGCGCGCACGCACGTGTCGTCCGAGACGTCGACCAGGAGCTGGGCGACGTCGTCGACGGGGAGCCGCAGCCGGATGCCGTAGACGTCGACGACGTGGCCGATGATGCCCGCGACACGTTCGCGCATCGCGGACTGCCAGACCAGGTAGGCCTGGGCCATGCGCGGGTCGCGCAGCGCCTGGGTGCGGATCTCGCTGATCAGCTGAGGCTCCATCTTCGCGCCGAACGAGGCGCCCACGACCCGGTGGACGAGCGCGGTGAGATCGGTCATGTCGTCGGGGCCGATCTCGCGCACCCGGCCGGCGACTTCGTCGAGCTTGTCCTCGGCGAGCCGGGTGACCAGGGCCAGGAACAGCTCGTCCTTCGACTCGAAGTTGGAGTAGAAGGCGCCGCGCGTGAAGCCGGCGCGCTCGCAGATCGCCTCGACGGATGCCGCATCCATCCCCACCTCGCCGAACACCTCGTGCGCGGCCTCGAGCAGGCGCGCGCGCGTCTGCTCGCGTCGCCGCGACGTGCCATGGGTGGTCTCGCTCATCGGCATTACAGTACACCGATGTATCCGATACAGTGTTGTATCGAACGTCCCGAGATCGCCTGGAGCGCCCGTGTCCACCCTGCTCTTCTCCCTCGGCCGCTGGTCGTACCGCCACCCGTGGCGCGTGCTGGTCTCGTGGCTGCTCCTGCTCGCCCTTGCCGGAGGCGGTGCGGCGGTGCTCGCCAAGGGCACCGACAACGCCTTCTCGATCCCCGGCACCGAGGCCCAGGAGGGCCTCGGGCTGCTCTCGCGCACCTTCCCGCAGGCCAGCGGCACGAGCGCGCAGCTGATCGTGGTCGCCACCCCCTCCGAGCGGGTCGATCAGAGCCCGTACACCGACGGCATCGCCGACACCGTCGACGCCCTGAGCGACCTGGACGGCGTGCTCGCGGTCACCGACCCCTTCGACGAGCTGGTCTCGGGCCTCGTCTCCGACGACGAGCGCGCCGCGATCGTGCGCCTCCAGTTCGACGGGAGCGCCACCGACGTGCCCCCGGCGACCAAGACCGCGCTGCGCGAGGTCGCCGAGGAGCTGCGCACGACCCTTCCCGACCAGGCCGAGGTGGCGATCGGCGGCGACCTGTTCTCCACCTCGGTGCCGAGCATCACCCCGACCGAGGCCGTCGGCGTGCTCATCGCGCTGTTCGTGCTCATCGTGGCGTTCCGCTCGATCGCCGTGGCGTGGTTCCCGCTCGCATCCGCCCTCATCGGGGTGGGGCTGGCGATCGCGCTCATCTTCGCCGCGACGGCGTTCGCCTCGGTCTCGTCCACGACGCCGCTGCTGGCCATCATGCTGGGGCTCGCCGTCGGCATCGACTACGCCCTCTTCATCGTCGCCCGACATCAGGACCAGGTGCGCGCCGGCACCGACCCCGAGGAGTCCGCGGCCCGCGCCACCGGCACCGCCGGCTCGGCCGTGGTGTTCGCCGGGGTCACCGTGCTGATCGCGCTGGTGGGACTGAGCTTCGCCGGCATCCCGTTCCTCACCACGATGGGGGTCGCCGCCGCGGTCGCCGTGGCGATCGCCGTGGTCGTCGCCATCACCCTCACCCCCGCCTTCCTCGGATTCGTCCGCGGTCGCGTGGTCGGTCGCCCCCGGCGCGTGCGACCCAGCCGCCGCCCCCGTGCGGCCCGCACGCGCGGCGAGCGCTGGGTGCGCGGGGTCACGCGGCATCCGGTCGTCGTCGCGATCGCGGTCGTGGGCGTGCTCGGCATCGCCGCCATCCCGGCCGCGAGCCTGCGGCTGGCGCTGCCGAACGCGGGCATGCAGCCGACCACGAGCGAGGCGCGGCAGGCCTACGACCTCGTCGCCGAGCACTTCGGCCCGGGCTCGAACGGTCCGCTCATCATGACCGGCACGATCGTCACCTCGACCGACCCGCTGGGTCTCATGGCAGACCTCAAGGCCGAGGTCGAGCGCGTGCCCGGCGTCGAAGAGGTGGTCCTGGCCACCCCGAACGAGACCGCCGACACCGGGCTCATCCAGATCGTGCCCGAGACCGCGCCCGACGACCCGGCCACCGCGCAGCTCGTGCGCGACCTGCGCGCCCTCCACGACCGGCTCCAGGACGAGTACGACGTCGACCTCAAGGTCACCGGGTTCACCGCGGTCGGAATCGACATCTCCGACCGGCTCGGCGCCGCTCTGCTGCCGTTCGGCGTGTTCGTCGTGGGCCTCTCGCTCGTGCTCCTGACGATCGTGTTCCGCTCGCTGTGGGTGCCGGTCACCGCAGCCCTCGGCTACCTGCTGTCGGTCGCCGCCTCGTTCGGGGTGGTCGCCGCCGTGTTCGAGTGGGGCTGGTTCGCCGACCTGCTGCACGTGCACCGCACCGGCCCCGTGATCAGCTTCATGCCGATCATCCTGATGGGAGTGCTGTTCGGCCTCGCCATGGACTACCAGGTCTTCCTCGTCTCGCGCATGCGCGAGGACTACGTGCACGCCCGCCGCGCACGGGGCGGGCGCGCCGACCGCGCGAGCGCGATCGGGGCCGTCCGCACCGGCTTCACGGCATCCGCCCGCGTCGTCGTGGCCGCCGCAGTCATCATGTTCGCCGTGTTCGCCGCGTTCATCCCCGAGGGCGACTCGTCGATCAAGCCGATCGCGCTGGGTCTTGCCGCCGGCATCGCGATCGACGCGTTCCTCGTGCGCATGACCCTCGTCCCCGCGGTCATGGCCCTCCTCGGCGACCGCGCGTGGCGCATGCCGCGCCGGCTGGAACGCGCGCTCCCGCACGTCGACATCGAGGGCGAGGCCGTCGAACGCGAGCGCGCGCTCGCCGACTGGCCCGGCGACGGCTTCCGCGGACCGCTCGCCGGCGACGACCTCGCCGTGGGCGACCAGGGGCTCATGCTGTTCGCCGGCGCCTCGTTCCGCGTCGCCGACGGCGGCACCCTGCTGGCGACCTCCGCCGACCCGCGCGCCGGGCGCGCGTTCGTCCTCATGGTGGCCGGCCGCCTCGACCCCGTCGAGGGACGCCTGCGCGTCGCCGGGCACCTGCTCCCGGGCCGCGCACCCTGGGTGCGCGCGCACGTGGGCGTCGCCCTCCTGGCCGGCGCCGACGATCCGGTCGCGCAGCTGCGCCGCGCCCTCGCCGGCGACCCGCGCCTGCTCGCCGTGGACGGGCTCGACACCCTGCACGGCGCCGACCGCGACCAGGCGGCCGCCCTGCTGCGCGACGCCGCCGGGGACCGGCGCGGCGACGCCCGCTCGCCCTTCACGCTGGTCGTCACGGCACAGCGCGAAGGCGCCGTCCTCCCGATCCTCGCCGAGGCCCGCCGCCCCGACGTCACCCCGCTCGAACTTCACGCCCCCGAACCCGCAACGCAGGTGATCGCATGACCCTCTCCCTCGAACGCGCCCGCACCCGCCGGCCGGTCACATGGCTCACGCTCCTGGGCGTGGTGCTGCTGCCGGTCCTGGTGGGCGGCATCCTCGTCGTGGCCCTCGACAACCCGGTGGAGCGGCTCGACGGCATCCGCGCGGCGATCGTGAACGACGACGATCCGGTCACCATCGACGGGCAGTACGTCCCGCTCGGCCGCCAGCTCACCGCGGGGCTGATCGAGGGCTCCGACGACGAGCCCAGCAACCTCACCTGGACGATCTCGAACGAGACGGATGCCGCGGAGGGACTAGCCGACGGCACGTACGACGCGGTCGTGACCATCCCCGCGGAGTTCTCCGCCGCGGCCACCTCGACCGCGCCCGGCGGCACCCCGCAGCGCGCCACGATCTCGGTGCAGACGCCGCCGGACAGCCGCATCGTCGACGACGCGATCACCGCCCAGGTCACGCAGACGGCGGCGTCGCTCATGGGCGAGCAGCTGTCGGCGACCTACCTGGAGAACGTGTACCTCGGCTTCACGACCCTCGGCGACAGCCTCGGCGAGGCCGCCGAGGGCGCCGACGACCTCGCCGGCGGGGCTACGAGCCTCTCCGACGGCGTCGCGCAGCTGGCCGAGGGCGCCTCGGGAGCGGCCGACGGAGCCGCCGAGCTCCCCGGCGGGGCCGGTCAGCTCGCCACCGGCGCGCAGGGCCTCGGCGACGGCGCCGGACAGCTGGCGACGGGACTCGACGCGCTCGGCGCGGGCACCCGCACGGCCGCCTCGGGAGCGGGACAGCTGGTCACCGGCGCGCAGGGCCTCGGCGACGGCGCCGCGCAGCTGGCCACCGGGCTCGATGCGCTCGCCGCGGGCACCCGCACGGCGCAGGACGGCGCGACCCGGCTGGCCGATCAGACCCGTGCCGGGGCGGCGCAGCTGGTCGCGGACGGCATCGTGCCGCAGGCGCTGCTGGACTACGCGGCGAACGCGGCCACCGGCTCGGCGAACACGGCCGGGGCGATCGGTGCGGTCGCCGTCGACCTCGGCGCGCTCGCGAGCGACTGCGTCGCCTCCGGCGCCACCGCGGAGTTCTGCGCCCGGCTCGGCGCCGCCGCGGCCTCCACCGGCACCGCCGCGCAGACCGCGGCCGGAGCGGCCACCGATGCGGGCTATGCCTCCGGCGGGCTGCAGCAGTTCGCGGTCGAGGCGCCGGCCGGCTTCGCCGCCCAGCTGAACGCCATCGCTGACGGCGCCGCGCAGCTCGCCGACGGCATGACTCCGCTCGCGGCCGGCATCGACCAGTCCGCGGCCGGAGCGCGCAGTCTCGCCGACGGCGCCGGGCAGCTCGCCGACGGCGCAGGCCAGCTCGCCACGGGCATGACTCCGCTCGCCGCGGGCATCGACCAGTCCGCGGCCGGAGCGCGGTCGCTCTCCAGCGGGGCCGGCCAGCTCGCCGATGGCGCAGGACAGCTCGCGAGCGGGTCGCAGACCCTCGCCGACGGGCTCGGCACGCTCGCGACCGGCACCGCGGAGCTCGGCACCGGGGCGAGCCGGCTCGCCGACGGCACGCACTCCCTCGCCGACGGACTGTCCACCGCGGCAGGCTCCGTGCCCTCGTACACCGAGAGCGAGGCCGACCGCCTCGCCGAGGTCGTCGCCCGCCCGGTGACCACCGAGGGCGTCGGCTCCGACTTCTTCGGCGCCTCCGCCATTCCGCTGCTGGCCACGCTCGCGCTGTGGTTCGGCGGGCTCGCGACCTTCGTGGCGCTGCGCGCCGTGCCGCGCGGCGTGCTCTCCTCGCGGCGTCCCTCGATCGTGCTGGCCCTGCGCGCGCTCGCCCCCGCCGCCGGGATCGGCGCGCTGCAGGGCCTCCTCGTCGCCTGCGTCGTGCAGCTCGCGGCAGCCTACGACGGCGCGACCTGGGTCGCCTTCGCCGGGGTCACCACCGTGACCGGCGTGGTCTTCGCGATCGTGCACCAGGGGTTCGTGGCCGTCTTCGAAGGCGCGGGGCGCTGGGTCGCCGCACTCGTGGGCGTGCTCGCCGTGGCCACCGGCGTGGTGTCGACCGTGCCCGGCTTTATCGTCGGGGTCGCCGACCTCATGCCGACGGCGCCCGCCTACCGCGCGATGCTCACCGCCCTCACCCCCGCCGGAGGGGCCGGGGCCGCCCTGGCGGGTCTGCTCGCGTGGTCGATCGTGGCCTTCGCCGCGACGGTCGTCGTGGTGGCCCGCCGGCGCAGCACGTCCGTCCGCGCCGTGCTGACGGCATCCGCCGCCTGACCCGGCCCCGCACCCGTCCGGTCCCTGCCCTGCCGAGCCACCACCCCCCCACGAGTCACTGCCTGCCGAGCCCTTATCCCCGCGAGTCACTGCTTCGGCGTCGAATCACTGGCCTCCAGCGCAGTGACTCGCGTGTAGAGCAGTGACTCGGCGGGAGGGTCGGCGGGAGGGTCGGCGGGAGGGTCGGCGGGAAGGGAGGCGGGAGGGGAGGCGGGTCAGCCCTCGATCTCCGAGCACGGGACCTGCTGACCCCACACCTCCACGACGCCGGAACCGCCCGGGCCGCACTGCTGCGCCACCTGATTGCCGAGGTCGGCGAAGTAGACGAGCAGGGAGATGCCGACGACGATGCCCACGACCCCCAGCACCGCGCTGATGATGATCGCCGCCAGCGCGAATCCGTTCTTCGCGCCGGCCTTGCGGCTCTGCACGAGCGCGACGATCCCCAGGATCAGGCCGAACAGCTGAGCGAAGAACGACAGGACGAACGCCACGATCCCGAGGGTGCGTCCGGGAACCGGCCCCGAGCCGGTGTACGCCGGCGGCGGGGGCTGATACGCCGGCGGTGCGGCTGTGTACGCGGGCGGCGGCGGGTAGGCCGACGGTGCGGATGCCGCAGGGTCGTACGGCGGCGGCTGGTTCGGTGTCTGCGGATCTGTCATGGTGCCCTCCTCAGGCTCTGGGCCGGTTCCCCCCGGCACGTGCACGCTACCGACCCGACGCGCACGGCGCAAAGACGCGCGCGCGGCGCGGCGCTCATCCCTCGACGAGGTTCTCGGCGGCCTGCACGATCGGGATCGCCTGCGTCACCGTCTCCAGCCCGGAAAGACGCGCCGGGGACAGCTGCTTGTCGACCTCCTCGCGCGACATCAGGCCCGCCTCCACCACGAGGTCGGCGACACTACGGTGCGTGAGCAGCGCCGTCTTCGCGAGCGCGGCCGCCGCCGCGTACCCGATGAACGGGGTCAGCGCGGTCACGACGCCCACGGACGAGCCGACCATCGCGCCGAGGCGGTCGCGGTTGGCCGTGATGCCCTCGACGCAGTTCACCCGCAGCGTGTGCATGCCACGGCGCATCCACGTGATCGACTGGAAGATCGAGTGCGCGATCACCGGTTCGAAGGCGTTCAGCTGCAGCTGGCCGCTCTCGGCGGCCATCGTGACGGTGAGGTCGGCACCCGCCACCGCATAGGCGACCTGGTTGACGACCTCGGGGATCACCGGGTTCACCTTGCCGGGCATGATGCTCGAGCCTGCCTGCCGCGCGGGCAGGTTGATCTCGCCGAGCCCTGCCTGGGGGCCGCTGGAGAGCAGGCGCAGGTCGTTGCAGATCTTCGACAGCTTCATCGCGTTGCGCTTGAGCGAGGCCGAGAACGACATGAACGACCCGGTGTCGCTGGTGGCCTCGACCAGATCGGCGGCGGTGGCGAGGTCGAGCCCGGAGATCTCGCGCAGGTGCCGCAGCACCGCGGGCGCATAGGCCGGATGCGTCGTGATCCCGGTGCCGATCGCCGTCGCCCCCATGTTGACCTCGAACAGCAGGTGGGCGTTCTCGGTGAGCCGCTGGTGGTCGTACCCGAGGGTGGTCGCGAAGCCGTGGAACTCCTGGCCGAGGGTCATCGGCACGGCATCCTGCAGCTGGGTCCGGCCGATCTTGAGGATGTCGTGGAACTCGTCGGCCTTGACGAGGAACGCCTGGCGCAGCAGATCGAGCTCCTCCAGCAGGGTCTGCAGATCCAGGCTCAGCCCGATCTTCACGGCGGTCGGGTAGACGTCGTTGGTGGACTGGCTGCGGTTGGTGTGGTCGATCGGCGACAGGTAGGCGTAGTCGCCCTTCTCGCGGCCGGCGAGCTCCAGCGCGATGTTGGTGATCACCTCGTTCGCGTTCATGTTCGTCGACGTGCCGGCCCCGCCCTGGATGACCCCGACGACGAACTGGTCGAGGAACTCCCCGTCGATCACGCGCTGCGAGGCGCGGTCGATGAGGTCGGCGCGCTCGGGATCGAGCACCCCGATGTCGCGGTTCGCGCGCGCCGAGGCCTGCTTGACCATCGCGAGCGCCCGCACGAGGTCGGCGTACACCGAGATCGGCCGTCGGGAGATCGGGAAGTTCTCCAGGGCCCGGGCGGTGTGGATGCCCCAATAGGCGTCGTCGGGGATCGCCAGGGACCCCAGGGAATCGGTCTCGGTACGGGTGCGCGTCGTCGCGTCCTGTGTCATTCGTGAACGTCCTCATCGGTCTGACACCGTGGGCTGGTGCGCTTCCAGCCTAACGGCGGCAGGGGCGCCGTCACCGTTTGCGCGAGAACGCCTCCAGGCGCTCGTCGGGGGTGAGCGCGGCCATGCGCGCGACCCACTCCGCCGAGAACACGTCGCCGGTGGGCGCCTGGACAAGCGGCACGACGCTGTGCGTGATCGTGTCGTCGTAGACGTGCACGAGGTGGAACGACTGCCCGGCATCCATGCCGTTGACGCGCTCCGCGGGGCGCTGCAGGTTCATCGTGTAGCACGTGGCCGCCGCGACGCTCACCGGCACCCCCGCGAACGTTCCGCTCATGGAGTAGTGCAGGTGGCCGGCGAGGATGCCGCGCACGTCGCTGCCCGCCACGATCTCGGCCAGCTCCTCCTGATGGCGCAGCTCCAGGATGTCGAACAGCGGCACGTGCGAGGGAAGCGGCGGGTGGTGCATGGCCAGGAGCGTGCCCAGCGGCGCGGGCTCGGCGAGCACCTCGCCGAGCCACTCCCGCTGCGCGGCGTCGAGGTCGCCGTGGTGCCAGCCGGGCACGGTCGAATCGAGCGCGATCAGCCGCAGGCCGCCGAGGTCCCACACCCCGGTGACCGGCTCCTCGGTGGGCGCGGCATCGAGCAGCGCACGGCGCAGCGCCGACCGCTCGTCGTGGTTGCCGGCGACCCACACGATCGGGGCGCCGAGGCGCTCGGCGACCGGCTCGACGGCCGCCCGCAGCCGGTGGTAGGCCGCCTCGTCGCCGACGTCGGCGAGATCTCCGGTGAACACGATCGCGTCGGGGCGCACCTCGAGTCGCTCGAGCGCATCCAGCGCGGCCTGGAGGTTCGCGACGACGTCGAAGCGACCACCCAGCGCGGTCCCGTCGCCGAGCAGATGGGTGTCGCTCAGGTGGACGAGGACCCGCCGGGCGGGCGGGTGCACGCCGAACTGCACGGGCTGCATGCGGCCAGCCTAGGCCGCGCCCGCCGGCGCGCGCGACGGTCAGCGGCCGAGGACGATGATCACGATGCCGGCGAGCACCGCCAGGGCGCACAGGCCGAACGAGCCGTAGGCGCCCACCAGCGCCACACGCTTCTGCCCCTCGGTGAGCGGGCTCTTCTTGGCGGCCTTCGCAGCGGCCTTGGCCGCCCGCTGGGCCTCCTTCTCGGTGATCACCGTGATCGCGTCGGTGAACTCCGCAGGCGCCACCACGGGCGGTCGGCCGCCGCGCACGAGCAGGCGCAGTCCGATCGCATAGAACCCCACGACCAGGAGCGCGCCCGCCAGCGCCGCCGCGAACACCTGCACGAAGGCCAGCCAGTCGATCGACACGGTCATCGCCGCGATCCCCCCTTCGGCGCGGAGCGCTTGACCTTGACGGCCAGGGCGGAGTCGGCGACCTCGCTCATCGCGTTGTGCGCGTTGACCTCGTTGACCCGGGAGCGCCAGAACAGGAAGAGGATGATCGCCATGGCGATCACGGCATCCAGCAGCACGCCCCACATCCCGAGCCAGACCACCAGCAGTGCGGCGAACGCCCCCACCGCCGCGGAGGCGGGCAGGGTCAGCACCCAGCCGATCGTGATGCGACCGACCGTCCCCCACCGCACCTTCGAGCCGCGCCGGCCGAGTCCCGAGCCGATCACCGACCCCGACGCCACCTGCGTCGTCGACAGGGCGAAGCCCAGCGCGCTGGAGGCGAGGATCGTCGAGGCCGTGGAGGTCTCGGCAGAGAACCCCTGCGCCGGCTTGACGTCGGTCAGCCCCTTGCCGAGCGTGCGGATGATGCGCCACCCCCCCATGTAGGTGCCGAGGGCGATCGTGATGGCGCACGCGAAGATGACCCACACCTGCGGCTCGGTGTGGGCGCTGCTCTGCCAGCCGGCCATGACCAGGGCCAGGGTGATGACGCCCATCGTCTTCTGCGCGTCGTTCGTGCCGTGCGCGAGGGCGACCAGCGACGAAGTGAAGATCTGACCCCAGCGGAACCCGTCCCGCCCGTCCGGCTTGTTGTCGTCCCGGCGGGTGAGCGCATAGGCCACCCGCGTGGCGGCGAAGGCGATGACCCCCGCGGTCACCGGTGCGATCAGCGCCGGCAGCACCACCTTGCCGAGCACCACGCCGAAGTCGATCGAGAGCACGCCCGCCCCCACCATCGAGGCGCCGATGAGTCCACCGAACAACGCGTGCGATGAGCTGGAGGGAAGCCCCAGCAGCCACGTGAGCATGTTCCACGTGATCGCGCCGATCAGGCCGGCGAAGATGAGCGGCAGGAACGCCTCCGGGCTGATCTGGTCCTCGCGGATGATGCCGTGCGAGACCGTCTTGGACACCTCCGTGGACAAGAAGGCGCCCACGAGGTTCAGGGCGGCGGCCAGCATCACCGCCGTGCGCGGTTTCAAGGCCCCGGTGGCGATGGGGGTCGCCATCGCGTTCGCGGTGTCGTGGAACCCGTTCGTGAAGTCGAAGAACAGGGCCAGTGCGATGACCAGCAGCACGATCAAGACAGCGGTTTCCACTGTTCGCTTTCCGTTTTGTGTCGAAAGAGGATGCCGACGAGATCGGCGGTGCGAACGAACAGTTCACCGTGGCTTCAGGCTCCGGCAACCCGGAACACACAAATCCTCGCACATCATCCTGGGTGCGCAGTACCCCTCCCTGAGAGCTCGGCTAGCGTGGAGCGGTGACGAACGAACAGGCCGGCACCGCGGCATCCGACTCCCCGCCCGTCGCCGCCGCGCGACCCGTCGTGCGCCGTCACCACGGCGACGAGGTGGTGGACCGCTACGAGTGGCTGCGCGCCAAGGACGACGCCGACGTGCGGGCCCACCTGGAGGCGGAGAACCGTCACACCCAGGCGCGCACCGCCCACCTCGAGGCGCTCCGCGAGCGGATCTTCCAGGAGATCAAGGGCCGCACGCTGGAGACCGACCTCTCCGTCCCCTCGCGACAGGGCGACTGGTGGTACTACGGGCGCACCGTCGAGGGCAAGCAGTACGGCATCCACTGCCGCGCCCCGCTCGCTTCGCCCGACGACTGGACCCCGCCCGAGCTCAGCACCGAGGCGGACGTGCCCGGCGAGCAGGTGCTGCTCGACGGCAACGTCGAGGCCGAGGGGCACGACTTCTTCTCGCTCGGCACGTTCGACGTGTCCTCCGACGGGACGCTGCTGCTCTACGGCGTCGACACCGACGGCGACGAGCGCTACACGCTGCGGCTGCGGGACCTGCGCACCGGAACGGAGCTGCCCGACGAGATCCCGGAGACGTTCGCCGGCGCCGTGCTCTCTCCCGACGGCCGGTTCGTGGTCTACACGACAGTCGACGACGCCTGGCGGCCCGACACGGTGTGGCTGCACGAGATCGGCACCGACGTCGCCGCCGACACGCGGCTGTACCACGAGCCCGACGAGCGGTACTGGGTGGGCGCCGGGTTCACCCGCAGCGAGCGCTACCTCGTGATCGAGGTGGGCTCCTCGATCACGTCGGAGGAGCTGCTGGTCGATGCCGCCGACCTCCGCGCCGCGCCGCGTCCGGTGTGGCCGCGACGCGAGGGAGTGGAGTACTCGGCCTCGCACGCGGTCCTCGACGGCGAGGACGTGCTGTTCGTGCTGCACAACGACGGTGCGCTCGACTTCGAGCTGGTGAGGGTCTCGGCGGCCGACCCGGCCGGCGAACGCCAGGTCGTCCTGCCGCACGAGCCGGGCCGGCGGCTGCTGGGGGTGTCGTCCTTCCGCGACTGGGCCGTGGTGGGTTTCCGCCGCGACGGGCTGGCGCGCCTCGGCATGCTCGACTACCCCACCGGCGCGCTGACCGAGCTCGCCTTCGACGAGCCGCTGTACTCCGCGGGCATCGGCGGGAACGGCGAGTGGGCTCCCCCGGTGATCCGGCTGGGATACGCCTCGTTCGTCACACCCGGCACGGTCTACGACTACGTCGTCGCCACCGGGGAGCTGCTGCTGCGCAAGCGTCAGGTCGTCCTCGGCGACTACGACCCGCGGCAGTACGGGCAGGCGCGCGTGTGGGCCCCGGCCGCCGACGGCACACAGGTGCCCGTGTCGCTCGTCTGGAAGCGCTCGGCCGGCGAGCCCGGCGCCGCCCCCCGCCCGCTGCAACTGTACGGGTACGGCTCGTACGAGCACTCGATCGAGCCGGGCTTCTCGGTGGCGCGGCTGTCGATGCTCGACCGCGGCGTGGTGTTCGCCGTCGCACACGTGCGCGGCGGCGGAGAGCTCGGCCGGCGGTGGTACGAGGACGGCAAGCTCCTGCACAAGGGCAACACGTTCACCGACTTCGTCGACTGCGCGCGCCACCTCGTCGCGGAGGGCTACACGACCCCCGAGCTGCTGGTCGCCGAGGGCGGTTCCGCCGGGGGCCTGCTGATGGGGGCGGTCGCCAATCTCGCGCCGGAGCTGTTCGCCGGCATCCTCGCCGACGTGCCGTTCGTCGACGCCCTGACGACGATCCTCGACCCGTCGCTGCCGCTCACCGTGATCGAGTGGGACGAGTGGGGCGATCCGCTGCACGACGCGGAGGTGTACGCCTACATGAAGTCGTACTCGCCCTACGAGAACGTGCGCGAAGGCGTTCGGTATCCGCGCATCCTGGCGGTGACCTCGCTCAACGACACGCGCGTGCTGTACGTGGAACCGGCCAAATGGGTCGCACGCCTGCGCGAGGTCGGTGCCGACGCCCTGCTCAAGTGCGAGCTCGCGGCCGGGCACGGGGGCGTGAGCGGCCGCTACAACGCGTGGCGCGAGCGGGCCTTCGAGCTGGCCTGGCTCCTGGACGTGCTCGGTCTGGCGCAGGCCTGAGCGCCGCGAGTCACCCGAACAGGGCCGCGGCCTCCTGGTAGCGCTCCAGCGGCACCGTGTTGAGCTCGCCCAGGGCGTCGGCGAAGGGCACCCGGACGATGTCGGTGCCGCGCAGGGCCACCATCCTGCCCCAGGCGCCGTCGACGACCGCGTCGGCCGCGTGCAGCCCCAGGCGCGTGGCGAGCACCCGGTCGAAGGCGGACGGCGATCCGCCCCGCTGGATGTGGCCGAGCACCGTGGCACGTGTCTCGATGCCCGTGATGCGCTCGATCTCCGGCGCGAGCACCTCGCTGATACCGCCGAGCCGGGGCCGGTTGAACGCATCGAGCCCCTTGTCGCTGTATGCCTCGACCATGCCTTTGAGCGTGAAGCCCTCCGAGACCACCACGAGCGGCGCGCGGCCGCGGTCGTGGGCCTTCGTGACCTGATTGCAGATCTCATCGATCGTCATCGGCACCTCGGGAATGCACAGGGAGTGTGCCCCTGCGGCCATGCTGGAGTGCAGCGCGATCCAGCCCACGTGCCGCCCCATCACCTCGGCGACCATGCAGCGCTGGTGCGACTCGCCGGTGGTGCGCAGGCGGTCCATCGCGTCGGTGGCGATGTTGACCGCGGTGTCGAAGCCGAACGAGTAGTCGGTCGCGCGCAGGTCGTTGTCGATCGTCTTGGGCACTCCGATGACGTTGATGCCGTCGTTGTACAGGCGGTTGCCCGCGGCCAGCGTGCCCTCGCCGCCGATCGCGATGATGCCGTCGACGCGGTGCCGTTCGAGGTTCTTGGCCACGTTCTGCGCGCCGCCGCGCGGTCCGTCGTAGGGGTTGGTGCGGCTGGTGCCGAGGATCGTGCCGCCGCTTCTGGCGAGGCCCTTGACCTCGTGCCGCGTGAGCGGGAAGAAGTCGCCGTCGACGACGCCGCGCCAGCCGTCGCGGATGCCGACGAACTCGAGGTCGTGCGAGGTCGTTCCGCGCAGCACGACGCCGCGGATGACGGCGTTAAGGCCCGGGCAGTCGCCGCCGCTGGTGAGGATGCCGATCTTCATGGTGATGTCCTTCGGGTACGAAGTGGTGGACGGTCACGGCGACGCTGCCACACCCGACCCTAGTGCAGCGGTGCGGGCTGACCAACGGGCCCGGGTCGGGAGCCGACGCTCCCCCGGATCGACTCGAGCGCCGGGATGTCATGCCCCGCTACGGCACGCTCGCGCCCGTGATCACGGCCGCCGCCGACACATCGCCGCTGGCCGACCGGACGGTCCGCTTCCTGGCGGAGAAGACCGCTCGCGGGGTTCGACTGCTCAGCGCGCTGATCGGCGAGCGGCCCGCCCCGGTCGCGCTCGCCGGCGCGGTCGCCACCGACCCCGCCTTCCGCAGGAGGCTGGCCGCCGCCCTGCGCGCCGACGGCGACGAGGCGCCGGCGACGATCGTCGCACCCGCGCTCGACCCGCTCCGCGGCGCCGCTCTCCTCGCGTTCGAGGCAGCCGGCATCCCGTGGAACGACACCCGGCAGGTCCGCCTCGCGGCATCCGGCCGATGAAGGCAGCGCGCAGGGCTACGCGGCCCCGAGCGCCTCGCGCAGCAGGTGCATGAGGGCGGACAGCTGCACCGAGTCGCTGGATGCCGGGTCCACAGCGACGCCGTCGAGAGCGCGCTGCGCGAGCCCCTGCTTGGCGTCGATGAGCTCGGCGATCTTCGTGTCGATCGTGTGCGCGGCGATGATCCGCCACGCCGTGACCGGCTCGTCCTGACCGATGCGGTGGACGCGGTCGATGGCCTGCGTCTGCTCCGCGGCGGTCCAGCTCAGCTCGGCGAGCACGACGTTGGACGCGGCCTGCATGTTCACGCCCACGCCCGCAGCCGTCAGCGAGCAGACCGCGATCGCGACGCCCGGGTCGTTGTCGAACGCGTCGATCGCCTGCTGCCGGGCGGGGGTGGTCTGGTCTCCCCGGATCGAGACCGTGCGCAGCCCGACGGAGGCGAAGTGCGCCTCCGCGGCATCCATCACGTCGATGTGCTTGGCGAAGAACACGACCTTGCCGACCGAGCGCTGCAGCTGCGCGGCGTAGTCGGCGGCCAGCAGTGCCTTGGCCTGACCGATCCGGCGCACCATCGTGAAGACGTTGTCGGCGCCGGTGCCGGCGGCCTTGGACTCCTCCAGCTCGGCCTGCGCGACGAGACGGACGATGTCCTCGTCGACCTCGCCGATGCGCACGCGGTCGCCGCGCGCCTCGAGGATGGACCGGTACTTCGCCGCCAGCCGCTGTCCCAGCTCGCGCTCGGCGCGCTGGATCGACCGGCCGAACTCGTCGTCGAGCTCCACCGGGAGATCCGCGATGAGCTTGTCGGGGAGGTCGTGGGCGACGTCCTTCTTCTTGCGGCGCACGATGCCCATCGAGATCACCGCGTCGCGCGCCTCGGGATAGAACGCCTTGTCGGCCGGGGTGAGGCCGGTGGCGTCGAGCTTGGCCATCAACTCGGGACCGGGCTTCTCGCCGTTGGTCCAGCCGAGGAAACGCCAGATCGCGTCGAAGTCCTCGACGTCGTTGATCAGCGGCGTGCCGGTGAGGGCGAGCAGGAGCGGATCGCGCACCTGCTCGCGGATGCGGGAGGCCAGCGCCAGCACGTTCTGCGAGCGCTGCGAGCCGAGGTTCTTGATGAAGTGCGCCTCGTCGACGACCATGCCTTTCAGGCCGATCGAGCTCAGCCACGACAGGTGCCGGTCGAGCACTTCGTAGTTGACGACGAACACGTCCGCGAACGCGTCGATCGTCTCGCCGTCGCCATGGATGACCGTGGCCTTGCGCTGCGGCGTCCACCGCGCGACCTCGCGCGCCCAGTTCATCTTCACGACGTTGGGGACGACCGCCAGGAGCGGATAGGCGTTCGCGACGGATGCCGCCAGCACCGACTCCGCGGTCTTCCCGAGGCCCGGCTCGTCGGCCAGCAGGAACGAACGATGACCCGCACGGACGGCCTCCAGGAACCGCGACTGGTGGGGCATGACCTCCAGACCCTTGGGCGAGAGCCGGTCGAACTCGGGCACCGGGGGCAGCTCCATCGAGGCCGAGCCGCCGCCCGCGCCGGACTCGAACGCCTTGTACAGCGGCTGCATGAGCTCCCAGCCGTCGAGCCTCCGGCGCGGCGTGGCCGCGGGGGCGCGCAGCGTCAAGTCGGGGGCGAGGAACGGGTTGGCCTCGCGGCGGGCCTCGATCTGCGGCGGCACGACCTGGCGGTCGGCCAGCGCGGGCGGCACCACCGGGGCTGCGGGCGCGGGCGCGGCATCCGTGATGATCAGCTCGTCGGGCGCGAGCTCCGCCCCCGACTCGATCAGCCAGTCCCGGCGCATGCGGCGCGCCACCGGCGAGGTCGCCTGGTCGACCTCGAGCAGGTGGATCAGCGAGGTGTCGCGGGCCGCCGTCTTGGCGAGGATCGTCGCCACCCCGTCGAGGCGCTTGAGCAGCTCGGTGCGGGCGGCGAGGTCCACGGTCGCATCGGAGCGGACCCTCGCGCGCTCCTCGCGCACGAGGAACGCGATGACCTGGAACTTCACGCGGTTCGTGGGGCCGAGCTTGCCGCGCTGGGCCTTGGCCTCCACCTCGCGCACCTTGCGGGCGAGGATCGGGATGAGGGGCGCGTCCTCGTCGCGGCGCGCGGACGACGTCCTTCTGCGGTTCGGCGCAGTCCTCTGCGCGGTGGATGCCGTGGTCGGCATGCTCCTCCTGAGCGTGTGGCCGGTATACGCCGGCGTGGTCGCGAAGCGACCGCTTCTGATCGCCGCACGCGGGCGACGTGCGACGGGTTCGGCGAGGAACGGTCCTCCCGGCTGCGGGTACTCGCTTCGGCGAGCTGCGGCGATCGGGGCGACGAGATCCTTCACGCCCAGTGTAGCCGCACTGCGCGGCGTCCGTGCGCCGCTGGTGGCTGCACGCCCCGTGGGATGGCTCAGCAGCGGCCCCGGTGGTCCCGCTTACAGGGCGAACCGGGCCCGACGACGGGTTTCAGCCGCACTACGGCCACCTCGCCCTGTAAGCGGGACGCGGCGGCCGGTCAGGTGAGCAGGCGCCGGACGTCGGCGACGTCGGCGGTCATCTGCGCGACGAGGGCGTCGACGTCGTCGAAGGCCGCCATGCCGCGCACCCGGGCGACGAACTGCAGCTCGACCAGGTGCCCGTAGAGGTCGAGGTCGGTCTCGTCGAGCACGTAGGCCTCCACCTGGCGCGCGTGCACGTCGTCGAACGTGGGGTTGATGCCGACGCTGATGGCCGCGGGGTACCGGAGGCCGGGGCGCAGCCCGTCGGCCGACCCCTCGTCGACGAGCCAGCCCGCGTAGACGCCGTCGGCGGGCACGAAGCCCTCCAGCTGCGGCGACAGGTTCGCGGTGGGAAAGCCCAGCTCCCGTCCCCGGGCCATCCCGCGCACGACCTCGCCCCACACCGCGTGCGGACGGCCGAGCAGCCGCCGCGCGGCAGCCACGTCGCCGGCGTCGAGCAGCTCCCGGATCCAGGTCGAGGAGACCCGCCGACCGCCGATCGCACGCACGTCGGAGACGACGTCGACCTCGAACCCGTGCACCCGACCCAGCTCGCGCAGCAGCTCGGGGGTTCCCGCGCCGCCCCGGCCGAAGCGGAAGTCCGCTCCGACGAGCACCGTCCTCGCGTGGAGGGCCTCGACGAGGTAGCGCTCCACGAACGTCGTGGCATCGAGGCTCGCGAGCGCGTCGTCGAAGCGCAGCAGGAGCGTCGCGTCGATGCCGCTGTCGGCGAGCAGCTGCAGCTTCTGGTTCACGCCGATGAGGCTCACCGGGCACAGGTCCGGCCGCAGCAGCGCGAGCGGGTTGCGGTCGAACGTGACCGCAACGACCTTCGCCCCTCCCGGCGTCGCGTCCACACGCGCGCGCTCGAGCACCGCCCGGTGCCCGGCGTGCACGCCGTCGAACTTGCCGATCGCGACCACCGAGGGGCCGAACCCGGCCGGTACATCGCTCTCGTCGCGGAAGACGATCACGTGGCGACCGGCTCGGCGGCGGCATCCTTGACCGCGACCGGGACCGCGACGGGGTGCTTGGCCAGCCACCACAGGCCGAAGAAGGGCAGCACGAGCGGGATGAACAGGTAGCCGCGCCCGAACCACGACCACACGGTCTGGTGGGCGAACAGCTCCGGCAGTGCGAACGACAGCGCACCGACGACGATCACGCCGGCCAGCTCGAAGGTGATCGTGAGCCACGCGATGATGTACCAGCGGCGGGAGCCGGCGAACACGAGGGCGAGCGTCGCGACCAGGTAGACGACTGCGGCGACCGCGGACAGCGTATAGGCGACCGGCGCCTCGTCGAACCGCTGCACGATCTGGACGAACGAGCGACCGGTCGCGGCGAGCGCCATGATCGCGTAGACGATCACGAGCACACGGCCGATGCCGGTCACGCGGGGGCGGGACGAAGTCATGACCCGTCAATGATAGCGACCGCGCGACGGCAACCCGCCCATTCCGCTCAGGCCAGCTGGATGGTCCAGATGACGTGCATGCGCCAGACCATGACCGCCACGGCGAGAGCTGCGATGCCCATGATCACGGTGCTCCAGCGGCTGCGCTCCACGAGCGCCCACAGCACGGCGCCGGGCGGCAGCAGCACCGCCGAGACGAGGTACACCCAGTACTCCAGGAGGCTCCCGGTCGGAGGGTTTCCCGCCAGCGGGGCGATGATCGCGACGACGACCTGGACGATCAGCAGCAGCAGCACCGCGGCCATCGCGCCGACGCTGAGGTCGCTGGGGCGGCGCCCGGCGAGCCCCAGCACCACGCACAGCACTCCCGCGACGCTCGCCGCGATCACCTGGACGATCGAGAACCACAGGATCACGAAGCCTCCTCCGCCAGGTTCATGACGCTCTTGACGTCCTCGCCGCGCCGCTCGACGACGCCGACGAGCCGCCCTGCCGGATCGAGAGCCGCGGGCGTCGGCGACGGCAGGCGCGACGCGGCACCGATCAGCCGCTTGCCGTGCCGCAGGTCGCGCGCCTCGTCGGCTGTCACCGCGAAGACGCCGAGGACGGATGCCGCGACCTCGGCCGCGCTGCGCAGCTCGACCCCCGGCGCAAGATCGGCGACCGCGCCTGCGACGTCGAACGGCCCGATGCGGGTGCGGCGGAGCGCCGTCAGGTGGCCGCCGACGCCGAGCGCCGCGCCCAGGTCGCGGGCGAGAGCGCGGATGTACGTGCCGCTGGAGCAGTCCACGACGACGTCGAGGTCGAGCACGCCCTCCGCCCGCCGGACGGCGAGCACGTCGAAGCGCGACACGGTCACGCGCCGGGCCTTGAGCTCGACCTCCTCCCCCGCGCGGGCCAGGTCGTAGGCGCGGCGCCCGCCGACCTTGATCGCCGAGACGCGGCTGGGCACCTGGGCGAGCTCGCCGGTCAGCGCGGCGACCCCGGCGCGCAGGGCGTCATCGGTGACGGCGGCGACGGCCGCGGCATCCGCTCTCGCCGTCTCGGCGCCGTCGGCATCGTCGGAGTCGGTGGAAACGCCCAGCCGGATCGTCGCCTCGTAGGTCTTGTCGAGTCCGACGAGGTAGGTGAGCAGGCGCGTCGCGGCGCCCACGCCGAGGATCAGCAGGCCGGTCGCCATCGGGTCGAGCGTGCCGGCGTGCCCGATCCTGCGGGTCTGCAGGGCGCGGCGCGCCCGCGCGACGACGTCGTGGCTCGTGATGCCGCCGGGCTTGTCGACGAGCAGGATGCCGTTCGGCGCGGCCCCGAGCCGGTCCCCGGCCATCAGCAGAAGTCCCGGTACACGCGGGTCGGAGCGGCGGGGTCGGTGTTGTCGACGATCGCCGAGGCGGCGGCACGCGGGTCGCCGTCGCGCAGGTAGAGCTCGAACCCCTGCCGGTAGCGCGCGTTCGACGGCGCGGCCGGGTCGGGGTCGGTGCCGTCGCGTGCCGCCATCCGGGCGTACGCCACGTCGACCGGCACGTCGAGCCACACCGACCAGTGCCAGAGCCCGCGAAGCTCGGGCCGGTGCAGGAAGAGCCCGTCGACGATCAGGTACGCGTCGCGCGGAGCCGTCGTCCAGTCCGCCTCGACGGGGGCATCACGGTCGAGGTCGAATGCGCGCAGCTGGAAGCCGGTTCCCACGTCCCCGCCGCCGCGGAACGGATCCACCAGCACCCGCCGGAACGTCGTGAGGTCGTAGGAGTCGCGGTAGTGCCCCTCGGGTGACCTGCGTCCGCGCGCATACCGGTCGGCGCGCGGCCGGTGGAAGTCATCGAGCGAGGCATGGAACACGGCCACGTCCTCCTCGGCGAAGACCTTCGCGAGGTTGCCGGCGAAGGTCGTCTTGCCGGCCCCATCGATCCCGTCGACCCCGATGAGCACGCGGCCCCGCCGGTTGTGCTGCCGCACCTCGTCGCGCAGCGATCGCCACAGCGTCGAGGCGGGCGTGGTGGGCAGGCGCATGGCACCAGCCTACGGTTGCGACCGGGTGGTACACTCCTGTCATGACGACGGTACACCCGCGCATCCAGGTGACGCCGAACGACGAGCTCCTCGCCGCGCTGGAGCGCGCCGCCGAGCGCTGGCCCGGCGCCTCGCGGAGCGAGCTGGTCCTCCGGCTCGCTCTCGCCGGAGACCGGTCCGGTGCAGAGGAGCACGTGCGGCGCGCCGCCGATCGTGCGGCTGCTCTGACACGCCTGCGCGCGCTCGCCGGGGAGCTCCACTCTCCCGACGAGCGCGAGCGCCTCCGCGCGGAGTGGGCGCGATGATCCTCGATGCCAGCGTCGTCATCGCTCTCCGTTCGGAGCATGACCGGCATGCCGGACGCGCCGCGGCGCTCCTGGCGCGGGCGGACGACCTGATCATCCACCCGGTCACGCTCGCCGAATGCCTCGTGGTCCCGGCTCGGGCGGGCATCGCGGACGAGGTGCGCGATGCACTCGTCGACGGGCTGGGCCTGCGGCTGTGGACGCCCGATGAGGACGAGCCCGTCCGCGTGGCGACTGTCCGCGCGCAGACTAGGGTCGCGCTGCCGGACTGCTACGTGCTCGTGCTTGCCGAGCAGCTCGGCGCGCCGCTCGCGACCTTCGACCAGGGGCTCCGGTCGGCGGCCGCGGCACGCGGTGTCGAGGTCGTGGGCTGACCCGCGCCTATGCTGAGCGGATGCCGGATCTCGCGACCCCGCTCATCGCGTGGTACCGCGACAACGCGCGCGACCTCCCGTGGCGACGCCCCGGGTTCGGGGCGTGGGGGGTGCTCGTGAGCGAGTTCATGCTGCAGCAGACGCCGGTCGCTCGCGTGGTCCCGCACCTGGAGGCCTGGCTGGACCGGTGGCCGACCCCGACCGCGCTCGCCGCCGACGCGCCGGCCGAGGCGGTGCGGCAGTGGGCGAACCTGGGCTATCCGCGCCGCGCGCTGTGGCTGCACCGCGCCGCGGTGCAGATCCGCGACCGGCACGAGGGCACCGTGCCCCGCGATGTCGCGGCGCTCCTGGAGCTCAGCGGCATCGGCGACTACACCGCGCGGGCGGTGGCGGTGTTCGCGTACGGCGACCGGCATCCCGTCGTCGACACGAACACCCGACGCGTGCTCGCCCGTGCGATCGAGGGACGCAGCCAGCCCGGCGCGCCCTCGAAGCGCGATCTCGACGCGATGGCGGCGATCCTGCCCGAGGCGCCGGCCGATGCCGCGATCGTCGACGCCGCGACGATGGAGCTCGGCGCCGTCGTCTGCACCGCGCGCACGGCGCGCTGCGACATATGCCCGATCGCGCATGCATGCGCGTGGCGGGCGGCCGGCTACCCCGACACCGGCGACGAGCGCCGCCGTCAGGCCCGGTACGAGGGCAGCGACCGGCAGGCGCGCGGTGCGGTGCTGAGGGCGTTGAGAGCTGCCCATGCCATGCCGCAGGATGCCGTCATCCCGGACTGGCCCGATCCGCTCCAGCGCGACCGCGCGATCGACTCGCTCGTCGCCGACGGGCTGGCCGAGGCATCCGGCGGCACGCTGCGTCTGCCGAGCTGATCCGCGTCAGCGCGCGGCCGGCGAGACATGCACATGCATGTGCATGCAGGAGTGGGCTTCATCCATGGCGATGCTGGAGAAGCGGGTTCAGGTGCTGTTCGACACCGAGCTGTACGCGCGACTGGAGGCCGAGGCGCGCGCCGAGCGGACGAGCGTCGGGGCCATCATCCGCGAGGCGGTCGAGACCCGACTGAACCGTCGACGCGCCGACGCACAGGCCGCGCTCGAGCGCCTGTTCGCGCGCGCCGATGCCCATCCGACGCCGACGCCACTGGACTGGGCGCACACGAAGGACGATCTTCTGGACTCCCCGGTGCTCCGCGAGATCTCATGAACCCCATGGGCGAGGATGCGGTGCTCATCGACGCCTCGGTGATCCTCCACGCACTCGGCGCACCGGCCCTCGCCTACGGCATCGAGACCATCGCGTCGTCGGATCCGGCGTTCGACGGAATCCCCGGACTGAGACGGGTGGATCCGCTGCGAGGCTAGTCGTCCGCGTCGGCCTCGCGCGGCTTGACGTACGGGTCGGCGTCGCCCGCGTACTGGGCGGATGCCGCGAGCCCGGCGACCGCCTCGTCGCGCTCGCGCGCCTCGCGCAGGAGGTCGGCGATGTGGCCCGCGTTCTCGGGCAGCGCGTCGTGGATGAACTCCAGCGTCGGGGTGAGCCGCACTCCGAGCTGGCGCCCGATGGCGCTTCGGAGCATGCCGGTGGCCGAGGTCAGCGCCGCAGCCGACGACGCCCGCTCCTCGTCGGACCCGAGCACCGTGTAGAAGACCGACGCGTGCTGCAGGTCGCCCGTCACGCGCACGTCGGTGATCGTGACGAACCCGAGGCGCGGGTCGCGCAACCCCTTCTCGAGACGCTCCGCGAGAAGCACGCGGATGCGATCCGCGAGCCGCGCCACCCTGTCGCTGCCGGCCATGATCGTGTCTCCGTTCTCGCGCCCGCGACGCGCCATGATCGATGCCGCAGGCCCGATCCAGCCCGGCACTGCCAGGATAACCGGGCGTCGAAGACCAGCTCTCGCCCGTCTCGCGTTTCGCCGTCATTAAGAAGGGGTGAACCGCGGGCGAAGTTTCGCCCCTTCCGCCACACCCCCGAACCTGTCTCCCGCACCCTTTCCATCGCCTGTCCGGGACCAGTGCAGCCCCTGAGCAGAGCGCTCGGATTAACAACTCGGCCGGGTCTTTTTCGGCACCGGCCGAACAGCCGACGTCGAAGCGGAACAGGCCGCCCGCGGCCTCTCGGACGACCGCGACACGCCCGCCGATCCGAATTTCGAGGAGTTCCCCTCATGCGACTCGGAGCAATACCGTGACGACTGCAACACGTTGGGCACCGTCGCCACAGGTGGCTGAGCCTGACGGGGAACCCGGCCGGCACCGCCATCCACCGCACTACGGGGATGTGGGATCCCCAGGAGCGGGCCATTTTCTGCTGTCACACAACGCGAGTCTGACGCCGTCGACCGAAGGTCGGGTGCGTCGCTGGGGGACCCGTGAACGTTCTGCGCTCCATCGCCGTCACCGCCGCCGCAGCACTTCTGCTCGTCGTGCTCGGCGTCACGATCGCGCCACCGCCGACCGCATCCGCGGCGCCGGAGAACCTCGTCGCCAACGCCTCGCTCGAAGCGGGCGCGTGGCCGGACTGCTTCCACGCGAGCGGCTGGGGCTCAGAGGGCGAATGGGCGTTCGTCGACGGTCACGACGGCGACCGCGCGGTCGCCGTCACGATCGGCGCGTACACCGGCGGCGACCGCAAGCTCCTGCAGACCGAGTCGGATGCCTGTGCGCCCGCCGTCGCGGCGGGCTCGACGTACGAGCTCGGGGTCTGGTACTCCTCGACGGTCCCCGTCCAGCTCACCGCCTTCCGGCATGACGCCACCGGCTGGACGTACTGGGCGGACTTCGCGGTGCTCCCGGCATCCGCCACCTGGTCGCAGGCCGTCGCGACGACCCCGGCCGTCCCGGACGGCACCGATCGGATGGTCTTCGGCCTCGCGCTCTCGGCCAGCGGCACCCTGGTCACCGACGACTACTCGCTCTGGGCGACCGGCACGGACGAGCCCGAGGTGCCCACCGTGACCGACAACCTGATCGTCAATCCCGATCTCGCCGAGGGATCGGGGGACGTTCCGGACTGCTTCATGCTGGCCGGCTGGGGCGACAACGGCGCGACCGGCGCGATCAGCGCCGACGTGCCGGCGACCTCTCCGGCAGGTGCGCGTTCCTTCACCATCTCGATGGCCGGCCGCTCGTCCGGTGACGCGAAGCTGCTGCAGTCCGAGGCGCCCGGGTGCGCGCCAGGGGTGACGGCGGGGACCAGCTACGAGCTCGCCGTCAGCTATCGCTCGACGTCGGCCGCCACCGGCCTGACGGCGTTCCAGCACACGGCCACCGGCTGGTCGTACTGGACCGAGCTCGGCGAGCTGCCGCCCACCAGCGGCTGGGAGAGCACGACGGTCGCCCTTCCCGTCGTGCCCGACACCGTCGACCGCGTCGCTTTCGGTGTCTCCGTCGCAGCGGACGGGGAGCTCTCCACGACCGGCTATGCCCTGCGCGCGATCACTCCCGACCCCGACCCCGGCCCCGACCCGGCCGGCGATCCGGCCGAGATCGGCTCATGGGAGGTGCTCGACGCGCCCATGCCGGTGCGCGCGATCCACACGACGCTCCTCCACGACGGCCGCGTTCTGCTGGTCGCCGGAAGCGGCAACGACGGGACGGCCTTCGCGGCAGGAAGCTTCACGGCGGTGGTGTGGAACCCGGCGGACGACACCTATCTCGACGTGCCGGTGCCGTACGACATGTTCTGCGCGGGCCATGTGACCCTTCCCGACGGGAAGGTCCTCCTCACGGGCGGCACCGAAGCGTTCCCCGAGGAGGACCAGGGGCCGAACACCTTCAAGGGCAGCAGGAAGAGCTACTACTTCGATCCCGCGGACGACCAGTTCCACCCCACCGCCGACATGGCCGGCGCCCACTGGTATCCGACCCTGACGAAACTGGGCAACGGAGACCTGTGGGCTGCCGGCGGGCTCGACGAGAAGGCCGAGGGCACCGTCCTCACCGAGATCTTCGACTCCTCCGAGATGCGCTGGCTGGCACCCGGCGAAGTGCCTCAGACGTGGAGCTTCTGGGGCACCTATCCGCACATGTATCTGCTGGACGACGGGATGCTGTTCTA
Organism: Microbacterium sp.; assembly: GCF_047605725.1. Taxonomy (GTDB): domain Bacteria; phylum Actinomycetota; class Actinomycetes; order Actinomycetales; family Microbacteriaceae; genus Microbacterium. The sequence continues at coordinate 34,894 of NZ_JASGFE010000023.1, forward strand.
CGCGGGCGGTCACACGTTCGGCAACGGGCTCCCCGGCACGGGCGCCTCCCTCTACGACTGGACGACCGCCCAGATGTGGGATGTCCCGGGGCTGCGCCAGAAGGACCTGCGCGACCAGGCCGGCTCCGTGCTGCTGCCCCCCGCGCAGGACCAGCGTGTCATGATCGTCGGCGGGGGGAACACCGACAGCAACGTGCCGGCGATCAACCTGGTCGACATCATCGACCTCTCGCTGCCCGCCCCGGAGTACACGCCCGCTGCCGACCTGCCCGGCCCGGGCAAGGCCTACGTCAACGTGCTCAATCTTCCCGACCGCACCGTGCTGGCGGCGGACGGGGCCCGGCTCAATCGTGCGGACGACGTGCTCACCGCGGCGATCTTCGACCCCGTCACGAACGCGTGGACAAGCATCGGTCCCGATCCGGTCGGGCGGAACTATCACTCGACGTCGCTCGTGCTCCCCGACGGACGGGTCGCCGTCTTCGGCTCCAACCCGGCCGACAACTCGTTCGAGCAGCGGATCTCGATCTACCTCCCCGCCTACCTGCACCGCGGCGAACGACCGACGATCACCTCTGCACCGCAGACCCTGACGTACGGCGAGGTGTTCGACCTGCAGCTCACCGGCGACGTCACCTCGGCCTCGCTCATGTCGCCCATGTCGTCGACGCACCAGACCGACACGAACGCGCGCCTCGTCGACCTTCCGATCGTCGGCGCGGGAGACACACGGACGGCCCAGGTCCCGGCCAATCCGAACCTGCTGCCGCCGGGACCGTACATGCTCACCGTGCTGGATGCAGACGGTGTGCCGAGCACAGCGGAGTGGGTGTGGGTGCAATGAGCAGCTTCCTCGGCGAACGCGGCGGCCGGCGCCGCGCACTGATCGCGGTCGCCGCAATCGCATCGATCGTGCTCGTCGGCGCGGTGTTCCTGTGGCCGCGCGGCGCGGCCACCAGCACCGAAGACGTCGTCACCGGCGAAGACCTGCACGAGCACCACGCGCTCCCCACCGTCCAGGCGAGCGGAGCACCGCTCGCGGTCGACATGACGACGGCCGAGGTCGTGCAACCTCCCGCGGGGGCATCGGCCGGAGACCTGGCGCGCACGTCGCTGGCCGAAGCGAGCTCGGCCGCACCGGAGACCAGTCGCGCGGACTCGCTCGGTACGCCGCGTGCGGCCATCGATCCGGACGAGGTGCTGGCGTCGGGAATCGCTCCGGGCGGATGCCACGCCTCCTACGGCGACGACGGGCAATGCCTGCCGGTGATCCCGCCGAGCATGGCGGCGCACGCCGCACAGATGCTGCAGGCCGGCGAGGACCCGCTCTCGATGCCGCACCCATGGACCTGCACCGAGGTCGTCCAGCTCTTCCCCGACGGCATCTCTGTACGAGCCCCGGATGACGACCCCGACCGACTCGACGGAGACGGCGACGGCCTGGCGTGCGAGCCCGACGATCCGGCATCCGCCGTCCCCTGAACCTCAGACCATCCGCCCAGGCCCAGCAACCCGAATTCTGCCCAGGAGCGTCACATGATCATCGCATCCGTCCTACTGATCGCCTTCGCGTTGCTGCTGCTCGCGGTCTCGGTGAGCACCCTCTACGCCGCGACCTACGCGTGGTGGGATCCGGGCGCACGCGCCAGCACCGGGTACCCGGATCTCGACGGCGACGACGCGCACAGCTTCTCGCTCATCATGCCGTGCCGCCACGAGACGGAGGAGGTCATGCGGGCGACGCTGCAGAGGCTGCTCTCGCAGAGCCACCGTGAGCTCGAAGTCCTCATCTCGGTCGGTCACGACGACCCCGCCACGACGGCCATCGCCCGTCGCCTTGCCGCCGAGAGCCCCGATCGGGTGCGCGTGGCCGTCGACGACAGCCCCGTGAAGAACAAGCCGCGGCAGCTCAACTCGGCGCTGCGGCAGTGCCGCAACGACATCGTCGGCGTGTTCGACGCGGAGTCGGTCGCCGCCCCGGATCTGCTCCGCAACATCGACAACAGCTTTCGCAGGACGGGCGCCGATGCCGTCCAGGGCGCGGTCCAGCTGATCAACTACCGCGACACGTGGTTCTCGCTGCGCAACTGCCTCGAGTACTTCATCTGGTTCAGTTCGCGTCTGCACATGCACGCCAGGCTCGGATTCATCCCGCTGGGCGGCAACACCGTCTTCGTCCGTCGCGCGCTGCTGGAGGACGTCGGCGGCTGGGACGAGGAGTGCCTCGCCGAGGACTGCGAGCTCGGGGTGCGCCTGTCGACAATGCAGCGGCGCATCGTGGTCGCCTACTCCCCCGAGCTGGTGACCCGGGAAGAGACGCCCGACACCGTACGCGCTCTCGTCAAACAGCGCACACGCTGGTCGCTGGGCTTCATGCAGGTCTATTCGAAGGGCCTGTGGCGTCGCCTGCCCACCCTGCGCGAGCGCGCGACGGCGTGGTGGACGCTGACGCAGCAGCACCTGGTCGCGCTGACCGGGATCGCCATCCCGCTTGCCATCGTCCTCGCGATCTGGGCCAAGTTCCCCCTGCCGGTCACGATGGTCACCTTCCTGCCGCTCGTGACGACGATCGCGACCGTTGCACTCGAAGCCTGCATGTTCCGCGAGTTCGGGCGCGATCACGGCCTGCCGGTCACCGCACGGGACTACGCGGTGCTCGCCCTCAGCACACCCGCCTACCAGCTCCTGCTCGCGATCGCCGCCCTCCGCGCCTATGTGAAGTTCCGTGGCGGGGACTTCCGGTGGGAGAAGACCGCGCACTCCGGCAGCCACCTCGGCTATCTCAGCGCGGAGGTCGCGCGATGACGATCACGGCACCGGAGAACCCGGATCTCGCACCGGCGGACGAGGCGGCCGTAGGTTCGGCGATCTCCTCCCCGGCGCCCGAGCGCCCGGCCGTGCGCATCCGGCGCCGCGCGGTCGCGTGGCTCGCTCGGCCGGAGAACGCCGTACCGCTCGCGATCTTCGTCGTTGCGCTGGTCATCGGCACGTGGAACGTGGCCGGCTCGCCGGCGTTCCAGGACGACGAGGGCACCTATGTCGCGCAGGCCGTGGCGGTGCAGAACGGCACCCTCGCTCCCTACACCTATTGGTACGATCACCCGCCGCTCGGGTGGATCCAGCTCGCGGCGCTCGGCTGGATCCCGCAGCTGCTGGGCCTCGGCGGCGGTTCGGACCTCGCCGCGATGCGATACGTGTCGGCGTTCCTGTTCGCCGTCACCGCGACGATGATCTTCCTGCTCGCCCGGCGCATCCGGATCTCGCTGCCCTTCGCCCTCGCCGCGGCCACGATCTTCGTGTGCTCCCCGCTGTCGCTCACGCTCGGCAGGCAGGTCTTCCTCGACACCGTCGGCATGCCGTGGGTCCTCCTGGCCCTCTACCTCGCGCTCTCCCCCCGCCGCGCCCTCTGGGACCATGTCGCGGCCGGCGTCGCCTTCGCGATCGCGATCCTCTCGAAGCTCACGCTCGCCGCGTTCGGCCCCGCGCTGCTGCTCGCCACGGTCGGACAGCACCGCTGGCGCGGCCGCTCGTTCTCGGTGGTCGCCTTCCTGACCATCGGCGCACTCGTCATCGCGCTCTATCCCCTCATGGCGCTGCTGCGGGGCGAACTGCTGGCCGGCCCGGATCACGTGTCGCTGCAAGACGCCCTCGCATACCAGTTCCTGTCCCGATCAGGATCCGGCTGGATCTGGGAGGCCGGGTCATCCAGGCACGAGCTGCTCACCTCCTGGTTCTTCCTGGACGGCTACATCATCGTCGGCGGCGTCGCCGGGGCGCTCGTGTGCGCCTTCGCGGCGAGCACACGGTGGATCTCGGTCGCCATCGTCTGCTTCGCGCTGCCGATCGTCGCGAGCCAGGGCTATCTGCCCGCGATGTACATCATCGGCGCCCTGCCGTTGCTCAGCCTCGCCATCGGCGCCGGAGCCTTCCTCACCTGGAGCGGTCTGCAGAGCCTGCTTCGCAATCGGATGCCGGCGACCCGGGCCGGTGGCCCGTTGGCCGCGGCCGTCATCGGTCTGCTCGTCGTGCTGATACCGCTCGAGCAGTGGGTCGCCCGTGGCACGCCGCTGCTGATGGCGGACGAGAACAGGGACTGGCGACGCACCCTGGAGTGGGTGGACCGGCATCTGCCCCGCGAAGATGTCGTCGTCGTTCCGTACTCGCTCTGGCAGGACGTCGACAAACTCGGATGGAACGACCCCTGGCGCGCCATCGTGCTGGAGAAGGTCGACCTCGATTCGGAGTTCGACGCCGTGCACCCCGGGGGCTGGCGCGACATCGACTGGATCATCGACGGCCCGACGGTGGCGCCGAACATCGACTACCTGGGACTCGAGACCGCGCGGCAGGCGTACGACAACTCCCGAGTGGTCGTGAGCTTCGGCGCGTGGAACGTGCGCCAGGTGCACGACTCCGAAATCGCCCCGCCGCACGCTGACGCCACCCGAGACGAAGGGAACGACCAATGAACGCCACCATCATTGTGCCCACATTCAACGAGGCACCGAATGTCGCCGAGATCGTGCGACGCCTGAACGACGCCGTCGGCACCGGCGCCGCTGAGATCCTCTTCGTCGACGATTCGTCCGACGACACGCCGCAGGCCGTCGCGCACGCGGCGCAGTGGAGTGCCATCCCGGTTCGCGTCATCCACCGGGAGGAGGCGATCGGGGGACTCAGCGGCGCCGTCGTGGAGGGCCTCCAATCCGCGGCGACCGATTGGTGCGTGGTCATGGACGGCGACCTCCAGCATCCCCCGGAGATGGTGCCGGTGCTGCTGCAGTCGGCCCAGGCCACCGGCGCTGATGTCGTCGTCGCCTCGCGCCACGTGCGAGGCGGGAGCAACCAGGGGCTCAGCGACGTGCGACGTAGGCTCGTCTCGAACGGCTCGATCGCGCTCACGCGGGCCATGTTCCCCGCGCGGCTGCGAAACTGCACCGACCCGATGACCGGCTTCTTCGCGGTTCGGCGCTCATCGGTCGACATCGATGCGCTGCGCCCCCGCGGCTTCAAGATCCTGCTCGAGATCCTGGCCCGACACCGGATGCAGGTGGTCGAGGAGCCGTTCATCTTCGCGGAGCGCCACGCCGGCGAATCGAAGGCGGACCTGGCGCAAGGCATCCGCTTCCTGCGTCAGCTCGCTGCGCTGCGGTTCGGCCGCATGTCGCGGTTCGCCGCGATCGGCGCGATCGGCGCCGTCGCGAACCTCGCGATCATGGCGGCTCTGGTGGCTCTCGGGATCGGCTACGTGATCGCGGCCACCGTGGCGGCCGCCGTGACGATACTCGGCAACTTCTTCCTGCAGGAGATCTTCGTCTTCCGCGACCTCCGACACGAAGGCCGATCGTTCTGGCACAGGTTCGTCGCCTCTGTCGGCTTCAACACCATCGAGTCGATGCTGCGCCTGCCGTTGCTCTATCTGCTCGTGGAGACCACGCCGGTGCCGAGCGTCATCGCGCAAGGCGTCACGATCCTGGTCGCATTCGTGATCCGGTTCGTCTTCATGTCACGTGTCGTCTATCGTCCTCGGCGCACGACTCCCGTCAGCCCCCTCCTCGCGCGGACCATCGCACCGCAGAGCGAGACGACGGTGCCGCACGCCACGAACGGGTCAGTATGAGCGGTCGCCGCCGACGTCCCTGCTGATCCGGTGCAGGCCAGGGCGATCCCCCGTAGCCTCCCGGAGGCCTGCACCGGCCAGAGGCGGGCTCTCCCCCAAGCCCGCCCCGGGGGTCGTGGCGCCTCGAGCGTCACGACCCCTTCTGCTCAGCCGCGCGGCTTTTCCACCAGCTCGGTCGTCTCGATCTCGTCGCCGACCTGGATGTCGTTGTACTTGCCGAGGCCGATACCGCACTCGAAGTCGGT
>NZ_JASGFE010000024.1:0-40554 GCF_047605725.1 Microbacterium sp.
GGGCTCGCCCGCGGCGCTTGGGCCCTGTAAGCGGGACCGCGGCGGCGCGCGCCCGGCGCGCGCCGGGCGCGCGGCGCGGGCCCGCACCGCGTCGGTAGGCTGATCGGCATGCCCGTGACTCTGCCGCCGCCGGCCTGAGACGAACCGGGAGGTTCTCATGCTCATCGCCTTCTCCGTCGCCCCCAGCGGCACCGGTCGCGCCGACGGCTCGGTCCACGACGCGGTCGCCGCGGCCGTGGCGGTCGTACGCGCCTCGGGGCTGCCGCACCGCACCACGTCGATGTTCACCGAGGTGGAGGGCGAGTGGGACGAGGTCATGGACGTCGTCAGACGGGCGACGGATGCCGTGATGCCCTTCGGCTCCCGCGTCTCGCTCGTGCTCAAGGCCGACATCCGGCCCGGCTACGTCGGCGAGCTCGACGCCAAGCTCGACCGGCTGGAGGCCGCGCTCAAGCGCGACGCGGATTCGCTCAGGGAACAGTGACCCCGGCGACGTCGACGATGTCGGCGAAGGTGAACGTCGCGGCGTCCGCTCGCGGCAGCGACGGGGCGAACGCGACGTTCAGGATCGACTCGCCGTCGCGCCGCAGCATGCGCAGGAACGTGTCGGCGACGATCTTGCCGCCGAGGGGGCCCAGGTGCTCGCCGTTCGCGGTCACCATCGCCTCTCGGAGCACGTAGTACCACAGCGGCGTTCTCGACAGCAGCAGCCCGCCCTGCTTGTTCAGCACGGCGACCTCGTCGGCGGGAAGGCCCGCGGTCAGCTCGGCGGCGGTGAGCACCGGCACTCCCAGCGCCTGCGCGGCCGCCTGCCCGCTGGGCAGGCCCAGCACGAGGCCGCGCAGGAGGTTGCGCGTGGCCAGGACGCTCATGAGTGCGCCGAGGCCGTTGCCGTCGAGGTCCTCCAGCGCGGTGGCCAGGACACTGTCGATCTTGCGGGCCTTGTTGTGGACGGGAACCGGGATGCCGGTGTCGAAGAACGCGTTGAAGTCGACCACCCAGTTGGACAGGACCGGCAGCCGCGGGGGCCGCACGAACGCGAAGACGTCGGACATGGGCTGGTTCGGGAAGTTGAAGTTCAGCCAGTACGCGTCGCGGACCATGCTGTGTCCGAAGCGGTAGGCGCCGACGGAGAACTCGACCGGCATCCGGAATGCGCTCCCCACGGCCGCCGAGACTCCCGCCACCGCCGCGTCGACCGCGGCCTGGCCGCATACGCGGGGCAGGTAGTCGTGCAGCACGGCCCACTGATAGTGCAGCGTGGTCTGCCGCTTCGCCTCGACGAAGACGTCTCCGGTGAACCCGCCGAGCACCAGCAGGTCGACGATCGCGTTGTGGAACCGCAGCATCGCGTGGTGCAGCTGCGACACGATGAGGTTCTCGTTGTTGCGCGGGTCGCCGATGATCGCCGTCTGCGCGGAGGTGCGGGGGACGTCGAAATCGGTCTGCGCGACCATGCCCGCGAACCCCGCGGCGCCCCCTGGGCCGCCCGGGCCGGCGGGGGTGTTCGTGCCCAGCAGCAGTCGGAACGCGGTGTCGGGCTCTCCCGGCTCCGGGGAGGCGTAGAGGAAGGCGTCGAGGGCGGGACCCTTGCCGTACACGCTGTCGAGGTCGAGCGACGGCGAGCGCATATTGTTGATGACCTGGGCGTCGATCTCGACGGCGGAGTCGAGGGCAGAGGACACGTCGAGGGTGATGTCGTGGTCGACGAACTGGCCCACGTACGTGTAGCCGGCCGGCGTGGCCGAATCGGGTGCGGTCTCGCGCCCGCTGTTGCCCATGAGGTGACCGAGCTCGGCCAGCAGCGCGCGCGTCGCGGTGTCGATCGGCAGCTTGCTCGCGGTGCGCACCGCGCTGGAGGTGAGGTACCCGAAGCGGTCGGCGCAGCGGGAGAAGACGTCGTGCGACGGGAAGTACCCGAGCGAGAACTTGGCGCCGTGGAAGCGCCCGATCTCGGGCCGCACCGCCTTGAGCGACTCCCGGATGTCGAGGGGCAGATCCTGCACCGAGACGGCGTTCTCACTGAGCCGGGGCAGCGCCTGGATCACGTCCTGCGTGCCGAATCGTCGCGCCACGCGCAGGCGGCCGGCATCCGGGACGAGGTCACGGCGCACGCCCTCGGGGACGGCATCGCGCCGGCGGAGGGGGCGCACGCCGGGTGCGACGCGCTCCGCGGCGCCGGGCTCGGCGAGGTGGAGCTGCTCGCGCAGGAACGGCTGCGCCGCGAAGGGTGCGTCGGGTTCGGCGGGGTTCTCGTCAGCGGTCATGATGGCTCCATCCGTGTGCGGGCTCGCCGGTACCCGGGGGTGCCGGTTGCAGGAAGGAGCGCGCTGCGGCTTCCCTGATACCGCACCGGAGGATTCTGTGCGCGCGGATTGGACGGGGAGCGGCATCCGCGCCTAGCGTGGTCTGGTGACCTCCTCGACTCGCTCGAGGGGGGCGGCGACGTGGACGCTCCTCTCCCTCGCCATCGGCAGCTTCGGCATCGGCATGACCGAGTTCGTCGTTATGGGCCTGCTGCCCGACATCGCCCGCGACCTGCTCCCGCACGTGTGGGCCGCGAGTCCGGAGCGTGCGATCTCGCAGTCCGGCTGGCTCATCACGCTGTACGCCTTCGGCGTCGTGATCGGGGCGCCGACGATCGCCGGCTCGGTCGCGAAGTACCCGCGCCACCGCGTCATGGTCGTGCTCGCGCTGGCTCTCACCGTCTTCAACGCGCTCACGTTCCTGCTGCCGAGTTTCGAGCTCGTCGCGCTCTCACGGCTGCTCGCGGGGCTGCCGCACGGCGCGTTCTTCGGGATCGGCGCGCTCGTCGCGGCGGATGCCATGGGCCCGGGCAACCGCGCGAAGGGCGCGGCGTTCGTGCTGACCGGGCTCACGGTCGCCAACGTCGTGGGCGTCCCGGCCGGCACGTTCCTGGGGCAGCAGCTGGGCTGGCGCGCCGCCTTCCTCGTGGTCGCGGGTGTCTTCGCGCTCGCGACGGGAATGATCGCGATGTTCGTCCCGGCGCGCCCGGGAGATGCGGGGCGCACGCTGCGCGCCGAGCTGAAGGTGTTCCGCATCGGGCAGGTGTGGATGACCCTGGCGACCGGGGCGATCGGCTTCGGCGGGTTCTTCGCCGTGTACAGCTACATCGCGCCGCTCGTGACCGAGGTCGCGGGCTCGCCCGCGGCGGCCGTGCCGGTCGTCATGGTGGTGATGGGTGTCGGGATGACCCTGGGGAACGTCGTCGGCGGCCACCTCGCCGACCTCCACATCGAGCGGACGCTCGTGGGGGGCCTTGTGGCGCTCATCGCGATGCAGGTGCTGATGGCGTTGAGCGCTCCGTGGATCTTCGCGTTCGCCGCGACGGTGTTCCTCTTCGGCGCGATCTCCTCCGCGATCGTCCCGACGATCCAGGTCCGGCTCATGGACGTCGCCGGCGACAACCAGTCGATCGCGGCGGCGCTGAACCACTCGGCGCTGAACACCGGCAACGCGCTCGGCGCGTTCCTGGGTGGCGCGGTGATCGCGGGCGGCTTCGGCTACGTCGCGCCGGTGTGGGTGGGGGTGGCCCTCGCCGTCGCCGGGCTCGTGCTGGCGGTCGTGAGCGTCGCCGGGCAGCGGCGCGGCACGCAGCGCCTGGCCGAGGTCGTTTGAGCGCGGCTCAGGTCTTCAGCAGGCGCCGCAGGTGGCGGCCGACGAGGTGGGTCTCGATCAGGAACCCGTCGTGGCCGAAGTCGCTGGGTACGAGCGTGGCGGTGTCGTCGAGCGTCGAGCGGATGCCGCGGGCGATGCGCTCCTGCCCTTCCACAGGGAACAGCCGGTCGGTGTCGATGCCGACCACGAGCGTGGTCGCGCTCACCCGCGCCAGGGCGTCGTCGACGCCGCCGCGGCCGCGGCCGATGTCGTGCGAGTTCATCGCCTCGACGAGGGTGAGGTAGCTGTTCGCGTCGAAGCGCCGGGTGAACTTGTTGCCGTGGAAGTCGAGGTAGCTCTCCACGGCGAAGCGCCCGCCGTGACCGAGCGGGTTCTTGCCGGACTGCCAGGTGCGCTGGAAGCGCTGGTTGAGCTCGGTGGGGCTGCGGTAGTTGAGCAAGGCCATGCGGCGGGCCAGCGCCAGCCCGCGGTGCGGTCCGTCGCCGTCGGCCGCGTCGTAGTACTCGCCGCCGGCGAACCGGGGGTCGATCTGCACGGCCTCCAGCTGCACCGAGTTCAGGGCGATCTGGTCGGCGGTGGTGGTGGGCGGGGCCGACAGCACCGCGAGCCGTGCCACGCGGTCGGGGTGGCCGACGGCCCATTCCAGCGCGTGCATGCCGCCCATGGAGCCTCCCACGACCGCCGCCCAGCGGTCGATGCCGAGGGCGTCGGCCAGTCGCACCTGGGCGGCGACCTGGTCGCGCACGGTCAGATAGGGGAACCGCGATCCCCACTCCCGGCCGTCCGGGGCGATGCTCGCGGGGCCGGTGGATCCCTGGCATCCGCCCAGCATGTTGGGGGCGACGACGAACCAGCGATCGGTGTCGATGGCGGCGTCCGGACCGACCACGTCGCCCCACCAGCCGTCGGTGGGGTGTCCCGGGCCGGCGGAGCCGCGGACGTGGCTGTCGCCGGTGAGGGCGTGCAGCACCAGGACCGCGTTGTCGCGTCGCGGGGAGAGCTCGCCCCACGTCTCGTACGCGAGTCGGATGCCGGGCAGCTCCTGCCCGCTCTCGGTGCGGAACGCCCCGAACGCGGCGAACCGGCGATCGCCGACCGGATCGCCGTCCCGCCACGCCCCCGTGACCGGGGGACGCGCGCGCAGCAGGCGCGCGTCGGCCTCCGTGATCGGCGCGCTGGGCACCGTGTCCTCGGAGATCTGCCAGTCCATCCGTCCATTCTGACCGCACCGCGCGCCGACCGCCCATCGTGTTACGCCCCCGCCGCATCCGCGCCCTCTCACCCGCGAGAATGCAACGGTGCACCGAGACTGCGCGCTCAGCACGCAGTCTCGGTGCACCAGTGGAGTCTCGGTGACCGGGAGGGAGGTCAGGCCCGCGCGGCCTCCGACACGCGGCGAGCGGCGGCGAGAGCCTGGTCGAGGTCGGCCTTGAGGTCGTCGACGTTCTCCAGTCCCACCGACAGGCGCACCAGGCCCGGGGTGACCCCGGTGGTCAGCTGCTGCTCGGGGGTGAGCTGCGAGTGCGTCGTGGAGGCCGGGTGGATGACGAGCGAGCGCACGTCGCCGATGTTGGCGAGGTGGCTGAACAGGGTGAGCGAGTTCACGAACTCGCGCCCCGCCTCGACGCCGCCCTTGAGCTCGAACGAGAGCACCGCCCCCACGCCCTTCGGGGCGTACCGGTTGGCGGTCGCGTACCAGGGCGAGGTCGGCAGGCCGGAGTAGTTGACCGAGGCGACGTCGTCGCGCCCGTCGAGCCACTCGGCGATCTCCTGGGCGTTGCTCACGTGGCGCTCGACGCGCAGCGACAGCGTCTCGATGCCCTGGATCAGCAGCCATGCGCTGTTGGGCGAGATCGCCGCGCCCAGATCGCGCAGCAGCTGCACGCGCGCCTTGATGACGTAGGCGAGGCCGTCGCCGACGGCGGTCGTGTACGAGGCGCCGTGGTACGACGGGTCGGGCTCGGTGAGGCCGGGGAAGCGGTCGACGTGCTGCGACCAGGGGAAGGCCCCGCCGTCCACGATGACGCCGCCGATGGTGGTGCCGTGTCCGCCGAGGAACTTCGTCGCCGAGTGGATGACGATGTCGGCGCCGTGCTCGAACGGGCGGATCAGGTACGGGGTCGCGATCGTGTTGTCGACGATCAGCGGCACCCCGGCCTCGTGCGCGATATCGGCGACCGTGCGGATGTCGAGGACGTTGATCTTCGGGTTGCCGATCGTCTCGGCGAAGAACAGCTTCGTGTTCGGGCGCACCGCGCGGCGCCACTCCTCGGGGTCGTCCTGGTTCTCGACGAAGGTGACGTCGATGCCGAGCTTGGCGAGCGTGTACTTGAACAGGTTGTACGTGCCGCCGTAGATCGAGCTCGACGAGACGAAGTGGTCGCCGGCCTCGGCGATGTTCAGGATCGCGAACGTGGACGCCGCCTGGCCGCTGGCCAGCAGCAGCGCAGCGGTGCCGCCCTCCAGCGCGGCGACGCGCTGCTCGACGACGTCCTGCGTCGGGTTCTGGATGCGCGTGTAGATGTTGCCGAACTCGGCGAGGGCGAACAGGTTCGCCGCGTGGTCGGCGTTGTCGAACACGTACGACGTCGTCTGGTAGATCGGCGTGGCACGAGCGTTCGTCGTGGGATCCGGCGCCGCGCCGGAGTGGATCTGCTTGGTCTCGAAGCGCCAGTTCTCGGGTGCGGGCATGAGTGCTCCAGGTCGTTCGGGGCTGCGGCGGATGCCGTGGCCGTCACCCGAGGATAGGATCGCGTCCTCGTCGCCACAACCGGGCGGAAATGTTGCGTAACCTCGCTGTCTCGCGGGCGCGGCGCGGCGCGGTAGCGTGGAGGCCATGGCACGTCGCGCGGTGGTCACGGGAGCCAGTTCCGGAATCGGCGAGGCGACGGTGCGAGCGCTCCGCGCGAGCGGCTGGGAGATCGTCGGCGTCGCCCGCCGCGCCGAGCGGCTCGCCGCCCTCGACGAGGAGGTCGGCTCGGCATCGTTCGCCGCCGACCTCACCAGCCGCACGGACGTCGCCGCGCTGGCCGCGCACCTGGCCGCGACCGGGCCGGTGCACGCGCTCGTGCACATCGCCGGGGGAGCGCGCGGCGCCGACCGGGTCGAGGACGGCGACCCCGCCGACTGGCGGTGGATGTTCGAGGTCAATGTCCTGTCGGCCCAGCTGGTGACCGCGGCACTGCTGCCGCTGCTGCGGGTCGCCGCGAGGGCCGACGGCCACGCCGACACGCTCTACGTCACCTCGACCGCGGCTCAGGCCGCCTACATCGGCGGCGGAGGGTACAACGCAGCCAAGGCCGGCGAGTCGATGCTCGTCGGCGCCCTCCGGCTGGAGCTGAACGGCGAGCCGATCCGGGTGACCGAGATCGCGCCGGGCATGGTCCGCACCGAGGAGTTCGCCCTCAACCGCCTGGGCGGCGATCGCGCACGCGCCGACGCCCTGTACGAGGGTGTGGAGCATCCGCTCACGGCGGACGATGTCGCCGATGTCATCGCCTACGCGCTGGGCGCGCCGGGCCACGTCAATCTCGACCGGGTGACGATGCGCCCGGTCGCCCAGTCGGCGCAGTATCTGCTGGCCCGAGGACCCCTGGAGGTACGTTCATGACCGCTCGCGAGCAGCTCACCTGGGAGGCGTTCGGCGACGCGTCCCGCGACCTGTCCCGCACGATCGTCGCGGACGGCTTCGTGCCCGACGTGGTCGTGGCGATCGCCCGCGGCGGGCTGCTGCCGGCCGGTGCGATCGCGTACGGCCTGGGGGCGAAGAACTGCGGGGCGATCAACATCGAGTTCTACACGGGTGTGGGCACGGTGCTCGACTCGCCCGTCGTGCTTCCCCCCGCGCTCGACCTCGGCGCGCTGGCGGGACGGCGTGTGCTGCTGGTGGACGACGTCGCCGACAGCGGGCGCACGCTCGATCTCGCGGTGCGGCTGCTGGAGGAGCGGGGCGCCGACGTGCGGTCGGCGGTGATCTACACCAAGCCGACCACGATCATCGAGCCGGACTACTGGTGGAAGGCCACCGACCTGTGGATCGACTTCCCCTGGTCGTGGCAGGGTTCGGTCATCGAGCAGGATGCCGGGACCGTCGGAGCGGGGTGACCTGTGGCGATGTCGCTGCCCGAGCTGGCTGAGGCCGGGCTGATCGACCCCGGCTGGGCCGCGGCGCTGGAGCCGGTCGGTTCCGACATCGCGGCGCTCGGCGAACGGCTGCGCGCCGAGGTCGCCGCGGGGCGGCGCTACCTGCCCGCGGGCGACCGGGTGCTGCGCGCGTTCCAGCGGCCGCTCGACGAGGTCAGGGTCCTGATCGTCGGGCAGGACCCGTACCCGACGCCGGGGCATCCGATCGGGCTCAGCTTCGCGGTCGACCGAGATGTGCGGCCGCTGCCGCGGAGCCTCGCGAACATCTACCAGGAGCTCGAGGCCGACCTCGGCATCCCGCCGGCCGCGCACGGCGACCTGTCGGCGTGGAGCGATCAGGGCGTGATGCTCCTGAACAGGGTGCTGACCGTGCGGCCGGGGGCCCCGGCATCCCACCGCGGATGGGGCTGGGAGAAAGTCACCGAGCACGCGATCCGCACGCTCGTGGCGCGCGACCGTCCGCTCGTGGCGATCCTGTGGGGGAGGGATGCCGCGAACCTCACGCCGCTGCTGGGCCCGACGGCCTCGATCCGGTCGCCGCATCCGTCGCCGCTGTCGGCGAGTCGCGGGTTCTTCGACTCGAAGCCGTTCTCGCGCGCGAACGACCTGCTCGAACGCCAGGGTGCCCGGGCCGTGGACTGGCGCCTTCCCGCGTGACGCTCCCGCGCGCGTATGCTGGCCGCGTGCCTGGACTCGACAGCGATCGCCGGCGCCTGCCGCGACATCTGCGGCCGCGCCCCGAGCCCGAGCGGCCCTTCTCGTTCGAGATCCGGCCGGCCCGACGCACAGACATGCCGCATGTGCGCGAGATCTACAACTACTACGTGACCAATTCGGTCGTCACCTTCGACGAGAAGAAGTGGACCAACCGGCAGTGGCTGGACAAGTTCGACCACCTGCACAAGCTGAAGCTGCCGTTCCTGGTGGCCGTCTCGCCCTCCGGCCAGATCCTCGGCTATGGCCTGGTGGCGCCCTGGACGGGCAAGTCCGGCTACCGGTACACCGTGGAGAACTCGATCTATCTGGGGCAGGCGGCCACCGGCAAGGGACTCGGGCGGGCGCTCCTGGAGGCGCTCATCGACGAGTGCCAGGCGCTCGGCATCCGCGAGATGGTCGCCGTGATCAGCGACAAGGGCGCCGAGGCATCCGTCGCGCTGCACGAGAAGCTCGGCTTCGTCGAGGTGGGCAGGATGGGCCGGGTCGGCTTCAAGTTCGGCCGCTGGCTCGGCACGATCTACCTGCAGAAGAGCCTCAAGCCGGCGCGCCGGCGCAGATGGGGCGCTTCGTAGCGCCGGTTCGGGGTATCAACAAACCGCGGTGCGGGCTCCTCTCGTTGTGTCACCGTCAGCCGGTGCCGCCCGAGGAGGTTCCCATGTCCGAGTCCCGTCGCGTGCGCGATGCCGCAGTGCCGCACGCCGAAGCCGTCGAGGCAGGGAGCGCCGAGCGCTTCCGTACCATCGATCCGTCGATCTTCGGCCGCACGGTCGACACGCTCTCCCCGGTGCACCCGGTGGGCGCGGGTCGCACCAACGTCACGATCATCGCGCCGACGATCGTGCAGACCGACACCACTCTGCCCTTCGCGGCATTCCAGCTGGTCGCGGGTCAGCGCGCCGGGGCCGTGGCGATGCATGTCGAGCCGGCGGCCTACGGCCTGACCGCGTCGGAGCAGTACGACCTCGCGTTCGCTGTGCGCACCGAGGAGGGGCCCTGCACGTTCTCGTGGCAGGCGGGGTTCGACGCGAACCAGCTGACCGGTTCGGCCACCGTCGACGGGCAGGGCTGGGTCTCGATGTCGCTCGGGACGTTCAGTCCGGGCGCGACCGGTGTCGCGAACATCACCCAGACCGGCGGCGGACGCTGGCAGTGGCACCGGCTTGTGATCAGCCGCCCGATCGTGCTCACCCCGCTCTGACCTCCGCGCCGCGTCGCACCGACCTCGGAGAGTCGCACCAACTTCGGAGGATTTCGGCGAGATCCTCCGAACTACGCGCGATTCTCCGAACTTCGTGGGGTGCGGGAGGCGCGGCGACGGTCAGCCGGCGGGTCGAGGAGCGGACGCCTGTTCAGGCCCCGGGGCCGATGACCGGGATGGATGCCAGGAGCGCGCGCGTGTAGGCGACCTGCGGCTCCAGCAGCACCTTCTCGGTCGGGCCCTCCTCCACGATGCGCCCGTCCTTCATCACGACGACCTCGTCGCACAGGTTCTGCACCACGCCGATGTCGTGCGAGACCAGCAGCAGCGTCAGCCGCTCGGTGCGCCGCAGCTCGCGCAGCAGGTCCAGGATCTGCGCTCGCACCGTCACGTCGAGCGCGGACAGCGGCTCGTCGCCGACGAGCACGCGCGGGCGGTGCACGATCGCGCGGGCCAGCGCGATGCGCTGGCGCTGGCCGCCGGAGAACTCGTGCGGAAAGCGCTCGGTCATCTCCGGCTCCAGCCCCACCTGGGTCAGCACCTCGCGCACGCGCGCGCGACGGTCGCCGTCGACGCCCAGCGCCCACAGCGGCTCGGCGACGATGCGTCCCACGCTCATGCGCGGGTCGAGCGAGGCGTACGGATCCTGGAACACGACGCCGGTCTGCCGGCGCAGCCAGTGCAGCGAACGAGCGGATGCCGCGGCCTCCACCGCCCGGCCGTCGAAGCTCACGCTGCCCGCGGTGGGGGAGTCCAGCCCCAGCAGCAGCCGCACGAGGGTCGACTTGCCCGATCCGGACTCGCCGATGATGCCGACGGCGCTCCCCTCGCGCACGTCGAGGTCGGCGTCGTCGAGCGCGGTCGTGTACCGCTTCGGCTGGAACAGCCCGGCGGCGGGCGCGCGGTGGCGCCGGGTGAGGCCGCGCGCGCTGATCAGAGGATCGCTCATTCCGCGCCTCCCGGTCGCCACAGGGTCGCGGTGGCGTCGCGAAGCAGCCCCCGCGTGACCGGCGAGCGCGGCGCGGAGAGCAGTCCCGCGACCGGGCCGGCCTCCACCACGCGCCCGTGCTCGAGCACGACGCCGTGCGTGGCGATCTGCGACAGCACCGCCAGGTCGTGCGTGATGAACACGAGCGACATGCCGTCGGTGTCCACGAGCGCGCGCAGCAGCAGCAGGATCTCCGCCTGGATCGTCACGTCCAGCGCGGTGGTCGGCTCGTCGGCGATCAGCAGGCGCGGCCGGCTCGCGAGCGCCATCGCGATCGCGACGCGCTGGCGCTGTCCGCCGGAGAGCTGGTGCGGGTAGCGGCCGACGATCTCGGCCGGGTCGGGCAGGTGTACGCGGGATGCCTCGTCCACCGCCCGCGCGAGGGCGTCGCGTCTCGGCATCCGGGTGTGGATGCGGATCGACTCGGCGATCTGGCGTCCGACCGTGCGGATCGGGTTCAGGGCGGTGCGCGGCTCCTGGAACACGATGCCGATGTCGTCGCCGCGCAGCTGCGCCAGCTCGCGGTCGGGGAGGCCGATGAGCTCGCGGCCGTCCCACCGGACCGAGCCGGTCGTGACGGCGCCGCCCGGCAGCAGCCCGAGGACGGCGAGCGCGGTGAGGGACTTCCCCGACCCGGACTCGCCGATCAGGCCCACGCGGGCGCCGTCGGGCACGTCGAACGAGACGCCGTCGACGACCCGGCGCCCGGCGATCTCCACGACGAGGTCGCGCACCTCAAGGCTCACGCGACCACCGCCGGGACGTGCGGGCGCGCCGACCGGCGCGCCAGGGTCGGATCGGTCGCCTCACGCAGCCCGTCGCCGAGGAGGTTCAGCCCCAGCACGGTGAGGGTGATCGCAAGCCCCGGCCACACCACGCTGAGCGGGTGCGCCGAGATGAACGACTGCAGGTCGCGCAGCAGCAGCCCCCACGAGGGCTCGGTGACCGGAGCGCCGAATCCGAGGTAGGACAGCCCCGCCTCGGCCAGCACGGCGACCGCCATCGCCCACGACAGCTGCACGATGAACACCGGCGCGATGTTGGGAAGCAGATGGCGCCACAGGATCTGCACCGTGTCCAGGCCGCTGGCCCGGGCGGCCAGCACGAAGTCGCTGTGCAGCACCCGTCGCAGCTCGGGCCGCGCGACCCGCGCGACGTTCACGCCGAACCCGACGCCGACCGACACGATCACGACCCAGAGCGACCCGCCCCACACCGCGGAGATCATCATCGCGATCAGGAGCACCGGGAACGCGACCAGGATGTCGACGAGCACGACGATCGCCTCGCGCGACCAGCGCGGGGTGAGTGCCCCGAGGGCGGCCAGCACGATCCCCACGAGGGTGGCGATGACGCCGGCCCCGAGCGCCACCCGTACGGTCGTGCGGGCGCCGGCCATGACGAGGCTCGCGATGTCGCGCCCGGCGTTGTCGGTGCCGAGCACGTGCGGCCAGCCCGGTGGCGACCAGCGGGCGGCGATGTCGACGGACTGCGGGTCGAAGGGGGTCCACGCGCTGGCCACGAGGGCGGCGAGCCCCACCGCGAGCACGATCGCCAGGCCGAAGCGCCCCGTGGAGAGCCCCCACAGGCGTGCGAGCCATCCGGTGCGCGCGGGCGCGCTCATGCCGCCTCCCGCTGCCGCGGGTCGATGAGCCGGTGGGCGAGGTCGACCACGAACCCGACCACGAGCACGAAGCCGGTGAGGGCCAGGAGCTCTCCCTGCACCTTGGGGAGGTCGCGGTTGCTGACGTCGGCCACCAGCATCCGCCCTATGCCCGGCAGCGTGAACAGCTGCTCGATGACGACGGCGCCGACCACGATGCCGGCGATCTGCAGCCCGAGCACGGTGACGATCGACAGGCCGACGCTGGGCAGGCCATGCCGCACGAGCGCCGAGGTGCGCGTGAGACCCTTCGCGGCGGCGGTGCGGACGAAGTCCTCGCCGGCGGCCTGCAGCGTCGCGGAGCGGACGAATCGCATCAGCATCGCGCCCTCCACGATCCCGATCGTCAGGGCGGGAAGCAGGAGCGACCGCAGCGCCGCGTCGGGTCGTTCCCAGCCGCCGCGCGGGAAGCCCTGCGCGGGGAGCCACCCGAGCCACACCGCGAAGACGATCACGAGCATCATGCCCGCCCACACCACCGGCACCGCGGCGATCGCCTGGGCGCCCACGCTCAGGGCTGTGCCGGAGGCGCGGCGGTGCCGCAGCGCCGAGAGCACGCCCAGGGGCACGGCCACCACGAGCGCGATCGTGAGGGACAGGATGCCGAGGGGAACGGTCACCTGCGCCTTCTCGGCCAGCTCGGTCGCCACCGGCGTGCCTGTCAGCATCGAGGTGCCGAGGTCTCCGCGCAGCACCCCGCCGATCCACTCGAGGTACTGCGCGGGCAGCGGCTCGTTCAGCCCCAGCCGTTCGCGGATCGCGGCGACCTGGGCCGGCGCGGCGTTGATCCCCGCGATCAGCTGCGCCACATCGCCGGGCAGCACCCGGAGGGTGAAGAAGATCAGCGCGCTGGCGACGAACAGCCCCAGCACGAGCAGGGACAGCCTCGTCAGCGCGTAGCGGATCACTCCTTGCTCTTGGTCAACTCGGCGAGGTCGAGGCGTTCGTTCACGTTGACCGTCGGCATCCCCGAGACCGTATCGGAGACCGCGAGGACGGATGCCCCGTTGTACAGCCAGTCGGCCGCCATGTCCTCCGACACGATGCGCGCCGCCTGGGCGAGCAGGTCTGCGGCCTGGTCCTCGTCGGTGGCCGCCAGCGACTCGGTGTAGAGACGCTGGACCTCGGGGTTGTCGTAGGTGAAGTAGTACGCGGGGTTGGCCCAGTTCTCGAAGTCGCGCGCCTCGGTGTGCAGCACGAAGCTGAGCTCGTAGTCCTTGTTCACGTACACGTCGTTGATCCAGGCGGGGAACTCCACGGAGTTCACCGTCAGCTCGATGCCGACCTCGGCGAGGTCGGACACGAGGATCTGCGGGATCGTCGTCGGGTACCCGTTGTAGATCGTGAGGGTCAGGCTCAGGTCGGAGACCCCCGCCTCCTTCAGGAGCGCCTTCGCCGCGTCGGGGTCGTAGGGGGCGACGTCGGAGAGGTCCTCGTAGCCCGGGTCGAGCTCGGGGATGGGGCCGTAGAGGGTCTCCCCGGCGCCGAGCGCCTCGACGATCGCATCGTGGTCGATCGCCTGGCGGATGGCCTGGCGGACGCGCTTGTCGGCCAGGGCCCCTGTGGTGGCGTTCATCGCCAGGGTGCCCTTGTCGGTGGAGGCGCCCAGCTCCAGGCTGAAGTCGCCGTCGGCCTCGACCTGGTCCTTCAGCGTCGCGTCGAACCCGGTCAGCACGTCCAGCTCGTGCGCGAGCGCCCCGTTGAGGGCGGCCTGCGTGTCGGGGATGTAGTCGAAGACCACCTCGGCGACCTTGGCCTTCTCGCCCCAGTAGGCGTCGTTGCGCTCGAAGGTGATGCTGTCGCCCTGCTTCCAGCTGGCCAGCGTGAACGGACCGGTGCCGTTGGTCTTGGTCTTGCGGTCGATCGTGTCGCCCTCCTTGAGGACGAGCCCGGCCCGGCCGGTCAGGTTCCACAGGAACGAGGAGTCCGGCTGTGACAGCGTGATCGTGATCTTCTGACCGTCGGCGGTGATCGAGGCGACCTTCGCCAGGCGCGCGGAATCGCGGTACGACGCGTTGTCCTTGACCTGGCTGAGCGACCAGATCACATCCTGCGGGGTGAGGGCCTGCCCGTCGTGGAAGCTCACGCCCTCGCGCAGCGTGAATGTGTAGGTGAGCCCGTCAGGGGACACGTCGTAGTCGCTGGCCAGGGCGGGCACGATCTCCTGCTCGGGCGTGCGGGCCACGAGCCCCTGGTACACGTTGTCGATCAGGATCTGGTCGAGCGCCGCGCCCGCGGTCTCGCGGATGTCGAGGTTGGACGGCTCGAGCACCAGGCGGATCGAGACCGAGGCGTCAGGGTCGGGCGTGCCGGCGGCATCGCTGGAGGCGCTCGGCTCGGGGCTGCCCGAGCAGGCGGTCAACAGCAGTGCGCCGGTGACGACGAGGGCGGTGGCCGCGAGGGCTGAGCGTCGGAGCATGTCGAGACGTCCTTTCCGGGGGACAGGAGGGGGCCGCCCGCCTGCGAACTCGATGCGCGTTACAGCCTAGAGTCCGCGGGGCCGGCCGGTGGCATCCGCTGTCACAAACGCTCGCGACCCGTCATACGTTCCCGGCGATGCGGGCGATGAGCTCCGCGAGCTCGGCGGGCCGCTCCTCCTGCACGTTGTGGCCGGTCGGCACGGTGTGCACGGATGCCGCGGGAAGGCGCGCGCGGAACAGCTCCGCATCCGCCTCCGTGACGAACCCGCGCTCGCCGCGGATCAGGGCGATCGGCGCGGCGACGCGGGCGAGGGCGTCCCAGCCGGTGCCGTCCAGCGCCGAGGCCACCGGGTCGCCGGAGGCGGCCAGGCGGGCCAGGTGATGCTTCCACTCCACCCGGCCGTCGGGGCGCACCCGGGAGTTGAGGAACACTCCGCGGGTCGCCGCCTCGCGCGATCCGCCCAGGCCGAAGGCGAGGGCGCGCTCGACGAGCTCGTCGCGCGAGGCCCAGTCGGCGGGGCCGGAGAAGAAGGCCCGCAGCATCGCGGCGTCGCCGTCGGGGTCGACGTCGGGGGTGATGTCGACGACGACCAGGGTGCGCACGAGCGCCGGGCGGTCGGCGGCGATCGTGGCGGCGACCAGGCCCCCGAGCGACTGGCCCACCAGCACCTGCGGCACGGTCGTCGCCGCCGCGATCGCCGCGGCGGCGTCGGGGGCGAGCGTGGCGGCGGTGTAGCGGGCGTCGGCGCGCCATGACGAGTCGCCGTGGCCGGGCAGGTCGACCGCGAGGGCGGGGAGCCCCAGGGCGAGCACTGTCGCGTCCCACGTGTGCGCGTTAAGGCCCGCGCCGTGGAGGAAGGTGACCACGGGCGCCGCCTCGCCGAAGCGGAGCGCGCTCACGGTGCCGCCCTGCGGGAGGGTCAGAGCGATCCGCTCCGCCGGCGGCACGTGCGCGACGCCCAGCTCGGCCGCCTGGGCGGCCAGGAACGAGAACTCGTCGAAGGGCTCAGCGGGCACACCCCATTGTGCACCCGTGGCGCTCGGAGGCTCGGGCGCATCGTACGGTGGAGGGCATGGGCGAACTGGCGGTCTCCGGGTCGATGAACCTCCGCGACACCGGCGGGCTGCCGGCCGGAACCGGCACCACGCGCCACGGCGTGCTGTTCCGCTCCGGGAGCCTCTCGCGGATCGACGACGCCGGCCGCGAGCGTCTGCGTGAGCTGGGCCTGCGCCGCGTCATCGACCTGCGCGACGACGACGAGGTGCGCCGCGATCCGACGCGCCTGGAGGGGGTGGGTCACGAGACGCTGCGGCTGCCGCTGTTCGCCGGGTCGGTGGCATCCCTCTTCGAGGGCGACCTGACGCTCGCGGGTCTGTACCGCGGCATGGTGGACGACTCCGCCGACCGCATCGTGGAGGTCGTCCGCGGCGTCATCGGCACCCAGCCGGTGCTCGTGCACTGCAGCGCGGGCAAGGACCGTACCGGCGTCACGATCGCGCTCGCGCTGGCCGCCGCGGGCGTCGACGAGGATGCCGTGATCGCCGACTACGCGCGCACCGAGACGCTGCTGCCCGCCGAGCGCAACGCGCAGATCGTCGCGTATCTGCGCCGCGAGCACCCGGGCGCGGCGAACCTGGAGGAGCTGGCCACCCGTTCGCCCGCTCCGGTGATGCGGGGCCTCCTCGACGATCTGCGTGCGCGCTTCGGCGCCCCGGTGGAGTTCCTGCGCGCGAACGGCCTCGGCGACGACGAGCTGGCTGAGCTGCGCCGCGTGCTCGTCGTGCCGGGTCGGTGAGCTGCGGGGCTGCACCAGGTGAGGCATGCCTATCCTGCGCGCTATAGTGGAGGAACCATGACCGCACCCGCCGCGCACGACCCGTCCGCCTGTCGGACGCCGAAGCATGCGCGCGTGCAGCACCTCATCACCGCCGACGAGCACGCGCTCGCCGAGCTGGAGACCCTCGTCGCGACGCTGCCGCTGTGCTCGACCGGGCGGGTGTTCATCGAGGTGCCGGATGCCACGTGGATCGGCGAGATCGCGGTGCCCCCGCGCATGATCGTCACGTGGCTCGACCGCTCCCGCCGCACCGGCGCCCCGGGCTCGGGCCGCGCGTGCGCCCCCGGCGCCGCGCTGTCGCGCGCCGTGATCGCGTGGGCCGACGAGATGCTGTGCGACGAGACCGGCGAGGGCACGCGCGTGCATCTGCTGGGCGGCTACCTCGGCACCGCGGACATCTTCGACCACCTCACCGGCGTGCGCGCCCTCGACGCGGCGACCATCCACACCCCGGAGCGGTTCCACCTCGCCGACGCGCGCTGACCGGAGTGACGGCGCTCAGCGCTGCGCGGACAGGTAGTTGCCGTCCTCGAGGCCGGCGAGGATCTCGAATCTGTTGGAGAGCGGATCGCGTCCCGCAGCGAGGTAGAGCACGGGCATGAGCAGCCCGTAGCGCCGCCACTGCCTGCGGTGCACCGCCTCGTGCCGCAGCAGCGCATCGGTCACCGCGGCCTCGCCGGTGAGGAAGCAGCCGCCGACGCACACGCCGCCGCGGCGGAACGACCACGACGGCATCCCGGTGAACACCCACAGGCCCGCGCGGCGCTCCACCCGGCCGGTCGACCACAGCGAGCCCCACAGCCAGCCCACCGCGGTGCCCCACGCGTACCCGACCGCGCTGATCGGGGAGTCCAGCAGCACCGGCGGGATGAGACGGTCGAGTCGTTCGCCGCGCGCGACGGCGCGGGCGGCGCGCTCGCGCCATCCGGCCGGGGTCCTCACGCGACGGCCCCCACGATGCGCAGGATCGTCGCGAGGTCGTCGACCGCCGCGGCCGGGGTCGCCGGTGCGAAGCCCGCGATCGAGGCGCCGGCCAGCGGCACGCGCGCGCGGAGGCTCTTGAGCGTCGCGATCAGGGCGCCGGCGGCGACGCCGAACGGCACCGCGTCGGTGAGTCCGGCGAGGTCGGCGGGGTCGACCACGTCGAGGTCGACGTGGACGTAGACCGCCGTCGCCCCGGTTGAGACGACCGCGTCGGCCAGCGCGTCGGGCGCAGCGAGGTCGTCCACGGCGAGCGTGCGGATGCGGGATGCCGCGGCGAACTCCGCCTCGCCGTCGTCGAGCGCGCGGGCGCCGGCCAGCACGACCCGGTCGACCGGGATCGGGTCGGCGAGGGCGAGCTCGCCCTCGCCGAGCACCGCGCGCAGCGCCATGCCGGAGTACGCGCCGGAGGGCGAGGTGTCGGGGGAGTTGAGGGCGCCGTGGGCGTCGAGCCAGACGACGGCCAGCTCGGGGTGGTGCGCCGACGCGTGGGCGATGGCGGGGACGGCGACCCCGCCATCGCCGCCGACGACCACGACCGGCTCCTCATGCCCGAGGAGCGCGTCGGCGATCGCGTCGCGCGTGCGGGTCAGGGCGCTCAGCCGCAGCACGCGCGTGCCCAGCGCCTCGCCGGCCTCCAGCGGCACCTCGACGCGCGTCGTGCGGGCGCGGGGGAGGTCGCCGGCGATCGCCTCGGCCCCGTCGACCAGGAGCATCGCGCGTGCGGCGGGCGAGCCCTGCCACTGCGGGGCAATCACGAAGCGGGTCATGGTCCCATCATCCTCTCCACGCGGCTTGCCGCCGCCCGCCGCCGCTTGCACCCCCTCACCACCGCGAGACCTCCCGTTTGCACCGTTTTCGAGCCGAAAACGGTGCAAACGAGAGGTCTCGCGCACGGGTGGCGGCGGGGGTGCCGGGCGGGGCTACTGCTCCAGTGCGGGGGCGGCGGAGCCGCCGGCCTTCAGCGCGGCCAGGCGCGCGTCGACCTCGGTCAGCTCGCCCAGGTCGTCGAGGGCGTTGAACTGCGCGTCGATGCTCGACGCGGCCAGCTCCGCCTTGCCCTGCGCGAGCGCCTCGACGCGACGGACCTTCTCCTCGAAGCGGCCGAGGTCGCTGGTCGGGTCGAGCACGTCGATCGCCTTGACCGCGTCGACGACCTTGGTCTGCGCCTCGGCCGTCTTCTGCCGCGCGACCAGCTCGGACGACTTCGCCTTCAGCTCCTGGAGCTTCTGCTTCATGCCGTTCAAGCCGTTCTTGAGCTTGTCGACGATCTCGGTCTGCGCGGCGATCTGCGGCTGCGCCGCCTTCGCCTCGTTCTCGGCGGTGATCTGACGCTGCAGGGCGACCTTGGCGAGGTTGTCGAACTTGTCCGCGTCGGCGGTCTGGCCGATCGCGCGCAGCTCGTCGGCCTTGCGGCTGGCGGCGAGGGCCTTGTTGCCCCACTCGACGGCCGCGTTGACGTCCTCCTGGTGGTCGCGCTCGAGCAGGCGCAGGTTGCCGATCGTCTCGGCGATGGCCGACTCGGCGTCGGCGATGTTGTTCGTGTAGTCGCGCACGAGCTGATCGAGCATCTTCTGCGGGTCCTCGGCGGAGTCGAGGATCGCGTTGATGTTGGCCCTCACGAGGGTGGAGATGCGGCCGAATATGGACTGTTTGACCATGGGTGTTTCCTTTCTCACGGATGACGATGACTGCGCGGCGGATGCCGCGGGGTGCGGGCGGGACGGTCGATCAGAAGCGGCCCCCTCCTCGGCGCCCGCGCGTGCCGCCTCCGCCGAAGCTGCCGGGGATCATGCCCCCGCCCAAGCCTCCACCGGAGGGTCGGCGGGAGGAGCCGCCGAACCCGCCGCCTCCTCGGCCTCCGCCTCCGCCGAGCAGGGAGTTGATCACGATGCCGCCGAGGACGGCGCCCATCACGTTGCCGCCCCCTCCGCCTCCGCCGCCGCCGAACATGCCTCCGCCCTGGAAGCCGCCGACGTCCTGCTGCGCGTACTGGATCGCCTGGGCGGCGAGCTGGTTCGCGCGCTGGGCGTACTGCAAGGCCTGGTCGGGATCGGTCGCGGCCAGCTGGCGGGCCTGCACGAGCGAGGCTCCCGCCTCGGCCAGGCGCGTGCGCGCCTCGGCGCCGATGGCGCCGCGGCGCGAGGTGATGTAGTCCTCGGCGGCCGACACCTGCGCCTGCGCCTGCGTCATCGCCTGGCCGAGCAGCTGGTTCGCGCGCTGCGTCTTGGCCGCGGCATCCCGCACCCCCGCCACGACCGCGTCGATCTCGGTGTTTGCCTGCTGGAGCGCCTGGAGCGTCGCGATCGGCCGCTTCGCCGTGCCACCCAGGCTCGCCCTGGCCGCGTCGACCTGCTGCTGCGTCGCCGCGATCTGGGCCGCTACGCGTCCGTCGGGGTCGGGCAGGGAGCGGGCGACGGCGAGGTCCTTCTCCAGCTCGGCGATCATGGCCGTCGCGCCCTGCTCGCTCTTGGTGAGGTCGGCGGCGAGCGAGTCGATCGCCTGCTCGAGCAGCCGCGCCTGCGAGACCGCCTCCTCCGCGGCGCGGATGTCCACGGCCGCCGCGGCGCCGTCGCCGGCGCCGACGGAGGCCTGGGCCGCCGCGAGGCGCTCGTCGGCGAACGCGATCCGCTGCCGGGCCTGGTCGGGGTTGTCGGCGACCGTCGCGAGCGCGTCGGGCGCGTAGGCGCCGCGCAGCGCGCTCAGCCGCGCCGTCGCTGCGTCGAGGTCGGCCGCGACCGCGGTGCGCAGGCTCTGCACCGAGGCGAGCGCCTCGGGGGCGTTCTGCTCCAGCTTGCGCAGCTCGTCGAAGGCCTGCGCCTTCTCGTCGAGGAGGTCGCCGGCGTGCGCGCACAGCTCGACGATGCGCGCGTTCCACGCCCGCGTCTGCTCCTCGGTGTCGGGCACCGAGTCGTCGAGCTGCTGCTTCAGCGAGAACGCCTCGTCGAGGTCGCGCTTGGCGGCAGCCAGCGCCTCGGAGAACTCGCGCGCGGCCTCGTCGCCGAACTGGGCGACGGCGAAGCCCAGCTCCTGCTCGCTGGTCCTGATCGCGTCGTCGGTCTGCACGAGGGCCGACCCCGCACGACGGGCGAGCTCGGCGGTGGGCAGCTGCGCGGCCGCCTCGGGTCCGGATGCCGCCCCGGTGCCCACTTTCGCCTTCCGGCGGGAGCGGGCGATCAGCCACACGACGACGGCCACGAGAGCGACCGCGATCAGCACGCCCAGGAGCGGACCCCACAGCCCGCCGCCCGATCCGCCGCCCAGGTCCGACTCGAAGCGGTCGGCGGCCGTCGTGATCGCCTGCGCGTAGTCGCCCGAGCGCAGCTCGGGCTTGATCGCGTCCTCGGTCGCCGCCAGCTGCGCGTCGGTGAGGGGCCCGGCCGTGTCGGCCGAGATGTAGTACTCGCGGCCCTCGGTCGAGATCGCTAGGAGGTACTGCTTGACGCCGAGCCCGCCCTCCTGGGCCACCGTGTCGGCCCACTGCTGCGGGTCGGACGGATTGGTGAAGTCGTCCACGATCGCCACGTACAGGTCGACGCCGGTGGCCGTCGACAGGCCGTCGAGGCGATCCTCGACGGCGGCCTGCGTCGACGCGCTCAGCACGTCCGCGTCGTCGAGCACGCGTTCCGCGCCGAGGGGCACCGGATCGGTCGCGGCGGCGGGCACCGCGATGCCCGAGAGCAGCAGCACCAGGGCCGCGGTCAGCATCGCCGGCCAACGAGTACGCATGACTCCCCCTCGAGGTGCTCGCGCGTTCTGTTCGAGCCTACACAGATCGGGCCGCGGTGCGGAGCGGATGCCGGCACGATCGCCGCGCGGCTCGCCGCCGGTGCGGCGGGTCGGGCCGCGCCGGCCCGGTGCGGCGGGTACCGTGTGGCGCCGTGAGCATGGACGACAGATACGGCAGCGACGTGCTGGCCGCCGGGTGGCGCGATGCCGGGCGACGCCCGGTGCCGCAGGTCGCGGCATCCGCCGACCTCGTGGTGGAGGTCGCCGGCGACGGGTACTGCGGCGCCGTCGTCGGGGTGCACTCCGGCCACGTCGAGTTGGAGGACCGGCACGGGCGCACCCGCCTGTTCCCGCTCGGCCGGGGCTTCCTCGTCGAGGGGGCGGCCGTGGAGCTCGTCGCCCCGCCGCGCGCGGCTCCCGCC
Organism: Microbacterium sp.; assembly: GCF_047605725.1. GTDB lineage: Bacteria > Actinomycetota > Actinomycetes > Actinomycetales > Microbacteriaceae > Microbacterium. The sequence continues at coordinate 21,739 of NZ_JASGFE010000024.1, forward strand.
GGGCGGGCACTCACCGCCTCGGGCTCGTTCGCGCCGGAGGCCACCAGGGCACGGGTGGCCCGGGCCTCCCGCATCCTCGTCGAGGGCCGTCACGACGCCGAGCTGGTCGAGAAGGTATGGGGCGACGACCTGCGCGCCGAGGGCGTCGTGGTGGAGTACCTGCAGGGGGTCGACCTGCTCGAGGCGGTGCTGCGCGACGACCCGCCGTCGTCGAGTCGGCGCTACGGCGTGCTTGTAGACCATCTCGTGCCGGGGTCGAAGGAGTCGCGCATCGCGCAGGCCGTCGCCCGCGGCCCGCACGGCGCGCACGTGCGCATCGTCGGGCACCCGCACGTCGACGTGTGGCAGTGCGTCACCCCGAGCGCGCTCGGCATCGCCGCGTGGCCCGAAGTGCCGCGGGGCGTGGACTGGAAGACGGGCGTCTGCCGCGCCCTCGGCTGGCCCGCGCAGACCCCCGCCGACCTCGCGCGAGCGTGGCAGCGCGTGCTCGGGTCGGTGCGCTCCTACCGCGACCTCGACCCGGCCCTTCTCGGCCGCGTCGAGGAGCTCATCGACTTCGTCACGGCGTAGCGCGCTCCCCGGTCCGCGCGTCGGTAGCCTGGGGGGATGCCGGATCGCGAGCCCGCCACCGCGCCGCGCTTCCGCGACAGGCCGGTGTCGTTCGTGCGCCGCAGCGGCCGGATGAGCGATGCCCAGGAGCGCGCGTGGGCCGAGCTCGCGCCGCGCTACCTCCTCGAGGTCGAGCGCGACGTCGCCGCGACGAGCGTGCGCCCCGGGGCGGTGATCGACCCCGCCGAGGTGTACGGGCGGAGCGCGCCGCTCATCGTCGAGGTCGGCTCCGGCCAGGGCCACGCGATCGTGCACGCCGCGCGGTCGTGCCCCGAGATCGACTTCCTCGGTGTGGAGGTGTTCCGGGCCGGCCTTGCCCGCACGATGCTCGATGCAGGCCGCGCCGGCGTGCGCAACCTGCGCCTGGTCGAAGCGAACGCGCCGGAGGTGCTGGAGCACCTCCTCCCCGAGGCATCCGCCAGCGAGCTCTGGATCTTCTTCCCCGACCCGTGGCACAAGACCAAGCACACCAAGCGTCGGCTCGTCGCGCCCGCGTTCCCTCCGGTCGCCGCGCGGGCCCTGCGCGACGGGGGAGTGCTGCGCCTCGCGACCGACTGGGACGACTACGCCCGTCAGATGCGCGCGGTCATGGCGGATGCCGCGGACTTCGCCCCCGCGTTCGACGGTGACGGGGCGCCGCGCTTCGACGGTCGGGTCATGACCGCGTTCGAGCGCAAGGGACTGCGGGCGGGACGCGAGATCTGCGACCTCGCCTACCGGCGGCGGGCACGGGCGTGAGCGCGCGGCGTCTGACGGCGGAGGGCTGACGTGGCCGGCCACGCGGCTGGTCGGCGCGGCGGGCGCCCGCTCGGCTCGGCCGCGACCGTGCCCGCGGTGCTGGTGTGCCTGGCCGCGCCGGCGTTCTTCGTCGCACGGATGCCGTGGGCGGGTGTCGCGCTGCTGGCGGCCGGGCTGGTCGCCGCGGCTCTCGTGGAGCGGTCGGCCCGGCGTGGAGCCGGGGTCGCGGCATCCGGCCCCTCGCTCGTACGCGACCTGTCGCTCATCGCCGTGGGCCTCGTGATCGTGAGCGCCATCGACCTCAAGGCCGAGCTCGATGACCTCGCCATGCTGCGATTCACCCTCGCGCTCGGCGGCGCGGTGGTCGTGCCGTACACGGTGTCGCGCTGGGCGTACCGCGATCGCGCGATCGGCTTCCCGTGGCGCGGTGGTCATCGTTGGCGGCCGTGGCAGTGGGCGTGGCTGGGCGGTGTGCTCGTGCTCGGCTGGCTGATCCTGCCGTTCTACTTCATCACCTCGGGCGTCTACCAGAACTGGCCGGTCGTGGACACCCCGGATCTGATCGCGCGGCTGTTCGTCGGGGTGGGCGCGGTCGGCATCTGGGACGAGCTGTTCTTCATCTGCACCGTGTTCGTGCTGCTGCGGCGCCATTTCGCGGATGCCGCGGCTGGCGTGCTGCAGGCGATCGTGTTCGTCTCGTTCCTGTGGGAGCTGGGCTATCAGGCCTGGGGGCCGGTGCTCACGATCCCGTTCGCGCTGCTGCAGGCGCTCATCTTCGTGCGGACGAGGTCGCTCGGCTACGTCGTCACGGTGCATCTGCTGTTCGACGCGGTCGTGTTCGCGGTGCTCGTGCACGCGCACAACCCTGGCCTGCTCGGCTGGCTGTTCCTCGTCCCCGCGCCCTGAGGAGCGGTTCGCATTAACCCTCAAGCTGAGCTTGATGTGAGTTCGTATCGGGCTCTTGACAGTGTTTCGGAGAGGAGTATTTTTGGTTACGCGAAGGAAAACAGGAGACGGAAGGGACCCGCGAGGGACCCGGACACAGGAAACCGAAACCGCATGATGATCGCCCCCGGGCGTGGCCTTCGGGCCCGTTTCCCGGGGGCGATCTTCGTGCGTGCGGCGTGGTGGTCTCTGCCGCGAGCCTCCCCGCGCGAGTCACTGTCTCCCCACGCGAGTCACTGTCTTACCTTCGAGTCACTGCGCTGCAGGGCAGTGACTCGACGCGAGAGCAGTGACTCGACGCCGGGGCGGGCGAGCCGGGGGCGCGAGCCGGGGGCGCGAGGCCGGGGCGGGGCGGGCGAGGCCGGGGCGGCGCGATCGGCGCTTCGTGAGAGTGCCCCCGACAGGAATCGAACCTGCGACCTTTGGTACCGGAAACCAGCGCTCTATCCCCTGAGCTACGGAGGCGTACCGATCGAGACTACCACCGCACACGATGCGGTCCGCCCGGCGCGGAGAGCGGATGCCACCGGCATCCCGCACCCCGCGTCCGAGCCCTCAGCGTGCGTGCGATCATAGCTGCGTGCTGCGCTCCGTGACCGCCGAGCTCGACCTGGACCTGGGGTCGTCGGTGGACCTCATCTTCCAGATCGCGGTGGCCCAGCGCGTCCCCGTCGTGCGGGAGGAATTGACCTTCGCGCAGGGCGAGCGGGTCTACACCCCGACCGAGATCGTCGATCAGTCCGGCACGCGCCTGCACCGCGTCGCCGGCGAGTGCGGCCTGCTGCAGGTGCGCTACGAGGCGGTCGTCGGCGCGCAGGTGCCCGCCCGCCCCACGAGCGACCTGGAGGCCGTCACCTACCTGCGCCCGAGCCGCTACTGCCAGTCCGACGAGGTGTTCGCCCAGGCGCGACGGCAGTTCGGTGGGCTGCAGGGCGCCGAACTCATCGCCTCGGTCGACGAGTTCGTCGCCACCAGCACCACCTACACGCCCGGGCTCAGTCAGGGCACCGACTCCGCGGTGACGACGCTCATGACCGGGCAGGGCGTGTGCCGCGACTACGCGCATGTCGTGATCGCGCTGCTGCGCGCGATGGATGTGCCCGCCCGGTACGCGGCCTGCTACGCCCCGGGCCTGGAGCCGATGGACTTCCACGCGGTGGCCGAGGCGTATCTCGACGGCACGTGGCACGTCATCGACGCGACGCGGCTGGCCGACCGCCGCTCGCTCGTGCGCATCGCGACGGGCCGGGATGCCGCCGACTGCGCCTTCGTCAGCTACCACGGCGGCCGCGTGGGCCTTGCCGCAATGCGCGTAGATGCGGCGGTGATCGACGAGGTCGACGCGATGGATGCCGGGGCCCACGCCTCCGCCTCGCCCGACCCGACGGCATCCGATGCCGACGACTACTCCCAGCTCGTCCAGCTGGCCTGATCCCCGCGCCGCGCCCCCGCCCCCGCCCCCGCGCCGCGCCCCCCGCGCCGCGCCCCCGCCCTCCCCGCGAGACTTCAACCGTGCACCGAGACTGCGCGCTGGGCATGCAGTCTCGGTGCACCGATGGAGTCTCGCGGGTGCTGGCCGCGGGCGAGAGCCCGCGACGCGGGGACCGCGCGGCGGCGAAACGTAGACTGGTGCGGCTATGACACCTGACGCCCTCGCCGAAGCCCTGCTCGCCGTCATCGCCCCGCTCGCCGAGGCGCGCCGCCCCGGATCGAGCGCCGGACTGACCGCCGCCGACCTCGTGCTGGAGCGTCCGCGCAACCGCGACCACGGCGACTGGGCCTCCAACGCCGCGCTCAAGCTGGCCAAGACCGTGGGCGCGAATCCCCGCGAGTTCGCCACGGAGATCGCCACAGCCCTGGCCGAGACGCCGGGCGTGGCATCCGTCGAGGTCGCCGGCCCCGGCTTCATCAACATCCGCCTGGATGCCGCGGCCGCCGGCGCGCTCGCCAAGACCATCGTCGAGGCGGGCGCCGCCTTCGGCGCCAACGACAGCCGCGCCGACGAGGTCATCGACCTGGAGTTCGTGAGCGCCAACCCGACCGGGCCGATCCACCTCGGCGGCACGCGGTGGGCGGCCGTGGGCGACGCCCTGGCGCGGATTCTCGCCAGCCAGGGCGCGCACGTGACCCGCGAGTATTACTTCAACGACCACGGCGCGCAGATCGACCGCTTCGCGCGCAGTCTCGTCGCCGCGCACGAGGGCCGGCCCACGCCCGAGGACGGCTACGGCGGCGGCTACATCGCCGACATCGCGCGCCGCGTCGCCCTCGCCTACGACGGCGACCTCGACGCTCTCGACCCGGAAGCCAAGCAGGAGGCGTTCCGCGCGCTCGGCGTCGGGTTCATGTTCGACGAGATCAGGCAGAGCCTGCACGAGTTCGGCGTCGACTTCGACGTGTACTTCCACGAGAACGACCTGCACGACTCCGGCGCGGTCCAGCGCGCCGTCGCGCGCCTGCGCGAGCTCGGCCACATCTTCGAGCAGGACGGCGCCACGTGGCTGCGCACCACCGCCTTCGGCGACGACAAGGACCGCGTCGTCATCAAGAGCGACGGGCAGCCCGCCTATATCTCCGGCGACCTCGCCTACTACCTCGACAAGCGCGAGCGCGGCTTCAACCGCTGCATCGTCATGCTCGGCGCCGACCACCACGGCTACGTCAAACGGATGATGGCGATGTGCGCCGCGTTCGGCGACGAGCCCGGGGTGAACCTGCAGATCCTCATCGGCCAGATGGTGAACCTGGTCAAGGACGGCCAGCCGATGCGCATGTCCAAGCGTGCCGGCACCGTCGTCACGCTCGAGGATCTCGTCGAGATCGTGGGGACGGATGCCGCCCGCTACGCCCTCACGCGCAGCTCGACCGACTCGAACCTCGACATCGACCTCGACGTCCTGCAGCGGCGCACGAACGACAACCCGGTGTTCTACGTGCAGTACGCGCACGCGCGCACGCACAACGTGGCCCGGAACGCCGCGGCCGTCGGCGTGGCGCGCGACGCGTTCGCCCCCGAGCTGCTGGACCACGAGACCGAGTCGGCGCTCCTGGGCGCCCTGCAGGAGTTCCCGCGCGTGCTCTCCCACGCCGCCGAGGTGCGCGAGCCTCACCGCGTGGCCCGCTACCTGGAGGAGCTCGCCGGCCTCTACCACCGCTGGTACGACAGCTGCCGCGTCACGCCGCTGGGCGACGCGGAGGTCACCGACCTGCACCGCACGCGGCTGTGGCTCAACGACGCCACCGGTCAGGTGCTGCGCAACGGACTGGGCCTGCTGGGCGTGAGTGCGCCGGAGCGGATGTGACAGATGGGCGCTGAGACCCGGCCGGCCGATCCGGCGGCGCAGTGGATCGCCGCGAACCCCGGTTCGCGCGCCCGGCGGGGCCGCCGCGGCGTGCGGTGGGCGATCGCGGCCGTCGTCGTGGCGCTGCTCGCCGTCGGCGCGTGGCTCCTGGGGGAGCAGGTGGCCCGGGGGATCGTCGCGGGCGTGGTCCGCGAGCAGATCGTGAAACAGCTGGAGCTGCCCGCCGACCAGCGGATCGACGTCGAGATCGCCGGTTCCGTGCTTACGCAGCTGATCGCCGGGCGCCTGGACGAGCTCACCGTCTCCTCCGACGACGTGTCGCTGGGCGGCATCACCGGCGACATGGTCGTGCACGCGAAAGGGGTGCCCACCCGCGGCGGCGGCGACCTGGCATCCGCCGACGCCCGACTGACCCTCGACCAGCAGCAGCTGCGCGCCCTCCTGGCGACGGTGGACGGGATGCCGTCGGCCACCGTCACGCTCGCTCCGTCGCAGGTGGCCCTGACCTTTCCCCTGACCTTCCTCGGGGTCGATGTGCCGGTCGGGGTGTCGCTCACGCCGGGCGCCCAGGACGGCCGGCTCGTCCTCACTCCCACCGAGCTGCAGATCGGCGGGACGAAGGTCTCCGCCGAAGAGCTCACGCAGCGGTTCGGTCCCGTCGCCGGGTCGGTGCTGCGCGACTGGCACGTGTGCGTCGCGGACTCCCTCCCCGCCGGGGTCACGCTCACCGGCGTGACCGTCGCGGACGACGCGCTCTCGGTGGCCGTCGCCGTCGACGGGCGCATCGTGAACGATCCGGCGCTGCAGCAGAAGGGCAGCTGTTCCTGACGGCGTCGTGCCGTCGGGCTCGGCGCGGCGGGTGTCCTAGACTTTGAGGACTGCCCGGGCCGTCGCACGCCCCGCACGCCCCGACGTTCCCCGATTGGTCCCGCTCGTGTCATCCGCCCGCCCGCTCGTCCCCGATTGGCTCGTGACCCCCGCTGACGCCAATGCGCTCGACGAGCAGGTGTGGCCGCCGTCGGCGCAGCGCGACGCGCACGGCGTCGTCTCGGTGGGCGGGGTGGCCGTGACGGCGCTGCGCGAGAGGTTCGGCACGCCGTTGTACGTGCTCGACGAGCAGGCGGTGCGCGCCCGCGCGCGCGAGGTGCTCGACGCGTTCCGCTCCGCCGCCGCCGAGCACGGTGTGCAGGCGCGCGTCTACTACGCCGGCAAGGCGTTCCTGTGCACCGAGGTCGTGCGCTGGGTGACCGAGGCGGGCCTCGCCGTCGACGTCGCCACCGGCGGGGAGCTCGCCGTGGCGCTGGCCGCCGGCGCGGATCCCGCCCGGCTGGGCCTGCACGGAAACAACAAGTCCGTCGCCCTGCTCGCCAGAGCCGTCGACATCGGCGTCGGGTCGATCGTCGTGGACAGCTCGATCGAGCTGGAGCGCCTCGCGGTCGTCGCGGCGCGCCGCGGCCGGGTGCAGGACGTGCTGGTGCGGGTCACCAGCGGCGTGCACGCCGAGACGCACGACTTCCTCGCCACCGCCCACGAGGACCAGAAGTTCGGGTTCGCGCTCGCCGACGCCCCCGCCGCGGTCGCCCGCATCCGGGAGCTCCCGTCGCTGCGGTTCGTCGGCCTGCACTGTCACATCGGGTCGCAGATCTTCGGCGCCGCCGGGTTCGAGCAGTCCGCGGCCCGCGTCGTCGAGCTGCACGCCGAGCTCCTCGAAGGGGGAGAGGTGCCACTGCTGAACCTCGGCGGCGGTTTCGGCATCGCCTACACCTCGGTCGACGCCCCGACGCCCATCGACCGGCTCGCCGCCGGCATCGTCGGCGCCGTGGCGCGCGAGTGCGAGGTGCGCGGCATCCCGGTGCCCGACCTCGCCTTCGAACCGGGGCGCACGATCGTCGGGCGGGCAGGAGTGACCCTCTACGAGGTCGGCACGGTCAAGCCCGTGCGCGTTTCCGACGACCTGCAGCGGCTGTACGTGAGCGTCGACGGCGGCATGAGCGACAACGCCCGCCGCGCGCTGTACGGCGCCGACTACTCCGCCCGCATCGTCTCGCGCACGAGCACCGCAGCCCCGGAGCTCACCCGTGTGGTGGGCCTGCACTGCGAGTCGGGTGACATCGTGGTGGATGCCGACTACCTTCCCGGCGACGTCACCCCGGGCGATCTCGTGGCCGTGCCGGCGACCGGCGCGTACTGCTTCTCGCTCGCGAGCAACTACAACTACGTGCCGCGGCCGCCGGTCGTGGCCGTCGGCGACGGCGCCGCCCGCGTGATCGTGCGCGGCGAGACCGTCGCAGACCTGCTGGCACGCGATGCCGGCATCCCTGCCGAACTCACCGACGAGGACTCCGAATGATCGACTACCGCCGCCTCCGCGTGGCACTGCTGGGCGCCGGCTCCGTCGGCTCCCAGGTGGCCGCCCTGCTGCTCAAGCACGGCGACGAGCTGGCCGACCGTGCCGGCGCGGCGCTGGATCTCGTCGGCATCGTCGTGCGCGACCTCGACGCGCCGCGCGACACCGACCTGCCGCGGGAGCTGCTGACGACGGATGCCGAATCGCTCATCGTCGGCGCCGACATCGTGATCGAGCTCATGGGCGGCATCGAGCCGGCCCGCACGCTCATCCTGCAGGCGCTGAACTCGGGCGCCGACGTGGTCACCGGCAACAAGGCGCTGCTGGCCACGCACGGCGCCGAGCTGTTCGACGCGGCCGACCAGGTCGGGGCATCCGTCTACTACGAGGCCGCCGCGGCCGGGGCGATCCCGATCATCCGGCCGCTGCGCGACTCGCTCGCCGGCGACCGGGTGCAGCGCATCATGGGCATCGTCAACGGGACGACCAACTACATCCTCGACCGCATGGACCGCGAGGGCGCGGAGTTCGCCGACGTGCTCGCCGACGCGCAGGCGCTCGGCTACGCCGAGGCCGACCCCAGCGGCGACGTCGAGGGCTACGACGCTGCGCAGAAGGCGGCCATCCTCGCGAGCCTCGCCTTCCACACGTCGGTGCCGCTGGAGGCGGTGCACCGGGAGGGCATCACCGACGTGGACCAGGTGATGATGGATGCCGCGCGCCACGCCGGCTACGTCATCAAGCTGCTCGCGGTGTGCGAACGCCTCACCGGCGAGTTCGACGTCTCGCCCACCGGCGAGGCCATCTCGGCGCGCGTCTACCCGGCGCTCGTGCCGCGCGACCATCCGCTGGCGAGCGTCCACGGGGCCAACAACGCGGTGTTCGTGCAGGCCGAGGCCGCCGGCGACCTCATGTTCTACGGCGCGGGCGCGGGCGGCGTGCAGACCGCCTCGGCCGTGCTCGGCGACGTCGTATCGGCCGCTCGGCGCCACATCGCAGGCGGCGTGGGTGTGGGGGAGTCCACGCGGGCGAACCTGCCGGCGGCGCCCATCGGGCACGTCACGACGCGCTATCAGATCTCGCTCGACGTCGACGACCGGCCGGGCGTGCTGGCCACGGTGGCCGGCATCCTCAGCGAGGGCCGCGTGTCGATCGCCACCGTCGAGCAGACGGTGCTCGTGGCCGACGCCGCGCGCCCGCAGGCGGCAGACGATCGAGTGGGCCGCGCGCGCATCATCATCGGAACGCACACCGCTCGGGAACAGGATCTGAGCGACACGGTTGACCGGCTCGGAGCGAGCGGCGTCGTACGACGCGTCGTCTCGGTCCTGCGGGTGGAAGGAGACTGACATGGCACAGGTATGGCGCGGAGTGATGCGGGAGTTCGCCGACCGGCTCGGCGTGACCGACGCCTCGACGGTGGTGACTCTCGGCGAGGGCGGCACGCCGTTGATCCCGGCGCGGGCGATCTCGCAGCTGACCGGCACCGACGCGTGGATCAAGTTCGAGGGCATGAACCCGACCGGGTCGTTCAAGGACCGCGGCATGACCGTGGCGCTCTCGCGCGCGGTCGAGCACGGTGCGAAGGCGGTGATCTGCGCCTCGACGGGGAACACGTCGGCCTCGGCCGCCGCGTACGCTGCGAACGCCGGCATCACCGCGGCGGTACTGGTGCCCGAGGGCAAGATCGCGATGGGCAAGCTCAGTCAGGCGGTCATCCACGACGGGCGCCTGATCCAGGTGCGCGGCAACTTCGACGACTGCCTCGAGATCGCCCGCGAGCTGGCCGAGCACTATCCGGTGCACCTGGTCAACTCGGTCAATCCCGACCGCATCGAGGGGCAGAAGACCGCGGCGTACGAGATCGTCAGCCAGCTGGGCGACGCGCCCGACTTCCACTTCATCCCGGTGGGCAACGCGGGCAACTACACCGCGTACTCGCGCGGGTACGGCGAGGAGGCCGCGCGCGGCGCCGCCACCCGCGTGCCGCGCATGTTCGGCTTCCAGGCCGAGGGCTCGGCGCCGATCGTGCGCGGCGAGATCGTGCGCACTCCCGAGACCATCGCCACCGCGATCCGCATCGGAAACCCGGCCTCGTGGGACCTGGCCCTTCAGGCGCGGGATGCCACCAACGGCTGGTTCGGCGCGATCGACGACACCCGCATCCTCGCCGCGCAGAAGCTGCTCGCCGCCACCGCCGGCGTGTTCGTCGAGCCGGCATCGGCCATCAGCGTCGCGGGCCTGCTCGAGCGCGCCGAGGCCGGCGCGGTGCCGGCCGGGTCGCGCGTGGTGCTGACGGTCACCGGCCACGGGCTGAAGGACCCGCAGTGGGCGCTGCGCGACGCCGACGGCACGACGGTGGAGCCCACGGTCGTGGACGCCTCGACGAGCGAGGTCGCGTCGCTGCTGGGCCTCGTGCCGGTCCAGGAGGGCTAGTGGGGGGCGAGGGCGGTCGCACCGTCGCGGTGCGGGTGCCGGCCACCAGCGCCAACCTGGGGCCGGGCTTCGACACGCTCGGCCTCGCGCTGAGCGTGTACGACGAGCTCACCGTCACGACGCTGCCGGGGCGGCGCGTGGAGATCTCGGTGACCGGGGAGGGCGCCGACGACGTGCCCCACGACGACTCGCACCTGGTCGTGCGGGCGATGGCGTACGCGTTCGAGGCATGCAGTCGTCCGATGCCGGGCGTGCACCTGGCCGCCCGCAACGTCATCCCGCACGGGCGGGGACTCGGATCCTCGGGCGCTGCGGTGGTGGCGGGGCTGCTGGCGGCCAAGGGGCTGCTCGCCGGAGACGTGGAGCTCGGCCCGGAGGCGCTGCTGCGTCTGGCCACCGAGCTGGAGGGGCACCCCGACAACGTCGCGCCGGCGCTGTTCGGCGGGCTCACGATCGCCTGGATGGACGAGGACGGCCCGCGGCACAAGAAGCTGCTGGTGCACCGCGGCGTCTCGCCGCTGGTGTTCGTCCCGGCGTTCACGATGTCCACGAGCGCGGCGCGCGAGCTCGCGCCGCTGCAGGTGCCGCGGGAGGATGCCGTCTTCAACGTGTCGCGCTCGGCGCTGCTGATCGCGGCGCTGACCCAGAGCCCTGAGCTGCTGCTGGCGGCCACCGAGGACAAGCTCCACCAGTCCTACCGCGCGCAGGCGATGCCCGAGACCGACCGGCTCGTGCGGGCCCTGCGCGAGCACGGCTACGCGGCGGTCGTCTCCGGGGCGGGGCCCAGCGTGCTCGTGCTCGCCGATGGACCGGGGCGGCGCCTGGGCGCGGCGGAGGTCGCGGCATCGGCTACGGACACACCGTGGGACGCCCTCATGCTGGCCGTTGATTTCAAGGGTGCTACAGTGAGGGAGTACGCGGAGGGTTCCACGTGATCACGTGAATCTGGCCTCCGTCGCAATTCTGCGAACCACCGCATAACCCCCTCGCTCGGCCCGTCGTCCTTCTTGGACGCGGCCAGAGCGCGGGAGATCGGCGCCCGTCGTGGACGGCGCCAGCTGCGGTTCTGTCATGTCCACACGTTGCAAGGGAGACTCGTGGAGTCCATCTCCGACACCCAGACCATCGCCGCCCCCGCCGAGGGTGCCACTTCCCCCGCCGAGGGTGCCACTTCCCCCGCCGAGGGTGCTACTCCCGCCGCCGAGGGTGCTACTCCCGCCGCCGAGGGTGCCACTTCCGCCCCCGCCGCCACGACGCCGCGCAAGCGCGCCCCGCGCCGCGCGAAGAGCTCGGGAGCGGCCGGCCCGGAGCAGGCGCCCGAGGTCGTGAGCCCGCCCGCCGAGATCGCCGACGCGCCGGTCGAGCCGACCGCCATCGGCGAGACGGTCGAGGACGAGGCTCCCGTCGCCGAGCCGGAGGCCCCGGCATCCGATGCTCCCCTCGCCGGCGAGGCAGCCGCAGAGCAGCCCGAGCAGCCCGCAGAGACTGAAGGGCAGCCCGTGGCCGCCGCGCAGCCGGATGCCGCCGCCGACTCCGAGCCCGCCACCACACCGGAGCCCGCCCCCGAAGCCTCGGCCGGCGAGCCGGTCGAGAGCCCGGCGTCCGCCGAGGGCGAGACGCCCGCGCGCAGCCGCAGCCGCAGCCGTTCGCGCAACCGCAACCGCAACAACCAGAAGCCCGAGGCCACCCAGAACGGTGGCGAGCCGGCGAAGGCGGAGCCCGAGGAGGAGGCGGCCGGCGGCAACGCACGCGGCCGTCAGCGCGGCAAGCGCCGTGGTCAGGCGGGTCAAGGCGACGAGTTCGAGACCGAGATCGGCGAGGACGACGTGCTCATCCCGATCGCCGGCATTCTGGACGTGCTCGACAACTACGCGTTCGTCCGCACGACCGGCTACCTCGCCGGTCCCAGCGACGTCTACGTGTCGCTCGGTCAGGTCAAGAAGTACCACCTGCGCAAGGGCGACGCCGTCGTCGGAGCGATCAAGCAGCCCCGCGAGGGCGAGCAGTCCGGGCGCCAGAAGTACAACGCGCTCGTGAAGGTCGACGCGATCAACGGGCTGTCGGTCGACGACGCCGCAGGCCGCGTCGAGTTCGGCGCGCTCACCCCGCTCTACCCGCAGGAGCGTCTGCGCCTGGAGACCGCGCCGGAGAAGCTCACCCAGCGCATCATCGACCTCGTCGCCCCGATCGGCAAGGGGCAGCGCGGCCTCATCGTCGCCCCGCCCAAGGCGGGCAAGACGATCGTGCTGCAGCAGATCGCGAACGCGATCGCGATCAACAACCCCGAGGTCCACCTCATGGTCGTGCTCGTCGACGAGCGCCCCGAGGAGGTCACCGACATGCAGCGCACCGTCAAGGGCGAGGTCGTGGCCTCCACCTTCGACCGCCCGGCCGAGGATCACACCACGGTCGCCGAGCTCGCCATCGAGCGCGCCAAGCGCCTGGTGGAGCTGGGCCGTGACGTGGTCGTGCTGCTCGACTCGATCACGCGCCTCGGTCGCGCGTACAACATCTCGGCGCCCACGTCGGGCCGGGTGCTCACCGGTGGTGTGGACGCCTCGGCGCTGTACCCGCCGAAGCGCTTCTTCGGCGCCGCGCGCAACATCGAGAACGGCGGATCGCTCACGATCCTGGCCACCGCGCTCGTGGAGACCGGCTCGAAGATGGACGACGTCATCTTCGAGGAGTTCAAGGGCACCGGCAACAGCGAGCTGCGCCTGTCGCGCCAGCTCGCCGACAAGCGCATCTTCCCCGCCGTCGACGTGAACGCGTCGTCCACGCGCCGCGAGGAGATGCTGATGAGCCCCGACGAGGTCAAGATCACGTGGAAGCTGCGGCGCGCCCTCGCCGGCCTCGACCCGCAGCAGGCGCTGGAGGTCGTGCTCGGCAAGCTCAAGGAGACCCAGTCGAACGTCGAGTTCCTCGTGCAGATGCAGAAGTCGGTCCCGGCTCCGGCGGCCGGGCACGGCAACGGTCACGGGCACGACAACGGCATCCGCTGAGCCGGCGCGCCCTCCGTCATGAGCGAGCCTGCGATGTTCGACTCGGTCCGCGCGCTGATCGAGGAGCACAAGGCCGTCCAGGACGAGCTCGCCGATGCGGCTGTGCACGCCGACGCGGCGCGCGCCCGGCGGGTGAATCGCCGGTACGCGGAGTTGTCGAAGGTCGTGGCGGCGCACGATGCGTGGGCGGCGGCATCCGCCGATCTGGATGCCGCGCGCGAGCTCGCCCGCGAGGACGAGGCGTTCGCCGCCGAGGTGCCGGAGCTCGAAGCGCGGCTCGCCGGGGCGTATGAGCGGCTGCGGCGCCTGCTGATCCCGCGAGATCCCGACGACGCGCGCGATGTGATCCTGGAGATCAAGCAGGGCGAAGGCGGAGCGGAGAGCGCGCTGTTCGCCGCGGACCTTCTGCGCATGTACCTGCAGTACGCGGCGTCGAAGGGGTGGCGGACCGAGCTGCTGGAGCGCAGCGAGTCCGACCTCGGCGGCTACAAGGAGGTGCAGGTCGCCATCAAGGGCTCCGGCTCCGATTCGTCGCAGGGTGTGTGGGCGCACCTGAAGTACGAGGGCGGCGTGCACCGCGTGCAGCGTGTGCCCGCGACCGAGTCGCAGGGGCGTATCCACACGTCGACGACGGGCGTGCTGGTCTTCCCCGAGGTCGATGAGCCCGAGGAGATCCAGATCGACCCGGGCGACCTGAAGGTCGACGTCTTCCGGTCGTCGGGCCCGGGCGGGCAGTCGGTGAACACGACCGATTCGGCGGTGCGCATCACGCACCTGCCGACCGGCATCGTCGTCTCGATGCAGAACGAGAAGTCGCAGCTGCAGAACCGCGAGGCCGGCATGCGGGTGCTGCGTGCTCGGCTGCTCGCGAAGCAGCAGGAGGAGCGGGATGCCGCCGCCTCCGACGCCCGCCGTTCGCAGATCCGCGGCATGGACCGCTCCGAGCGCATCCGCACGTACAACTTCCCGGAGAACCGCATCGCCGACCATCGCACCGGGTACAAGGCGTACAACCTCGACCAGGTGCTGGGCGGCGCGCTCGACCCGGTGATCGAGTCGTGCATCGCCGCCGACGAGGAGGCGCGTCTGGCCGCGCTCGGCGCCGACGCCTGATCTGCCGCGCCAGCCTCGCTGGCGACCCCCCTCCCCGTTCACTTGCCCTGGATGTACGTCTGAACGGCGCTACGGCGTACATCCAGGGCAAGTGAACAGGAGGGGCTGTGGACAACTCCTGCCGCGACCGGACGCTGGTCGGCATGATCGGCGTGTGGACGTACATACGACTCAGGCGCCGCCGACGGCCTTCCGCGTCGGGGAGCTGCGCCGCGACGGGCTCAGTCGCCGTCGCATCGACGATCCCGGGTGGGAGCGTCCATTCGCCGGGTTGCGTGCGGTCGCAGATCGCGTCGACCATGACGAGCATCCGCGTGACCTCGCCCGCCGCAGGCTGCGACGGGCAGCGCGACACTTCGCGGCCCATATGCACACCGGTGAGTTCTTCTCGCATCAGACGGCGGCGGTCTTGTGGGGCCTGCCCGGGCTGGCACCCGATGACCTGGACGTCTCGGTGCTCGCGCCGGCGAGGGCGCCGCGCGGACGCGGGGTGCGCGGGCATCAGCTCTCTCCGAAGCAGGTCGGTACCACTGTCACGCCCGACGGCGGACTGCGGATCACGACGCCCGCGAGCACGTGGGCGCAGTTGGGCGGGCTCGTCCGGCATCCGTACGACCTCACGGCGATCGCGGACGCGATCATCCGGATCCCGCGGATGCCGGGACCGTGGGGTGTCCCGCCCGGTGACGCGCTCGCGACCCGTGCGGATCTGGCGGTCGAGCTGGAGCGCGGGCGCCGCATCGGAATCAACGCGCTCCGTGGGGCGCTCGCACGCTGCAGGCAGGGAGCATCGTCGTCGCCTGAGACGTGGACGCGGCTCACGATCGTGGATGCCGGTCTGCCCGAGCCCGAGCTCGACCACGATGTGTACGACGAGACCGGCCGCTTCGTCGGGTGCGTGGATCTCGCCTATCCGGAGCGGTGGATCGCCATCGAGTACGAGGGCGACCACCACCGCACGGATCCGGCGCAGTGGAACCGCGACATCGCTAAGTACGACCGGTTGGCAGAACTGGGCTGGCGCGTCATCCGCGTCACCCGGGCGATGCTGTTCACCGCACCCGGAGAGCTGACCGCCCGAGTGCGCAGCGCCCTCCGCTCCCGGCCGCTCCGACCGCTCTGACCGCTCGTCGGCCCGCGCCGGGTCTTGCCCGGTCTCGTCGGCCCGCGCCGGATCCCGGTTCGCCGGCATCCTGCCCCTGGTTCACTTGCCCTGGATGTACGCCGCCTGGGGGATCCGGCGTACATCCAGGGCAAGTGAACGGGAGGGGAGAGGGCACGGGCACCGGGAAGAGAGCGGGCGAGGAGGGAAGACACCGGCCCCCGCGGCGATAGGGTCGGGACGTGATCCTCTTCTTCTTCCGCACCCTCGTCTTCCTGCTGTCCGCGGCCCTGGGGCTGGTCGCGGCAGACCTCCTGCTCTCCGGCTTCCACATCGAGTGGGCGCACTGGTGGGGCTTCCTCCTGTGCGCGGTGATCTTCGCGGTGCTGCAGGGCGTGCTCACTCCCTGGATCACGACCGTGGCCCAGCGCTCCGCTCCGGCGCTGCTGGGCGGCATCGGCATCGTGTCGACCTTCGCCGCGCTCCTGATCGTCGTGCTGCTGCCGATCGACGGCATCCGCATCACCGACGCGATGTCGTGGATCCTCGGACCGGTCGTCGTGTGGGTCGTGACCGCGCTGGCGACGGTGCTGCTGCCGGTGCTCTTCCTCCGTCGCGAGGTGCGCGAGGCCGAGCGCCTGCGCCGCGGCAGATCGTGACAGCCGGCGCCGCAGCGGGTCAGATGTAGTACTCGGGGGCGGTGAGGATCGCGCGCGTGTCCTCGCCGGCGACGCGCTTGCGCGAGGTCGCCGGAATGCCCACGAGCACGGAGTCGGGCCCGGCATCCCTGGTCACGACGGCGTTCGCACCGACGACCGTGCCCGCACCGATCGTGATCGGCCCGAGGATCTTCGCACCCGCGCCCACCGCCACGCCGTCCTGGAGGGTCGGATGCCGTTTGCCGCCGTCGCGCGTACGACCGCCGAGGGTGACCGCGTGGTAGAGCATCACGTCGTCGCCGACCTCCGCGGTCTCTCCGATCACGACGCCCATGCCGTGGTCGATGAAGAAGCGCCGGCCGATCGTGGCGCCCGGATGGATCTCGATGCCGGTGAGCCAGCGCGTCAGCTGCGACCCCGCGCGGGCGACGAAGCGGAAGCCGCGCACCCACAACCGGTGCCACAGCCGGTGCGCCCAGACCGCATGCAGTCCCGGGTACAGCAGCGCGATCTCCAGGCTCGACCGCGCCGCGGGGTCGCGCAGCCTCGCCGCGGCGAGGTCCTCGCGCATCCGCTCGAGGACCTCGCACCGTCGCGCGGGGCGCGGCACGTCAGTCTTCGCGCAGGTCGTCGAACAGCGCGGTCGAGAGGTAGCGCTCTCCGGTGTCGGGGGTGACCACGACGATGCGCTTGCCCTCGTTCTCGGGCCGGGCGGCCAATTGCAGGGCGGCCCACACCGCGGCGCCGCTGGAGATGCCCACGAGCAGCCCCTCCTTGGCGGCGAGGTCGCGCGCGGTGGACAGTGCGTCCTCGAACTCCACGGTGACGACCTCGTCGTAGACCGTGGTGTCGAGGATCGGGGGCACGAAGTTCGGGCCGATGCCCTGGATCTTCGCCGGCCCCGGGGTGCCGGTCGACAGGAGCGGAGAGGCGGCGGGCTCGACGGCGACGACGCGCACGCCGGGCTTGCGCTCCTTGAGCACCTGTCCGACGCCGGTGATCGTGCCGCCGGTGCCGACACCGGCGACGAACACGTCGATGTCGCCCTCGGTGTCGCGCCAGATCTCCTCGGCGGTGGTCGTGCGGTGGATCTGCCGGTTGGCCTCGTTCTCGAACTGCTTGGCGAGGATGGCGCCAGGCGTCTCGCTCGCGATGCGCTCCGCCTCGGCCACGGCGCCCTTCATGCCCAGCGCCGGGTCGGTGAGCACCAGCTTCGCGCCGAACGCCTTCAGGAGCATGCGACGCTCGATCGACATCGACGAGGGCATCGTGAGGACGACGTCGTACCCGCGCGAGGCGCCGACGAGCGAGAGCGCGATGCCGGTGTTGCCGCTGGTCGCCTCGACGATCGTGCCTCCCGGCGACAGCTGCCCCGCGGCCTCGGCCGCGTTGACCAGCGCGATCCCGAGCCGGTCCTTGACGCTGGAGCCGGGGTTGAAGAACTCCAGCTTGGCGACCACCTCGGCGCCGGCGCCGGCGGTCACGTGGTTGAGTCGGACGAGCGGCGTGTTGCCGAACGCCGTGGTGATGTCGGAGTGGATGCCGGGCATGCTTCGCCTTTCGGTGGATCGTCTCCGCCCACAGTACGGGGACGGCGACCTCGTCGTCGCCTATATGACGAACCATCACGATTAGGCTGGACGCCGCCCATGACCACGAGTCCGCCCGCTGCCGTCGCCGACGTCGTGCGCGCCGCGACGGCGACGCTGGCGGATGCCGGTGTCCCCTCGCCCGACGTCGACGCCGAGCTCATCGTCGGACACGTCCTGGGGCTCGGCCGCGGGGAGCTCATGGCCGCCGCCCTGCGCGGGGACGCGGCATCCGTCCCCCAGCGCGACGAGGTCGCCGGTCTCGTTGCCCGCCGCGCCGCGCGCGAGCCGCTGCAGCATCTCACCGGCACCGCCGCGTTCCGCCACCTCGAGCTGCGCGTCGGCCCCGGGGTGTTCGTGCCGCGCCCCGAGACGGAGCTCGTCGCCCAGCTCGCGATCGACGCACTGCGCGCGACGGCTTCGCCCGCGCCCGTCGCCGTCGACCTCGGCACCGGCTCGGGGGCCATCGCGCTGGCTCTCGCCACCGAGGTGCCGCATGCGCGGGTGCACGCGGCCGAGCGGTCCTCTGACGCGTTCGCGTGGGCGCAGCGCAACGTCGCCGCGATCGCGCCCGGCGACGTCCGGCTCGTCCTCGCCGACCTCGCCGACGCCTTCGCGGAGCTGGACGGCACGGTCTCGGTCGTCGTGTCGAACCCCCCGTACGTGCCCGACGACGCGATCCCGCGCGACCCGGAGGTGCGCGACTGGGACCCGCCCGCCGCGCTCTACGGGGGCGTCGACGGGCTGGATGTCGTACGCACGCTCTCGCGCGTCGGCCTGCGGCTGCTCCATCCCGGCGGCGCGCTGATCGTCGAGCACGGGGAGTGGCAGGGCGCGGCGGTGCGGGCGATCCTCGCGGCGGACGGCTGGCGCGCGGCGGCGACGCACCCCGACCTGACGATGCGCGACCGCGCGACCACCGCCGTCCGTCCCTGACCCGGCCCGCGCCCCGGCCCCCGGCCCGCCCGCGGCCC
>NZ_JASGFE010000025.1:0-37642 GCF_047605725.1 Microbacterium sp.
ACCTCGCCGCCGCCGCGCACGCCGAGCGGCGGCGAGGTCGGCCCGCAGGCTCCGCATCGCCTCGCGCACACTGCCGCGCACCTCGTCGGCGATGAGCCGCACGCTGTCGGCCAGACCCTCCTCGATGCCGTCGAGGTCGGCGGCGCGCGCGCGGACCTCGGCACGACCGGCATCCGTGATCTCGTAGACGGTCTTGCGTCCGTCGACGGTCTTGACCACCAGGCCCTCCCCCTCCAGCTTGGCCAGGCGCGGGTAGACGGTCCCCGCGCTGGGCGTGTAGGTGCCGCCGGTGCGGTCGGACAGGGCCTGCATGAGCTCGTAGCCGTGCCGCGGCGCCTCGTCGAGCAGGTTCAGCAGGTACAGGCGCAGCCCTCCGTGGGCGAACACCGGGGCCACGGTCACCACTCCTCTTCGGTGCCGGGCCGGCGCAGCACGGTGATGTCGCCGGAGACCGAGTTGACCCGGATGTCGGCGAACGACCCGCTGAGCCCGCCGGTCGAGCCGGTGTAGTTCGTGGTGGGGCCGGTGCCCTGACCGGAGCGGAGCACACCGTCGACGAGCACGCGACCGCTGACGCTGCGCAGCACGTAGTTGGTCGACAGCCCCTCGTCGATGCGCACGGTGGTGTCGCCGCCGACGGTGTTGAGGGTGATGGCGTGCACCGGGCCGTCGGAGTCGACGACCATCCCGCCCGACACCGTGTCGATGCTCGCCTTGCGGATCGTGCCGGTCGCCGCGACCGCGCCCGACACCGAGTTCGCGGTGAGCGCGCCGACGAGGCCGCGCACCTGCACGTCGCCGGAGACCGCGTTCACGGACAGCTCGCCGGTGAGCCCGTCGACGATGATGTCTCCGGACACCGTGTTCAGGCGCGCATCGGAGACCAGGCCCGACACCAGCGCGCTCGCGTTGACGACGCCGAGGGTGAGCGCGATGCTCCTGGGCACCGCGACGCTGATCTCGGCCTTGGGGCCACCGGTGCCGAAGTTGCGGAACACCTCCAGGAAGTTGTCCCAGCGCAACTGCGGGTGGTCGATCTCGACGACGTCGCCGGAGGCCTCGATGCGGAGGTCCTTCACGGTGACGGCGTGCACCTCGATGCGCACGCCGGCCTCGTCGTGCGCCACGATGTCGATCTGGCCGCCGACCAGGCCGACCTTGAGCTTTCGGACGTCGTCGACGTCGATGACGCGGGTCTCACCGGGGTGGATGAGCCACTTCTCGAGGGTCATGGGATGCTCCTGTTCCAATACGCGATATATCGCGTCTTCCATCCCAGGATAACACGATATATCGCGTCTATCGAACGAGCTGCCGAGAGCAAACAGCGAACCGGACGGGGTACCTCGGACGGCGCGCAGAAGAAATGAGCGGGGGGCGGATGCCGCGGCATCCGCCCCCCGCCGTCTGGTCTCTTGGTCCTGCCGAGGCTGGGGACATCGACATGGACCGTAACCACCTCGCTCTCACCGGGACTGGGGATCCGGTGGCTCAAGCGAGCCGATCCCGCCGGACTGGGGAGCGCCGACGGGAGTTGGTTAGCAAAAGTTAACAATGATACTGGACACCCGTCAAGTCGGGCGCAGGGCGCGGTGGGGACTCAGGAGCGTCTCGGGATGACGGCCTACGATCGTTCGCACACGAAACTCTGGGGGTTCGACATGGTGACATCGACGGAGCGCGCCACGAAGGCGCGCGGCGACAAGTACGCGCTGCGGCGACGCATGCTCGCCGAGGCAGCCCTCGTGACGCTCGCCGAGCACGGCTTCGCCAACACGGGCCTGCGCGACATCGCACAGCACTCCGCGCTGTCGCACGGCTCGCTGCACTACTACTTCGAGGACAAGAACGACCTCGTCGCCGAGTCGGTGTGGCTCTACAAGTCGCGGTGCGCGCGGCGGTACGAGCCGATCCTGGAGACCGCGACGGATGCCGACGACTTCGTCGCCCGCATCGCCGACGCCATGGCCGCCACGCTGCGCGACGATGCCTCGATGCACCGGCTCTGGTACGACC
Source organism: Microbacterium sp. (assembly GCF_047605725.1). Taxonomy (GTDB): domain Bacteria; phylum Actinomycetota; class Actinomycetes; order Actinomycetales; family Microbacteriaceae; genus Microbacterium. Next base: position 2,017 of record NZ_JASGFE010000025.1, read on the forward strand.
TGCGCAATCAGGCGCTGTTCGACGAGGGCTTCCGCGACACCATCATCCGCATCGACCAGCTGCTCCAGCAGATGGTCTGGTCGATCGTGCAGCGGCACGCCGATCTGGTCGGGCGTACGCCGTGCATCGAGCCCGAGCCGGCGTACGCCCTGGTGGACGGACTGTTCCAGCACGCGCTGATCCGGTTCCTGCGGGGAGAGCGCGGGGCGGTCGACCGCCTGCGCCGCGAGTGCGCGGCGCTGCTGCCCCAGCTGGCCTGAGCCGGTACGGCTCCGGATGCCGGCGGCCGCGGCATCCGGCATGCGACTCCGCGGGATCGTTCCGTGCCGATCGCGTGCGATACTGAGCCGATACACGCGTGTATCGGCTTCGGCCGCGTCGCCCCGTCATCCCGTTCGCAAAGGCCCTCCGTGTCGAACCTCGCCGTCCTGAGCCTCAGGAACCGCGCCCTCATCGCGCTCGTCACGGTCGTCGCGGCGATCTTCGGCGCACTGGCGCTCACGAGCCTCAAGCAGGAGCTGATCCCGTCGATCGAGTTCCCGCAGCTGTCGATCGTGTCCACCTACCCGGGCGCCTCGCCCGAGGTCGTCGCCGCCGATCTGTCCGGTCCGATCGAGACCGCGATCCAGGCCGTGCCGGGACTGGAGTCGACCAGCTCCACGAGCACGACGAACGCGTCGATCGTGCAGGCCTCGTTCACCTACGGCACCGACCTGGCGACCGCCGAGCAGAAGATCCTGCAGGCCATCAACCGCATCAAGAGTCAGCTGCCCGACGGCGTCGAGCCCAACGTGCTGAGCTTCTCCATCGACGACTTCCCCGTCATCCAGCTGGCCGTCACCGGCTACGACGACGAGGAGTCGATCCAGGCGCGGCTGGACTCGGCCGTGATCCCCGACCTCGAGGACGTGCCAGGGGTGAGCGCGGCGCAGGTGGTCGGCGGACGAGGGCAGCGCGTCACTATCACGCCCGACCAGGCCGCGCTGGCGGCATCCGGGTTCTCGTCGCAGTCGATCCGCGACGCCCTCGACCAGAACGGGGTGCTCTTCCCCGGCGGCCAGATCACCGAGGACGGGCTCACCCTCACGGTGCAGACCGGGGCGAAGATCACCTCGCTCGACGAGCTCGCCGACCTGCCGCTCGTGCCCGGAAGCGCCGATCAGCTCCGCGCCGGCGCGGTCACGATCGGCGATGTCGCCGATGTCGTCGAGGAGCGCGACCCCGTGCAGACCATCTCGCGCGTGGACGGCGAGCCCGCCCTCACGGTCGCGGTCACCAAGCTCCCCGCCGCGAACACGGTGGACGTCTCGCGCGGTGTGCTGGCCGTCCTTCCCGACCTGGAGCGGGCGCTGGGCGGCGACGCCGCGTTCACCGTCGTGTTCGACCAGGCGCCCTACATCCAGCAGTCGATCGAGTCGCTCGCGCAGGAGGGTCTGCTGGGCCTGGCCTTCGCGGTGCTCGTGATCCTGGTGTTCCTGCTGTCGGTGCGCTCGACGCTCGTGACCGCGATCTCCATCCCCACGAGCGTGCTCATCACGTTCGTGGGCATCCAGGCGTTCGGGTACTCGCTGAACATCCTCACCCTCGGTGCGTTGACCATCGCGATCGGGCGGGTCGTCGACGACTCCATCGTGGTGATCGAGAACATCAAGCGCCATTACGTCGGCGACGCCGACAAGCTCACCTCGATCGTGCGGGCGGTGCGCGAGGTCGCCGCCGCGATCACGGCGTCGACGATCACGACGGTGGCCGTGTTCCTCCCGATCGCGTTCGTCGGCGACATGACCGGGGAGCTGTTCCGCCCCTTCGCCCTGACCATCACGATCGCCATGTCGGCCTCGCTGCTGGTGGCGCTGACCATCGTGCCGGTGCTCGCGTACTGGTTCCTCCGCCCCGGCAGGCCGATCACGGATGCCGAGGGCCGCCAGGTCGACCCGGAGAGCGCGGATGCCCCGCCCTCGCGCCTGCAGCGGTGCTACCTGCCGGTGCTGCGCTGGACCCTGAAGCACTCGTGGATCACACTGCTGCTGGCGGTGCTCGTGCTCGGCGGTACGGTCGCCGCCGCCCCCCTCATGAAGACGAACTTCATCGGCGACTCCGGGCAGAACACCTTCACGATGACCCAGACCATCGGGGCGGCCGCCTCGCTCGACGAGGAGGACGCCGCCGCGCAGCGCGTCGAAGAGGCGATCCACGACGTCGCGGGCGTGGAGACGGTGCAGGTGTCGATCGGATCGTCGGGGTCGGCGCTGCGCGACGCGTTCACCGGCGGCGGCAGCGGGGTCACCTACTCGATCACGACCGATCCGACCGCCGACCAGCTCGAGGTGCGCGAGGCCGTGCAGCAGGCCGTCGCCCGCCTCGACGACGTCGGCGAGATCACCCTGGTGGCCGGAGACGGGCTCGACTCCAACGACATCGAGATCGACGTCACTGCTCCCGACCACACCACCCTGCAGGAGGCGACGGATGCCGTCGTGGCCGCGGTCGAGGGCAAGGACGGCATCAGCCAGGTCACCTCGAACCTCTCGGCATCCCTCCCCTACATCGCGGTCACCGTGGACCGCGCCGAGGCCGCATCGCTCGGGCTGTCGGAGGTCGCCGTCGGCGCGCTCGTGTCGGGCACGATGCAGCCGCAGCAGATCGGCACGGTCGAGCTCGACGACACCGCGCTGACCGTCTACCTCGCCGCGTCGCAGACCCCCGCGACGCTCGATGAGCTGCGCGCGCTCACGGTGCCGACGGCCACCGGTCCGGTGCCGCTGCAGCAGCTCGCGACGGTCGAGCAGAGCCAGGGGCCGACCTCGATCACCGCGCAGCGCGGCCAGCGCACCTCGACCGTGACGGCGACCCCGTCCGGCGATGACCTGTCCACCGCGACGGCGACGGTCCGCCAGGCCCTGCTCGATGCGGAGCTGCCCACGGCGGCGGACGCGGAGCTGGGCGGGGTCGTCTCGCAGCAGCAGGACGCGTTCGGCCAGTTGGGCCTGGCGATGCTGGCGGCGATCCTCATCGTCTACATCGTGATGGTCGCGACCTTCCGCTCACTCCGCCAGCCGCTGCTGCTGCTGGTGTCCGTGCCGTTCGCGGCGACCGGCGCGATCCTGCTGCAGGTGGTCACCGGCGTGCCGCTGGGCGTGGCATCCCTCATCGGCGTGCTCATGCTGATCGGCATCGTCGTGACCAACGCCATCGTGCTCGTCGACCTCGTCAACCAGTACCGCGAGAAGGGGCTCTCCGTCCACGACGCGACCGTGGCCGGGGGGTCGAGGCGGCTGCGACCGATCCTCATGACGGCGCTCGCGACGATCTTCGCGCTCACGCCGATGGCGCTCGGGGTCACCGGGCACGGCGGCTTCATCTCTCAGCCGCTGGCGATCGTCGTGATCGGCGGGCTGGTGTCGTCGACGGTGCTTACGCTGCTCGTGCTGCCGACGCTCTACCATCTCGTCGAAGGGGCACGCGAACGCCGCGGGCGCGCACGGCCGACCGCGGCGGACGGGCGTGGACCAGCCGCAGCGGAGCACGCCCCATCCGAACCCGGTGCGCAAGGCCTGCGCGCGTGACGAGCGCGGCGGCACCGGCCGGAGCCGTGGGGACGGTCCGGGCGCGGACGATCGCGGCGACGGGGCGCGCGTCGACCTGCTCGGCCGCCGACGCCTCGTCGGACGTCGCGCGCTCGGGTGCGGGGCGGCCGAGCATGCGCGAGTGCAGTCCGCGCGAGAACACCGTGGTCCACAGCCCGATGAGGCTGAACCCGATCAGTTCGAAAGCGGCGAGGTTGATCAGGCACGACAGGAACAGCGCGATCGCGGGGATCAGCACGCAGAGCGTGACCAGCGTGACGGCGCGCAGACGCGCGGACAGGAGCCGCCGCGACCGCATCGCGATCATCAGGGCGACGATGAACGAGAGCATGGCGCCGCTGGCGGCCCGCTCGTGCAGGAACTGGTTCGTCGTCAGAGGGACCATGCCGACGACGCTCAGGTGGGAGCCGAGCGAGGCCACGCTCAACGTGAAGAACTCGCATCTGCGCCGGTGAGCGGCACTGGACACGCTGAGCAGCTCGACCCTGGCGCGGATCGCGAAGCAGACGAACAGTGCGCCGGCCACGACGATGGTCGTGTTGAAGGCATAGCCGGACAGGTCGCGGTGCGTGCCGAGCTCGCTGAAGTGCAGCCGCCACCACCCCCTGTCCGAGGTGGTCAGGATCGAGAAGGCGACACCGGTCACGAGCACGGCGATCGCCGCGGTCGAGAGGTGGCCGGCGCGCATGCGTTCGGGTCGGAGACGGGTCACCGCGCGCAGCAGTGAGAGGGTGGGCAGCGGCGGCGCGGGCAGGGAGAGTGCGGACATCGTGAGCTCACAGATCAAAAAAGGCGTCGCCGAACCTGCATCCCTCCCCGGATGGTGCGGTGACGCCGGGGCTACAAGGGCTCCCCAGCCGAGCGGTCAGGACCGCTCGAGCCCATCGTATCCGGCTCACCTGTGAGTCGGCGAGTCGGATTTGATCGATTCAGCGCCGATCAGCGCCGGTAGTCGATTCCCCACTGCGCGCGTCGGCTTTCGCCCGGCGCCAGGACGACCAGGCCCTGCCCCGTGTTGAACGCGTCAGCCGGCGCCGTCATCGGCTCAACGGCGACCGCGAGCTCCTGGCCGGGGAAGCGATCGGTCGTGAAGACCTGCACGTAGTCGAACCCCTCGCCCTGCCACAGCTCGACCGCCCGGCCGTCCGGCGCCGTCAGCGTGGTGCGGACGCGCCCGTCCGCGTCGCGAGCCAGATCGCCGTACGCGGTGTCGAGCGAGAGGTCGCCGAGCCGCCGCGGCGAGCGCAGGTCGGTCGCGGCATCCACCGGCGTCTGCGCGACCGGGATGAGGCGGTCGTCGACCTCGAACCGGGTCTGCGCGTCCAGGCGGATGGTGAGGTCGGCCGTGCGCACGCCGCCCAGTTGCAGGTACGGGTGGGTGCCGAGGGCGAACGGCGCGGCATCCGCCCCCGCGTTGACGACCTCGTGGGTGACGGTGAGGCCCGCGGGGCCCACGCGGTAGTCCACGGTGCTGTCGAGCTGGAAGGGGTATCCGGTCTGCGGGAAGACGGTCGCGGCGAGCGTGATGCGATCGGACTCCTGGACGACGGGCTGATAGGGGACGAAGCGCAGCAGACCGTGCGAGGCGTTGCCGTAGGCGGGCTCGGTGATCGCGAGCTGCCGGGTGACGCCGTCGCGAGTCCAGCGGCCGCCGGCCACGCGGTTGGGCCAGGGCAGCAGCACGATGCCCGCCGCGGCGGGAGTGGGCGCGGTGTCGGGGTAGGGCGGGACGAGGGCGACGCCGCCGACGTCGAGCACGCGCAGGGCGGCGCCGACCTGCGTGATCTCGGCGTGGACGTCGCCTCGGGCGATGCGGAAGCGGATGCCGGTCGGGTCGGAGGCCATGACACGACGTTAGCGGTCCGCGCGTGGGTTCGGGCGTGGGTTTCGGCGTGCGTTCGGGCGTGGGTTCGGGCGCGCGTTTTGGGCGCGGGTTTCGGGCGCGCGAAGTTCGGAGAGTCGCGCGAAGTTCGGAGGATTTGGCTGAGATCCTCCGAAGTTCGCGCGATTCTCCGAGGTTGGTGACGCCGGGTTGGGGGGATGCCGGGGATCGGGGGCCGCGGGCCGGGATGCGGGGGCCAGGATGCGGGGGCCGGGATGCGGGGACCGCGGGCCGGGGCGGGGATGCGGGGGCCGCGGGGCGGGGCGGGGATGCGGGGGCCGCGGGGCGGGGCGGGGATGCGGGGGCCGGGGAGGCCGGGGCGGCCAGCGGGCTCCCAGCCTGGCGCCGGGGTGCGCTGCTAGGCTCGTGCGGTCGGCTCGGGACACCGCGTGTGCGGGTGGGTTTGTGAGTCTAGGGGCCGATGGTGTGCGTCGCTCGACGCCCATGACCATCACATGAATGGCCCCCGGCCGACGACAGTCCGGGTCTGCTCGCCGTGGGCGAGCGCTGTTCTCGTGCGAGAGAACCCAGAAGGACGACCCATGCCCAAGCACAAGAAGCCGGCCGCAGGCCGCGCCCACGACTTCGACCCGCGCTACGCGAGCGCGCGCAAGCACCGCCCGGGGGAGTCCTCGTGGGGCACGCCGGCGTCGGGCAAGCCGGGGTCGAAGAGCCCGAAGCACCGCGGCTACCGGCCCGAGGCCGACGACACTTCGGGCACGCCGGGCGCGCCTGGCAAGAAGAAGCGTTGGAGCGCGCAGGAGAAGGCGGGCCGGAGCGAAGCCCGCGGCATCCGCACCCACGCGCACGGCGATCGGGCCGGCCGCGCGGGTGCCGACCGAGGGGATCGGTCGTACGAGGCGCGTCCGGCGCGCGGGTTCGGGGAGCGTCCGGCCCGTTCCGGTGGCGACGACCGTGCGTTCCGCTCCGGCGACACTCGTTCGTCGCGTTACGGCGGCGACCGCGCGGCGCGCTCGGACCGTCAGTTCCGCGGCGACAGCCGCTCGGACCGCGGTGACCGCGCGGTGCGACCGTCCGGTGACCGTCCGTTCCGTTCCGGCGACCGTGCGTTTCGCGGCGACCGTATGCCGCGTTCGGATCGTCCGTTCCGTTCCGACGGTGGCGACCGTTCGTTCCGTGACGGTGACCGTGCGGGGCGACCGTCCGGGCGCTCCTACGACGCTCGACGTGCCGGCGGCGAGGACCGCGGTTCCCGCGGGCACGGCGACGGCTCGGCGCGCGGCGACCGCCCGTTCCGTTCCGGCGAGGAGCGTCCGGCGCGTCCGTACGGCGAGCGCCGCGATGAGCGCGCGGGTCGCCCCGACCGTGGCGCCGGCCGTGACCGCGCGGGCCGCGGTGACCGAGCCGTGCGGAGTGACCGCTTCGACTGGGCGGATCGTGACGGACGGGGTGCGTCGAGCGACCGAGCCGACCGCTTCGGCGACGAGGGGCGCGGGCACGACCGCGATCCGCGCGGCTTCGACGACCGCCCGCGTCGCGAGGACGGCGACGGTCGTGACGACCGCCCGCGTCGCGAGGACGGCGACGGTCGTGACGACCGCGCTGGTCGTGACCGCCGCGAGTACAGCCGGGGGCACGACCTCGAACGAGCGACGTTCCGCGCCGCGCGTCCGCCCCGCTCCTTCGACTCGCGCTCCGGCGGCGCCGGCGATGCCGACCGTCCGGCGCGTCGCGGCGACCGCCCGTCCTTCGGTGCAGGCGAGCGTCCGTACCGTGACGACCGCCCCCGTCGTGAGGACCGTCGGCCGGACCGTTCGGACTGGACCTCCCGACCGCAGCGCGACGCCGACGAGCTCGATGTCGTGCACGAGCGGCTGCAGGCCGAGGCGGTCGACGCGGCGACGGTGGCGGAGGCATCCTTCGCCGAACTCGGTCTCGGCGCGAACCTCGTGAAAGCACTCGCCGAGCTCGGCGCCGCGACGCCGTTCCCCATCCAGGCCGCGACGATCCCGCCGATCCTGCAGGGGCGCGACGTGCTCGCCCGCGGACGCACCGGCTCGGGCAAGACCATCGCGTTCGGTGCGCCGTTGGTCGAGTCGATCCTGCGCGCGCAGGCCGGGCAGCGTCGCGAGTTCGGCCGCAGCCCGAAGGCGCTCGTGCTCGCCCCCACGCGTGAGTTGGCGCTGCAGATCGACCGCACGATCCAGGCGCTCGCCCGGAGCGTGGGCCTGTTCACGACACAGGTCTACGGTGGCGTGCCGCAGGCGCGTCAGGTCGGCGCGCTCCGCAAGGGCGTCGACATCGTGATCGGCACCCCCGGCCGCATCGAGGACCTGCAGGAGCAGGGCCGGCTCGACCTCTCCGAGGTGCAGCTGGTCGTCCTCGACGAGGCCGACCACATGAGCGAGCTGGGCTTCCTGGAGCCGATGCAGCGGATCCTCCGCCTCGTCGCCGACGGCGCCCAGAAGCTCATGTTCTCGGCCACGCTCGACCGAGAGGTCGCGGCCCTCGTCGACGAGTTCCTCGTCGAGCCGGCCGTGTACGAGGTCGCCGGCGAGGATCAGGACTCCGGCACGATCGACCACCGTGTGCTCGTCATCGACCACCGCGACAAGGCCGAGATCCTGGCATCCCTCGTCGACCGTGACGACAAGACCCTCGTGTTCACCCGCACCCGTGCGTACGCCGAGATGCTCGCTGAGCAGTTCGAGGATGTCGGCATCCCGACCGTCGCCCTCCACGGCGACCTCAACCAGGCCAAGCGCACGCGCAACCTGCAGCGGCTCACCGACGGGCGCGTGCGCGTGCTCGTGGCGACCGATGTCGCGGCCCGCGGCATCCACGTCGACGACATCGGCCTCGTGGTGCAGGCCGACCCGCCCGACGAGTACAAGACCTACCTGCACCGTTCCGGCCGCACGGGCCGCGCGGGGCGGGAGGGCAGGGTCGTGACCCTGATCACGCGCCCGCGTCGGCGCCGCATGACGGAGCTGCTGGACCGTGCCGAGATCGAGGCGCCGTTCGACGAGGTGCGCCCGGGCGACGACCTGCTCGAAGAGATCGCCGGCCGCCAGGTCGACCCCGTCGCCTGAGGCGGGGCCGGGGGTGCCCGGCATGGGTGTGCGTCGGAATCCGTCCCGGACGGCTCGGAAGCACGGCTGCGCTCCATGCCCGCGCGTCGCCGGCATGGGTGTGTGTCGGAATCCGTCCCGGACGAAGGCTGAACGCGCCCGAGTGTCGCCGTAGCGCTGCATTCGGTCCGTCTGGCCTGCGTCCGGGCGCGATTACTCGGCCGCCGCGCATCGCGCGCGTCAAGCGAACGCCGCATCGCGTCGCGCGTCGCGCCTCCGCACGCGCCCCCGCACGCGCGCCCGGCCTGCGCCCCGGGCTGCTCGGCCCGCTGGCGAGTCAGCACCTTCCCCACGCGAGTCACTGCTTGCGGTGCGAGTCACTGTGCTGCAGCGCAGTGACTCGCAGATAGAGGAGTGACTCGAGGGCGACAGTGAGGGCGAGGGCGAGGGCGAGAGTGAGGGCGCCAGTGAGGGCGCCGTCAGCGGTCGGTGGGGCGCGAAACGCCCTCCGCGGCGAACGCTTCGAGGGCGGACGCCGCGGTATCCGCCCCGCCGAGCAGCTGCAGCTGCGTCGCCACCCGGGCCGCGGCGGCACGGAATGCAGGTTCTGTCCGCACGCGCTGCACGGCCTCGCGCACCGCGCGGGTCGACGGCGTGCCCGTCCGCAGGTTCACGCCCGCGCCCGACCATGCCACGCGCGCGGCGACCTCGGGCTTGTCCAGGTCGCCGCCGGCGACCACGAGCGGGATGCCGTGGCCGAGCGCCGTGAGCGTGCCACCCCAGCCGCCGTTGGTGACCAGGACGTCGACGTGCGGAAGGAGGTGCGCGTAGGGGAGGAAGCCCGCGACGCGGGCATTCGCGGGCACCGGGAACGGCAGCTCGTCGCGCCCCGGGATGCCGGTCGTCGCGACGACCAGGACGTCCTCGCCGGCCAGAGCGTCGAGCGCGGGGCGGAGCAGGTCGGCCGGGTCGATGTTCTGCGTGCCCTGCGTCACGCACACGACCTCGCGGTCGTCAAGGTCGCGCCACCATCCCGGCGGATCGAATGCGGCGATCGTGCTGCGGGCGAGCACGCCGACGAACTGTACGTGCGAAGGTCGGTCGGTGCGTCCGAAGTCCAGCAGCGGCGAGCCGCTGGCCAGCACGAGCCCGCGCGAGAACACCGTCTGCTCGAACGTCGCGGAAGAACGCGGCAGGCCTGTGTCGCTGCGTGCGCGTGCGAGCGGTCCGCGCAGGGGCAGGCCGCCCAGCGGGAGGGCGGCGCGTAGCAGGGCGTCGCGCACCCGCATGAGGGGCGTCGTCCCGGGGGTCAGTCCCATGCCGCTCGGCGGGCCTTCACAGCTTGCGAGGTTCAGGGGCAGCACCGCGAGCGTGGCGAAACGGCAGCTGCTCCTCTCCGCGAACAGCACCGCACCCACCGAGATCTCGTCGCCCACGAGGGCGTCCCAGGGCTCGCGATCCCACTCGGTGGCGAGATCGGCGACCTGCGCGGGTGCGGTGCCGATCATGAGGTCCGCGATGTTGACGAAGACCTGTCTGATGCCCTTCTTGCCGCGCAGCCGCGGGAACGTTGCGGTGAGGTCGTTCTCGTCGAAGTCCGGCGCTTGCCGCCAGGGCACCAGGGCTGCGCCGGTCGCCGCGGTCTTCGCGGCGAATGCCGAGCCGGTGTGCACGCGCACGTCGTGGCCGCGTGCCACGAGCGCCTCGGCCAGCGCGAGCATCGGGGCGACGTGCCCCGTGAACGGCATCGCTGAGAGCAAGAACCGGGCCATGGCGCCATTGTTGCCTGCGCCGGGCGGTCGCGCGAGAGCCGGCGGCGGTCGATGACGTGCCGTCCTTTGGGTGGACCGCGTCTCGTTCGGATCGTTCGGGTCGACAGCCGCCCTCGGGTTGACAGCCGCTCCCGGGACGACATCCGCCCCGGTCTCGGAGCCACCCGCCGCGTCTGAGGCGCCCGGGGCCGAGGTATGGGCTGGAATGCGTCCCGGGCGAAGGCTGAATGTACCAGGGTCCTGCTGAGCCGGCCTATACGGCAGGTCTGGCCCTTCTCCGGGCACGATTACCCGGGGTCTGCGCGGCGTGAGCGTCGCGCAGACCCCGCAACGCGCTCTTGACGCGACCCTGGTGGTACAGGATGTCCTCGGCGACCGGCCGAAGCGAGGCCAAGCCGAGCCCCGCGCAGGCGAGGTCCCGGCGGCGGTCCCTCAGTTGCGAGTCCCAGCCGGTGTGAAACTCCTCGCTGTCGCACTCGACAACGAGCCAGCCGTCCAGCACAAGGTCGACTCGCCCGACGCCTGTGAGCCTAACCTGCACGTCCACCGAGAACCCGAGCTCGAGGGCGATGAGGCGCACGATGCTCTCCGGGCCGGATTCCGCTCGCCCGTCCACCAGGTCGCGGAGGTGGCCGAATCGAGACGGCAGCTGCGCGAAGATCTCATCGACGTCGTCTTCGCGGATCAGCCCGAGGTGGAGGGCGGAGTCGAGCGTGGCGACGGCGGCGCGCTGCGGCTGGCATCGGACCGACTGGGCGAGGGCGTCGACGATGTCGACGGCGGTGGCGCGCGGATGCGGGCTTCGCATGAGCGGCCGCCAATGCCGCACCACCCGCTCTGCCGATGGGGGGCGCGTCGCGGACGACGGCAGGTGGATGTGCGGCCGGTCGTTCGTCAGCACGAAGACCCCCAGCGACTGGAGGAGCGAGAGGCAGGCGACACGAGCGCCTGCCCGCGCTGCGGTCGTGACATCGGCGGGTGCTCCGGCGCGGAGGTAGCGGCCGTTGCGGACGCGGATCAGGAGGTCGGCGTCCACGGCGGCGCGCACGGCGCCCTTACCCAGCCCGACGGCGCGAAGGTCCGCGGTCCGGAGAATCGGGTGGCTGCCTATGAAGGGCTCGGCAGGCACGTCATCGAGGCGGGCCAGGATCGACTCGAGAGAACGGGGTCGGCGTGTCATCGGAACACTCTCGCGAAATCCAGGGGCCGGTGGGCGGGCATGTGCGGATCTGTGGATAGATTCCCTCTTCCGGCGAACTGTGGAGGAGTCCTTGCAGCGAGCCCGGTAGCGTGTGGTCCAACGTCACGGAGAAAGTGACCCGCGCGAAGGCTGGATCGCCGCAAAGCCTCGCGATTCGGGCAGATCGCGGCGGACAGCCTCCGCGCGGGCCTGATTCCGGTCGTGCGCGTGCGCAACCCCCGCCGCTGCCGTCAGAAGAGCCGCTCCGATTCGGCCGCCCGGCCGCGGGTCGTGGTGACGATCGGCCCGCGTTGCACAGGCCGGGGGGAACCGTCGTCCTCGACGCGACCGTCCAGCCCGTGCCGCCGCAGCAGCGGGCGCACGCGTGCCGACAGCCACGAGCGGTACGCCTTGGGCGCCATGACGGATGCCCCGCGGTACAGGCCGCGGTAGGCGCCCACCAGCTCGGGATGCTCCCGCTCCAACCACGCCATGAACCACGGCTTCACGCCGGCGCGCAGGTGCAGGGCGCCGAACACGACGCGCGCGGCTCCCGCCGCGCGGAGGTGCGCGAGCGTGTCATCGAGCACCGCGACCGAATCGGTCAGGTGCGGCAGGATCGGCATGAGGAAGACGGTGACCCCGAATCCGGCTTCCGTCGCCGCGCGGACCGTCTCCAGTCGTGCCGCGAAGCTCGGCGCGCCCGGCTCGATCAGACGCCGCAGCTCCTCGTCGGCGACCGCGATCGACATCGCCAGCGACACCGGCACGACCGCGGCGGCGTCGCGCAGCAGGGGCAGGTCGCGGCGCACGAGCGTGCCCTTCGTGAGGATCGACAGCGGCGTGCCGGAGTCGGCGAGCGCCTCGACGATGCCGGGCATGAGCCGGTAGCGCCCCTCGGCGCGCTGGTACGGATCAGTGTTCGTGCCGAGCGCGACGCGCTCGCGCTGCCAGTTCGGCCGTGCGAGCTCCCGCCGCAGCACGTCGGCGGCGTTGACCTTCACCACGATCTGACTATCGAAGTCGTGGCCCGCGTCGAGCTCGAGGTACTCGTGCGTGCCCCGCGCGAAGCAGTAGGTGCAGGCGTGGCTGCATCCGCGGTATGGGTTGACGGTCCACTCGAACGGCATCGACGACGCCCCGGGAACGCGGTTCAGCACCGAGCGCGCCTGCACCTCGTGGAACACCATGCCGGTGAACTCGGGCGTCGTCACGGTGCGGACGAGTCCGGACAGTGACTCCAGCCCGGGAAGCGCCGCCTCGTCCCTCGCCTCCAGGCTCTGTCCGTGCCACCGCATACACTTATGGGAACAGAACTGCTATTAAAAGGCAAGTAGGTGTCGATCATGATTAGAACGAGACGATGGCGTGCGGATGCCGCGTGGATCGCGTCGCGCAGGGTCTGTGCGGCATGCCGGTGCACAATGGGCAGGTGTCGGAACCCGAACCGCCTCCTGAGCCGAGCCCGGAGCGGGCCGATCGCGTCAGGGCGTGGTCCGCCGCTGCGGTGGCCGCCGTGCTCGTGGTGGGGACGGCGGTGGCGCTCGTGGCGGCGTTCGCCGGACCGGTCGTCGGTGCGGGTGAAGCGGTCGGCGGGTGGACCGAGGCGGATGGCACGGGGGCCGGAACCGCGGCGCCGACGGTGTCCGCGTTGCCGGTGCCGGATCAGATCACGGACGACACGGACGACACGGACGCGGCGGACGGCGCGGACGAGGCGGGCCAGGCGATCACGGGGGCGCCCTGCGACGATCCCGCGGTGGTGGCGGCGCTCGGGGAAGGGCGAGATGCCGACGTGATCACTGCGGTCGGCGGCGGGGCGGCGTTCCGCGACCTCGTCGTGGCGGGCGCGGCGCCGTGCGTGAGCCTGGGCGAGGCGGGCCGGCTCTGGGTCGTCGTCAACAAGCAGCGTCCGCTCGATCCGCTCGACTACGCGCCCGACTCGCTGGCGCGCGCCGAGGGGGTGCAGCGCACGAGTGGTGTGCAGGAGCGCGCCGACGTCGCCGATGCGCTGGAGGGGCTGGCAGCCGCCGCCGAGGCGGAGGGCGCCGGGACGGTCGGGATCAACAGCGGATTCCGGTCGTACCGCTCGCAGCAGTCGACCTTCAACGGCTACGTCGGCTCGCTCGGGCGCGCCCAGGCCGAGCTCGTCAGCGCCCGCGCGGGGTACAGCGAGCATCAGACCGGGCTCGCCGTCGACATCGTCGCGTGCAGTCGCGGATGCGGGTCGCTGGAGCAGTTCGCCGGCACGTCGCAGGCGACCTGGCTCGCCGACAACGCGTGGCGGTTCGGGTTCATCGTCCGCTACGAGCAGGGCATGACCGGGGTGACTGGCTACGACTGGGAGCCCTGGCACGTGCGGTACGTGGGCGTCGAGCTCGCGAAGGCCTATCACGACGGCGGCTATCACACCCTCGAGGAGTTCTTCGGGCTGCCGGCGGCCCCCGGCTACCTCGACTGACGCATCGGGTGTCTGGCGAGCGCCGGGCGCCCGCGGCGGTCGATCCTGCCCGCGGACGGTCGGTCCTGCCCGCCGGCGGTCGGTCCTGCCCACGGCGAGCGCGGGGGGCCCGCGACGGTCGATCCTGCCCGCGGCGGTCGCTCCTGCCCGCAGGTGACCACCGGCTGCCGGCGGCACCGGGTAGTCCGACTGATGAGCCGGGCGTCACGCGAGTGCCGGGTGCCCGCGGCGGTCGGTCCTGCCCGCGGCGAGTGCCGGGTGCCCGCGGCGGTCGATCCTGCCCACGGGTGGTCGATCCTGCCCGCGGCGAGTGCCGGGCCCGCGGGCGCTCGCAGGCTGCCGACCGCTGCGGCCCGCGGGCCACTCCGACTGAGCACGGCATCTAGACTGCGAGGGAGGGCGTGCACAGCGGCATCCCGATGCCCGCGCGCCGCCGCGACAGGACGACAGCAGGGAGCCGGCATGGAACGCGACATCTACGACGAGGACCACGAGGCGTTCCGCGATCTGGTGCGTGAGTTCTGCCGCCGGCACGCCACGAACGCAGCGCGCGAGCGATGGGATGCCGCCGGCGAGGTCGATCGCGCAACGATGCTCGCTGCGGGCGAGGCGGGCGTGATCGGCCTGTCCGTGCCGGAGGAGTTCGGTGGGGCGGGGATGCTGCAGGACTTCCGCTTCCGCGCGGTCGTGAACGAGGAGGTCATCGCCGCCGGGGCGGGCTCGCTCGCCGGCGCGTTCGGCATCCAGGACGACCTGGCCGTGCCGTACCTCGTGCACATGGGCACGCAGGCACAGAAGGAGAAGTGGCTGCCGCGCATGGCCACCGGCGAGGTGCTCGGGGCTCTGGGCATGACCGAGCCGGGGGCCGGCAGTGACCTGCGCGGCATCGCCACGACCGCCAAGAAGGTCGACGGCGGCTATCTCGTCAACGGCGCGAAGACGTTCATCTCGTCGGGGGCGACCGCGGACATCGTCGTCACGTTCGTCAAGACCGGCGAGGGCAATCGCCCCGACGCCTTCTCGCTCGTGCTCGTCGAGAGCGGCATGGCCGGGTTCGACCACGGCAAGAAGCTCGACAAGGTGGGCTTCCACGGCCACGACACCGCGGAGCTGTCGTTCAGCGACGTCTTCGTGCCCGACGAGAACCTCATCGGCGGCGAGGAGGGGCTGGGGTTCGTCCAGCTCATGATGAACCTCCCGCTGGAGCGGTTGTCGATCGGCGTCGCCGCGGCGGCCTCGGCGCAGGCGGCCCTGGACTGGACCCTCGCGTACACGAGGGACCGTGAGGCGTTCGGCGAGCGCGTGATCGACTTCCAGCACAGCCGCTTCGCGCTGGCCGACGTCGCCACGACGGTCGATGCCCTGTGGGCCTACATCGACCGGGCGCTGCTCGCGTACCGCGACGGGCGGCTCACCGCCGAGGAGGCGGCGAAGATCAAGTTCTGGGCGACCGAGCGCGAGTGGGAGGTGCTCGACACGTGCGTGCAGTTGCACGGCGGGTACGGGTACATCACCGAGTATCCGATCGCGCGCGCGTTCGCGGATGCCAGGGTGCACCGCATCTACGGCGGCACGAACGAGATCATGCGGGAGATCGTGGGGCGCCGGCTCGCCGGCAAGCGCTGATTCGTAGGAGGTCGTGCCGCCAGGTCATGACCGTCGGGTGGGTCCGGTGTCCCTGCGGCAGCGGGTCCAGAGCGCTGACGGCGCGCAGAGTCTCCGACCGGATCAGCGCCGGCCGAGGCCGCGGTAGGTCCAGCCGGCCTCGCGCCAGTGGGCCGGGTCGTAGCTGTTGCGCGCGTCGACGATGTTGCGCGAGGCGACCAGCGCGCCGGCTGTGGCCGGGTCGAGGTAGCGGTACTCGTCCCACTCGGTGACCAGGACCACGGCATCCGCCCCGCCGAGCGCGTCGGAGAGCGTCTCGCGGTAGTCGAGCTGCGGGTGCAGCGCCCGTGCGTTGGCGATCGCCTCGGGGTCGGTGGCGCGCACGTTCGCGCCGAGGCCCTTCAGGCGCACCGCCACGTCGAGGGCGGGCGAGTCGCGGATGTCGTCGGAGTGCGGCTTGAAGGCGAGGCCGAGCACGGCGACGTTCTTGCCGTGCGGCTCGCCGCCGAGGAGGTCCACGACGTGGTCGACGACCTTCTGGCGGCGACGGAGGTTGATCGCGTCGACCTCCTTGAGGAAGGCCACCGACTCGCCGCAGCCGAGCTCCTCGGCGCGCGCGGTGAACGCACGGATGTCCTTGGGGAGGCATCCGCCGCCGAAGCCGACGCCGGCGCCGAGGAAGCGGCGTCCGATCCGGGCGTCGTGGCCGATCGCGTCGGCGAGCTGGGTGACGTCGGCGCCGGTGACCTCCGCGATCTCGGCCATCGCGTTGATGAACGAGATCTTCGTGGCCAGGAACGCGTTGGCGGCGACCTTGACCAGCTCCGCGGTCGCGAAGTCGGTGACCACGAGCGGGATGCCGGTGGCGATGACCTGCGCGTACACCGCGCGCAGCGCGGCCTCGGCGATCTCGGCGCGCTCCGGCTCGGGCGGCAGGCCGAACACGAGCCGGTCGGGCGTGAGGGAGTCCTTGACGGCCCATCCCTCGCGCAGGAACTCCGGGTTCCAGGCGAGCACGGCGCCGGTCCCCGCGCCGGTGACGAGGTCGGCGAGCCGGGTCGCCGAGCCGACCGGCACGGTCGACTTGCCGACGACGACATCGCCTGCGCTCGTGTGCGGGAGGAGGGCGGTGATCGCCGCGTCGACGTAGGTCATGTCGGCGGCATTGCCGCCCTTGGTCTGGGGCGTGCCGACCGCGATGAAGTGCAGGGCGGCGCCCGCGGCATCCGCCATTTCGGTGGAGAAGCGCAGGCGCCCCGACGCGACGTGCGTGGTCAGCAGCTCGGGAAGTCCGGGCTCGAAGAACGGCGCCTCGCCCCGGGTGAGGGCGGCGACCTTCCGCTCGTCGACGTCGATGCCGACCACCTCGTGGCCGAGCTCGGCCATGGCGGCGGCGTGCACCGCGCCCAGATATCCGCAACCGATGACGGAGATGCGCATTGCGGACCCCTCTTAGATCGTGAGAACTTCCCCTGACGCGCCGAATCACGGCGCGCCCACTATCCAATCATGGGGGATGCCGAGCGGACGTGCGTGCACGGTTCGATGCGCCGGGGACCGCGCGCGTGGCCCCGGCG
Source organism: Microbacterium sp. (assembly GCF_047605725.1). GTDB lineage: Bacteria > Actinomycetota > Actinomycetes > Actinomycetales > Microbacteriaceae > Microbacterium. Next base: position 19,113 of record NZ_JASGFE010000025.1, read on the forward strand.
CAGTCCGGGAGTCGGATCATTGTCCCCGGCCGGTGCGGGAAGGTGGTGGGTGGTGATCCCAACCCCGACCGTCAGCGTCGGGGCGGTCGGAGGCCATGGAACGCACGTAGTCGCCCAGGTAGGGCAGCGAGAAGGAGACGTGGCCGCGCCCGTCTGCCTGGACGTACCCGCTCTCGATGAGTCGCTTCTTGTAGACCTGGACGTATTGGTCTGACACGCCGAGTCGCTGAACGAGATCAGCGATCTTGGTACGGCCGAAATCGACTGCCATTGCCTGGACGAATCGTTGGTCCATTTCGGAGAGGTCTTGGAAGACTCGGCTGATCACGCGGCGTTCAACCGCTGTGATCGCACGTCCGTGCGCGGCCCGTGCGTCAGCCAGTGAGATCGTGGGCGATGCTTCACTGCTGCGCCACGCGTAGTCTCCAGCCAGTTGCACGAGGTACGGGTATCCCTGAGAGAAGCTCACGAGCAGATCGAGCGCGTCCTCATCGATGGTCTTGCCGCCAATGCGGATGGACTCGGCGAGCACATGGCGGGTCTCTGCGGGCGTCAAGCGACGGAAATCGAGCTCTCGCGAGCGGCGGAGAAAGGTCGTGTGGTCATGCTCGAGCAGCGCGTCCAAGTCGACCTTGATCCCCGCGAAGACAACCATGATGTTCGCGCCTTCGCCGATAGCATGGGAGATCTCGAGCGCGAACCGAGACAACTCCCGGAGCCGTGCCTTCCCGGAGGAGACCTCGTCGATCGTGATCAGGATGCCACTGTGCGGACGCCGCTCGGCAAGAACAGTCGAGAGCGCAATGAGGTCGCGGCGAAGCAGCGGCCTCACATCACGTGACCGCTCGACGGATTCCCATTGGGCGCTCAGCTGTCCGATGCCCAGGCTCGTCAGTCGCTTCCCCGAGTCTGGCGCCAGCTCGTTGAGCAGGTTCGGGATGGTCGTCTCCATGACACGATCCATCAGTCCTGAGCCGGCGTCGTCGCTGATCACCAGCCACCCGTTCGCTCGCGCAGCGTCCTGCAACTGCGCCAGCATCGAGGTTTTCCCGGCTCCTCGGAGTCCCGAGATCAGAACCGACTGATTCTCCCCGAAGTCCGCGGTTTCGAAGACCTCCGTCAGCTCGGCGATCTCGACGCCATGCCCGCCGAACACGAGTGGGCGACGACCGTATCCTGGGCTGAACGGGCTGGGCTCGGGGGACCCACGGTGCGCGATCATGAGAACAGCCTAGTGCGGAGTCTTATTTATTTTATTTGTTTTGCTGTCGACCGACTACTACCTGGATTCGTCGGTCGCCCTCCGGGCCTTGCTGGGTCATTCCCCTCACGCTGCAGCGTGGCTCGAAGACACCATCGCCGACGATCGACACACCGTCGTCTCATCGCGGATCATCAGGACGGAGATCACACGCGTCCTCCGCCGCGAGGGCCTTCCCGTCGCGACGCGCGATGAGTTGGTGGACTACCTGCAGCTGGTGCCGATGGACGACGGCATCCTCGCCGAGGCGGAGGCGATCGTGCCGCATGTGAAGACGCTCGATGCGATCCATCTCGCCGCCGCGATCAGGACGGGTCTCGACCTCGTGATCGTGTCGCATGACGCGGGGATGAAGGCGGTGGCCGCGATCATCGGCTACGACACGTTCGACCCCGTGGAGGCCGACTGACACCCTGTGCGCAGGTTCAGCCGACCGGGCTCACGGTGCCGTCGGTCTCGCGGTATCGGTCGTCGGTGACCGGTCGCGTCCTTGGTGACCACGGCGCCCGCGGTGACCAGCGCCCACTCGTTGATCGTCATGGGACGATGAATCTGGCGCGCACCGTTGCGTCGAGGTGTCGCCCAGTCCTAGGCTCGGCCCAAGCGCTCACCACCCGAGGGACGTAAGAGGCATCATTCCGCGATGCCGCACACGACGGCTGTGTGGCGGCCGGGGGGTGGGGATGTCGGATCGAGACCTTGTTGTGCTCGGTATCTCTGGTGTGCAGCGGTACATCGCCGAGTCGCGCGGGACGGCAGACCTCGCCAACGCAAGCGCGATCATGACGATGCTGGCCGCAGCTGGAGCGAGCTACGTCCATGGGCTGCCCGACGTCCAGCTCGTCCTTCCGCATACCGATGCGCTCACAGTGGGAAACGACGAGACACGTCCGGTTCCCAACCGGATCGTCGCACGCGTTCCTGCTGGCGAGGGTGTCGACGCTGCCAAGGGGGCTGAGGTCGCGATCCGTGAGACCTGGAAGACGCACCTCGCTCTCGTGGCGACGAAGACTCTCGGGTACGTGAACGTGGATGACTTCGTGGCCGACACCCCGGGCCTCCCCGATGTGCGCTGGGTGGTCGTACCAGCGGATCAGCAGTACGAGAAACAGTGGCGCGAGGCCGGGAGAGCGTTCGGCGCGTTGAAACGTTCTGCTCCCTTCCCGCAGATCGGTGGCCGCACTGGCGGGAGCGGAAGACTATGCGACCTCAGCCGACGTTGGCTGGCGGTGGAACCACCCAAGACGCCGAAACACTCGCGCGGCAAGCTCTCTGTGGCGAACTGGGCGAAGCGCGTGGGTCTTGATGAGAAAGGCGAGGAACGCCTCAGGTTCCCGTCAACGCGTTCGGTCGCCTCGGCACACTACCGCAAGCGGCTCATCGAACTCGTCGAGAGTGACGAGGGTGTGCGCGAGCACCTCACGCGCCTCCATCAGGCCGTACGGGATATCGACTGCTCGTTGGAGCGCCCAGTCGGCGGAATGCCGGAGAAGAAGGGCCTGTTGGCCGACTGGATCTCGCGCGGCTCGGCCGCGTGGCTGTCGCGCGACGACTGGGATGCCGCAACCGTCAAGCGCCGGCATCCGCTCGACGACACGACGGACGGGGAGAAGAAGCGCGACCAGGCAGTCACGAGGGGCGCAGACGCGATCCGAGAGCTGCGCGCCCGCCTTGGGAAGCAGTATCCGGGCCTCGGCCGTCCGCCCGTCTACCTCGCGATCGTCGCGCAAGACATCGACAGCCTCGGCGAGCGGCTCAGCGCGCACGCCACTCCGCAGGAGCACAGCGCGTTGTCGCAGAGCCTGTCCGAGCTGGCCGGGAAGTTCCGCGACGATCTCGAAACGGCCGACCTACTCGCCACCGTCGTCTACGCCGGCGGCGACGATCTGCTGTTCCTCGTGCCGGCGAAGTCCGCGCTCGCGGCCGCCAAGGTTGCGCGCACGTCGGTCGACGCGCTGACCGGCCCGGGTCAGGGCCTGACCGCCAGCACAGCGATCGTCTTCTTCCACGAGGCGACGCCGTTCTCGGGCGTCGTCCAAGAAGCACAGCGGCTGTTGGAGCAGGCCAAGAAGGCGCGCGTCAGCAAGGATGCCCTCGGTGTGGCCTTCCGGTGGCATAGCGGGGCGACGCGTGAAGTGATCCTCCCGTGGCGCGCCTCCACGGATGCGTGGGCGACGGACATCCTCGGTAGGTTCGCCGATGGTCCGGCGCGCATCGTCTCGCCGAGCTTCATGGCAGACATCGACCGGGATGCCGATGAGCTGCTTGCGCTGTGGAAGCACCACGAGGAGTCGTTCCAACTGGAGGTGGCACGATTGGCCGACCGTCACGCCACGGGAGACCCCACTGCCGTGAAAGCTCTCGTGGAGGCTGTCGCCGTGCTCAATCGGGAACTGGAAGACGGCAGCAGCCCCATTCCGCTGACCGACGCGCTCAAGATCGCGTTCGCGATCAGTCGAGAGGTGCGCTGAGATGACGTGGTTCTCGATCACCCCACACGACACGTTCCTCGTGCGCGACGGTCGCACGTTCGTGACGGGGGAGGGCGCCGTGTTCGACTCCGTGATGCCCCAGCCGAGCACGATGGGTGGCATTCTCGGGAGTGCCATCGGCGGCCGGTTCGGATGGATGCGAGGACCCTTCGCAGCGTGGCGGTACGCGAACGGCCGGCGCATCACCTATCTCCCAATGCCTCGAGATGTCGTGCGGGCAGGTGGCAACTTGGTCACCCGCGTGCGCCCGGTGCACCAGCCTGGGCAGACGACGAGCGGGCTCGTCGGGGAATGGCTGACAGACGTGGACGCGCGACGACGCGGGGTCGACGGATGGGAGCACGTTCCGGAGCTGGCGAGCATCGAGCTGATCGCTTCGTATCTGCATGACCCCGATTGGGCGCACGTACCGAGAGGACCTCAGCGGGCGACGCTCGAGGAGCTCTTCCCCGAGGAGCGTCGGATCGGTATTGCTCGTGACGACGACGGCACGGTGAAGCAGGGCTATCTCTATCAGACGACGCATCGTCGTCCACGCGACGGCGTGTTCATGATCGAGGCCGATCTGGGGCGCGAGCGTTTGGAGCCTACGCAGGTGCCGATCGGCTCTGCGAGGCGGCGCGCGGAGGTGCAGGTGCCGATCGGTTCTGCGGGCCGGCGCGTGGCGGTAGCTGCCGTGTCCGATCCGCCGGAGCTTCCTGGCCCGTTGGATCACTACCCGAAGGGGCGGGTACTGCTTTATCTCGCCACCCCTGCGATCTGGTCCGGCGGTGCGCACCCGCCGCTCCCCGACGGGGCGGAACTGGTCGGGAGCGTACTCGGCCCCGTCGAGACCGTGGCGATGGGCGCGAATCACCAGAACGGGATCGACCAGACCAGCCTGCGCTGGGCAGTGCCGGCGGGGTCGGTCTTCTTCGTGCAGTTTCCGGATGCGGACACGGCAGGGGCATGGGTCCACGACTTGACGAACCCCCAAGACGAAGGCCGCCCCGCACTGACGTTGACTTCGGGTGACATCGCGAGCACGGGGTTCGGTGTGGTGCTCACTGGGACATGGAGGTATGCGGAATGAACGAGGTCGTGCTGTATCTCTACGCTGAGACGCCGGTCCACGCGGGTGCGGATCAGAGCCTTGGCGTGGTTGACGATCCTATCCAGCGTGAGGTGAGCACGCGGTACCCGGTGATCTGGGGCCAGTCGCTCAAGGGCGCGCTCCGCGAGCACGCGCGGAACATAGACGGTGTGGATGTGGCGAGGCTCTTCGGCACGGAACGCGACGGACCGACGGAGAAGGACCGTGGGCGCCTTTCCATCGGGGACGCGCAGGTCGTTGCCTTCCCGGTTCCGACGGTCACGCGGACGTTCGCGTGGGTCACGTCCGAGCTCGCGCTGGCGCGCCTCTCCCGTAAGCGGGCACGCGCTGGTCTCGCCGATCTGCCTGTGCCGGTTTGCCGCGTGGGCCGCGCGCTTCGCGCTGCCGAGTCGACATGGGCGGATGACAACGAAGTCTTCGGCGTCAGCGTCGTCGATACGAAGAAAGACGAGGATGCCGCCGGGCCGACCTCCCAGTGGGCCAAGCACTTGGCGTCCGACGCACTACCCCCCGACGAGTTCTTCGGGCACTTCCGCACGAAGATAGCGGCTGACCTCGTGGTTCTTCACGACGACGACTTCCGAGACAACGTGGTTTTCGGCACGGAGGTGGCGACCCGCATCGCACTCGAGAGGGAGGCCAAGCGAGTCTTCGAGGGGGCGCTCTTCACCGTGGAGTACCTGCCGACCGACACTCTTCTTGCCGCCAGCATCGCCTGCCGGGACCAAGCCGACCGGGATGCGATAAGGCACATCTTCGAGTGTTCTCGTCTTCTGCGGTTGGGGGGTGACGAGACCGTCGGAAAGGGCGTTCTCTGGTGTCAGCTGGAAGAGGCTGATGCCTCGACCGGAGGAGCCGCGAAATGAGTCGGCGAGATCAGGGGTTGGCAGTTCAAGCCGCTCAGTTCGTTAACGGCATCGAGCCTTACACGGCGGAGGTGCGCACCCGTCTCCGCGGCCTACCGTATCTGTTGCACAGGTCCGGGCTCGCCGCCACCTTGGCTTACATCTCGTCGAAGAGCGGGGCGGGCGAGGGGCTCCCCGGCGCTTACTCCAAGGTGGAAGCCCTGCTGAAAGAGCGCATCAAGCACAGCGAGGTCAGGGGCGCCAGCAGCTTTGACTCTCTGAGGGACCCCGACTCCGTGGCGTGGCTCCAGAAGCTGTCGCCTGCTGAGTACGCGCGTCTGACGGAGGCAGTTGCGGACATCGTGCTGTGGGTCAAGCGACTGAGCGAGGCACGGCACGCGGCGGAGAAGCCTGGCGGCGGCCCGAGGGTCACCGATGGTTAGGGCCTACGGCCCGTACGGGCGGCGCGTCACAGTCGAGAGTCTCCGCTCGAACCGAATGGATGAGGCCAACGGTACGCTTGTGTTACGCCGGCTGGCATTCCCGGCCGGCAGCGACGAGGAGCGCCGGGAGGTTCAGGGCGAGGCTCTCGCGTGGGCGGAGAGAACGGGTCTCGGGGTTTCAGACGGTGACTCTGTGAGCGAGGCGGCACGCAGTCGCCGCCGTGCGGCTTTGGATGAGATGGCGAACCAGCCGGGGTGGGTGGCCCGAGAGCTTCCGATAAAGCTGGAGTGGCGGATGGCGATCGGCCTCGGAGACAAGGGTGGCCCCTATGAGATCGGTATCAGCCTGCACGGCACATACGGATGGCCGATCATCCCCGCAAGCTCCCTGAAAGGGCTTGTGCGCCACTGGGCACTGCAGGCGGAGATCGCCGATGAGTTCATCAACAAGTACCTCGGTGCGCCCGCAAAGAAGCGGGACCGCGGGAGCGAGAGCGTCGAGGCGGAGGGAAACCGTGGGTCCGTGCTGTTCTTTGAAGCTCTTCCCGAGCCGTCCGTCCAAGTTGTACGCGACGTTGTGACCCCTCATCACTCGCCCTATTATGCGCGGCACGCGGCGGCGGAGGCGGGTGAGGACCATGCGAAGCCGGCCCCGCCCGCCGGGTGGAACAATCCAGTTCCGGCGTCGTTCTTGACCGTGTCAGGCACACTCACGGCGGCACTCGCGGGACCGGAATCAGATGTCCTCGAGGTTCGTCAGTGGGCCGTGCATGCGATGGATGAACTGGGAATCGGCGGAAAGACGGCGGCGGGCTACGGATATGTCTCGCGCCCGGATGGTGAGGGGTAGACCATGGGCACGGTGCACTTCGTGACGGTGGGTTTGTCGATTTTTCAGACCCTCAAAGATGAGCGGGATGATGGACCGCTCGGCAGCGGCTTCGCTTTCAATGTCCTCAGCCACGGCATCCGCCAAGGCGCGGTGGAGGTCACAGCGAAGAAGGATCCGAGCAAGGGCGTCCCGACGTACGCGGCAGGCTGGGGATACGACGGCGACCGTGCGCACAACAACGAGCAGAGCCGCACCGCGACAGATCTAAAGAAGCTCCTGGCTGAGATCGAGAGCGAGGATCTGTATGACAGCGGGCTGCGCAGAGTGAGCGCCGAACTTGACTCGTTGGGCGCACACCTCACGCCGCATGATCTGGAATCGATGCCACGAGTGGGTCCCTCCGACGTCACGGTTTTCCTTGTCTCAGACACCGATGCCTGCAAGGCCGCGGCGTTCTGGAACGTGGGTCTGCTCACCAAGGGCACCTTCCGCAACGTGCATTGGATCGACGATGGCTTCACGACGCAGCGAGATTTGGATGCTGGACACATCTACATCGGGACGGTGCGGGACCTTGAAGCGGGTAGTCTCCCTCGCTTCGCGCAGGACCTTGGTCGTCTGGCTGTGCAGATGCATGGCGACATGAGTCGCTCAAGGCACACGAAGGCCGTGTTCCACTTGTCGGGCGGCTACAAAGCGGCGGTGCCGTACTTTCTCGCGATGGCCGAGTGGCTGGAGTACCCCGAGTCGCAGCGACTGAAGGTGGCGGCGTACGCAATGCACGAGGACGATCGCAAGAAGGTGTCTCTGCCGGTACGCCGCATTGCAGCGGAGGGTGACGAGAAGACCTACGTTCGCTGGCTCTACCCGGTCGTCGGTGAGGCTCGGAGCGGCCCCGAACCGTACCTTCCGGACGTTAAGGATCGGCGTCTGGACGGATACGCGTACAGATCGCGGATGAGCGCGGCAGGGGAGGAAAAGATCGACGATACGGACCTTGGTTGGGGGCTCAGTGCACTCCTCTCCTTCTTCCAATAGGACACGTGATCGTAGGACACGTGATCGCGCCGACCTTCTCAAACAGTCTCGACTAATCGGAAGGCACGTGCCAGAGACGGATTTTGACGCGGCCGTAGAACGGGTGCGCACGCGTGTCAAACTACAGCTCGGTGCAGTACGGGTCGGTCTGCTGTCCCTCGATCCCGATCCGCCCCGGTTCCCACCGGGGGACGTCAGTAGCGTCCAGTGCGGGTCCGCCTCCTTCATCGCGAAGCTCGCCCGGACCCTCGGCAGGGGTGGAGCGGCGGACCTCCTGAGTGTGCCCGGGGCTCTTGTCGCCGCGGAATGGCCTTCGGGCGCGAAGACAAGCGTGGCAGACGATCTGCGGGCGTGGCGCCGGATCGTGCTGATCTGCTGTGCGGCCCTCTGCGCGTTGCCGGATCCCATTCCTGAGCAGCCCGTCGACGCGCGTGTTGCCGAGCTCCGCCTCATTGGGCAGTGGACCCTGTTCATAGCAGTGAGTGCCGTCGTTCGAGGAGCCACGGTAGGTGAGGCCGCCAGCAGGCGGGCGTCGCCCAGGGGTGCGGAACCGGAGGGTGGGAGCCCGCGCGAGCCGCAAGACCCGGAGCGTGACGAATCAGACGCGTACCGCAATATCGTTCAGGTCTTCAAAGCGACTTCCGATGCAGGGTTCTTCTACGCCTCCCGACTGAAGGAGGTGCGCGACGAGCTTCTGGGCGCGTTCGCCTACTTTGAGGACTATGCGGTGCTGCGTGAGACGCCCTCCGCGAATTTGGAGGTGGCCGTCTCGCTCTTGCTGTTCCAACAGGAGGGTGGGTCGACGGCGCTACGCGTGCCGATTGCGGTCGACAAGAAGTGGCCCAAGGGACAAGAGCCGGGTTCGCTCGATCACGCGCTCGCCGATTTTGTGGAGAGCTTCTTCCTCCCTCGGTTCGACCTGCGGACAGCACGGCGAGCGACAAGGGCGGCGCAGGGGGCGGCAGAGCCCCGCGCCGCTACCGGGTGGCGGCGGCTGCCCGCCGCGGCCGGAAGATGGATGCGCTTCCTGGGAGCACCCGTGCTCCTCTGGACGCAGGCGGCTTTCATTCTTGTCTCCGCGCTGCTCTTCGTCGTTTGGTACTCCTGGCCTTGGCTTGGCGTCAATGCTTGGATCGTCACCACCGCGATCGCCGCAGTGGTGACATACCTGCCGCATCTGTTCGCGACATCCTTCACCCGCATGGCGCTGCTGCCGCGGATACCTGCGTCGGTGGCGATCGGCGGAGTGTTGATGCTCGCGTTTCCCGCGCAGTGGTGGCGGGAAGCCTACAAACAGGTCGAGTGGTGGGGCTTCCCCATTGCAGGCCTGGTGCTCGCGGTCGTGGCATACAGCTACCTGCTCGCCGAGGCGCGGGGGCACCGCGTCGGCAAGCCCGAGGACCGGCGCCGGGCCGCCTGGGTCGGCTTGATCGTCTTCGGAAATGCTGTTCTCGTCGCGCTCATCATGTTTGGCGTGTTCTTCCCGATCTTCGCGGAGAACGAATCCCCGGCCGGCGCCGAGGCGACCTCCTATCTACAGTCGCTCGCCGCCCTGCCGTGGGAGCAACGCTTCTGGATACTCACGCTCGCATCGCTGTTCATCACGGTCGTCGGCCTGTTCTCGCAAGTGCTGTGGGACGACAAGGCCATTACCGCGCCTCTGGCGCACACCAGTTGGAGGAGGAAGGCATGACTGGCTGGGAGTCGATCACACTCAGGGTTCAGACCCCGATGTTTCTTCAAGGTCAGCCCGGTCACGCAGGTGAACCCGGCAAAGCCGAGGTGCGCCCGTCCGCCATCCGCGGACTCGTTCGCTTCTGGTTACGCGCGGTGGTCGGCAGCGTCGTGGGCGATGACCTGGATCGGGTCGCGCAGGTCGAGAGCGCCATCCTCGGCTCCACCACGTCCCCGTCAAAGGTGCAGTTCCGCGTGCCACACCAGCCGAGGACCGCGCCGCTTACGGCGACTACCGTGCATGACTTCGAGAAGCTCTCACAGATTGACATATCCACTGGCTACGATCCGGTGGACCGCCCGCTCGGGGGCTTCGCGGGGGCGGCCTATCTCATGGGGCAAGGCCTCTACCCGCTGCGCACGGACCGACCACGGGCGTTCATCGAGCCCGATCAGACTCTTGATGTACTGGTCCGCTCACGGCTGAGCCCGGCCGAGTCCTTCCTTTTTCGGGCAGCGCTTCAACTCGCGCTCAATCTCGACGGTCTTGGCGCGCGTAGTCATCGTGGCTTCGGCTCGGTCGTCGTGGAGAGGTCCGACGTCAAGGCGCTCACGGCGTTGAGGCCAAATGATGTACAGAAGTGCATTGATATCTTCACGAAGGCCGCTCCTCAGCTTGTGTGGGAGGTGCTGGGCGCCACGCAGGAGCCGCCGAAACCGGGCAACTCCTTCCCCACACTGTCGAACATGTCTGTCCACCTGAGCGCGGGGCCCGTACCTCCGTCGAATGGTATGGGCCTGCCTCCTTCTAACGACTGGAGGACAGCGTTGTCGGAGGTGGGGCTTCGCTGGCGTCTCTTTCGCGCCAATCGGATCGAGTCGGACGCTGTGTGGAACCCGGATCGGTATGATCGCGAACGCCGCGCAGATGGCCGCTACGACTACACGCCACCCGTGAAGTCGGCTGAGTGGCTTGAGGTTCTTGGCCGAAGCTGGCCGACGCGGCCGAACGAGCCCCCGTCGCACTTTCCGCTTGCCGTGCTCGGACTGCCGATCGTGTTCAAGAAGGGCAATCCTGATGGGACAGGTGTCAAACAGGTGGATGCAGTCATCGGCAGTAGGAATGAGAAGAGCGCGCGGCGTCGGTGGCCATCGCCCCTGCGTTTTCGTTTGATTCCGGATACGACGGTTGGCTCAAGTGGCCCGCCAGCGCAGAGGTTGCTCACGGTCGGGTTCGCTGTCGATTTCCTCCCGCCAGTCGGTGACGAGCAGCCCCAGCTTGTGTATTCGGTCGGGAACCGTCCCTTGAAGGTCGAGGTCGGGGATTTGCAGACGACGCTCTCCGAATGGACGCAGTATGTAGATGCTTCTCGCAGTGAGCTGTCACCACGCAGCGCACCAACGCCCCCGACTCCACCGCCCACTTCTGCTTCCCGCGCTGCCTTCTTCAACCGCATCCGAGGTGCGGGATCGTGAGCAGGGTGCCCGACGGGAAGCGCCCGCTCCCATGACTCTCTCCCGCCACACGCTCTGCTTCACTGGCCCGTCCACGATCCCGCATCCCGAACTGCTCCACGCAGTGGCATGCCGTCTCCTCGATGACGGCAACGACGACGCGCACACCGGGCTTGCACCGCACGGCGCGCCGAGCAAGCCGTGGTCGGCATGGTGGACCTCGACCCCCATGGGCGGTGAACTCGAAGTAGGTGTGGCGCACGACGTCCTCGCCGAGCGCCTGCACCGCCGTGCCGTCGCCGATGGCGCGATCGCTTTCGGTCGCACCGCGCTCACGTTCGAGCCGGTCGTCCCCGACCCGAACCCGGTCGCAACCCTCGACTGGCCCGAGCTGCAGCAGGAGTCGGAACCCAAGCTCACCGTCCGCTTCCTCACCCCGACGACCCTCCGCCGCGGCAAGCACACGTCGCCGTGGGTCGACCCGGCATCCCTGCTCAGCTCGCTCACCGCACGCTGGTCGGCGGTCGCGCCCCCCGACACGACGATCCCCAACCCCACGCAGATCGAGCGTGCGAGCCTGCGGGTGTCGCGGGTCAAGGGAGAGACCCGCGTGATTACGCTGGCCAACCAGCGGGTCGTTCCCGGATTCATCGGCGAGGTCACCTACCGAGGCGACGACACCGCGGTGTTCGCACGCTTCACTACGCTGCTGCGCATGGCCGAGTTTCTCGGGGCGGGCGCGCGCACGGAGTACGGTTTCGGGCGCGTGCGGCTCGCGGCATCCGATCCCAAACGCCGAGGCCGTGCACAGCACACCACGGCGTAGGCGCCCCACGATGGCGACCCTCTTCTCCCGCGCGACGAGCCTGCAAGCGCTCACGGCGGCGTGGGCCGACGTGTCGGAGCGAAGAGACGACGAGGTCTCCGACTCGATCGCCCGATTCCGTGAGAACGCCGACGAGCGGCTGGCGAAGCTGGCGGCGCAGATCGCCGACGGCACGTATCGGCCGTCCGGTCTGTTCGAGGTCGTCATCCCGAAGGAGGATGGCGACCCGCGCGTGCTTCAGGTGCCGACGGTGCGTGACCGTGTCGTGGAACGTGCTGTGCTGAACGTCGTTGCGCCGCACGTCGATCCGTTGCTCGGGCCGTCGTCGTTCGCGTACCGCGCCGGCATCAGCGTCGCCGACGCCGTGCAGGCGGTCGCCCACTGGCGCGAGCAGGGCCACCGCTGGGTGCTGCGCGCCGACATCGCCGACTGCTTCCCCAGCATGCCGCGTCGTGTCGCTTTCCGCATGATGACGGCCGCCCTGCCCGAGACCTCGCTCGATGACCTCATCGAGTCGCTCATGTGGCGGGATGCCGCCGAGCGCGGCGTTCCGCAGGGCACCTCGCTGTCACCGCTTGCCGCGAACCTGGTGCTCACGCGCCTGGACGGGGCGCTGCTCGACCGTGGGTTTCCGATCGTGCGGTTTGCCGACGACTTCGTCGTGCTGTGTCGCGACGAGGCCGAGGGGTGGGAGGCGGCGAGGATCGCCACCGAGGCACTGAGGGGAGTGCGCATGACGCTGTCAGCTGAGAAGACCGAGGTGATGTCGTTCGAGCACGGCTTCACGTTCCTCGGTGAGGACTTCGGGCCGGTGTTCCCGCCGGTGCTCGACGACCACCGCGTGCCCGAGCCGACGAAGCGGGTCGTGTTCGTCGGCGCGCAGGGTAGTCGCCTGCGCAAGAGCCAGGGGCGCCTGCTCGTCGAGTCGCGCGGTGACGAGACGCTCCTCGACGTGCCCCTGGGGCACGTCGAACGGCTGGTGCTCTTCGGCTCGGTGGGGCTGAGTGCCGGCGTGCGGGCGTGGGCGTTCGCGAACGGTGTCGAGGCCGTGTTCCTCTCGCGAAAGGGCAATTACATCGGTTCGCACTTCGGTGTGAACTCCGGCACGAAGGTGCGTCGGCTCCGTGCGCAGATCGCTACGGCGGATGACGATGAGCGCGCGCTGGGCTTCGCGCGGGTAGCGGTGGCGGCGAAGCTTGCCCATCAGATGACGGTGCTCCGTCGCTTCCCTTCATCAGAGCACGCCGACGACGGGCGCGAAGCCATCGCTCAGATCGACAACTGTCTCAAGCTGACACGCCTGGCGCAGACGCGATCCGAGTTGATGGGCGTGGAGGGCGCGGGCGCGCAGGTGTACTTCGGGCACTTTGGGATGCTGGTGCCGGAGCCGCTCCGCTTCGCACACCGATCGCGGCGACCACCGATGGATGTCGTGAACGCCGCCCTCGGCTACGGCTATGCGATGCTGCTGGGTGAGTGCGTGGCCGCTCTCGTCGCCGCGGGGATGGACCCGGCGATCGGGCTGCTTCATGGCCCGGAGGACCGCCGTCCGAGCCTTGCGCTCGACCTCATGGAGGAGTTCCGGCCGTACGTGGTAGATCAGGTCGTGCTCGAGCTCACGCGGCGCAAGTCGTTGCGTACCGAGCACGGACGCCTGGTCGACAAGGCCGGAGTCCTCCTGACGAAGCAGGGCAAGGTCGCTCTCGTTGACGGGTATGAACGACGCATGCTCCGCGAGACGTCGGGGGCGATTCCGGGGTTCCGCGGCAGCATCCGTCGTCATCTGTATCGGCAAGCGCAACGCCTCGCGACATACGTCGAGAATCCGGATGCCGGCTGGGAGGGACTCGCGTGGCGCTGACGATTCTGGTGGCCTACGACATCTCCGACGACGGCGTGCGGTCGCGGTGCGCCGCGATGCTGCAGAGCGTGGGCAACCGCATCCAGCGCAGCGTCTACGTCTGCATCGTCGACTTTGACCAGCTCGCCGAGCTGCGCTCGCGGATCTCCGCGCTGATCGATCACGAACGCGACATGGTGTCGTTCTTTCGGCAGTGCAAGGATTGTTGGGGTGAAGGGATCTCGCTGGGCGCGGTCGCGCCCGTCACGACGACACCGTACTGGGTGGCGTTCTGACCTGTGGAGAGAGGATGCGCGCAGAGGTTCCGCATGAGTCGCTGCTGGTTAGCCACCGTGATCAGGGGTTTCGTATGAAGGTCGACGACATGCCGCTTGACTGCGAAGCGCCGTCATCGTGGTGTGTGCAGTGCCCAAGAAATGTGGCTGATCGGAGGAGTATTCTGAAGTCTGGGGTCCGGACCCCGCTCCCGCGTCATCGCGGATAAGCACCAGCCGGCATGGCTACCGACAAGGCAACCAATCCAATAGCGGGTCCGGACCCCGCTCCCGCGTCATCGCGGATAAGCACTCGGCCGCCTGCCGGCGGTCCTTCATCAGTCCGTCCAGGGTCCGGACCCCGCTCCCGCGTCATCGCGGATAAGCACTCAGGTTGGGGGTGGACATTTCTCTCCTCTTCTGTGGGGTCCGGACCCCGCTCCCGCGTCATCGCGGATAAGCACTGAGGCAGCGATCGAGTCGCTCGATGACCGTGCCATCGGGGCAAGGGTCCGGACCCCGCTCCCGCGTCATCGCGGATAAGCACAGTCGTTGAAGCCTTTCGCGACGGTCCCGCGGACCGCACGTCCGGACCCCGCTCCCGCGTCATCGCGGATAAGCACGCGAAGGAAAACAGGAGACGGAAGGGACCCGCGAGGGACGTCCGGACCCCGCTCCCGCGTCATCGCGGATAAGCACCGGTGTAGCCCGTGGGGGCGTTGACCAGGTTCCACAGGGGTCCGGACCCCGCTCCCGCGTCATCGCGGATAAGCACTCCGTGAAGTAGGCTTCGACCGCGGTGAGCTCTGCAGAGGTGTCCGGACCCCGCTCCCGCGTCATCGCGGATAAGCACTTGAGGGCGGATCGCAACCGGACCTCACATCGTGTCCGGACCCCGCTCCCGCGTCATCGCGGATAAGCACCAAGCCGCTCTCGCGGATGTAGTCCGTGTATGCGACGTCCGGACCCCGCTCCCGCGTCATCGCGGATAAGCACTTCGGGTCGTCCCAGAGTCCGGCGAGCGCCAGCGAGTCAGCCAGGAGTCCGGACCCCGCTCCCGCGTCATCGCGGATAAGCACGACTGCGTGCCCGAGAGCACGGACGTGTGCGACTGGCCGGTCCGGACCCCGCTCCCGCGTCATCGCGGATAAGCACAAAGTCCGAAACACTCCAAACCCACTGTCAATGTGCGCGTCCGGACCCCGCTCCCGCGTCATCGCGGATAAGCACTTCTTGTATTCCGCCACGTCGGAGTTCGACCCGACATCCTGTCCGGACCCCGCTCCCGCGTCATCGCGGATAAGCACCCGGGTTCCCCCCCCGAAGGACATAACGACATGTGTCCGGACCCCGCTCCCGCGTCATCGCGGATAAGCACAACGGCGACGAACGTCGACCATGCGACGGCCCGTATAGCGGCGTCCGGACCCCGCTCCCGCGTCATCGCGGATAAGCACGTTGACGCGTTCAGCAAGGTCGTAGATGGACAGTGCGTGCCGTCCGGACCCCGCTCCCGCGTCATCGCGGATAAGCACAACTCGGGCTTGCTGGTGTCGATGCGCTCTTCGCCGACGACGTCCGGACCCCGCTCCCGCGTCATCGCGGATAAGCACCCTCCTTGAGCCCGAAGTCGGTCGTGAACTTCGCCGTCCGGGCCCCGCTCCCGCGTCATCGCGGATAAGCACGTCTTGCCGACAGGCAATACGGGGTTGCCCCCAGTCCGGACCCCGCTCCCGCGTCATCGCGGATAAGCACATGAAGAGTCCCCTACGGTGACACTCGACCGAATTCGTTGAAGTCCGGACCCCGCTCCCGCGTCATCGCGGATAAGCACTCGAGCTTTGTGGCGAGCTCGTCGATCTTGTCCGGGCGGGTCCGGACCCCGCTCCCGCGTCATCGCGGATAAGCACGGCACCAGCGAACTGGCAGCGGTGGGTCGGTATTCCGCGGTCCGGACCCCGCTCCCGCGTCATCGCGGATAAGCACACCGTGAAGCCGTCGTTGTCGATGCCGCACTGGTCGCTGGTCCGGACCCCGCTCCCGCGTCATCGCGGATAAGCACGGCACCAGCGAACTGGCAGCGGTGGGTCGGTATTCCGCGGTCCGGACCCCGCTCCCGCGTCATCGCGGATAAGCACACCGTGAAGCCGTCGTTGTCGATGCCGCACTGGTCGCTGGTCCGGACCCCGCTCCCGCGTCATCGCGGATAAGCACCTCAACGGACGGAGCCATGTATTTGGGCTGGGCTGTGTCAAGTTCCGTGGACGGTCTCTTTGTGGATTTCAGGCCGCGGTTGCGGCTTGAGGGTGGTAGGCGGCCCGGGCTTCGGTGGGGGTGCGGTAGCCGAGGGTGGAGTGCAGTCGTTGCCGGGTGTAGAACACTTCGATGTACTGCATGACCGCGAACCTCGCCTTCCGGCGGGTGGGGAACGATGACCGGTAGTACATCTCGTTCTTGAGCATCGAGAAGAAGCTCTCCGCGACGGCGTTGTCCCAGGCTTATCCGGCTAATCGGCCCTGGGTTGGGGTTTGGCCGGGTAACGCGGTCAGTCCCGGGCGAGTCGGCGGAGTTGTGTGTCGTGCTGCCGGACCGTGTCGGCGAGGGTCTGGACGGCCTGGCGGAGCGTGGCGAGTTCGTCGGTGATCGCGATGATGCTGCCGTCCGGAGCGGTCTGCCGGTGGTGCTCGATCACGGCGCGCAGTTCCGGGTTGCGGTAGATCGTGGACCGGGAGACTCTTGCGTGCTCGGCGACCGCAGCGATCGTGATCGGTTGGCCGTCTCGGGCGAGGTCGGCGCAGGCTCGCTCGATCTGGTTCAGGGTGGGGCTGGTCATCCGGTCTGGGTCTCCGTGTCGGCGATGAGCGCGTCGAGGCGGGCGATGAGCTTGTGGTGGCGTTCGGCTTCGTCGATCCATCCTCGCTGTTCCGCGTCGCGAGCGAGAGCGTCGGCGTCGACGCGTTGCGCGGCGAGGATCGGGAGCGAGGACGGCTCGGAGCGGTAGGACGGGCAGTGCTCGCAGATGTTCGCGTAGCTGCATGCGCCCTGCGCGGGCGCGCGGAGACAGAACCCGCCGGCCATGCGCGACTTCAGCAGCGGGGTGTCTTTCCAGTCGCGTCCGCCCGTGATGACCGTGAGCGGCAACTGGGTGCGCCCGGCCGCATCTCCCGCCGCGGCGGTAGGGGTGTTCTGTTTCGCGAGGTCGAGGGCGCGTTCGTATTCGGTGCGGACGGTCGCGTCGAACAGGCGCCCGTAGCGGAGGCTCATCTCGGCGGACTGGTGGCCGAGGAGTGCCATGAGCGCCTGCAGAGAGACGCCGGCGTTGACCAACGCGGTCGCGTAGGTGTGACGCAGCTGGTGGGAGGTGACATGCGCGAGGCCCGCGACCTGGGTGGCGTGGTCGAGCTCGCGGCGGACGCCCTGTTGCGAGAGTCGGCGTCCGAGGTAGGTCAACAGGAACTGCGCCGGGCGCCGGTAGCGGGGGTGCGGGAGTGGTCTGACGTGGGAGCGGATCAGGGTGACTCGGTCGATCACGTCGAGGGTCTCGGGGTCGAGGGGGACCATGCGTTCGGTGGCGAGTTTGCCGAGCGGGACTTTCAACCAGGCCCCGTTCCCGTCGAACTCGTGGACGCAGTCCAGTTCGAGGTCGAGCGGTTCCCCGATCCGCAGCCCGCAGGCTCGTTGCAGCCGCCGCGCCAGCGCGGCCAGTTCGTTCTCGGGATGCTCGGTCAACGCGGCGGTGAGCCGCCGGTCGGCGTCGATCGGGAGGTAGCGGGGCAGCACTTGCGGGAGCTTGGGGATGTCGTCGCGGAACAGCACCTTCCGAGGAGGGGCTGCGTCCCAGCCCCATTCGGTGATGTCGCGGAGGAACGTCGCGACCGCGACGACCCGCCGGTTGCGGTCTCCGATGCTGATCGGGGCGCCGTCCTTGTCGCTGACCGCGTCGACCAGTGACGCGAGGAACGGTTCGACGTGACGGCGCCGATCCAGATCCCTCACCGACGTCAACGCCGGGTCGGTCTCGGTGAGGAAGACACCGAAGTGCTTGAGCCGGGTCGCCATCGCCGACACCGTCTTGCGGTCACAGGTCGCCCGCTTGCGTTCCAGGTAGCCGACCAGCTCCGCTCGCAACGAAGCAGTGACTTCGGCGAGCCGCTCCTCGTATGGGATCGGGCCGCCAGTGCGGGGCGGGAAATCGAGGACACCGAGATGGAACAACACCATGTGAGCCATGCTGATCGCCGAGAAGTAGTGGCGATGTGAGATCCCCGTCGCCAGTTCGCGGTCGCGGCAGGCCGCGGCGAACTTCTGAAGGTCGTTGACGGTGAGGTGTCGCATCGGCTTCCCGGTCTGGATCAGCAACCGGATCGGAGCCTGAGAGCCGGTCGCGAGCCGTGTCCTAGCTGTTCTATGCAGCGAGGTTGGTGACGGTGTGGTGGGGGCAGCGGCTGGTGGGTGG
>NZ_JASGFE010000026.1:0-36955 GCF_047605725.1 Microbacterium sp.
CTGCGCGCCTGCCCCCGCCCCCGACCCCGCGCCTGGCCTCGCGCCCGCGCCTGGCCCCGCGCCCGACCCCGCGAGACTCCATCGGCGCACCGAGACTGCACGCCCAGCACGCGGTCTCGGTGCACCAGTGGAGTCTCGCGGACTGGGGGAGGGGATGCCGGGGTCAGAGGCCGAGCTGGGCGAAGCGCTGCTCGGCCTCGTCGCGGTCGCGCGCGAGCGCGGCTGGGATGCCGAGCGGGCGCTGCGGGAGCGGCTGCGGGCGCTTGCCGCGCAGATCCGGTCCGTCGAGGCGCGCTGACGCGCGTTCGTGCATGGCGGCAGCCGAGTTATCCGGCCCGCACGAAGGCTGGACGCGAGGATTCGGCCGCGAGAGCACGCGATCGCGCGCTGCAGCCTCCGTCTGGGCGCGATTCTCGGCGAGAGCCGCGACCACCGGCCCGCGAGCGGACCTGAAAGGATGGAGCGCGTGGCATCCGTGAATCCGCCGCGTGGCATGCGCGACTTCCTCCCCGCAGACAAGGCCCGTCGCGAGCGCGTGCTCGCCGTCATCCGCGAGCGTTATCGCGCGCACGGCTTCGACGAGATCGAGACGCCGGTGATGGAGGACTACGACCGCCTGCACGCGGGCCTGGGCGGCGACAACGAGAAGCTCTCCTTCAATGTGCTGCGCCGGGGCCTCGACGCCGACGCGATCCACGCCGCTGCGGACGACCCCGCCGCGCTCACCGACCTCGGGCTGCGCTACGACCTGACAGTGCCTCTCGCCCGCTTCTACGCGACCCACCGTGCGGACCTGCCGACAGTGTTCCGCGCGATTCAGGCGGCGCCGGTGTGGCGTGCCGAGCGCCCGCAGAAAGGCCGCTACCGCCAGTTCGTGCAGTGCGACATCGACATCATCGGCGACGCCTCGGCGCGCGCCGAGGCCGAGCTCGTGATCGCGACCCTCGACGCCCTCGATGCGCTCGGCCTTCAGGGCGGGATGGTGCGGATCAACGACCGGAGAGCGCTGGACGCGATGCTCGACGGCTTCGGGTTCGCGCCCGCCGAGCGGCCCGGAGTGCTCATCACGATCGACAAGCTCGACAAGATCGGGCCGGACGGTGTGGCTGCCGAACTACGCGAGCGTGGCGCCAGCGCTGCGGCCGTGGACGCGTTCGACGCCTTCCTGCGGTCCTGGACCCCGCGCGACGAGCTGTCGTACGGCGAACAGCAGATCCGCGCGGCGCTGCCCGACGGCATCCCCGACGAGATCGTGGCCCACCTCGTCGCGGTCGGCGCCACGGTCGCGGCGGCGCGGCCGGGCGGTGGCGCGCCGCTCGAGTTCGACCCCTTCCTCGTGCGCGGCATGGGCTACTACACCGGCACGATCTTCGAGCTCGCCCACCCGTCCGTCCCCTACTCGCTCGCCGGCGGCGGCCGCTACGACGGCATGATCGGGCGGTTCCTCGGGAGGGAGGTCCCCGCCGTCGGCTTCTCGATCGGCTTCGAGCGCATCATCGATCTCGTCGCCGCGCACGAGGCGGATGCCGCGCCCGCGGTCGTGCTCGTCCACGACCGCGATGTGCCGCTGGACGAGCTGCTCGTGTTGAAGGCCGCCTTCGTGGCCGAGGGCTCGCGCGTGCGGCTGGAGCAGCGCACGAAGAACGTGAAGGCGCTGCTGGAGCGGGCGGCAGCCGACGGGTACTCCTCGTTCGCGACGGTCGTCGCGGGAACCCAGCGGGAACGGCTGGAGCTCAAGCGCCTGCGCTGACGGCGACGCGGGGTGTGGCGATCCACGGCGCCGTGTCCTTGCCTACCGAGTGAGGTAAGGCTAACCTGAACAGCGATCGCCGACTCCGGGAACCCGCTCCGGAGGACCGCCGCGCGACACCGCAGAACAGGACGACGCCCCATGCCCTCGATCGCCGCCCGCACCCCGACGCGTGCCCTCCGTGTCCTTGCCGGACTCGCCGCGCTCGTGGTCTCCACGACCGCGCTCGCCGGATGCGCGACCACGACGGATGCCGTCGAGGAGAACCCGAACTACACCACTGAGCCCACCGACACCTTCCCGGTGACGGTCGAGCACCGCTATGGCGAGACGGTCGTACCGGCCGAGCCGCAGCGCATCGTCGTCGTGGGGGTCACCGAGCAGGACATCCTCCTGGAGCTCGGCGTGACTCCGATCGCCACGACCGAATGGTACGGCGAGCAGCCGTACGCGACCTGGCCCTGGGCCACAGACCTCCTCGGCGACGCGGAGCCGGTCGTGCTCTCCCAGGCGGACGGCATCGCGTTCGAGAAGATCGCGTCGCTCAAGCCCGACCTCATCGTCGGACCGAATGCGGGGCTCACGCAGGAGGACTACGACAAGCTCGCGGCGATCGCACCCACGATCAGCAGTCTGCCCCACACCGAGGCCTACTTCTCGGACTGGCAGGAGCAGACCCGGCTGGTCGCCGCCGCGGTCGGCCGCTCAGAGGCGGGCGAGGAGCTCATCGAGGGCGTGGAGGCCGCCTATGCCGAGGCCGCCGTAGCGCATCCGGAGTTCGCCGGGCTCAGCGCCACCTTCTCTCAAGGCGCTCCTTGGGAGGGCAACCTCTACGTCTACCCGGACGGGCTCAACACCGACTTCCTCACCGAGCTGGGCTTCGTCATGACACCTGGGCTGGAGGCCTACGCCAAAGACGGCGAACAGGCGACCATCTCCGCGGAGAACACCAGCCTGATCGACGCGGACGTCATCGTGTTCGCGACCGAGAACGAGGACGGACTCGCCCAGCTCCTGAAGTTCGGCACCGTCTCCGAGCTGTCCGCGGTGAAGGAGGGCCGCGCCGTGTACACCGGCGAGGTGCTCAGCGGTGCGATCTACTTCCTCACCCCGCTCAGCCAGAAGTACGTGATCGACCACCTTGTGCCGCTGCTGGCCGAGGCCGTGCAGGGCCAGTCGCCGCAGAGCCTGCAGGAGTGACGACGGTCGTGCTCGCACGCCGCCGGACGGCCGGCATCGTGCTGTGCCTGGCCGCGCTCGCGATCGCGGGCGCGGCGAGCATTGCGATCGGCTCGCGCGGCATCCCGCTCGACGAGGTCGTCCGCGTGCTGGTCGCGCCCGGCGACGACGAGGTCACGCGCATCGTGCGCGACCTGCGCATCCCGCGCACCGTCGCGGCCGTCGCGGTCGGGGTGGGACTCGGCGTGGCCGGGGGGCTCATCCAGGCGCTGACCCGCAACCCGCTGGGCGAGCCGGGGCTGCTCGGGGTCAACGCCGGAGCGGGAGTCGCCGTCACGATCGGCGTCTTCTTCTTCGGCACGAGCTCGGCCGTGCAGGACCTCGCCTTCGCTTTCGTCGGCGCGCTCGTGGTGACCGCCGCCGTCGCCCTGATCGGCTCGGCCGGCGGGGTCGCCGACCCGGTACGGCTCACCCTCGCGGGAGTCGCCGTCGCGGCGGTTCTGTCCGGGGTCATGACCGGCCTCGTGCTCCTCGACCCGCGCGCCTTCGACCGGCTGCGCGGCTGGGAGGCGGGCTCGCTCGTCGGCCGGGACTGGGATGTGCTCACTCCGCTCCTGCCCTTCCTCGCGGCCGGCACGATCGTCGCGTTCGCCCTGGCCCGCCCGCTCAACGCGATGGGGCTGGGCGATGACCTCGCCCGCTCGCTCGGGGTGCGGCTGAACCGCACACGTGTGCTCTCCGTGGTCGCGATCACGATCCTGGCGGGCGCAGCGACCGCCATCGCGGGCCCGATCGCGTTCGTCGGGCTGATGGCGCCGCACGTGGCGCGTTGGATCGCCGGTCCCGACCAGCGCTGGATCTTCGCGCTGTCGCTCGTGATCGCGCCCACGGTGATGCTCGCGGCGGATGTCGTCGGCCGGGTCGCCCTGTATCCCAGCGAGCTGCCGGTGGGCATCGTCTCGGCGTTCGTGGGCGCGCCGGTGCTCATCGCGCTCGTGCGCCGCGCGAAGGCGTCGGCACTGTGACCGCCGCATCATCCGGCACCCCTGCCGCGGAGGCACCGCGCACCGTCGACTTCGGCGCGCGCATGATCGTGGTGCGCCGCGGCGCCGTGGCGCTGCGCCTGCACGCGCGGTCCCTCGCGGTGACCGCGGCGTTGGCCGCGGTCACCGTTGCGATCTCGTTCGTCGCCCTCACCCTCGGCGACCTGCTCGTGACCCCGCCGGAGGTGCTGACGGCGCTCCTGGGCGGGCACGAGGGCATCGTCACGACCGTCGTGCGCGACTGGCGGCTTCCGCGCGTGATCGCCGCCGCGGTGTTCGGCGCCGCGCTGGGCGCCTCCGGCGCCGTCTTCCAGTCGCTCACGCGCAACCCGCTCGCGAGCCCCGACGTGATCGGGTTGGAGGCGGGGTCGTACGCCGGCGGCATCGCCGCGATCATCCTCTTCGGCGGCGGGTTCGTCGTGACCGCCACGGGGTCCCTTCTCGGCGGCGTGCTCACCGCGGTGGCCGTCTACGCCCTGGCCTACCGGCGCGGCATCCTGGGCTTTCGCCTGATCATCGTCGGCATCGGGATGAACGCGATGCTCATCGCCCTCGGCACCTACCTCATGCTCCGCGCCCGCCGCGAGGTCGCCATGGCCGCCGCGGTGTGGGGGGCGGGATCGCTCAACCCGGTCGGCTGGCCGCAGGTGCTCCCGGCGGTGATCGTCATCGTGCTGGCTCTGGTGCCGCTGTGCTGGCTCGCCGCCTCGCAGCGTCAGTTGGAGCTCGGCGACGACGCGGCCCGCGCCGCCGGCGTGCTCGTCGAGACCTCGCGCGGTCTCCTCGTCGTGTGCGGCGTCGTCCTGACCGCCATCGTCACCGCCGCAGCAGGCCCGATCGCGTTCATCTCGCTCGCCGCGCCGCAGATCGCCCGGCGCCTGGCCGGCGCGCCCGGCATCGCGCTCGGCCCGGCGGCGGCGCTCGGGGCGCTGCTCCTGGCGGCATCCGACATCGTCGCCCAGCACGCACTGCCCGTCCCGCTCCCGGTCGGGGTGATCACCGTCGTGGTCGGCGGCTGCTACCTCGTCTGGATCCTCGTCCACGAAGCCCGGAGGCGCCGATGACCGCGAACCCGCCCAGCCGTCTGAGAGCGGATGCCGTCACCGCCGGGTACGACAAGCACATGATCCTCACGGAGTTGTCCGTGGCGATCCCGGCCGACTCGTTCACGGTCATCGTCGGCGCGAACGCGTGCGGCAAGTCGACGCTGCTGCGCGCGCTATCGCGGCTGCTCGCGCCGTCCTCGGGCACCGTGCTGCTGGACGGTGCGTCGATCGCGAGCCTCCCGGCCAAGGAGGTCGCGCGCCGGCTGGGACTGCTGCCGCAGTCCTCGCTCGCTCCGGACGGCATCACGGTCGCCGAACTCGTCGCGCGCGGACGGCACCCGCACCAGCGGATCCTGCGCCAGTGGTCCGCCGCCGACGAGGCGGCCGTGCTCGCCGCGATGGACGCCACCGGGGTGACCGACCTCTCCGCGCGCCGCGTCGACGAGCTCTCCGGCGGCCAGCGCCAGCGCGTGTGGGTCGCGATGGTGCTCGCGCAGGAGACCCGGCTGCTGCTTCTGGACGAGCCGACGACCTTCCTCGACATCGCCCACCAGATCGAGCTGATGGACCTTTTCGCCGAGCTGCACGAGTCGGGTGCCACCGTGGTGGCGGTGCTGCACGACCTCAACCACGCCGCGCGCTACGCGACGCACCTCATCGCGATGAAGGACGGCGCCGTGGTGGCCGAGGGCCCGCCCGCCGAGATCGTGACGGCCGAGCTCGTCGCCGACGTGTTCGACCTGCCCTGCGTCGTCGCGCCCGACCCGGTCACCGGCACGCCGTCGGTGTTCCCGATCGGCCGCGGGTCGTGCTGAGGGGTGCGAACTGGCACCGTCGGGGGTGGGAACTGGCACCGTCGGGGGTGGGAACTGGCACCGTCGGGGGTGGGAAGTGGCACCGTCGGGATGGGAAGTGGCACCGTCGGGATGGGGTCAGGTGTCGGCCGGGAACGATGCCGCCCACTCGGCGACGCGGCGCGCCGACTCCTCCTCGCTGAGGTCCTCCACGCGGGTCAGGAGAGACCAGCGCACCCCGAACGGGTCGCGGATGCTGGCGAACCGGTCGCCCGAGACGAAGGTCGAGGGCGCCTCGCGGATCGTGGCTCCGGCCGCCTCGGCCCGCGCGGTCAGGTCGTCGACGTCCGGACAGTAGAGCCCGAGCGAATAGCAGTCGTCCTCAGCGCCGGGAGCGGGGACAAGGTGGTAGTCGGGGGACGGTTCGCCCAGCTGCAGGTGACCCGCGCCGAAGTCGAGCTCGGCGTGCGCAACGACCCCGCCCAGCTCGGTGACGTCGACCACGCGTGCGCCGAAGACGTCGCGGTAGAAGGCGATCGCCTCGCGCGCGCCGGTCACGGTGAGGAAGGGGGTGATGCTGGTCACGCCGTGCGGGCGCCCGCTCGTGGTGTGTGCGCCGGTCACGCCGGCGGTGTGCTCATCGGTCATGCCCGCCACGGTAGGCCGCGACGGATGCCGCGCGCTTGGACATTCGCGACGCATCCCGCCCCCGCCCTCACCCCGCCTTCCCCTGTTCACTTGCCCTAGATGTACGCGAAGCGCCCCGATCGCCGTACATCCAGGGCAACCGAACGGAGGGAAGGCGGACGGTTGAGCGGCGGGCGGCACGGAACCGCGAGGAAGGCGCCGCGACGTGCGTGTCGGATGCCGGGCGTAGCGTGTCGCGCATGATGGATCAGACGCGGGGCGTGCTCTACCCCGCGCGGCTGCCCGAGTTCCATCGCCTGCCGCCGCCGGCTGCGGCATCCGCTCTCGTGCAGTGGTTCTGGATTCCGCAGTGGTCCATCGCGCCCGGTCGCTCGTCGCGGCAGGAGGTGGTGGGCTACCCGGCGGTAGGCGTCGTGGTGGAGCCGTCCGGCGTGATCGTCGTCGGCGCCGCCACGACGCGCACGCACCGCGACCTGCGGGGCACCGGCTGGGCCGTCGGCGCACTGCTGCGCCCGGCCGCGGTGCCGGCGCTCGTGGCGCGGCCGGCCGAGCTGGTCGACACGTGGGCGCCCGTCGACGCGGTGCGCCTGCACGCCGAGGTCTGCGCGGCGATGGCGGGCGTCGGGGAGCGCGCTCGTGCGGCCGCCGTCGACGCGTTCGCATGCTGGCTCGGCGAGGTCGTCGGCGCGCCCACCGAGCGGGGCCTGCTGGCCAACACGGCCGCCGAGCTCCTGCTGACCGACCGGGAGATCGTGCGGGTCGCGGATGCCGCGGGCAGACTGCATGTGTCCGCACGCACCCTCGAGCGGCTCATGCTCGAGCACGTGGGCGTCGGCCCGTCCGCCATGATCCGGCGCCGGCGCCTGCAGGAGGCGGCCCAGCGCGTGCGCGACGATCCGGACACCGACCTCGCAGCTCTTGCCGCCGCGCTCGGCTACGCCGATCACGCGCACCTCACGCACGACTTCCGTGCCGTGCTCGGCTTCACGCCGAGCGCCTACCGCGGCTCGTCGCCGTCGCACGCTTCCCGCGCCGGCGCATCGGAGGGATGATCGTCGCATGGCGCTACGCATCACCACCACCCTCGAACCGCAGGGACCCGCGACCGCGATCGAGCTCACCGACGCACCGACTCGGTGGTGATCGGCACCCGGCGTGCGCTGGCACTGCTCGGCGGCGACCCGCGCTTCGACGCCACGGCGCTGTAGACGCTCGACCTGAAGGACTGGGACGGCCTGGCCGTCGCCGTGCTGACCTGAGCGCGAAGACGGGCCTGCGCCCGACGCGCCCGCATGGCTAGACTCGGCGGAGGACACCAACCTCCAATGACGCAAGGAGTCAGCTGTGGCACTGATCGATGCTGTAGGCGCGCGTGAGATCCTCGATTCGCGCGGTAACCCGACGGTCGAAGTGGAGGTGCTCCTCGACGACGGAACCGTTCAGCGCGCAGCCGTCCCTTCCGGCGCCTCGACCGGCGCCTTCGAGGCGTACGAGCTGCGCGACGGCGACAAGAGCCGCTACGGCGGCAAGGGCGTGCTGAAGGCCGTCTCGGCCGTCATCGACGAGCTCGGCCCGGCGATCGAGGGCCTCGAGGCGAGCGAACAGCGGGTCATCGACGAGATCCTGATCTCCACCGACGGCACCGAGAACAAGTCGCGCTGCGGTGCGAACGCGATCCTCGGCGTGTCGCTCGCGGTCGCCAAGGCCGCCGCCGACGCCGCCGACCTGCCGCTGTTCCGCTACCTCGGCGGGCCGAACGCGCACGTCCTGCCCATTCCGCTGTTCAACGTCATCAACGGCGGCGAGCACGCCGACAACGGCATCGACTGCCAGGAGTTCTTCCTCGCGCCGATCGGCGCGTCGAGCTTCGCCGAGGCCCTCCGCTGGGGCGCGGAGACCTATCACGTGCTCCGCGGCGAGCTGAAGGCGGCGGGATACGCGACCGGCCTCGGCGACGAGGGCGGCTTCGCCCCCGACCTGCCGAGCAACCGCGAGGGTCTCGACTTCCTCGTCAAGGCCATCGAGAAGGCAGGCTTCCGCGCCGGACCTGACATCGCCCTGGGCCTCGACGTCGCCGCCACCGAGTTCTTCGATGACGGCGTGTACCACTTCGAGGGCAAGGACTGGACCGCCGCCGCGCTCACCGACTACTACATCGACCTCGTCGACTCGTTCCCGATCGTCACGATCGAGGACGCCCTGGCCGAGGACGACTGGGAGAACTGGACCGCGCTCACCGAGAAGCTCGGCAAGAAGACCCAGCTCGTCGGCGACGACCTGTTCGTCACCAACCCGTCCCGCCTGGCGGACGGCATCGGCCGCGGTGCCGGCAACTCGCTCCTGGTGAAGGTGAACCAGATCGGCACGCTGTCCGAGACGCTGGATGCCGTGGAGCTCGCGCACCGCTCGGGTTACACCACGATGTTCTCGCACCGCTCCGGCGAGACCGAGGACACGACGATCGCCGACCTCGTGGTCGCGGTCAACTCCGGTCAGATCAAGAGCGGCGCGCCCGCTCGCAGCGAGCGGGTCGCGAAGTACAATCAGCTTCTGCGCATCGAGGAGGAGCTCGGCGAGGCCGGTTCGTTCATCGGCCGTGCCGCCTTCCCGCGCTACAAGGGCTGAGACGCGATCGAGAGGGGGAGCCGTGGGCACGACGACGGCTCCCCCTTCCCGTGCCCGGCGGCGCGTCGACGTGCGGGCCTGGCTCGGCGGCATCCGTCTGTCAGGTTTCACGCTGATCATGCTGGGGCTGGTGATCCTCGCCGCCTTCGTGCTGGTGCCCACGGTGGGCACCTACCTCGACCAGCGGGCTCAGATCGCGGCGCTGGAACAGTCGGTGAAGGTCACCGCCGACGAGGTAGCCGCGCTGGAGGCCGAGCGCGATCGCTGGTCCGACCCGGCCTACATCACGACGCAGGCGCGCGAGCGGCTCTACTACACGCTGCCGGGCGAGGTCGTGTACCTCATCGACGACGACCTGCCGGCCGGATCCGTGCCGGAGGGGACGGATGCCGTCAGCGCCGACCTCGAGGAGACCAGGACCGACTGGATGGCCCAGCTCGTGCGCTCGGTGACCTCCGCGGGGCTCGCGAAGACCGTCACCGGAACGCCCGCGCCCTGACGCGCCGGGTAGCCTGAGCGGGTGAGCACGAGCGTTCTGACCCCGGCATCCGCGTCGGATCTCGCGGTCATGCGCGCCCAGCTCGGCCGCCCGATGCGCGGCGTCGTCGGGATCGCGGCCCGTTGCGTGTGCGGCAACCCGACGGTCGTGGCGACCGCGCCGCGGCTGCCCGACGGGACGCCGTTCCCGACGTTCTACTACCTCACCCATCCGGGGGCGGCGGCCGCGCTGTCGGCGCTGGAGGCCGGGCACGTCATGGCCGAGCTCGCCGACGAGCTCGCCGCCGACGAGGAGCTCGCCGCGGCCTACGCGCGCGCCCACGAGGCCTACCTGGCCGACCGGAGCCGCTTCGGCGACGTGCCCGAGATCGAGGGGATCTCGGCGGGCGGCATGCCGACGCGGGTGAAATGTCTGCACGCGCTCGCCGCGCATGCGCTTGCCGCCGGACCGGGGGTCAACCCGATCGGCGACCGCGCGCTGGCGCGCTCCGGCTGGTCGCCCGCGCGGTGCACGTGCGCGCAGCCCGGAGGGCGGCTGTGATCCGAGGCGCGCTGCGGGTGATCGTCGCCGTCGTGGTGGCGGTGCTGGTCACCGGGGCCGCCGCGGTGCCGTCGGAGACGACGCCCGACCCGGTCCGCTCGGCGGAGTACTGGCTCGACGACTACGGCGTGCGCGCGGCGTGGCAGACCGCGCGCGGCAAGGGTGTCACGATCGCCGTGATCGACACCGGCATCGGGCGCGACCCGGTCGAGTTCACCGGTGCCGTCGTCGGCGGCACCGACTTCTCCGGGGTCGGCGCCACCGACGGCCGCACCCCGGTCGGAGCGGTCGACGCGAACCACGGCAGCTGGGTCGCCTCGCTGGCGGCCGGGCGGGGCACCGGCAGCGGCACCGGCATGATCGGGGTCGCCCCCGAGGCGAGCCTGCTGTCGATCTCGGTCGGTTTCGGCGCCGCGGCATCCACCCCCTTCGTCACCCAGGTGGCCGAGGCGATGCGCTGGGCGGTCGACAACGGCGCCGACGTCATCAACCTGTCGTTCACGACGAACACGCTGGACTGGGATCGCAGCTGGGACGACGCGTTCCTCTACGCGTTCGAGCACGACGTCGTGGTCGTGGTCGCTGCGGGAAACCGCGGCAGCGGCACCAGCAGGGTGGGGGCGCCCGCCACCATCCCGGGGGTGCTCACCGTCGGGGGAGTGGACCGCGAGGGGGAGGCGAGTCTCGAAGCGTCCACGCAGGGCATCACCATCGGGGTCTCCGCGCCCAGCGAACAGCTGCTCGGCGTCTCCGCCGACGGGCAGGTCGTCGTGTGGAGCGGGACGAGCGGTGCAGCTCCCCTGGTCGCGGGCGTGGCGGCGTTGGTGAGGTCCGCACATCCCGAGCTCGACGCGGCGAACGTCATCAACCGGATCATCCAGACCGCCCGCCCGGTCACCGACACCCGTCCGGACGTGCTCTACGGGTGGGGACTGGTCGACGCCGAGGCGGCGGTCACCGCGCAGGTGGATGCCGTCGCCGAGAACCCGATGGGGAGCCTGGCGGAGTGGGTGCGCCTATACCGTCGCGCCGAGACCGAGCCGGGTGCGACCCCGAGCGCGTCGCCCGTCGAGGTGCCCGAGCTGGCCGCTCCCGAGAAGGCGACCCGCCCGCTGTCGCCGCTGCTGCCCACAGAGGACACGATCCGCTACGGAACAGTTCCTCTGGCGGGCGGGACGCTGGCCGCTATACTGGTCGCGCTTTGCGTCACTGCTGCAGTCCGGCGCATCAGATCGGCCCGCTTCCCGCGCGTGCCTCGTCGTTGATTCAAGGAGTTCTGCGAACCGTGACCACCACCGCACCCAAGATCCTCATCGTCGGCGGCGGCTATGCCGGCTTCTACACCGCCTGGAAGCTCGAGAAGCACCTGCGCCACGGGGAGGCGGAGGTCACCATCGTCGACCCGCTTCCCTACATGACGTATCAGCCGTTCCTGCCCGAAGTGGCCGCCGGCTCCATCGAGGCGCGCCACTCGGTCGTGGCGCTGCGTCGCCACCTCAAGCGGACCAACGTCATCACGGCGAAGGTGACCGGCATCGACCACGCCCACCGCGTTGCGACCATCACGCCCGAGCTGGGCGAGCCGTGGCAGCAGGAGTACGACCAGATCGTCGTGACCGCCGGCGCCGTATCGCGCACCTTCCCGATTCCGGGGATCGCCGACAATGCGATCGGCCTGAAGACGATCGAGGAGGCCGTCGCCATCCGTGACCGGCTCATGTCGAACTTCGACAAGGCCGCCACCCTCCCGCCCGGGCCGGCGCGCGACCGGCTGCTGACGGTGGTCGTCGTCGGCGGCGGATTCGCGGGCATCGAGGTGTTCGCAGAGCTCCGCTCGCTCGCCTCGTCGCTCCTGAAGGTGTACCCGGCCCTGCGCTTCGAGGACACCCACTTCCATCTCGTCGAGGCGATGGGGCGCATCATGCCCGAGGTGTCGCTGGAGACCAGCGAGTGGGTGCTGAAGAACCTCGCCACCCGCGGCGGCAACGTCCACCTCGACACGCAGCTGACGAGCGCGGTCGACGGCAACGTCACCCTGTCCACCGGCGAGGTCATCCCGACCGATCTGATCGTGTGGACCGCCGGCGTCATGGCCAACCCGACCGTCGTGCGCGGCAGCGACCTGCCGGTCGAGGAGCGCGGCCGCATCCTCACCCGTCCCGACCTGCGGGTGGGCTCCGCCGACGAGTTCGTCGAGGGGGCCTGGGCTGCCGGAGACATCTCCGCCGTACCCGACCTGACCGGCGCGGGCGTCGGCGGCTACTGCGTGCCGAACGCCCAGCACGCCGTGCGCCAGGCGAAGCTGCTCGCCAAGAACATCGTCGGCGTGCTGCGCGGCGAGGCGCCGCGCGAATACATCCACCACAACCTCGGCGCGGTGGCCGGCCTGGGCCTCTACCAGGGCGTCTTCCAGTCCGGCAAGATCGCGCTGAAGGGCTTCATCGCGTGGTGCGCGCACCGCGGCTACCACGGCCTGGCGATGCCGTCGTGGGAGCGCAAGTTCCGCGTGCTGTGGGGCTGGTGGAACAACTTCTGGCTCGGCCGCGACCTCGTCAACCTGCAGTCGGTGCAGGATCCGCGCTACGTCTTCGAGGAGTTCGCGGCGCGTCCGCGTCCCGCGGTCTCCGAGGCGCCCCCCGCCGCCCCGGCACCGGCGGACAAGGCCCCGGAGAGGTCCGAGGCCGCCGGCTGAGCAGGCGGCGCGGGGCCGCGCCCCCGTAGCCCAATGGCAGAGGCAGGCGACTTAAACTCGCCACAGTCTGGGTTCGAGTCCCAGCGGGGGTACGAGTCACTGCTTTGACTCGCGAGTCACTGCCTCCCTCGCGAGTCACTGCGCTGGAGGGCAGTGACTCGGCGCCAAAGGAGTGACTCGCGCGGACGAGCTTGTGGCCGGGCCCCGCTACGTCGCGTCGGCAGCGAAGTCGGCGCGGTGATCGCGCGCCCACTCCGCCAGGGTGCGGCCAGGGCGGCCGGTGAGCGGGGTGACCGGGCGGACGCGATCGGGCTCGGTCAGGGTGTCGCGCCAGTAGTCCAGGAGCATGTCGATGATCGGGGCGGGCACGAACTGCGCGACCTCGGCACGGAACTCCTCGGGGCTGATCTCCACGAGCTCCAGCTCGCGCCCGATCCCGGCTGCGATGGCGGCGACCTGCTCGGTGCGGGTGAGCGCCTGCGGTCCGGTGAGGGGGATCGCCTGGCCGATCCACTCGTCGCTCAGCAGGCTCGCAGCGGCCGCGTCGGCGACGTCCGCCTCGTGGATGGGCGCCTGCGCCGACGCGGCGTAGGGAGCGCGGATCGGCCAGCCGTTCTTGATCGGCCATGCCCACGTCAGGAGGTTGTTGGCGAAGGTGCCCGGCCGCAGGATCGTCCAGGCGTCGGTGCGGGTGGTCACCGCCTGCTCGATGGCGGCGTGGTGGAGCTGGCTGGCCGAGCCCTCGTCGCGGGGGAACTCCTTCGCGGCGGCGAGCGAAGACAGGACGGTGAAGCGCTCGACCCCGGCGCGGGTCGCCGCATCGACGAAGGCGGCGACGCCGTCGCCCGGGAACACGAACGCGCGGTCCACGCCGGCGAAGACCGCGTCGCTCAACGAGGCGGAATCGGCGAAGTCTCCGGAGACGAGCGTGACGGCGGCGGGAAGGGCCGCGCGCGCGGGATCGCGGGTCAGTGCGCGCACGTCCTGGTCGTGGTCCAGTAGCGCGCGGACGAGGTGACGGCCGACGGCGCCGGTGGCGCCGGTGACGAGGATGGTCATGGCTTCTCCTAGGGATCGGAAGGCGTGGAGCCTTGTGTTCTTCCAGTGTCGTCAGCATTTAGGACTGTTTCTGTCCTTATTCAGAAGGAAGAATGACGCCATGGACACCACGTCAGCGACCTCCCGGGCGCTCCGGCTTCTGGAGCTGTTGCAGGCACGACGGTTCTGGCCCGGGGAGGAGCTCGCTCAGCGGCTGGAGGTGACCGGTCGCACTCTGCGGCGCGATGTCGAGCGGCTTCGCGAGCTCGGCTACTGCGTCCAGGCGCGGCGCGGTCGCGACGGCGGGTACGGCTTGGCCACCGGCGGGGAGCTCCCTCCCCTGGTGTTCACCCCGGAGGAAGCGGCCGCGATCGCGGCCGCGCTGTCCTCCGCCGCCGCCAGCGGTGCGGCGGGCACGAGACACCTCGCCCTCGTCGCGCTGGCCAAGCTTGAGCAGGTGATGCCTTCCGCGCTGCGACGTCGGGTGCGTGCGATCCGCTCGTCGGTCTCCCTCGGTGCGGTGTCGACGGAGCCCGAGATCGACACGGAGCTGCTCGCCGTGCTCGCCCTGGCCTGCCGCGACCACGAGCGGCTGCGCATCCGGTACACCGGGAGTTCTGCAACCGCGACGCCGCGCCTGCGCCGGATCGACCCCGTTCGACTCGTTCCTCGCGGCGCCCGCTGGTATCTGCTGTGCTGGGACACCGAGCGTGCGGACTGGCGCACCCTGCGCGTCGATCGCATCGTCGCCGCCGAGCCCACCGGTCTCGGCGGCTCCGCGCCCGCGGTGCCCGGCGGAGACGCCGCGGCCTTCGTGGGCGAACGTCTCGCGGCGGTGCGGCCGGAGGTGACAGCCACGATCCGTATCCATGCGCCGCTGGCCGAGGTGGAGGGCCGGCTCGGGCGGCACGCGCGACACTTCACGGCGAGCACGACCGCGGACGGCGCACTCGCGACGGACTGGTGGATCGCGGACGTGCGCGTCGAGGTGCTCGCCGCGGCGCTGATCTGGCTCACCTGGCCGTTCGAGGTGCTCGACTCGCCTGAGCTCAGCGCGTTGCTGCGCGATCGCGCGGATCGCTTCCTCGCGGCGACGCGGTAGCGCACGGTGCGGCGCCGCGTGCGTCGTGCTGTCAGTTGGGCAACGGCTGAGAGTCGCGTGATCGAGGCGTGTCGCGACATATGCCGCAGAATAGGATGAGGGCGACCCGAGGAGTGTGCGATGGAGTTGTTGATCCCGGTGCTGATCGTCGTCGGCCTGGCTGCGATCGTCGGCGTCTATCTCTGGGCGACCTACAACTCGCTCGTCGCGCTGAATGTCCGCGTCGACGAGGCGTGGAGCGACATCACCGTTCAGCTCAAGCGCCGCGCCGACCTGCTGCCGAACCTCATCGAGACGGTGAAGGGTTACGCGTCGCACGAGAAGGCGGTGTTCGAGAACGTCACGCGCGCCCGGGCCGAGACGTTGTCGGCCGGGAGTCCCGAGGCGGCGGGTGTCGCCGAGGGCCACATGCAGCAGGCGCTGAAGTCCCTGTTCGCGGTCGCGGAGGCCTACCCGCAGCTGCAGGCGAGCCAGAACTTCCTCCAGCTGCAGCAGGCGGTGGTCGACACCGAGGACAAGATCCAGGCATCCCGCCGGTTCTACAACGGCGGCGTGCGCGAGCTCAACACGAAGATCAAGGTGTTCCCGAACAACCTCTTCGCACGCAACCTCGGCTTCGTCCAGCGCGAGTTCTTCGAGGTCATCGACGGCGCAGCCATCTCCGAGCCGCCGCGCATCCAGTTCTGAGCCGCGTCTGTCGGCCTCACCTGACGCGCTCGTGCCGCCGTGCGCCCAGAGCGCCGGCCAGCTCGTCCGCCGCATCGCCCCATCGTCCCACTGAGATCGACTCCAGGCCCTGCCAGCGAGCAGCGAGCCGCAGCTCCGCAGCGATGCGCTCGGCGGTGTCGGGCGAGGGTCGGCCGTCCTCCCACCACGCCGACTGCACGAGGAGCTGTGCGGCGCCCCGGTCGGCCTTGAGGTCGACGCGCCCGACGATCTCGTCGTCGACGAGTACCGGCAGGCTGTAGTAGCCGTACCGGCGGCGCGGCGCGGGCGTGTAGATCTCGATGCGGTAGTCGAGCGCGAACAGGCGGAGCGCCCGGTCGCGAAACCACACCACCGGGTCGAACGGGGTGAGCACGGCGACGCGGTCGATGCGCCGCGGGCACACCGCGTCGCGGTGCCGCCAGGCCGGGAGCGCGCGCCCGGCGGAGGTCCAGCCCTCCACGCGCACCTGTTCGACCTCGCCGGCTTCGGCGAGCTCGGCCAGCGCCGTGAGCACGGCACGACGGTCGCGCAGGCGCCAGTAGTCGGCGAGATCGGATGCCGTCGCCACCCCGTACGCGCGCGCCGCCCGCCGCACGAGCTCGCGCACGGCGTCGGGCCGGGGAACATCCGCGCGCGCCTCGTCGGGGATGACGTGTTCGGCCAGCGCGTACGTGCGCTGGAAGCCGTGCCGTCCCGCGATGGCCACCTCGCCCCATCGCCACAGGTGTTCCAGGGCGCTCTTCACGACGTCCCAGTCCCACCACGGACCGCGCCGGACGCGACGCAGGTCGTGGTCGAGCTGTGCGGGTCGGAGCGGCCCGCGCTCGGCCAGCTCGACGCGCACCCACTCGAGGACGTCGCGATGCCGGTGCGCGATGCCGTCCGGACGCGCCTGCTGCCGCGCGCGTTCGTCCGCCATGCGGAAGCCGAACAGCCCCCAGTCGCGCGTGGGGATGAAGGCGGCCACATGCGCCCAGCATTCGGTGTACGGCGCGCCACGGCGAAACAGCAGTCTGTCGAGCTGTGCGGTGTCGTACGCACCGAGCCTCGAGTACAGCGGCAGGTAGTGCGAGCGGGCGAACACGTTGACCGAGTCGATCTGCAGCGTCGCCATGCGTGCGAGTGCGCCGTGCATCGCGCGCACTCCCGCGCGGGTGGGTCGCGGGCGAGCGAACCCCTGGGCGGCCAGTGCGATGCGCCGCGCCTCGGCCGCGCGCAGCAGCGGGAGCGCCGGCGACCGGGGCACGGAAGGGGATGCGTCAGACACGGCGGTCAGCCTAGCGCCACCCTCCGACGTGCCGGGCAGGGGGGCGCGGAGCCGTAGACTGGCAGGATGAGCGGGTCCGACGATCGCCCACGCGGCTCCTTCCTCGACGCCCTCCGGCACGTCACCGTCTCCGCCGATTCGTCGTCCGCGGTTCCCCGGGGGCTGCGGGTGGCCACCGCCTACGCCTGGCGGCTCGTCGTGGTGGCGATCGCGATCGGCATCGTGATCTGGGTGATCATCCAGCTGAAGCTGCTGGTCATCCCGCTGCTGGTGGCGATCCTGCTCTCGGCGCTGCTGTGGCCCGCCTTCACGTGGCTCCTGCGCCGCGGTCTGCCCCGATGGGTCGCGATCGTGCTCAGTGCCCTGGGCACCATCGCGATCGTCGGGGGACTGCTCCTTCTCGTGGTCTGGCAGATCACGCGCGGGTGGTCCGAGGTGCAGCAGCGCACCGTCCAGGCCGTCGGCGAACTGCGCCAGTACCTCATCGACGGGCCGCTCCACCTCAGCCCCGCTCAGATCGACGACCTGCTCGCGCAGGGATGGACGATCCTCCAGCAGCAGGTCGAGCTGCTGTGGACGGGCGCGCTCGCCCTCGGCACCACGGTGGGCCACGTCGCCACCGGGGCGCTCCTGGCGCTGTTCATCCTCCTGTGCATCCTGGCCGACGGCGGCGGCATCTGGCGCTGGACGGTGAACCTGTTCCCGCGCGACGCCCGCGTCGCCGCCGACGGCGCCGCGCGCGCTGGATGGGTCACCGTCGTCAACTACGCGCGCACGCAGCTGCTGGTGGCCACCATCGACGCGATCGGCATCGGCCTGGGCGCCTTCTTCCTCGGCGTGCCGCTGGCCATCCCGGTCGGGGTTCTCGTCTTCCTGGGCTCGTTCGTGCCCATCGTGGGCGCCGTCGTGACCGGCTCCCTCGCCGTGTTCCTCGCCCTTGTCTACAACGGGCCCTGGATCGCGCTGTGGATGCTGGTGGTGGTCCTCGTCGTCCAGCAGCTCGAGGGGCACGTCCTGCAGCCGATCCTGATGGGCTCGGCCGTCAAGGTGCACCCGCTCGCGGTCGTGCTGGTCGTCGCCGGCGGGACCATGGTCGCCGGCATCCCCGGGGCACTGTTCGCCGTCCCGCTCGCGGCGTTCGCCAACGTCGTCGGGGTCTACCTCGCGCGCCGCGCGTGGGAGACCGGCGACCAGGCGGGTCCCGGCGACCTGATCTGGAGCACCGTTCCCCGCGATCGGAGGAGACCCGCGTGAGCATCCCCACCCTGGCCGAGTTCGAGGATGCCGCGGCCGTGCTGCGCGGCGTGGTCTCGCACACGCCCCTGGAGCAGTCCGAGCACCTGTCCGAGGTGCTCGGCGCCCCGGTGCGTCTGAAGCTGGAGAACCTGCAGCGCACCGGCTCGTTCAAGATCCGCGGCGCGGCGTACCGTCTCTCGCGGCTGTCGGCGCAGGAGCGCGCGCACGGCGTGGTCGCCGCCTCGGCGGGAAACCACGCTCAGGGGGTTGCCCTCGCGGCGCAGAAGCTCGGCATCCCCGCGACGATCTTCATGCCGCTCGGGGTTCCGGTGCCCAAGCTCCTGGCCACCCGCGGCTACGGCGCCGACGTGATCCTCGACGGAGCGACCGTCGAGACGCCGCTGCGCCTGGCCGCGGAGTTCGCCGATCGCACCGGTGCGGTGCTCATCCACCCGTTCGATCACCGTGATGTCATCGTCGGTCAGGGCACGCTGGGCCTGGAGATCCTCGACGACGCGCCCGAGACCGAGACCCTCATCATGGGCATCGGCGGCGGCGGGCTCGTCGCCGGCGTCGCGGCCGCCGCGAAGGCGCGCGCCGCGGCGGCCGGTCGGACCGTGCGCGTCATCGGCGTGCAGGCCGAGAACTCCGCCGCCTACCCGGCGTCGCTGGCCGCCGGAGAGCCGCTGGAGGTGGCCACGACCCCCACGATCGCCGACGGCATCGCCGTGGCGCGCCCGGGGGACGTGCCGTTCGAGGTGATCCGAGAGCTCGTCGACGAGGTCGTCACGGTCAGCGACGACGACATCGCGCGGGCCCTCCTCGTGCTGCTGGAGCGCGCCAAGCAGGTCGTGGAGCCCGCCGGTGCGGTCGGAGTCGCCGCGATCCTCGCCGGCAAGATCGCGGCGAGCGGTCCGACCGTGGTGATCCTCTCCGGCGGCAACATCGACCCCCTGCTGCTGCAGCGTGTCGTCGCGCACGGGCTTGCGGCATCCGGTCGCTACATGACGTTGCAGATCCCGCTGCCAGACCGTCCCGGCCAGCTCGCGCGCGTCGCGGAGATCCTCGCCCTCGCGGGGGCCAACGTCATCGAGGCGCTGCACACCCGGCACGGGCAGGGCATGCAGATCAGCGAGGTCATCCTGCAGCTGAGCGTGGAGACTCGCGGCGAGGAGCATCGTCAGCGGGTCATCGCGCTGCTGGAGGAGGCGGGGTTCGCGCCCCGGATCGTGCCGGACTGAGGCTCAGCGCCCGGTGTAGGTCTCGACCTTGACGATCTCCACGGCGATCTCGCGCCCGTTCGGGGCGGTGTACGACGTGGCGTCGCCCTCCTTCAGACCCAGGATGGCCGCTCCCAGCGGCGAGGCCTCGCTGTACACATCGAGCTCGGTCCCCGAGGCGATCTCGCGACTGCCGAGGAGGAAGACCTCCTCGCCGCCGGCGACGACCGCCGTGACGACGGTGCCGGACTCGACCACGCCGGTGGAGGTGGGCGCCTCGCTCACCTTCGCGGTCTTCAGCAGGTGCTGGAGCGTACGGATGCGCGCCTCCTGCTTGCCCTGCTCGTCCTTGGCGGCGTGGTAACCGCCGTTCTCCTTGAGGTCGCCCTCCGAGCGCGCGGCCTCGATGCGTTTCGCGATCTCCTCGCGGCCCACGGTCGAGAGGTGTTCGAGCTCTGCGGCGAGCCGGTCGTAGGCGTCCTGGGTGAGGAAGGTCTCGGTGATGTCGCCGGTCACAGCGTCCTCCTTGCTTCAGACGGCGAAGCCGTCGCCTAAGTCAAACGCCCCGGCGAACGGGCCGGGGCGCATGGTCTGCGGTCAGTTTACGGGATCCAGCACGCGGTGACCAAGCCGGTCGTCGCCTCGGCGACGGTGGGGATCGTCTCGCGATGAGCGGTGGTGTGCGAATCGGATGCCGGGTACTCCACGACCTTGTACCCCACGACCCCGTGCGCGGTGTCCTGCGCCTCCAGAGCGCACGCCACGGGCGACCCGGGCTGCACGGTCACCTGGAAGCGCACCGTCACGCTGTGGGCGTCCTCGACCTCGAAACCGGTGGCGTCGGCGTCGACCGCGGTGAGACCGCCGGAGAGCGCGAACCAGGCGATGACGCCGACGGCGACCGCCGCCAGCGAGCCGCCGACGATCCACGGCATCCGCGCCGACCCGCGACGCCCGTAGCGCTCGTCGAGCTTCGCCTGCACCGCAGTGGTCATCGCGCTCCCTGGTCGCTCTAGGCTGGAACTCCAGGCTATGCGCTCACCCGCGGAATGAGGACACATGCTGACGCTGACGGTGCTCGCCGACGCCCCGGAAACACCGATCCCGACGATGACGGTCGATCCGTCGGCGGTCA
Source organism: Microbacterium sp. (assembly GCF_047605725.1). GTDB lineage: Bacteria > Actinomycetota > Actinomycetes > Actinomycetales > Microbacteriaceae > Microbacterium. The sequence goes on from NZ_JASGFE010000026.1 coordinate 20,523, forward strand.
CCCCCGGATTCGCGGGATTCGTGTCCATCGCCGTGATCGCCGTGGCGGTCGTGCTGCTGCTGATCGACATGCTGCGCCGCATCCGGCGGGCCCGCTACCGGGCCGAAGTGGCCGAGGAGCTCGATGCGCAGCTGCGCGCCGAGGCGGGCGAGGACGACACCGATCGGGATGCCGGCACCGATCGCGGAGCGTGATCGCTACGGGCCGTGGAATGCCGGCTGAAGCCCGATCAGCAGGCACGCGGTCCAGTGGCACAGGAACGCCAGCACGGTGCACACGTGGAAGATCTCGTGGAAGCCGAAGTGGTCGGGCCACGGGTTGGGGCGCTTGAGCCCGTAGACGACCGCGCCGATCGTGTACAGCAGTCCGCCGACGGCGACGAGGACCATCATGGCCTCGTTCGCCTGGAACAGCGGCACGAGGTACATCACCGCGGCCCAGCCCAGGGCGAGGTACAGGGCGACGTACAGCCAGCGCGGCGCATGGATCCAGAAGACGCGGAAGAGGATGCCGAGGACCGCGCCGCCCCACACCAGTGACAGCAGCACCGTCGTCTGGGCGGTGGGCAGGGCCAGCACCGCGAGCGGGGTGTAGGTGCCGGCGATCAGCAGCAGGATGTTGGCGTGATCGATGCGCTTGAGGATCATCCGGGTCCGCGGCGCCCACGTGAAGCGGTGATAGAGCGCGGAGTTGCCGAACAGCAGCAGCGAGGTCGCGGAGAACACCGCGCACGACCACTTCGCCGCCGCGCCCTGGGCCAGACTCACCAGCATGATCCCGGCGACGATCGTCACCGGGAAGGTGGCGGCGTGGATCCAGCCCCGCCACGTCGGCTTCGGCTCGACGTACAGGTCGGTGGACCCGGCGGCCATCAGCGGCAGCCGGGTCGGCGCCGTACCGTCGGTCGGGGTCATTCGGGTCACGCCTCGAGCGTACGCGTCGACGCATGCCGGCGCGCACATGCGCCCCGGCCCGCTAACGTAGGCGTGTGGCGCACGCGGTCTCGGGCAGGGGTCCCCTCTATCGCCTGTACGCCTCGCGCCTGCGCCGCAGACTCCGTCCCGATGCGGTGCCGCACCACGTCGCCATGATGATCGACGGCAACCGCCGGTGGGCGCGTCAGGCCGGCTACGCCACGGCGGCGGACGGTCACCGGGCCGGGGCGGCCAAGATGCACGAGTTCCTGCGCTGGTGCGACGATCTGGGCATCCGGGTCGTCTCGCTGTATCTGCTCTCCACCGACAACCTCCGTAAGCGCGACTCGCGCGAGCTGGCCGACCTCATCGAGATCATCGCCGAGCTCGCCGACGAGCTGTCCCGCGAGCCGGGGTGGCGCGTGCAGCACGTGGGACGGGCCGATCTGCTCCCGCGCGCCCTCGCCGGAGTGCTCGCCACCGCCGAGGAGCGTACGCGCGCCAACACCGGCCTGCACGTCAACCTCGCGGTCGGCTACGGCGGGCGCGGCGAGATCGTCGACGCGGTGCGCAGCATCATCGCGCAGCATCAGGAACGTGGCGGATCGCTGGAGGCGCTCGCTGCCAGTCTTACTCCCGAGCAGATCGGCGAGCATCTGTACACCGGCGGCCAGCCCGACCCGGACCTCGTGATCCGCACGTCGGGCGAGCAGCGGCTGAGCGACTTCCTCCTCTGGCAATCGGCGCACAGCGAGTTCTACTTCGTCGAGGCCCTGGGGCCCGACCTGCGCGAGATCGACTTCCTGCGCGCGATCCGCGACTTCGCGTCGCGGGACCGCCGCTACGGCGGCTGACGCGTCGAGAGTTCACCTGTTCGTCACACGATGACAGCGTGTCGGCGCCGCCGGTGTCGGCGGCCCGTCGTAGCGTCGAGTCACGGGCACGGTGCCCGTCGAGTCGGCCCACCGCGACTCGTGGCCATGGTCGACACGCACGAAACCGGGGACGACCCGGGGCGGGAGTCGGACGTGACCACACGAGTACCGGAGCAGCATCGCGTCGCGGCGGGCGACGACGTCCAGGTGGATCAGCGTCTGCGGACCTATGTGCTGGACACGTCCGTCCTGTTGAGCGACCCGCGGGCCTTCTTCCGATTCGCGGAGCACTCCGTCGTCATCCCCGTGGTGGTGGTCACCGAGCTGGAGGGCAAGCGTCACGACCCCGAGATCGGCTACTTCGCTCGGCAGGCGCTGCGTCATCTCGACGAGCTGCGCATCGAGCACGGCCGCCTCGACTTCCCGGTGCCGGTCGGGATCGGCGGAACCCTGCGGGTGGAGCTGACCAACGTCGACGCCTCGGTGCTTCCGGCCGGCATGCGGCTGAGCGACAACGACACCCGCATCCTCTCCGTGGCGATGCACCTGGCGCGCGAGGGTCAGGATGTCACGGTGGTCTCCAAAGACCTCCCGATGCGCGTGAAGGCCGCCTCGGTCGGCATCCCGGCCGAGGAGTACCTCGCCGAGCAGGCCGTCGACTCCGGCTGGACCGGCGTCGCGACGATCGACGTCTCCGGCGACGACATGAGCGATCTGTACGAGAGCGAGGTGGGCGTCAGCGAGCAGGTCCGGGGGCTTCCGGCCAACACGGGGCTCGTGATCCACTCCGAGCGCGGCTCCGCACTCGGACGGGTCACCGGCGGGGGCGGCTACCGGCTCGTGCGCGGAGACCGCGACGTGTTCGGGCTGCACGGCCGCTCTGCCGAGCAGCGGCTCGCGATCGACCTGCTCCTGGACCCCGAGGTCGGGATCGTGTCGCTGGGCGGCCGGGCCGGCACCGGCAAGTCCGCCCTCGCCCTGTGCGCGGGGCTGGAGGCTGTGCTGGAGCGTCAGCAGCAGCGGCGGATCATCGTCTTCCGCCCGCTGTTCGCCGTCGGCGGTCAGGAGCTCGGCTATCTCCCCGGAGACCAGCAGGAGAAGATGAACCCCTGGGGTCAGGCGGTGTTCGACACGCTCGGTTCGGTCGTCTCCGGAAACGTCGTGGAGGAGGTCATGGCCCGGGGCCTGTTGGAGGTGCTGCCGCTCACGCACATCCGCGGCCGGTCTCTCCACGACGCGTTCGTGATCGTCGACGAGGCGCAGTCGCTGGAGCGCAACGTCCTGCTCACGGTGCTCAGCCGCGTCGGTCAGGGCTCGCGGGTCGTGCTCACCCACGACATGGGCCAGCGCGACAATCTGCGCGTGGGGCGCCACGACGGCATGGCATCGGTCATCGAGACGCTCAAGGGCCACGGGCTGTTCGCGCACGTGACGCTCATGCGCTCGGAGCGCTCCGCGATCGCGGCGCTGGTGACCGAACTGCTCGAAGCGGAGGAGCTCAGCTGAGCGATCCCTCGGTCGGGCAAGGCAGATTGTCAGGAGTATGAGAGTAATCTCATCGCGATTTGTACCCCTTCGGCCCCGGAATCAGGGACGATAGGACGAAGAAGGCGAGCCGGAAGATTTCCCCCCGACCGGTGAACCAGAAACAGATCACACCGGAGCGTCGATTCTCTCCCCGGAAATCGGCGCTCAGCCCCCGATGTCCCCCAGCATCGGGGGCTTCTGTGTTACCCGTCGTTCCAGCGGTAGCCCTCGCCGCGCACCGTGGCGATCCGGTCCGAGCCGAGCTTGGCGCGCAGATAGCGGACGTAGACGTCCACCACATTGGAGCCCGGGTCGAAGTCCATCTCCCACACGCGGCTGAGCAGCACCTCGCGGGTGAGGACCTCGTTCGGGTGCCGCAGGAACTGCTCCGCGAGTGCGAACTCGCGCGCGGACAGGTCGACCTCGCGGCCGGCGACCGACGCACGGCGGGTGAGGATGTCCAGCGTGACGTCGCCCTGCGCGAGAGCTGCCGGCGCCGCCGCCCGCTCACGCAGCCGCGAACGCACGCGGGCCATGAGCTCGGTGACGGCGAAGGGCTTCGACACGTAGTCGCTGGCGCCGGAATCCAGCCCCTCGATGGTGTCGGGGGTGCCGCTGCGGGCGGTCAGCATGATGACGGGAGCGTCGCAGCCGCGACGGCGCAGGGTGCGCAGCACCTCGAAGCCGTCCATGGTCGGAAGGCCGACGTCCAGCAGCACGAGGTCGACGTCGCCCTGCAGGGCGCGCTCGACGGCGACCGGGCCGTCGTCCGCGGTCGCGGTGTCGTAACCCTGGCCGCGCAGCGCGCGGGTGACGAGGGCGGTGATGTGCGGTTCGTCGTCGACGACGAGGATGAGGGTCATGCGGTTGTCTCCCATTGCAGCAGGACGTCGCCGGCGCGGATCGGCGACGGAAGGGCCGCCGTGCCGGTCGGGATCTCCAGGGTGAAGGTCACGCCGCCCCCCGGCGTGTCTGCCAGGGCGCAGTAGCCGCCGTGCGCCTTGGCGATCGTGTCCACGATCGCCAGGCCCAGGCCGGACCCGCCCACGGTGCGCTTGCCGGCACCGCGGTCGAAGCGACGGAACACGCGGTGCCGCAGCGCGGGCGGGATGCCGGGTCCGTGGTCGCGGACCCACAGTCGGGCCCCGCCCGGGTGGACTGCGCTCCCGAGCTCGATGGGGCTGCCCGGCGGCGTGTGCTTGGCGGCGTTGTCGGCCAGTTGCAGCCACGCCTGCAGGAGCCGATCGCCGTCGCCGCGGATCACGGCCGTCGCCGCCGTCTCGATGCTCCAGTCGTGACCGGGAATGACCGTCACAAGCTCTGCGATCCGCTCGGTCAGCGCCCCGAGATCGACCGAGCCCATCACGAACTGGTCGCCCTCGACGGCGGCGAGCAGATCGATGTCGCCGATGAGGCGCGTCATGCGGTCGAGCTCCGCGATGCCGAGATCGCGGATGGTGGCCACGTCGTCGGTATCCTGCGGATCCATCACCTCGAGGTGTCCGCGGATGATCGTGATCGGGGTCTTCAGCTCGTGCCGCACGTCGTCCAGCAGCCGTCGCTGCACCTCGAACGCGGTCTCCTCGGAGTCGTACGGTCGGGCTCGCACGGTCGCGGTCGGGCCACTGCGCGGTGCCGGGTCGTCGGTGCGGGCGATCTCGGTCCTGGTCGCGCGCTCTTCGGGCGCGGGGGTCTCGGTGAGGGCGACCGGTGCCGGTGCGCGCTCCAGCAGCACCCATCCCACGACGGCGAGGGCGCCGAGGGTCAGGACGGCTCCGGCGCCGTACACCGATACCGCCGCCCACGGCAGCGGCCGACCCGCCACGAGGTGAACCCCGACGATGCCCAGTGCGGTCAGCACGAACCCGGACCCGACCACGATCAGGAGCACGCCCAGCGTCCGCATGCGCTGGCGCTGCGCCGGGAATGTGCGGGTCACCCTCCGATTATCAACCAGGACGGGTCATCGAGAGGAGGTCGAGTCGTTCGTCCAGCTGCGCCTCGGTGAGCTCGCCGCGCTCCAGGAAGCCGAGTTCGACCACCGCCTCGCGCACGGTGATGCCGCGCGCGACGGCGTGCTTGGCGACCTTCGCGGCGGCCTCGTAGCCGATCAGCTTGTTCAACGGGGTCACGATCGAGGGCGACATGCCGGCGTATCCGGCGGCGCGCTCAAGGTCGGCCTCCAGCCCGTCGACGGTCTTGTCGGCGAGCACGCGCATCGCATTGGACAGCAGCCGGATCGACTCCAGCAGCGCCGTGCCCATGACCGGGATCGCCACGTTGAGCTCGAACGAGCCCGACGCCCCCGCCCACGCGACTGTCGCGTCGTTGCCGACGACGCGCGCGCACACCATGAGGGTCGCCTCCGGGACGACCGGGTTGACCTTGCCGGGCATGATCGAGGAGCCGGGCTGCAGATCGGGGATGTGGAGCTCGGCCAGGCCCGTGTTGGGGCCCGAGCCCATCCAGCGCAGGTCGTTGTTGATCTTCGTGAGCGAGACGGCGATCGTGCGCAGGGCGCCGGATGCCTCGACGAGCGCGTCGCGGGCGCCCTGGGCCTCGAAGTGGTCCTTCGCCTCGGTGATGGGGAGCTCGGTCTCGGCCGCGAGAAGGGCGATGACCCGCTGCGGGAAGCCCAGGGGCGTGTTGATGCCGGTGCCGACAGCGGTGCCGCCCAGCGGCACCTCGCCCACGCGGGGGAGCACCGACTGCACGCGCTCGATGCCGAGCCGGATCTGCCGCGCGTAGCCGCCGAACTCCTGGCCGAGCGTGACCGGCGTGGCGTCCATGAGGTGCGTGCGGCCGGACTTGACGGCATCCTTCCACAGCTCGGCCTTGGCCTCCAGGGAGACGGCGAGGTGGTCGAGCGCCGGGATGAGGTCGTCGATGAGTGCCTGCGTGACCGCGATGTGCACGGAGGTCGGGAAGACGTCGTTCGAGGACTGCGAGGCGTTCACGTGGTCGTTCGCGTGCACCGGGGCGCCGAGCCGCCGCGCGGCGAGGGCGGCGAGCACCTCGTTCATGTTCATGTTCGACGACGTGCCCGAGCCGGTCTGGTAGGTGTCGACCGGGAACTGGTCGTCGTGCACGCCGGTGGCGACCTCGTCGGCCGCCGCGGCGATCGCGTCGGCTATGTCGGGGTCGAGCGTGCCGAGCTCCTTGTTGGCCAGGGCCGCTGCCTTCTTGATGCGCGCGAGCGCGGCGATCTGCGCGGACTCCAGCCCCGACCCGGAGATCGGGAAGTTCTCCACGGCGCGCTGCGTCTGCGCGCCGTAGAGCGCGTCCCTGGGGACGCGGACCTCGCCCATGGTGTCGCGCTCGATGCGGTACTCGATGTCGGTCACGTTCGGTCTCCTTCGTGGGTTCAGGCGTCGACGGCGACGCCCACGGTGAAGTGCGGGATGGCGGTGCCCTCGGCGAGCCGGTAGTTCGCGCCCACGATCCCCAGGCGCCCGTCCTCGACGGCCGCGCTGACGAGCTCGGACGAGTGCAGCAGCTCGGCGATCGTGTCGTGCAGGTGCTCGCGACCCACGCGCTCCGCGTCGACGCCGGCGGCGTCGGGGAGCCCGGCCTCGCGCTGCACCCGCCGCACCGCAGGGACGATCGGCGCGATCAGGCGCCAGATGTGGGCGGGCAGCTCGGGGGACTCGAACTGCGTGCTGTCGATGGCCGCGCGTACCGCACCGCAGCTGTCGTGGCCGAGGACGACGATGAGGGGCACCTGGAGCACGGCGACGGCGTACTCGAGGCTCCCCACCACCGAGTCGGAGATCACCTGGCCGGCGTTGCGCACGACGAACAGGTCGCCGAGCCCGGTGTCGAAGATGAGCTCGGCGGCCAGGCGCGAGTCGGAGCAGCCGAACAGGGTCGCCAGCGGGGTCTGGGCGTGCGCGAGCTCGTGGCGGCGCTCGACGTCCTGCCGTGGGTACAGCGGCTCGCCCGCCACGAAGCGGGCGTTGCCGCGGCGCAGCTCGTCCCAGGCCTCCTGCGGAGTGGCACGCGGGGTCACGGCGTCTCCTGGAGGTCGCGCAGCTGCGCGGCGACGGCCTCGGCCGCCGCCGCGGTGGTCTCGGCATCGGCCGAGCCGTAGATCACCACCGCATCGGTGCCGGCGGTGGTCGCCAGAGCGCGCGCGACGTTTCCCACGCGCGCCGACTCGGGGATGTCGTAGCGCTGCCACACGATGCCGCCGATCTCGACGGTGTCGTCGGGCGTGCGCCCGCCCAGCAGCCGTGAGGCCCACTCGGCGTCGGCGTCGAAGGCCTGAGCGACGCGGAGGAACCCCCGCGGCGGCGCGTAGAGGATCGTCCAGGTGGTGGGCGCGCCCTGCTCGAGCGAGGCGTCGTTCACCCGCCAGGCCGCGGGGGCCTCGGGCGCCAGGACCGGGCGCTGGAGGGACTCGGATGCCTCGGCCGCCGCAGCCGCCACGTCGATCGGCTCCCGCTCGGGCAGCGACCCCCGCGGCACGGCGAAGACGATCACCGCGACCACCGCGAGGGTCACCAGGAGGGCCGCGATGAGATTTCGGAAGTTCTGGCTGGACCGGTAGGCGGCCGATGCCGCCGCCTTGCGCGAGGCCGTCTCCTCCGGCGTCTCCGGGCGGCCCAGTTCCGCCACCACGCGGGGCGCGGAGGCCATCACGAGCCCGCCTCGTCGGCCTCGGGCCGCGCGGCATCGAGGCGGCGCTTGGCTCCGAGCAGCCACTGCTCGCACCGCGTGGCGAGCTCCTCGCCGCGCGTCCACAGCGTGAGGGACTCCTCCAGCGTCGGAGCACCCTGCTCGAGCGCGGCCACCACGCGCACCAGCTCGTCGCGGGCCTGCTCGAACGAGAGGCTGGCGACGTCCGCGACGTCGTCTCGTGGCGAGGTCATGTCCACCATCCTAGGCTTGCGCGCCGACACGGCCGTCAGCCGGATCGGCGCCCGCGGACTCGGCGATCTCGCCCTCCGAGCGCGTCGCGAACGATCCCCGCGCGACGGTGACCACGACCTCGGCCCCGCTCGGGGCCTGCGCGGCGTCGCGCACGATGACGCCGTCGGCGACGTGCGCGATCGCATAGCCGCGCTCGAGCGTCGCCCCGGGCGAGAGCGCCCGCAACGACGCGCGCAGCTCCGCGGTCGTCCGCATCGCGGCATCCATGCGGCGGGAGACCAGCTCCCGTCCGCGCGAGGTCAGGAGGAACAGCTCGTGCGCACGGGGGGTCAGCATCGACGACGGGTCACGCAGCACCGGCCGCGAGCGCAGCTGGTCGAGCTGGGCGAGGTCGTGCCCGATCCGGTGCGTGAGCCGGGTGCGCGCCCGGGCGCGCAGCTGCTGCACGAGCGCGCGCTGCTCGGCGACGTCGGGCACGACGCGGCGAGCAGCGTCGGTGGGCGTGGAGGCGCGCACGTCCGCGACGTCGTCGAGCAGTGGATGGTCGTTCTCGTGTCCGATCGCAGAGACGACGGGGGTGGATGCCGCGGCCACCGCGCGGATCAGCCGCTCGTCGCTGAAGCCGAGGAGCGACTGCGGGTCGCCGCCGCCGCGGGCGATGACGATGACGTCGACCTCGGGGTCGGCATCGAGCCGCTGGAGCGCGGCGATCGTCTCGGGGACGCAGCGATCGCCCTGCACGGCCGCGTGCACGGTGCGGAAGCGCACGTGCGGCCAGCGCCGCTCGGCGTTGCGGTGCACGTCCTTCTCGGCGTCGCTGCGCTCGCCGGTGACCAGCCCGATGAGGCGGGGCAGGAAGGGGAGCGGGCGCTTGCGCGCCGGATCGAACAGTCCCTCCGCGCGAAGCTGGGCGCGCAGCCGCTCGAGCCGCTCGAGCTGATCGCCCAGGCCCGTGCGGCGGATGGCCGAGACGGTGAAGGTGAAATCGCCCGTCTTGACGAAGTAGTCGCTCTTCACGCACGCGACGACCCGGTCGCCCACCCCCACCCCGTCCGGGGTGCGCTGGAGAGTGCTGGACCACAGGCGGAAGGAGAACATGGCGTCGCTGCCGGTGTCCTTCAACCGCCCGAACACGTGACCGCCGCGGAGGTTCCAGGCTGTGATCTCGCCCTCGACCCACACCGCGTTCCAGCGCTGCACGAAGTCGCGGATCGTCTCGTTCAGCCGAGACACCGACGTCGGCGCCTGGGGAGACGAGTCGCGCGGATGCACCGCATCGGGCGGCGCGGCCTGTCCCGGCACGGCCTGGAACGACGTCATCGCCTGCTCTCCTCCGGCGCCCGATGGCGCCACCTCGTAGAATCGACGCGTGAGCTCAACCGCCGTGCGCCTGCCCGTGCCCGCTGTGCCGGGCGCCCCGGCGCCGGGCCCGCGCGGGCGGCTCCAGGATAAACCCGTGCCCGGACACAAGCGGGTGCTGCTGGCCGCGCCGCGCGGCTACTGCGCGGGCGTGGACCGCGCGGTGATCGCGGTCGAGAAGGCGCTGGAGCGGTTCGGGGCACCCGTGTACGTGCGCAAGCAGATCGTCCACAACATCCATGTGGTCACCGAGCTGGAGGCCCGGGGCGCGATCTTCGTCGACGAGGTCGACGAGGTGCCCGAGGGCGCACATGTGGTCTTCAGCGCGCACGGGGTGTCGCCGGCGGTCGTGTCCGCGGCATCCGATCGAGGACTCGTCGCGATCGACGCGACCTGCCCGCTCGTGACGAAGGTGCACCGCGAGGCGGTGCGCTTCGCGCGCGACGACCACGAGATCCTGCTGATCGGCCACGCGGGTCACGAGGAGGTCGAGGGCACCGCCGGCGAGGCGCCGGGGCACGTCACGATCGTCAACTCGCCCGCCGAGGCCGACACCGTCGAGGTGCGCGACCCGGCCAACGTCGTCTGGCTGTCGCAGACGACGCTCTCGGTGGACGAGACCATGGAGACCGTACGGCGACTGCGCGAGCGGTTTCCGCAGTTGAAGGACCCGCCGTCGGACGACATCTGCTACGCGACGCAGAATCGCCAGGTGGCGATCAAGAAGGTCGCCCCCGCCGCCGACCTGGTGATCGTGGTCGGCTCGGCCAATTCCTCCAACAGCGTGCGTCTGGTCGAGGTGGCCCTGGAGCACGGCGCGCGGGCCGCGCACCGCGTCGACTACGCGCGGGAGATCCAGCAGGAGTGGCTGGACGGTGTGGCAACGGTCGGGGTGACCAGCGGCGCCTCGGTGCCCGACGTGCTCGTCCACGAGGTCCTGGCCGAGCTCGCCGACGCGGGCTACCGCGATGTCGAGGAGGTGCGGACGGCCGAGGAGGATCTCATGTTCTCGCTGCCCAAGGAGCTGCGGCAGGATCCGTCCGGTCGCCGCGACGAGCGGGCCCTGGGCGGACGGGCACGCGCGTGAGCACCCCGGACCCGCGCCCCCGCCCGCAGTACGGCGAGTACGCGACGCCGGAGGAGCAGCGGGCCCGGATCCAGCAGCCCGCCGCGCCCGTCTCCGCCCCGCAGCCGCGAGTGCAGTCCGCGCCGGCCACGACGGTCGGGCCGCGACCCTCGCGCACGGCGGACCGTATCGTGACGCTCGTGCTGCTCGCCTACGGCCTGTTCACGGTCGTCACCGCCATCCCGCAGCTGATCGACTTCGGCGCGTTCGCGCAGACGTGGATGCAGGTGGTCGAGATCGACGCGAGCTTCACGAACGTCGCGCAGGGGAGGCTCTGGGGCCTGATCGGGGCGGCCGTCTTCGGGGTCGGGTGGCTCGCGACGGCGCTGTGGTCGTGGCGGTCGCTGTCGCGACGGCGGATCACGTGGTGGATCCCGCTGGTCGGGGCGATCGCGACGTTCGTGATCGCGAGCGTGTGTCTGACTGTGCCGCTGCTGGGCGACCCGGCCATCGCCGAGCATTTCGCGTCGCATGGCTGAGTCGGAGCGGGGTCGCGCGCGTCTGGTCGCCGTGTGCGTCGTGCACGGGCTGCGACCGGATGCCGGCACGGTCGGGGTCACCGCGATCGACAAGCGTCCGGTGTCCGGGCCGGTGCGGATCGGACCGTACGGCGTGTACGCCGACGTGCAGGCCGATCGCAAGCACCACGGCGGGTTGGACAAGGCGCTGTACGCCTATGCGCAGGAGGACGCGGTGTTCTGGGCGGGGGAGCTCGGCCGGGAGCTGCCGCCGGGCTTCTTCGGCGAGAACCTCCGCACCGAGGGGCTCGACGTCAACGCGGCGCGGGTCGGCGAGGTGTGGCGGATCGGCGCGCGCGTCGAGGTCGAGGTGACGATGCCGCGCACGCCCTGCCAGACCTTCGCCCGCTGGGTGGGCGGCGACGACGAACGCGGCTGGGTGAAGCGCTTCTCGGACGAGCGCCGCCTCGGACCGTACCTGCGCGTACTCTCGGGCGGGCGCGTGCAGTCCGGCGACGAGATCGTTGTCGTGTCGCGCCCCGAGGGCGCCCCCACGATCCTGGACGTCTACCGCGGCCCCTGACCCTCCCCCCCTCCCGCGAGGGTGCCAGTTCCTCCCGCGAGGGTGCCAGTTCCTCCCGCGGCCAGGAACGAGCGAGGGGCACCGCGCCCATGACGCGATGCCCCTGTGCGTGCCCGTCGATCAGCTCTGGGACTGGCCGTACGAGCCGAGCTGGCGGGTCGCCTCGACCACGCGGGCGGCCATCGCGGACTCGGCGATCTTGCCCCACGCGCGGGGGTCGAAGGCCTTCTTGTTCCCGACCTCGCCGTCGACCTTCAGGACGCCGTCGTAGTTCGTGAACATGAAGCCGGCGACCGACCGGGTGAACGCGTACTGGGTGTCGGTGTCGATGTTCATCTTCACCACGCCGTTGGCGACCGCCAGGGCGATCTCCTCATCGGTCGAGCCGCTGCCGCCGTGGAAGACGAGGTCGAGGGGCTTGGGGCCGGTGCCGAACTTCGCGGCGATGCCCTCCTGGATCTCGCCGAGGAGCTCGGGCTTGAGCTTCACGTTGCCGGGCTTGTAGACGCCGTGCACGTTTCCGAAGGTGAGCGCCGCGATCCAGCGGCCCTGCTCGCCGAGACCGAGCGCCTCGACGACCTGGGTGACATCGCCGGTGGTCGTGTACAGGGCGTCGTTCGTGCCCTCGTGCTTGACGCCGTCCTCCTCGCCGCCGACGACGCCGATCTCGACCTCGAGAATGGCGTTGATGTTCTTGATGCGGGGGAGGAGCTCCTTCGCGATCTCGATGTTCTCGGCGAGCGGGACGGCTGAGCCGTCCCACATGTGCGACTGGAAGATCGGGTTTCCGCCGGCGGCGACGACCTCCTCAGAGGCGGCGATCAGCGGCCGGACGAAGTCGTCGAGCGCGGGCTTGGGGCAGTGGTCGGTGTGCAGGGCCACCGTGATCGGGTAGCTCTTGGCGACCTCGTGCACGTAGGCGGCGAAGGCCAGCGCACCGGTGGCGCGCGCCTTGACGGTGTGGCCGGCGAAGTAGTCGGCACCGCCGGTGGTGACCTGGAGGATGCCGTCCGAGCCGGCCTCGGTGAGGCCCTGGAGCACGGCGTTGACGGACTGCGAGCTGGCGGCGTTGATGGCCGGGTACGCGAAACCGCCGGCCTTCGCGCGGTCCAGCATCTCGGCGTACTGCTCAGGGGTGGCGACGGGCATATCAGCTCCTTGTTCGGTGTCGTTGGGTCCGAGTGTATCCACTGCGCATGCGGCGCGGGTGGTGGTCTCCGGCACCCTCGGCGCGGGTCGCCGGATCGGCACCAGCGTGCGCCGCGCCGCCGCGCGACTGCCCGCTCGACACGGTTCGACCTAGGCTGAAGGACGATCGAAGGGACTTCTATGACCGGCTCGCCTGCAGAGCTCACTCCTCTGCGTCCCGACCGCAACCTCGCGCTCGAGCTCGTCCGTGCGACCGAGGCGGCTGCGATCCGCACCGTGCCCTTCATCGGGAGGGGGCAGAAGGAGGTCGCCGACGGTGCCGCCGTGGACGCGATGCGTGCGTTCCTGTCGAAGGTGGAGTTCGCCGGCACGATCGTCATCGGCGAGGGCGAGAAGGACAGTGCACCGATGCTGTTCAACGGTGAGAAGGTCGGCACCGGGCGCGGTCCCGAGTGCGACATCGCGGTGGACCCCATCGACGGCACGACCCTGACGGCGGATGGCCGCAACAACGCGCTGTCGGTGCTCGCGGTCTCCGATCGCGGGGCGATGCTCGATGCGTCCGCGGTCTTCTACATGGACAAGCTGGTCACCGGGCCGGCCGGTGTCGGCGTCGTCGACATCCGCCTTCCCATCGGGGAGAACATCAGCCGGCTCGCGAAGGCCCTGGGCAAGCGCACCGAAGAGATGATCGTGTCGGTCCTGAACCGGCCGCGACACGCGCGGCTCATCGATCAGATCCGGGCCGCCGGTGCGGGCACCCGTCTGATGAGCGACGGCGATGTCGCCGGCGGCATCAACGCGGCCCGCCACAACGCCAGCACCGACATGTGCGTCGGCGTGGGCGGCAGCCCGGAAGGCATCGTGACCGCCTGCGCCGTCAAGGCTCTCGGCGGGCATATTCAGGGTCGGCTGTGGCCGCGCGATGACGACGAGAAGCAGCGCGGCATGGATGCCGGTCTGAAAGTGGACGACTTCGTCTACGAGGCGGAGGACCTCGTGAAGGGCTCCAACACCATCTTCGTCGCGACGGGCGTGACCAACGGCGAGCTCGTGAAGGGCGTGCGCCTTTCCGAGGACTACGTGTACACCGAGAGCGTCGTCATCCGCGGAAGATCCGGCACCCTTCGCCGCATCGCGTCGGAGCACGTCGCGGAGAAGTGGCTGTGACCATGTCGGGCGCATCGGACAAGCCTTCGACCGGCCAGATCCCGGTCGTCCACGACCCGCTCCTGCACGACCCCGCGAGCCGTCCCGACGTGCTGTTGCGCCGGCGCCGCCCGGTGGACCACCGGGTGAACGCGTGGTGGCTGATCGGCGCGTTCATCACGGTCTCGGTCGCGGTCCTGGCGCTCATGAACCTCTTCCCGGGGGGCTGAGGCCCGCCACCGGGTCGTCCTCGAGCGTCAGGCCGTGTTCGCCGCCCTGGTGCTCCTCGGCGACCTCCAGCCGTGTGCGCAGCTCGCCGACGTCGGCCAGCTGCGTGGCCTGCACGAACTCGGCGGCGGCCAGGTGCCGGGGGAGGCGTTCGATCGCGGCGGGGGATGCCACGGCATCCAGTCTCGTCTCGTCGATGCCGGGAAAGCGGCGTGCGCTGACCAGCACGCGCGTCTCCAGGGAGCCGATCAGCTTGTTGTAGCCGTCGACGGTGCGCTCGATGGCGCGGCGCAGCTCCTCGGTATGGGCGGTGAGCCCGCCCAGGCGCTGGTAGAGCTCGTTGCCGAGGTCGAACAGGCGCCGCGCCTCTTCGGAGACGTCCTGCTGCGTCCACGTGTAGGCCACCGTCTTCAGCACCGCCCACAGGTTCACCGGCGAGGCCAGGGCCACCCGGCGGCCGAACGCGTAGTCGAGCAGCGCCGGGTCCTCCTCGAGCGCGGCGGCCAGCAGCGATTCGCTGGGGATGAAGCACACGACGAACTCGGGGCTTGCCGGAAGCCCCGCCCAGTACGCCTTCTTCGCGAGGGCGTCGACGTGCGAGCGCACGGCCTTGACGTGCCGTGCGAGCAGGGCCTTGCGGCGCGCGCCCTCCTCGCCCTGGGCGGTCAACGCAATGGCGCTGGCCTCGAGGTAGGCGTCGAGCGGGACCTTCGCGTCGACGGCGAGCGCCTTGCCGCCGGGAAGGCGCACGACGAGGTCGGGGCGCCCTGCGCCGGCGTCGGAGGACACCGAGGTCTGCGTATCGAAGTCGACGTAGCGGGTGAGCCCGGCCGACTCGACGACGCGGCGCAGCTGGGTCTCGCCCCACACGCCGCGCGTGGCGCCGGAGCGCAGTGCGCCGGCGAGCGACTCGGTGGTGCTGCGCAGTGCCTCGTCGGACTCCTGCGCGCGACGGAGCTGCTCGGCGAGCGCACCGAACTGACGGTGCCGGTCGCGCTCGAGCTCGTCGACCTTCTGCCGCATCGACTGCAGCGTCTCCTGAACAGGCGCCAGGGCCCGTAGGACCGACTGCTCGCGCCGATCGCGCTCGTCGCGGGCGGCCTGGTCGAGGAGTGCGCGCTGGCCCAGCTCGTGCTGCAGCGTGCGGTGGCGCTCGAGCTCGGCCTCCCTCGCGGCGCACCCGGCCTCGGCGGCCGCGGCGCGAGCCGCGAGCCCGGCCCGCTCGGTCGCGGCGCGCTCGGCCGTGCGCGCGGAGCCGGCGAACCACCCGGCGATCAGGCCCGCGAACAGGCAGGAGAGGGCGACGACGGTGATGAAGGTGGCATCCATGTCTCAGAGGATGCCGGGGGGCTCCGACATCGGCATCCGACTCAGGCGGGGGAGAGGACCGCGGTCGCCGCCGCGGGGATCTGCGGCACCCGCAGTCCGAGCAGCATCGCCAGCTCGACGACGTCGAAGGCGCCCGCGCGCCGGGCCGCGTCGATCATGATGTGCGCGCACGCGAGGGCGTCGGCTGCGGCGTCGTGGTGGGCGAAGTCGAGGAAACCTGCCGCCGCGGCCACCAGCGGCAGCCGGTACGAGTCGAGGTCGTAGGTCTTGCGCGACACCTGCAGGCTGCAGACGTAGCGGTACTCGGGGCACCGGTCGCCGGTCGCGTCGCACGCGCGGCGCAGCACCGCCATGTCGAAGCCCGCGTTGTGGGCGACCAGCACGTCGTCGCCGACGAACGCGGCGAGGTCGCCGAGCTGCTCGCTCCACGTCGGTGCGTCCTGCACGTCGTCGGGCCGGATGCCGTGGATGCCGATGTTCAGCTCGAAGAAGCGGTCGTGTCCGGCCGGGGGCCGGATCAGCCAGCCGTCGGTGGCTACCACGCGCCCGTCGCGGACGCGGGCCAGCCCCACCGCGCATGCCGAGGCGCTGGAGGAGTTCGCCGTCTCGAAGTCGATCGCGGTGAAGTCCAGGGGCACGTCTCCACCCTCGCCGCAGGCCGCGCGACGGCGGGGGAGGCGCGCCGGGGACGCCGCGCAGCGCGTGTTCGCTTGGCGCGTCCTGCCGTTTCGGCGGGGGCTTGGGGGCTGTATGCGTCAGGTGAATCTCGGCCGGCGTTGTTCACTTGGCGAGTTCGGTCGTGTCGAGCTCGGCGGGTTCAAGCTGCTATTGCAACGTTGATTTCGTTTCGTAGTGTCTCACTCG
>NZ_JASGFE010000027.1:0-33685 GCF_047605725.1 Microbacterium sp.
CTCATCGTCGACCCGATCGCCGAACCCCTCGGCTTCGAGTGGCGTTCATGGGGCGCCGGCGGCACGACCGCCGCGGACGCGACGCGCGACTGAGCCCCGGAGGTCGCGGGTCGGGTGGCGGATGCGAACTCCGCCTCAGCGCACTTGGTCCAGCATTAGGTGCGGTGAGCAGTTCTGCAACGTTGTAGACTGGCGGAGATCAGGGGGTACTCATGGCGGTGACGTTGCACGACGTGGCGCGGGTCGCGGGCGTATCCATCAAGACCGTGTCGAACGTCATCAACGACTACCCGCACATCCGCCCCGCCACCAGGGAGCGCGTCGAATCGGCCATCGCCGAGCTCGGCTACACGCCCAACCTCACCGCCCGCAACCTGCGATCGGGACGCACGGGCGCCATCGCGCTCGCCCTGCCCGATCTCGGGCTCGCCTATTTCGCCGAGCTGGCGGCCGCGGTCATCGCCGCCGCCGAGGCCTCCGGGGTCTCGGTGCTCGTCGAGCAGACCGGGGCGGATCCGGCGCGCGAGCGCGAGCTGCTGCGCAGCCCGCGGCTCAAACTCACCGACGGGCTCATCTTCAGCCCGCTGGGCATGGGCCAAGAAGACGTGGCCGCTCTCGACGTGCCGTACCCTGTGGTGCTGCTGGGCGAGCGCATCTTCGACGGGCCCACCGACCACGTCACCATGCGCAACGTCGAGGCCGCCCGCGCCGCGACGGAGTTCCTGATCGCCTCTGGTCGGCGACGCGTCGCCGTGGTCGGTGCGCACGAGGGCGAGGTGATCGGGTCCGCTGCGCTCCGCCTGCAGGGCTACCGGGAAGCGCTCGAGGCCGCGGGCATCGCCTATGACGAGGACCTGATCGGGTACACGACGTTCTGGCACCGCGCGAACGGGGCGCTGTCGATGCGCGAGCTGCTCGCCGGCGGAGTGGAGTTCGATGCGGTCTTCGGATTGAACGACACGCTCGCGCTCGGCGCCATGCGCGCTCTGCAGGAGTCGGGCCGGCACGTGCCCGACGACGTGGCTGTGGTGGGATTCGACGGGCTCGACGAGGCCGAATACTCGATCCCCTCGCTCACCACCGTCGATCCTGGCCGAGACTGGATCGCACGGACCGCGGTTACCGCGCTCCTGGAGCGCATTTCCGGCGACTTCGCGGGCGCGCCCAGGCTGCTGCTCGCCGATTTCCGCGTGCTCGAGCGCGAGTCCGCGACGCGCTGAGGGTCCCGGCATCCGAGGGCGTGCACGACAGCGATCAGTCGTGCGCGATTCAGCCGATCAGGACCTCGATCCATGAGACAGCCGGAAGCGTAAGCCGCACGGTCGCGCCCTCGCGGGTGAACGGAAGCTCGGCGAGCGCGACGCGCTCGGGGTCCTCGAGGGTGTTCGCGGCGTCGAGGTCAGGGTCGGCGAGCACCCGAGCGCTCACCGGCAGATCGTCGGCGTCGAGCCCGGTGAGGTCGATCGCGAGCTCGGTGGGCGCGTCGATCGCACGGTTCACGGCGTACACCGCGAACCGGCCCGCATCAGCGTCGTGCGTGGCGACCGCGTCGACGAGGGGCACCTCGCCGAACCTCTCTGTGGCGTAGGTGCCGCTGGTGATGTCGACCTCGAGGGCGACGCCGCGGCCGTGCTTCGAGGTCGCTGCGAAGGGGAAGAACGTGGTCTGGCGCCAGGCGGGCCCACCCGGCTCGGTCATGATCGGAGCGATCACGTTCACCAACTGCGCGAGCGAGGCGCTCGTGACTCGGTCCGCATGCTTGAGCAGCGTGATGAGCAGGCTACCGAACACGACCGCGTCCGAGACGGTGTACACGTCTTCGAGCAGTCGCGGGGCGATCGGCCAGTTGTCGACGCCGGCGATGCGGTCGACCCGCTCGAACCGGGTGTTGTACCAGATGTTCCACTCGTCGAACGAGATGTCGATCAGCTTTCGGCTCCCGCGCACGGCCCCGACGTGGTCGGCGGTGGCGACGACACTGCGGATGAAGTGGTCCATGTCGACGCCCGAGGCGAGGAAGCTGCCGAGATCGCCCGTGTTCTCGTAGTACGCGTGGCACGAGATGTAGTCGACGTCATCATAGGCATGGGTGAGCGTGACCCGCTCCCATTCGCCGAACGTCGGCATCGAGGAGCTGGAGGATCCGCACACGACCAGCTCGAGATCCGGATCCACCATCCTCATCGCCTGCGCGGTCTTGGCCGCGAGCGTCCCGTACTCCTCAGCGGTGGTGTGACCGACCTGCCAGGGGCCGTCCATCTCGTTGCCGAGGCACCACATGCGCACGCCGAAGGGCGCCGTGCGGCCGTTGGCGATGCGCTGCTCGGCCAACCGAGTGCCACTGCGATGGTTGGTGTACTCGAGCAGCTCGAGCGCCTCGGCCGTTCCGCGGGTGCCGAGGTTCACAGCCAGCATCAGCTCGCTGCCCACCTTGTCGAGCCAGTCCTGGAACTCGTGCAGCCCGATCTCGTTCGTCTCGGTCGAGTGCCAGGCGAGGTCCAGGCGCCGCGGGCGCTCGGCCCGGGGGCCGACCGAGTCCTCCCACTTGAAGCCCGAGACGAAGTTGCCACCCGGGTAGCGGATCGCCGAGACACCGAGTTCTTTAACGAGCTCTATCACGTCGGTGCGGAATCCGTCGGCGTCGGCGCTGGGGTGGTCGGGTTCGTAGATGCCGTCGTAGACCGCGCGGCCCAGATGCTCCACGAAGGATCCGTACAGGCGGGGATCGACGGCGCCGATCACGGCTGAGGGGCGGAGAGAGAGGCTTGCCTTGTTCATTCGTGCTTCCGTTGGTGAGAGGGGTCGGGAGGGATCAGCGGACCGTCGCATCGGCGGCGATCCTGCGGTAGCGGTCGGCGACCGGGTTGGCGACCCGCAGGAGCCCCTCGGGCGATTCGACGAGGTCGTACAGCCCCATGGTCAGCAGGTGCGCGCGGCGCGGCGCGTCGGTGTGGCGCCACGTCCACTCGTACATGTCGAAGAGCGGCCACCAGACGTAGCCGACGATGTCGGCGCCCTCCGCGCGCATCTGGGCGACGAGTGCGACGGAGTCCTCGAGCCAGGCGATGCGCTCCTCGACGGACCCGGTCACGCACGTCTCGGTGACCATTACAGGCACGCCATACCGGCGAGCGAATGCCTCGAGCGCCTCGCGCAACCCGGCGACTCCGCGGTCGACGCTGGGGCGGGGATCGGCGAAGCCCCCGCCGTGGTGCACGCCCGCCTCGAACAGCTCGGTCGAATGGCGCGGGTAGTAGTTGACGCCCATGACGTCGGGCTGCACGGCGTGGGCGCGGAACCATTCCAATTCCTCGTCCGTGACGGCCGGCGCCAGGCGATCCCGCAGCGGGTGGCCGTCGTCGACACGGCCTGTCACCAGGTCCTCCACGAGATGCACCTGGTGGCGCAGGCGCTCCGCCTCCGCACGATGCTCGGGGGCGTCGTCATCCCCCCGGAAGCTCATGGCGGC
This sequence comes from Microbacterium sp., assembly GCF_047605725.1. Taxonomy (GTDB): domain Bacteria; phylum Actinomycetota; class Actinomycetes; order Actinomycetales; family Microbacteriaceae; genus Microbacterium. Next base: position 3,470 of record NZ_JASGFE010000027.1, read on the forward strand.
GTCGACGTGCACGAAGGTCGCCCGATCTCCGACGACCTCGGCGATCGCCCGCTGGCTGAGCACAAAGCCCCGCGCGAGGTTCGCGGCGATTCGGGCGAAGCCCTCTGCACCCCGAAGGTAGGGGGGCCAATAGCCGTACTCGCCGCAGAACAGCGCGTGGATCACCGGTTCGTTCACCGGCGTGTAGTCGACCACGCGGTCGCCGTAGCGCTCGGCGAACCGGCGTGCGTACTCCTCGACGTGGCGAGGGTACTCGGGGTTCGCGAACTGGTCATCGAGCCACAGCGGGGTGCCGTAGTGCAGTAGGTCGATGATCGGCCGCAATCCCTGGGCCAGCAGCGCGTCGATCGCGCGATCCGTCCACTCCCAGTCCCACACGCCGTCAGCCGGTACCACCCGGTACCAGGGCACGCCCCAGCGCAGCACGGTCGCGCCGACACCGGCGGCGAGGGCGAAGTCCTCGGCGAAGCGCTCGTCGTGCTCGGTGAGCGCGTACTCGTCGATCGCCCGCTCGCCGGGTCGCGCCTGCGGCACGAATGTGTCCTCGATGCCCAGGCCCAGGTGCAGGCATCCGTCCTCGAACCAGCGCTCTTGTCGTGTCGTCATCACTTGAGCCCTGTCGTCGCGACGCTCTCGATGAAGCGTCTCTGCATGATGAGGAACATCACAGCCAGCGGGAGCACCGCGATGAGCGCGCCGGCCATCATGGTGCCGTAGGGGATGATCCCGCTCGGGCCGGTCAGCAGCGTGAGGCCCGAGGTGATCGTGCCCATCTCGGGCGACGTCGTGAACACGAGCGGCCAGAGCAGGTCGTTCCAATTGTTCACGAAGGTGAAAATCGCCAGGGTCAACATCGCCGGCACCGCATTGGGCAGCACAATGCTGCGGAAGATCCGGAACTCGCCGGCACCGTCGATGCGGGCCGCGTTGTCGAGGTCACGGGGCAGCGAGACGAAGAACTGACGCAGGAAGAAGATCCCGAACGCATCGGCTGCCCGAGGGATGACAAGCCCCGCGAACGTGTTCACCCAGCCCAGCTGCGCGACCAGCTGGTAGACGGGGATCAGCGTTGCCTGGAATGGGATCATCAGGCTCGCCACGATCACCACGAGCAACACCCGGTTGCCGCGGAAGTCGAGGCGGGCCAGCGCGTATGCCGCGAGCGAGTCGAATACGAGTGCGAGCAGGGTCACTGCGCCCGCGAAGAGCAGGCTGTTCAGGAACAGGCGCCCGAAGGGCAGGTCGTGAAAGATGCGGGCGAAGTTGTCGAGGGTCCAAGCCCCCGGCAGCAGCGTCGGCGGGTAGGCGTTGATCTCGGCGGCCGGTTTGAAGGCGGTGAACAGAATGATCAGCACGGGCAGCAGCACGAGCGCGGCCAGCACCAGCACGGCGGCGAACAGCAGCCAGCGCTCGACGGCGCGGCTGACGCGGCGGCGCACCACGCGCGGGGCGGATCCGGAGACGGAGCGGGAGGAGGCGGTGAGCGCGGCCATCAGAGGTTGTCCTTCTCTCGCCGCCCGAAGAAGCGGAACTGCACCAAGCTGAGAATCAGGGTCACAGCCAGCAGCACGTAGGACAGCGCCGTCGCGCCGCCCAGATCGAGCTTCTTGAAGCCCTCCTGGTAGATCTCCATCACGACCGTCTGGGTCGAGCGGTAGGGCCCGCCGCCAGTCATCACGTAGATCTGGTCGAACGCCTGGAGGGCTGCGATCATCGCGAAAGTCACGACGAACGCGAGGGTGTTGCTGAGCTGGGGGAGGGTCACGTTCGTGAAGCGGCGCCAGGCGCCAGCACCGTCGATCTTGGCCGCCTCGTAGAGCGACTCGGGGATCTCCTGCAGGCCCGCGATGAAGATCACCATGTAGAAGCCGAAGCTCTTCCAGATCGCGACGAGCACGACCGTCGGCATGGCGAGGGTCGGATCCTGCAGCACGTCGCCGAGTTGGATGCCCACCGAGCGCAACCAGTGGTTGAGCAGGCCGACCTGAGGATCCAGCAAGTATGTCCACGCGAATGCGGCGACGGCGAGCGAGACGATGAACGGAAGGAAGAACGCGGTGCGGAAGAAGCCGCGGCCGACCAGGCGACGGTTGCCCAACAGCAGCGCCAGCAGGAGGGCGGCGACCAGCGCGGTCGGGGTGAACAGCGCGGTGTAGAAGGCGGTGTTGCCCAGCGTGGCCAGGATCCGCGGATCCGAGAAGACCCGCGCGTAGTTTTCGAGGCCGACCCACTCCTCGACCCCGAAGCCGCTCGCGTTCGTGAACGACAGTCGCAGCGCAGACAGCATCGGCCAGCCGACGAACGCGATGAGCACGACGAGCGCGGGGAGCAGGAACAAGAGCGCGATGGGGCCGCGCCGCTGGGCGCGCGGACGCCCGCCGAGCGGCGCAGGGGGCCGGTACGGTCGCGTGCGCGTGAGGGAGCGGGTCGAAGAGGTCATGATCGCCTTCGTGGGCCGGGCGGCCGTCGCAGGGGACGGCCGCCCGGGTTGGGTCAGTTGCCGAGCGCCTGGGCCACCTGCGCAGCGGCGGCCTTGAGCAGGGCGGCGGGGTCTCCGCCGGTCAGCGACTTCTGCGTGGCCTCGTCGACCGCTGCGAGCACGTCGGTGCTGTTGGCGACGCCGGGCAGGAGTGGGCGGGCGGTGCCGGCCAGCTCGGTGAGCGAGGCGACCACAGTGTTGGTGGCGACGTCCGAGGACGGGATGTCAGTGCGCAGCGGGGGCCAGCCGGATCCGAGCGACCACTCGGTGGCGACATCCTTCGTGAAGAAGTAGTCGAAGAACTTCTCGGCTGCAGCCTTCTTGGCGGCATCTGCCTGGGCGGTCACCGCGGCGGAGATGCCGATCGCCGACACGGCGTCGCTCTTGGGGCCGGCGGGAACGCCGGCGATGCCGTAGTCGATCTTGTTCTCGGTGGCGACAGAGGCCATCCATGGGCCGCCGATCTCCATCGCGGCCTTGCCGGAAGAGAACAACTTGTCGGCGGCGACGCCGTCGAGACCGGTCGGCGAGATCTTTCCATCCTTCACGGCGGAGGCCCAGTAGGAGAGTGTCTCGGCGTTGGTGCTGGAGTCGAGCACCGAGGCTCCGTCCTCGACGACCCCTCCACCGTTGCCGTAGAACAGCGTGGGCCATACACCGTTGCCGACCGTGGCGTGGTCGGGCAAGGCCAGGCCGTACTGCTCCGGCGTGCCGTCGCCATCGGCGTCGATCGTGAGCTTCTTGGCGTCGGCGACCCATTCGTCCCAGGTCTTCGGGAAGGAGGTGATGCCTGCCTCTTCGAAGAGGGTCTTGTTGTAGATGACCGAGAGCGGCACGAAGCCGGTCGGCACGCCATAGAACGAGCCGTCGACCTTGACCATCTCGACAGCGCTCTCGTTCAGCGAGGCGCTCTTGGTCGCGTCGCTCGCGTAGAAGTCGTCGAGCTCGGCAAAGGCTCCCTTGCCCGCATACACGGGGAGGTTCTCGGCAGGCATTGCGACGATGTCCGGTCCGGTCTTGGCGGAGAGCGCGGGGAGCAAGGTGTCGCCGATGACCGCCCAGGTCTTGGTCTCGGTCTTGATCGTGATCCCCTCCTGGGACTCGTTGAAGTCCTGGACGATCTGATCGAGCACCTTTCCGTCGGCCTCTGTGTAGCCGTGCCAGAAAGTGAGCGTCACCGGGCCGGAGGAGTCGGAGCTGGCCGAGCTGGAGCAGCCCGTCAGCGCTGTGGTGACACCGGCGGCGACCACAAGCGCCGCAAGCAGTTTCTTCATCGAATGCCTCTCGTGTGTTCGATCGCTGGTTATCGATCGGGAGATTTACAACGTTGTACTTTAACGTTGTAAACAGAGCATAGATACCCGGGGGGCGTGCGTCAACCCCTCTCGATCACAACTTCGACCCGGCAACCCGGCGTCTCCGACGATCTCCCGGGTCCGACCTCGGAGGCCGAGCAGATCGTCCCCCTCCCTCATGACTGGCGCGTCCGTAGAACGACGGCGTGGTGAACAAGTACGGCCCCAACAGCGAGCAGCTGCAGCGCTTCGTCGATGCGGCCCAGGCCCTCACCGCCGAGCACGTCGCACCGATCGCGGCCATCACACGGGAACCGGCCGTGAGGGACGCCACGCGGCGCGTGATCCGGGTCAAGCGGTCTGCCGCCCGGCACTCTGCGATCGACTCGGCGGCCCGGCGCCTCGTCAGCACGGTGCTGAAGTCGGTCCCGCCGGCCGAGACGGCCGCCGAGCGGATGACGAGAGTCGAATTCGGCTCCCTCCTCGAGGTGTCGGTCTTCGCGGTCGCGGCGCGCCCCGAGCTCGACGACGACACCATCGGGCTCATCGTCGACCCGATCGCCGAACCCCTCGGCTTCGAGTGGCGTTCATGGGGCGTCGGCAGCACGACCGCCTCGGACGCGACACGCGACTGAGCCCGCAGGCCGTGGATCGGTAGCCCCGTGCGCGCCCGAGCGAGCTGCGACAGGGCGATCGGACGACTATCGCAGTTCGGAGATCAGGATCGCGACCGTGCCCGGGTCGTGGGCGGCGAAGATGTGCTCGGAATCACCTCGGTACGAGGCGTAGTCGCCGGGCCCTAGGCGCTGAGGATCGTCGGGAGGTCCGACATCTGCGGAACCTGAGACCACGATGACGTGTTCAGTGGTGCCGACCTGGTGAGGTGCGGAGCGACGAGGATCGCCTGGCTCAGCCTTGACCAGGTAGATGTCGCGTCGGGCTCCGGTGGGGCACGCCGAGAGCAACGAGGCGGAGTAGGCACTTCCCGCGGCCGTGATCGGTGGCGCGTCCGTGGCGCGGATGAGTGTCGGACCTGCCGAGCCGGGGTCGACGAGTGTGGAGAACGGCACCCCGAGCGCGTCACTGAGGGACCACAGGGTCTCCACGCTCGGGTTGCCCGTACCCGATTCGAGTTGGGAGACGCTCGCTTTGGAGATGCCTGCTCGCCGGGCGAGTTCGGCGGCGCTCCAGCCGACGCGGTTGCGCTCGCTGCGCACCGCAGCACCGATGCGCTGTCGCACTGAGCCACTGACCATGCGTTCATGATAGCTAACGCTTCGTACAGCTTGACGAACACTCGGCATCCGTTCATGATAATGAACGTGAGTTCATCAGACCAATCGATCCGGGGCATGGCGGGTGACGTCGGTTCGATCGCATCCGCAGTGTTGGTGGTCGGCGTCTCCTACGGCGCCCTGGCATCGGAGGCAGGGCTGCCCGCGTGGCTGGTGATCGGCTTGGCCGTGACGGTCCTCGCCGGCTCGGCCGAGCTGCTGTTCATCGCCTCGATCCTCGCCGGAGCTGCACCGCTGGCGGCCGCGGCGGGCGCTCTGCTCGTGAACCTGCGTAACGGCGTGTACGGGATCGCCGCATCACGGTTCCTCCAAGGCGGATGGACACGCCTGCTCGCGGCGCACTTCGTCAACGACGAGACTGTCGCCTACGCAACGGCGCGCCGGGACCCTGCACTCCGGCGGCGCGCCTTCTGGGTGCTCGGCTGGGCCATCTTTGTGAGTTGGCCCCTGGGTGCCACGATCGGCGTGATCCTCGGCACCGTCACCGATGTCTCAGCCTTGGGGTTGGACGCGGTCTTCCCCACGATCCTCTTCGCAATGGTGCTGGGTGCGGTGCCCCGCAAGCCTGCGGCGATCATCGTGGCCTGTGGAGCACTGCTCGCCGTCGCGGTCACACCGTTCGTGCCCCCCGGAGCCGCCCCGCTGATCGCTCTGCTCTCTCTCGTCCTGCTGTGGAAGCGACGTGCCCGCCGTGGTTGATCCACAGCTGCTCACCGCATGCGGACTACTCGCCGTCGGCACGTATGCCATCAGGCTCGCCGGGACCGCCTCGAAGGGAATAGAGCTCCCCGCCAAGGTCGATCGGGGTCTCGAACAGTCCGTCGCAGTGCTCCTGGCGGCCGTCGCAGCTACCTCCACGCTGTTCGACGGCCAGGACCTGGCCGACTGGACCCGCACCGCCGGGGTGCTCGCCGGGGTCACCGCCGCGATCCTCCGACTGCCGCTCATCCTCATCGTGCTCATCGCCGGCCTGGCCACAGCCCTCCTACGACTGGTGACCTGACACGTCGAGAAGCGCTTGGCACACCGTCCGCAGTGCCACAGTCGGTGGCATCCGCGAGGCTCTGATGGCCGGCACGATGCCCGCGAGCGCGCCGATGAGGATCGCGCACCCGATGCCCCCGATCCACGCCTGCGCGGGTATGACGACGGTCCAGGCTTTCGACGTGGCGTAGATGGCCGTCGCTACGACTCCGGTCAGCACGCCGACGATGCCGCCGATGATCGCCAACAGGATCGACTCCGTGAGGAACTGCGTCCGGATCTGCGCCTTCGTGGCGCCGAGGGCGCGGCGAAGGGCGATCTCGGAGCGGCGTTCGAGGACGGCGATGATCATGATGTTGGCGACACCGACTGCACCGACGATCAGCGCGACCGCTCCGAGGCCGAGGAACAGGCTGTCGAATGCGCCTGCGGCAGCCGCTCGTGCGGTGAGAGCGTCGGAGGGGTTGCTGACGTTCACCTCGACAGGCGCCTCGGGATTGGCGGTTCTTGCGAGGAGTTCCTGAACTTCAGCCTCGTGGCCGGTGGCGGTGCGCACGTAGATCGAGGTGGGCGAGCCGGTCTCCGGCAGTCCGTCGTCGACGCTGACGTGGCCAAGATACGTCTGTGCGGCCGCGTATCCGACGATCGCACTGTTGTCGACCTCCGGCGCCAACGGAGACGGTTCGAGGATGCCGACGACGTCGAACAACGTCCCGCCGAGCCAGACCCGCGCTCCCAGGTCGACCCGGTCGATGCCGAGGCGCTGGGCGGCAGCGGATCCCAAGACGACAACGGGCAGTTTCGCTGTGGCCTCGTCGAGCCATTTGCCCTGCCCGACATCGGTGCCGAGCACGGCCAGGAGGTTCACGCTGGCTGCTTGGACCTGGAGGCCTCCGGTGTTCGCCGCCGGGATCATCGCGTTGCGGTAGACGCCTGCTGTCGTCACCACGGAGGTGTCAGCGGCCTGCTCGACGCCTGCGAGGTGGTCGATCATGGCGGGGGCGGCGTTCGGAAGCACCGCGGGGCCGCCGCCGAGACTCTGCCCGGCTTCAACGGTGAGCATGTTGGTTCCGAGTCGGTCGATCTCGGCCAGCAGTCCGGCTTGGGATGAGGCCGAGAGCCCGAGGACGCCGACGATGGCGGCGGTGCCGATCGCGATCCCAAGCGCCGACAGTGCCGCGCGCAGGCGCCGGGCACGCAATCCGACGCCGGCCACTCTGAGCGCGTCCGTGAGCCGGAGTCGTCCAGTCCTGGCGCTCATGTGGGCTCCTGGCGGTCGCTGTCGGAGACGATCTGGCCGTCGAGCAGGCGAACCCGGCGTGGCAACTGATCGGCCAAGGTCATGTCGTGGGTGATCATGACGATGGTGGTTCCCGAATCGTTCAAGTCGCGGATGAGGTCCATGATCGACGCGCCGGTGGTGCTGTCGAGGCTTCCGGTGGGCTCGTCGGCGAGGACCACTGCCGGTTGTCCGACGATGGCGCGAGCAATCGCCACCCGCTGTCGCTGGCCCCCGGACAGTGTGCCGGGTGTGAAGTCTGCGCGATCGGCGAGGCCGACCCTCTGCAGGGCCAGCTCTGCGAGCTGGAGTCGCTCGGTTGCGGGGACTCCGGCGTAGAGCAGTCCATCGGCGACGTTCTCACGGACGGTGGCGTGCTCGGCGAGGAAGAACTGTTGGAAGACGAACCCGATCTTGTGGGCGCGGAGGCTGGAGATCTCGCGATCGTCGAGCCGAGCGGCGTCGACTCCATCGATGCGCACCACACCGCTGGTGGGCCTGTCGAGGGTGCCCATGATGTGCAGCAGCGTGGACTTGCCCGACCCGGATTGCCCGACGATCGCCACCATCTCGCCTTGACGGACCGAGAAGGAAACCCCTCGCAACGCGTGGACAGGTGCCTGCTCGCCGTATTCCTTGGTGACGCCATCGAGCTCCAAGACCGTCGTGTCGGTCATGACGGCACCACCACGGCGTCCCCCGGGGTGAGATCGCCCTCGACCTGAACTCGGCCACTGGCCTGATCGAACAGGCCCAGCGTGACGGGAACCAGGCTACGGCTGCCGTCTTCGCCCAGGACGTCGACGGCGTATCCGCCGCCGGTATTGCCGACGAGCGCAACGACGGGAACGCTGAGGACGTCCTGCACTCCAGCGGTGGTGATCTGCGTCCTGACGGGGGCGTGGTCGAGCCCTGTCGCTTCTTCGGGGTTGTCGAGCGTGATGGTGACGAGGATCTTCACGTCCTGGACACCACCCTGGCCGTCGGCGGTGGTGACGATTCTTCCGATCTCTGCGACCTTGCCGGTGGTCGAGGTACTGCCCGGCAATGTGATGAGCACCGGCGAATCCATGAGCACGTCGGCTCGCTGGGACGGATCGAGGCTCACCTGGACGACCAGAGTGTCAGAGGTGGCGTGAACGACGGCCGTGCCCGGCTGAGCGCCGGTGCCCAACTGGGCGGGCACACCCCCCACCCGGACCGGCGACGGAAGCACCACGGCGTCGACGCGAGCGAGCTCGCCCGTCTCGTCCTGGCCCCGATCATGCTGAAGCTTGGTGAGAGCCGCCCATGTGCTCCAGCTGAAGACGTCGTCCGCGGGGTCGATCTCGACGCCCGCGGCCTGATCGTAGCCGAGGGAATCGAGGTTTCGATTGAGCTGGGCGACATCCGCGCCTGTCGCACCGATCTCGAGGTCGCGGTACTGCGGGAGCTCGCCGCAGAGCAGGAGCACCGGCTTGTCGTCCACGCGGTAGAGAGTGTCGCCGCATCCGACGGCGTCGCCGGTCGCGGGCAACGCGGTGTAGATGCCGCTCGCCTGGTTGATCGCGACGTAGGGCGTGCCGTCGGGACGGGCGCGATAGGTCAGCGTCCCGCTGGCAGAGACGACCTGCGAGAGATCGCCACGCTCGACAGTTGCGGTCGTCACCGGTGCGGCCGACTCTGCTGTGGCGGTGTCGGGCTTGCCGAAGTAGAAGGCAGCCCCGCCGATGCAGACGGCCGCTACGACAGTCGTCACGACGACCAGGACAATGGTGCGCTTCTTCACGGCGTGACGCCCGCGTCGCCCATCAGCTGGTCGCACCCGTCCAAGGCGGCATTGAGCCTGTCCATGCCGCCGGGCTGGTTCGCGGATGGGATCTTGGTGGTGTCGATGAGCGGATCGCCGGGGCCGGGGTCGGGGAAATCCGTGAGCCCGTTGTCGCGAACGCACTGTGCGAAGACGAGCGCCGCCGCCTGCTGCTCATCGGTGCGCTGGTAGCCGGTGAATCCGGCAGGCTGCAGATCCCGGCATGCGGTGAGCGCCTGCTCGAAGCTCGTGCTACTGGTGTCGATGTTCGTGTTGTTGGCGATCGCGTCGATGGTGAGCTGGCCAGAGGCGTCTGGGTCTGGAAAGTCCTCCACCCCGTTGTCGCGCATGCACTGGGAGAAATCGATCGCCGAACTGGTGCCTGCGTCGCCTTGCCGGCCGGTGTCCGTGTCCTCCGACTGGCTCGTGCAACCAGCGGCAACCAGCACGAAGAGCGCCGCCAGAAGTGGCAGCCAGAGGCGCCTGCGCGTCTCAAGGGGAGCGTTCGTCATCGAGAAGGCCGTGGTCATTTCTGCATCCTTGGGTTGTCTGAAGTGGCTCGTACCATCAGTCAACGAAGAGCAGCGTTACCAGGCCGTATGACGTTCTCCATACGTTCTCGATATGGATGGGCCAGTAGGCGACCCGTTCGCAGCCTTTCGCGCAGCGCTCGTGATGCGCGTCAACGGCGCGAGCATGCGGCCGGCGAGTATCCACCCACCGGCAAGCCCGACGAGCAGCAGGCCCAGGAGCACCAGCATCGCTGCGGGTGTGAAGATTCGAGGACCGAAGTTGCCCGGGTCGAAGACGAGCAGGAAGTCGTCGAGCGTCGGAAGGTAGAAGACGGACGTCTCCCGGATCTGGAAGTACCACGTCACTCCCAGGAGCAGGATGCCGGCGAAGACGAGGAACCCCGCATAGCTGAGGGTGAGCTTGACGCGGGCGCTCAGGCCTCGCCGTCTACCCATACGCGCCTCCTACGGCCCCGGTCTCTGGCGCCGTATCGATGCGGTAGCCGACACCAGGTACGGTGGCGATGACCCAGGGCTCGCCGAGACGCTTGCGGAGGGCCGAGACGGTGATCCGTACCGCGTTCGTGAACGGATCGGCGTTCTCATCCCACGCCTTCTCGAGCAGTTCCTCGGCGCTGATCACGCCGCCCTCCGCCGCGACGAGCACCTCGAGCACGGCGAACTGCTTGCGGGTGAGCGCGACATACCGTCCGTCGCGGTAGACCTCACGGCGAAAGGGGTCGAGCCGCAACCCCGCGATCTCCCGCACCGGCGGCCTGCTGCGGGATCGCCGCCGATCCAGCGCGCGAAGTCGCAGTACGAGTTCGCGCAACTCGAACGGCTTGGTGAGGTAGTCGTCGGCGCCGAGCCCGAATCCGGATGCCTTGTCGTCGAGGCGATCCGCGGCGGTCAGCATCAGGATCGGCATCCCGCTGCCGGAGGCGACGATGCTCGCGGCGACCTCGTCACCGGACGGGCCCGGGATGTCACGATCGAGCACAGCGATGTCGTAGTCGTTGACGCCCAGCAGCTCGAGAGCGGTGTCGCCGTCACCGGCGATGTCAGCGGCGATCGCCTCCAGGCGCAGTCCGTCGCGGATGGCCTCGGCCATCAACGGCTCGTCCTCGACGATCAACACACGCATGCGTCACATGCTACGAAGCCGCACATATCGTGGGCGTACGCGTTTCTCCGGTGCGCGCGCTTGGCTCCGGCACCAGAGGAAGGGACCGGCTCGCCCTCGTCTGTGCCGACATCCACCATCAGACGATTCCTGCTTCATGGGCCTTGATCGCCGCCTCGACGCGGTTGCGGACGCCGAGGCGCGTGAAGATCCCACTCACGTAGCCCTTGACCGTCCCCTCCACGAGGAACAGCTCGGCGGCGATCTCGGCGTTGGACTTCCCCCGGGCAAGCAGAGACAGCACCTCGCGCTCGCGTGCCGTGAGATCCGCAGCGGCGACGGTGCGTCGTGCTGGCCGCTGTGCGCTCACGCGGAGCACGTCGATGAGGTGAGCGGCGATGGCCGGTGACAGGGCGGCTCCTCCGGCCGCGGCGGCCTTGACGCCGCGAAGGAGGTCGTAGGGGTCTCCCGTCTTGGTGAGGAACCCGTTGGCCCCGAGGCTCACTGCGCGGGCGACATACTCGGCGTCGCCGAAGGTGGTGACGATCAGCACTGCTTGCTCGGGGCGCGCGCGGCGGATGTGCTCGAGAGCGACGAGTCCGTCGAGCTCCGGCATCCGGATGTCCATGATGACGACATCGGGCTTCTCGTCGAGCGTCTTCACGATGGCTTCCCGTCCGCTTGCGGCCTCCGCGGGGATCACGTGAATGATCGGGTCGGACTCGAGGATCGACCGATACGTGGCGCGGACATCAGTGTCGTCGTCGGCGAGGAGCACACGGATCACAGCCATGGTGATGCCCGCAGATCGGTCAGCCGCACGATGGAACCGGCTTCGAAGCACACTTCGAACACGGCCAGACCCAGCGGAAAGTTGCCGTCGGTGTAGTACTCGCAGACCCATCTGCTGTCGTGCGGTGGTGACGGGACGAGCCTGACGGGAGCCTCGCGAGCGGGGAGTGATCGCGCGGCGTCGGCATCGGACATGCCGACCTGAAGCCCGGCGAAGCTGTCCTCCTCGGCAACGGAATCGTTCACAGCCCAGGCGTAGAAGCCCAGCGCGATCGCCACCGTCGCGGCGACCGGAATGAGCGCCGAACGGATGGTCTTGCGCCAGGGCGACGTGCGCGGCAAGGAGTCGCGAGAGGATCCGGGCCGAACGCGTCTGGGAAGACGCCCGGTGATCGTGAACCCGCCGGAGTCATCCGTGATCTGGAAGTCACCGCCGAGCACGTCGAGCCGACGGCGGAGACGGTCGAGACCGGTTCCCGATGTCGGGCTTCTTGATTCGCGGTCAGGAGCGCCGGGCATGGGGTTGTGGATCTCGATCTCCACGTCGGCAGGCGTAGTGCGGTACGTGATGCCGATCGGCTTGCCCGGCGCGTGTCTGAGCGCATTGGTCAGGCCCTCGCGAACCAGTTGGGAAGCCGCGAGCTCGACTTCCCGCGGGAGCCCCTGGGGCAGGTGCCCAGTGCGAGTGATCGATACACCCGCCGCGGTGAGTCGCTCGATCATCCCATCGACCGACTCGGCCGAGTCCGCGGCGCGCGTGTCATCGAGCGCCCTGCGGAGCCGCTCGACGGCGAGGTCGACGTCATGCCGGATGCCGGCGGCAAGATCCCGCACGGAACCGTCTGCTCGCACCTGCAGGCTCCCGGCTTTCAGGGCGATCAGACTCAGGTCGTGACCGAGGGTATCGTGCAGCTCGTCCGCGAGCCGGGCACGGTCGGCGAGCACCGCGTTCGCTGCGATGGCTTCCTCGTACTCGTGGCGGTGGAGCCGATGCCGGACGATCATCACCCCGAGCCACACCACGACGATCAGGACCAGCTGCAGAAGCAAGTAGACCACCGTCGAGCGAGTGACGGCCCACCAGCCCAGGAGCGCAACTTCTGCCACGGCGCACATCACGACCACCACGACGGTGCTCGCGGTGCTTCGAGTCGGGTGTCGGCTCATCTTCTCCTCACCACGGGTCTCCCCGAGGACTCACGCATCACGACGCTGCAGCAGCACGGATGCGATCATGTATGTCGCGGCTGCCCACGCGGCCACGACCGATATGCCGACGAAGGCTGGGTAGTCGGCGTTGTCCGCCGTGACGAACGCCGCGGCACCTCCGGCGGGCGTCCACCTGCTCACCGAGGGGGGCAGCGCCAGCATCCCGACCAGCATGACGAGACTGACCGCGAGGGTACCGACAGCGCTGCGGACGATGACGCCGATCGCGATCACCAGGATCGCTGTGACGGCGAACAGCACGCCCACGCGCAGCGCAGTAACAACCGCTGGCTCTCGCAGAGCGGCGGTGTGTCCTTCCAGTGCGAGCAGCCCCGCCGCCAGCCCCAGTGCCCCGACGATCGTGCCACTGAGCAGGCCGACCATGATGCTGATCACGGTCTTGCCCGCGAGGACGATCGCGCGGCGCGGCTGCGCCTGAAACGTCGAATGGATGCTGCCGCTGGAGTATTCAGCGGTGATCGTGACCATCGCGAACGCGGCGAACGTAAGATTGCCGAACTGCACCGCGGGTCCGAGCACATCGGCAACGCCTGCCACCGCCCCCAGCGGCTGCTCACCGATGTCGATCCCGCGCACGAAGTCATTTCCGAGCGAGAGCGCGGTGATCACCACGATGACCAGGGTGGCGGCCAGACACAGGATGGGCGAGAGGAGGGAGAACGTCTTGCCCCACTCCGCCCGCAACGCGCTGATCACCGCGCCTCACCGCCTTCCTGCTCTCCCGGCACCCGGAATTCGAACTCGTCCTCCACAATCCGCAGGTAGCCGTCTTCCAACGTCGCGGGGGTGGCCGACAGCGTATGCACCCGCACCCCGTGCTCGAACGCCGCGTCGCCGATGGCGTCCGCGGTCCCACCCGTGATGGCGAACGATCCTCGCCCAGTCTGCTCGACCGACATTCCCGATCTCTGAAGGGTCCGTACAAGTGAGGAGACAACTCCCGTGTCCGGTGTGCGCAGAACGACGACGTCCGCGACCGAGGTGACCAGATCGTCGGTCGTGCAGTCGGCGAGGAGGCGGCCCTTGCCGAGGACGATCACGCGGTCGACGGTCTGGTGCATCTCCGCCATGAGGTGGCTGGAGACCAGCACAGTTCGCCCCTCGGATGCGAACGACTTCAGCAGTGATCTGATCCAACGGACGCCATCGATGTCGAGCCCGTTCATCGGCTCATCGAGAACGAGCACCTCGGGATCGCCCAGCAGCGCCGCGGCGATTCCGAGTCGCTGCCCCATGCCGAGCGAGAAGCTCCCAGCCCGCCGCCGCACGACGGATCCCAGCCCGACGATATCGATCACGTCGCTGACACGGCGGGCGGGAATCCCGGCGTACCGGGCCAACCCGAGAAGGTGCGCCCGCGCGCTGCGCCTCGGATGACAGGAGCGCGCGTCGAGGTGAGCGCCGACCTTGTGCAGCGGATGACGCAGCTGCGCGTAGGGTGCCCCGTCGATCGTCACGCTGCCGTGTGTCGGATGGTCCAATCCCAGCAGCAGCCGCATCGCGGTCGACTTGCCGGCACCGTTTGGGCCGAGTAATCCTGTCACATGGCCGCTGCGCACCTCCACGGACAGCGCGTCCAGGGCCGTCCGCGCTCCGTAGCGCTTCGTCACCGTGTCGAATGAGATCACCCTTCAATGCTCTCCACGCCACCCGTGCCTTCGCCACTGACGAAGGTAAGGACTTCGCCACGTTCGGCGAGCACCACCCACGAGCGCGTTCGCACCTCTGACCACGGTCGGATGCAGATCTCTGCCCCCGGCCGGGTGCGGACCTCGGGATGCCGATGGTTCTCTCGATGTCATGGCATGTTCAACCCCGGCCCCGGGTGTCGCGATGGATCTCGCGGCTGAGTCCTCGGGATGCGGCGATCGCGGCGAGACTGGTGGCGAGCCGCTCCAGGTCACCTTCGTCGAGGCCTTGCGTGAAGGCCGCCTCATGGGCCTCGGCGATGGGACGCAGTGCCGCGAGGAGACGCTCACCGTCGGCGGTGAGGTGTACTTCGTGACTGCGACGGTCTGTCGCACTGCGTCGCCGTTCGACGTGCCCGGCACGTTCGAGCCGGTCCAGTACCGCGACGACCCGGCTCGGCCCGACGCCGAGCTGCTCGCTCGCCGCCTTCTGGCTGATCCCGGGGTTGCGTCCGATCAGGCGCAGCAGGCCGGCCTCGGACGCGGTGATGCCCAGCGGCGCGAGCGCCTCCTCGAAGGCGGCGGAGGCGTCTGCGCCGAGCTGGGCGAGCAGGAAGGCGATGCGACGCGGACGGAGACCGTTCATACCATCCACAATAACTCACTTGCAGAATCATTCATAGTGTGTACTATCGCTTCTATGAATGAAAGGAGCTCCCGATGAGCACTCACACCACCGCCCCGGCCCGCGCGGCCGGCGGTCCCCACCCCGGCATCCTCGGCCTTGCCTCCCTCGGCCTGCTGATCGGCAGCCTGATCTCGATGGCGGTGCTCTCCGGCGGCGGCACCATCACCTCCCCCTTCGGCGACACCGACACCGTCGCCGGATTCTTCGCCGACCACGGCTTCGCCGTCCGATTCGCGGCGATGCTGCAGCTGGGCTCGTCCATCCCGCTCGGGCTCTACGCCGCCACGATGTACGCCCGCCAGCTGCGACTCGGCATCCGCGTGCCCGGCCCGAACATCGGACTGTTCGGCGGCACGGCCGCGGCGATACTGCTCGCGGTCTCCGCGATCGTCACCTGGACCCAGAGCCAGCCGGTCGTGAGCGCCGACCCGGAGCTCACCCACGCGCTCGCCTACGTGAGCTTCGCCGCCGGCGGGTTCGCGCACGTCCTCGGGCTCGGGCTCTTGGTGGCCGGCATCGCCGTCCCTGCCCTGTTGCTGCGACTGATCCCGACGTGGTTCGCGTGGATCGGGCTCGTGATCGCGGTGCTCGCTGAGCTGAGCTTCCTGAGCATGGTGCTCGAGCCGCTGCAGTTCCTCATCCCGATCGGACGGTTCGGGTCGTTGATCTGGCTCGTCGTCGCCGGGTTCCTGCTCCCCAAGACCCGCCATACCGAATCCCGCCCGGCCCAGGGAGCACTGGCATGAACAGCACAAGGCCCTACGCACCGCAGGCGGCAGCGCAACTGCAGTACGTGCACCTGGAGAAGCTCTACGGCTACCTCCCCGGGCTGGCCGCATCGCTGCCGGCGATATTCGGTGTGAGCACCGAGGAGTACGCGGCTATCCGAGACCGATTCAACGCCCAGGCCCTCGCCGCCGCGCAGGACCTGCTCACGAACACCGCGTTCTCCGACCAGGTCTCAAGGCTCCCGTTCCCGCGCGGCGCCCGCATCCTCGCCGTCGGCGACTCCATCACCGACGACCTGCAGTCCTGGGCCGAGATCCTCCGCCACGTCCTCGCCATCGCCCGGCCCGACGACGAGCTCACCGTCGTGAACGCCGGCCTCTCCGCGCACGCCACCGCGATGATCCTGCGCCGCTGGCCGTCCCTGCTGCACCCCGCACCGGACTGGATCATCTGCGGGCTCGGCGGCAACGACGTCACCCGCATCGCCGGCGGCAAACCTCAGGTCACCCTCGCCGAGAGCATCGCCAACCTCCGCGAGCTGCGTCGCATCGCTGCCGAACGCACCGAGGCGCGCTGGGTCTGGCTCACCCCGGTCCCCGTGGACGAGGAACGCGCGGCCGCCGACCCCGGGTTCCGCTACGGCTCCAGCAGTTGGCGGAACACCGACATCGCCGCCCTCGCCGACGCGGTCAGAGCCTTCGACGAGCCCGTCGTCGACCTCTTCGACGTGTTCGGCATCCCCGCCAACCCGGATCTGCAGGGTCCGGACGGCGTCCACCCCTCCCTCGTCGGCCAACAACGCATCGTCACGGCACTGGTCGAGACGCTTCGCTGACCCCATGAGTGCCTGCTACCGGGGCCGGACTGTAGGGGACGATGAAGATCGACACGAAGTCCGTGAGCAGGTCGGGGTCGCCCTCGACCGTGAGCAGGTTCTCGGCGAGCGCGGTCGCCGGATCCAAGACGCCGGCCAGCAGATCGCGCAATCCCGGACCGCCGGTGATCACGAGGTCGGCACCGGGATGCTCCCCCGCACCGACCTCGACGGTACCGTCGCCGGTGACGGCGTGGGCGGCGACATCCCCTACTCTGACGGTGAAGGCCAGCCGGCGACGCGGCGGGATTCCGCCGTCCGCCGCGACCCGCAGCGCGGAGACCAGCGACGCCTCAGTGACGATCTCGCCCTCCCGCGGCTCGCGCATCTCGGCCGCACCCCAGCGCGAGAGGGCATCGAGTGCCGGCTGCAGTGCAGCGCCACGGTCGGTGAGGGCGTACACGATCGAGCGATCCGCGCCGCTACGCGCCTCACGCACCACGAGCCCGTCCTGCTCCAGCTCCTTCAGACGCGTGGACAGCAGGTTGGAGGGGATGCCGGGAAGCCCGGCCGCGAGGTCGGAGTAGCGTCGCGGGCCCACGAGCAGGTCGCGCAGGATCAGCAGCGTCCACCGCTGCCCCACCACCTCGGCGGCGCGCGCCAGACCGCAGAACTGTCCGTACTCCCGGTTTCGCATGCAGCAAGACTAGCACTTGACTTCATTTGCTCATGCATGCTTTACTTTTTGAAGTGATACACGACGGGTCGCCCGACTCGCATCGCCGAAGGGAGCCACCGCTCATGGAACTCATGGTCGACTACATCGCCTCGCTCGACGGCTACGGCGCCGCCGAGGGCTGGCCCGGCTGGTGGGGGCTGGAAGGCCCCGAATACCTGGCATGGCTGGGCGAGGACGCGAAGAACCAGAGCACGCTGCTCATGGGCGCGAACACGTACCGGCTCATGCACAGCTTCGCACCACCCACCGAGGCCGACGACGAGCTGGGCAGGATGCAGAAGATCGTCTTCTCGAACACGCTCGAGGAGCCCCTCGAGTGGGCGAACTCGCGTCTGATCCGCGGTGACGCGGTCGAAGCGGTGCGCGAGCTCAAGGAGACCAGTGAGCACCCGCTGTCGACAATCGGCAGCCTCTCGCTGGCGCGATCTCTGCTGGCTGCGGGGCTCGTCGACCGGTTCCGCGTCGTCATCTTCCCGGTCATCACCGGAAAGACGGGGCAGGAGCGCATCTACGACGGCTACCCCGATGTCGCCCTCGACCTCATCGAGAGCCGCACCTTCGACGGCGGCATCCAACTGCTCGACTACCGCCCGCGCCTGCTCGATGCGCCCCTGCCGCCCGGTCCCGGCAGCGTCTGAGCCCTACCCCGACACGGCTGAGGAGCGCCGATCACGATGAGCAGCACCCAGGCAGAGCCGACACCCGCTGCGCTGCCCGTTGACGGGTTCCGAACCTTCGTGCAGGTGCTCGCGAACACCGCAGTCGCCAACGTCACGACGAGCTTCCTGTGGTTCGCGCTGACGTTCTGGGCGTACGCCGAGACGCGCAACGTGATCGTCGCCGGCGCCGTGGCCGCCTCGTACATGCTGTTCGTCTCGTTGTTCAGCATGTTCTTCGGCACACTGGTGGACCGGTTCCGCAAGAAGGCGGTCATGGTCTGGGCGACCCTGGTCGCGCTCATCGTCTTCGCTCTCGATGCGGCGCTCTTCTTCGCCGTCGGCGAGGCCGCGATCATCGATCTCGGCCGGCCCTGGTTCTGGATCTTCGCCGTCGTTCTGCTGGCCGGCGCCGTGGTCGAACAGCTGCGGGGGATCGCGTTGTCGACCACCGTGACGCTCCTCGTGCCCGACGAGCGTCGGGCGAACGCGAACGGCCTGGTCGGCACCGTGCAGGGCGTCGGCATGATCGTCACCAGCGTCTTCAGCGGACTCTCGGTCGGCTTCCTCGGAATGGGGTGGACGCTCATCATCGGGATCTGCGCACTCGCCCTCACGCTCGTCCACCTGCTGGTGCTGCGCATCCCGGAGCGGCGTGTCGTCGCTGCCGAGCAGGTGACCCGGTGGGTGGACGTGCGCGGCGGCTGGCTCGCTGTCCGCGCCGTACCGGGCCTGCTCGCCCTCGTGCTGTTCACCACCCTGAACAACCTCTTCGGCGGCGTCGCGATGACGGTCATGGACCCGTACGGCATCGAGCTGTTCGGGGTGCAGGGCTGGGGCATCTGGTTCGCCGTCATGTCGACCGGATTCATCGTGGGAGGAGCCATCGTCGCCGCGAGGGGGCTCGGCAAGAACCCCATCCGCACCATGCTGCTGCTGTCCGCCGCGATCGGCATCGCCGGCGCACTCAGCACCATCCGCGAACACGGCTGGGTGTACATCGTCGGAGTGTGGGTGTTCATGGCGATGATCCCCGCCGTCGAGGCGGCCGAGCAGACGGTCATCCAGCGGGTCGTCCCCTACGAGAAGCAGGGGCGTGTGTTCGGCTTCGCCAACACCTTCGAGGCTGCC
This sequence comes from Microbacterium sp., assembly GCF_047605725.1. GTDB lineage: Bacteria > Actinomycetota > Actinomycetes > Actinomycetales > Microbacteriaceae > Microbacterium. The sequence continues at coordinate 22,633 of NZ_JASGFE010000027.1, forward strand.
GCCGCACCCGTCACGGCACTGCTGATCGCCCCGCTCGCCGAGCTCTGGATCATCCCGTCGCTGCGCACCGAACAGGGTCTGCGACTGTGGGCGCCGCTGCTCGGCACCGGGAACAATCGCGGCATCGCCCTCATCCTTCTCCTCGCGGGCATCGCATGCGCGCTCCTCGCCGCCATCGCTATGCGCACCCCGCAGTACCGGCTGCTGTCGTACCGCTATGCGGCCGCCGGCGAACAGGCCAGCATCGATCACGACGGAGACCCGACCACGGCGAGCACCCGCTCCCGCTCCGCCGGGCGCGGGGAGGACCGATCGTGACCGAAGGCCGCAGCACCTCTCGCCGAGCCCGGCGTGCTCGCGCTGACGTATGACCGTCGCGGGCCTCGGCGAGGCGCTGCCGGGCGGCCGGCTCACCCTTCTTGCGACGATCAGGAAGGGTCGAGCGGGACGTCCTGCAACACATAGTCGAGCGGCGAGACGAAGAAGCCGACGCAGGCGAGCAGGGCGAGTGCCGTTCCGACGAGGCAGATTCGCGTCGCGACGGCAGTCCTTAGTCTGTCGGCGCGCTGCAGGATGACGACAGTCACGACTCCCGCGATGCCCCCGACGGTGTTCGACATGACGTCAGTGACGTCGGTGCTGCCGGCCCTGAGAACGTACTGACCGGCCTCCAGGATCAGGCTCGCCGCGGCGATGGTTCCTGTGTGCTTCCAGAGCGGCCAGGACGGGATGAGCAGGCTCAGGTACATCCCGAAGGGCAGGAAGAGCAGGATGTTGGCCGCGACCTCCAGTGGATCGCTGGCGCCGTCTGGACCGCTGGCCACGACCGGCACCAGCTTGATGTGACGCAGACCGTTCTCGCCGATGAAGGGAGTCTCGAGTTTCCACACGATGGCCCAGGTCAGAAGCGCGAGGTAGACGACGAACAGGCCGACGAGCAGCCGGCGTTCTCCAGGGCGCGCCGACTCCGAGGAGACAGTCTGCTTTCGCTGCAAGATGGCGCTACTCATCCCACCAGCGAACCTGATGCGATGTTGCGCGAACGTATCGACTTCGCTCACCTGGATGCCGGCACGGCACATGCCTGGTTCAGGACAACGACCGGTAGCGAACCCTCGCCGTGGAGGCCGGGTCGCCCTCCAGTGGAGTGAGCCGAACTGGCGCAGCACCGGGCTTGCTGTAGAGCCGGATGCCGTCCCCCAGGAGGACGGGGGCGATGTGCAGGTCGATCTCGTCGATCAGGCCGAGGTCGATGAGCTGGGCGCCGATGCTCGGGGAGAAGACCATGATGTCCTTCCCTCCGGCGGCGGCCAGCGCCAGTTGAACGACCTCAGCCGGATCGCGATGCAGGAAGGTCACGTTCTCAGCGGGCTCCGCGTCTTCGGGGTGGTGCGTGAGGACGAAGATCGGCCCCTGCCAGGCGCCGCCCCAGGGGCTGTGTCCCACCGGCGAGTCCCACCCGTCGCGTCCGGCGATGATCGCGCCGGTGCCTTCGATGTAGCCCTCGATGACGCCTGGCTCCGCGCGGTATCCGCCGGCCATCCAGTCCATGCTGTGGTGCGGACCTGCGACGAAGCCGTCCAGAGACATCATGAAGCTCCACAGCACGCGGCCGCGGCGCGCTTGCGGCCGCTCCGTGTGCTCCGGCCGCTCCGTTTTGTCCTCCGGCGTCGGTGCGGCGGCCAGGGAGATGCTGTTGCCGTCGGGATCGAGGATGGTGACGTGCTGCACGCCATTGCCATAGGTTTCGATCGGCTGGTGCGCCATACCCGCCGCACGCCAGCGCGACAGGTAGGGCTCGAGGCTGGCCACGCCCAAGGTCACGAGACCGCCTCCGGCTCGCTGCTCGTCGGGGGCGACGAACAGCCAGGTGGTCTCGGTGACCTGCCACATGGCCTCATCGCCGATGATCTCATCGGGAGATCGCGCGAAGAATGCCGCGTACCAGTCGATCGCCGCGGCGAGGTCGCGCACCGGAAGCCCCGCGAAGATCTGCGTCTCGGTGCCCATCAGAGCGTGTCCCCTGCTGGCCGCCAGGGAGCCGTGCCGGGAGCCTCGGAGACCGCTCGGCTGAATGTGAGGTGCACCGTGCCGCTCTCGGCCGCCTCGGTCGTCACGTCGTAGCGTGCCTCGAGTCCGCGGAGCCCATCCCACAGTCGCACGCCACCGCCGAGCAGAATCGGCGCGACAGCGACGTGGAGCCTGTCGATGAGCCCCGCTCCGAGAAACTCGCGGACGACGGTGGGCCCTCCCCCGATCCGCACATCACGACCCTCTGCTGCCTCCGCGGCCAGTCCGAGCACCTCCGCGGGCGTGGCCGAGAGGAAGCGGAACGCGTTTCCGCCGTCCAGCGTCAGTTCCGGGCGCCGCTCGTGGGTGAGCACGAACACCGGCACGTGGAACGGAGGGTTCTCCCCCCAATAGCCCCGCCAGTCCGGGTCGTTCGGATGCAGGTCGAGGCCGAACATGCCCGCGCCCATGATCACGGCCCCGATCTCCCCGAAGTACGCACCCGCGTACTTGTCGTCGACCCCTGTGGTGCCGGCACCGGATGCGTCCCCGAGCACGCGTTCGCGGAAGGTCCGCGTCGCCGTGTAGGAGTCGACCAGGCGGAACCAGTCCTCGCCCAGCGGATCCTCGGGCGTGGGGTTCGGCGGGCTGCCGAACCCATCGATCGACAGGTTCAGATCGGCGTGCACTTTCATCGAGATCTCCCTTTCTGATGTTGGCCGAGTGGTACTGAATCGGGCGCTCACGCACCCTCGGGCTGCCGAGGGTCGCCGGGTTGGACGAGGCCGTGGTCGAACGCGAAGACGACGGCTGCGGCCCGGTCGCGCAGATCGAGCTTGGTGAAGATATGGGTGATGTGGGTCTTGACGGTGCCTTCGCCGAGGAAGAGGTCTGCGGCGATCTCGCTGTTCGACAGCCCGGCGCCGACGAGGGCGAGGACGTCCTTCTCGCGCGGAGTGAGCCGGTCGACCTCGTCACCCGGCCGCATCGGCGGACGACCCTCGCGGTACGTGGTCAGGACGCGGCCGGCGACGGCGGGATCGAGCCAGGCGCCGCCCTCGGCCAGGGTGCGGACGGCTCGCTGCAGATCTTCGGCTGGGGCGCCCTTGAGCAGGAACCCAGCGGCGCCGGCTCGCAGCGCACCTGCAAGAGTCTCGTCCTCATCGAAGGTGGTCAGCACCAACACGGGTGGCGCGTTGCCTGAGCGGGCGAGCGTACGCGTGGCGGTGATCCCGTCGACATGGGGCATCCGGATGTCCATCACGATGACATCGGGCGAGAGTCGGTCGACGGCATCCGCCACCTCGATCCCGGTGTCGAGCTCTCCGACGATGGTGAAGCCGTAGCGTTCGCGGAGGATGCCGCGAAGCCCGGTGCGGATGAGCTCTTGGTCGTCGACGACGAGCACGCGGATGTACGGCTCGGTCATGAGGGGATCACCGCCTCGACGAGCCATCCACCCGGGGCGGGTCCGGAGGAGAGCGTGCCGCCGACCGCGGCCAGGCGTTCATTCATGGCGGCGATTCCGGTGCCGGAGCGATGCTGCGCGGGTGTCGAGCAACAGTTGCGGACAGTGATTCTGGTGTGATCCGCCGTGGCGTCGATGCGGACGCCGATCGGCCCGCCGTTGCCGTGGCGGACCGCGTTGGTGAGGGACTCCTGCACCACCCGGTATGCGGTGAGGCTGCGGCTGGCGGTGACCCTGGCTGGTGTTCCCCGCACGTCGAGATGAACGTCGGCTCCCGCGTTGCGATAGGAGTCGACCAGATCCGGCACGTCCGCGATGCCGGGCGCGGGCGGTGCGACGTTGTTGTCGGTGCTGCGCATGAGTCCGACGGCGGCGCGCACGTCGTCGAGGCTGTCGCGCGTGGCGGTCTCGGCCTCGGCGAGCGCGGTGCGGGCGGCATCCAGGTCGTCGTCGAGGGCGAGGCGGGCGCTGCCGAGGTGCAGCAGCGCGACGGTGAGGCTGTGTCCGACGAAGTCATGCATCTCCCGGGCGATGCGGTGCCGCTCGTCGGTGCGGGCGCGCTCGGCGAGCTCGGCCTGGGCGGCATGCAGTCGCGCGACGAGCTCCCGTTGTCGGCGGACGAACACGAACGCTCCGCAGGTGAGGGCGACGCCGAACATCCACGTGACCCAGCCCGGCTCGCGGCTGACCACGGCCAGCATGACGGCGAACTCCGCCGCCAGCGCGGCGCCGACGGCGATGGCCCACCGGGTCGGGAGCACGAGTGCAGCCCAGCCGGCGATGACACACGCGCCGAACCAGCCGAGATTGCGCGGATCGCCCCAGCACGCCAGGGTGACACCGGCAGCCAGAACGGCGAGCCCAACGATGAGGGGCATTCCCTTCGCATCGCTCCAGACCAACGCTGCACTCGTCGCGATCGCCAGGGCGCAGAGGGCCACGGCGACCAGGGGTTCGCGGTGGGTCTGGACGGCACCGGCCGCGGTGAGGACGGTGATCGCCGTGGGCGCGGCGACGACGGGTGCTGCGCGCGCCAGTCGCGCTCGAATGCCGATCGGTGGTGTCATAGCCGGCTCCTGGGTGCGGCGAGCACGGTGGCTGCGATGGCGATGGCGGCGACGATCAGCAGCGGTACCGTGCCGTCGCCGAGGCCGAGCCAGGGGTCGCGGATGGCTTGGTTTGCGAGGGCGAGGGGTTGGTTCTCGGCGATCGTCCGCAGCACTGGGGGCATGACCGAGGTCGGCGGGCCGCCGACACCAAGGAGGAAGGACGGGAAGTACAGCAGGAGTCCCACGGCTTGCGCGGCGCGCGCGGTGGGCAGGAGCGTCCCGAGCAGAACGCCGATCGCGACGAAGGCGATCGAGGCGACCACGATCCCTGCTCCGGCGCGCAGCGGATCCTGCACGGGCGGAACGCCGTAGACAGGGGCGGCGACCAGCAGCAGCACGATCCCGGCGACCGCGATCGAGATGAGCCCCAGCCATGACTCGGCGTACAGGAACGACCAGCGGGAGAATCCGGCGGCGGTGAAGCGGCGCAGCACCCCCCGCTCACGGTAGGAGGCGATGTGCAGCGGCAGCATCACGAACCCCACGGCGCCGATCATCACCGTGAAGTAGGAGGCGATGTAGTAGTGAGCGGGGTTGATCGGGAAGCCGTGCGCCGGTTCGGTGCCGAACACACCGCCCAGGGTGAGCATGCACAGCACCGGAAACCCGACGGCGAAGATCAGCGTAAAGGGGTCGCGTGAGACCAGCCGCAGCTCCTGGGCGAGCAGCTTGCCGGTCACAGAGTGGCTCCGTGACTTCGGACCGTCGGCCCGGGCCGGTCGGGTGAGTACTGCGTTCGTCATCGTGCGCCTCCTATCGTCGCCACGTCGGCAGGTGTCTTGTCGGTCGTGTCGCCAGACGGGTCCGTGAGCAGCGTCAGCAGGGCGGATTCGAGATCCGGGATGTGCACGTCGAGGTCGGTGGGGATCGGATCAGGCCGGGCCGTGAGCCAGGCGCCGACGTGGGCGATGACGATGCGGCTGCCTCGGACGGTGATGGTGCTGCCGGCACGGGTCACCGACTGCACTTCGGGCATGCGGTTGAGCTGCTGCAGCGCCGCCGCCGCCGCATGGTCATCGGAGGCGGGAAGGGTGAAGCGGATGATCGCCTGGCCGGCGTGCCTGTCGATGAGCTCGGCGGGGCGGCCCTGGTCGAGAACCCGTCCGGCCCGCATCGCGATCACACGGTCGCACAGTGCTTCGGCCTCGCTGAGCTCGTGCGTGACCAGCAGCACGGTGACGCCGGTTTGGCGCAGTTGCTCGACAGCGGCCCAGACGCCTCGGCGGGCTGCGGGGTCGAGGCCCTGTGTGAGTTCATCGAGGATGACCAGCCGAGGTCGGTTCAGCAGGGCGAGCACCAGGAACAGCCGCTGCCGCTCGCCGCCGCTGAGACCGGCAAACGGGGCCCGGGCGCGGTGGGCGATCCCGAACTGCTCCATCAGGGTGGCCGGGTTCGTGGCATCCGGGCCCGCGAACAAGGCGACCGCTTCGGACACCCGCATCCGGTCAGGCAGACCCGAGTCCTGCAGCTGGCTGCCGATCTGCGACCGGACGCGCTGCGCTTCGCGGGTGGGGTCGAGGTCGAAGACGCGGATGGTGCCGGCATCCTGACGACGCAGGCCTTGGATGCACTCGACGGCGGTGGTCTTTCCGGCACCGTTCGCGCCGATCAGCCCGACGACCTCACCGGCCTGGATGTCCATGTCGAAGCTATCGAGGACGAGCTTGCCTCCGTAGGACTTCGACAGGCCTCGGACGCTCACGACGGCGTCGGCATCTCGCGGTGCTGGTTCGTTCATACCCACAAGCGAATCGTGGAGTCGTGGTGGTGCGCCTCTGCGCACGGGTAGAGATCCGGCTCTCCCCACGGCGAGACCGGCGGGGAGCACCGTGGCACGGTCACGCATCGGTGGCCTCCTTCGGCCGGGGCGTCAAGAGGTGACCTCGCAGCAAAGGGATCGTGACGAGCAAGCACGCTGTCAGAAGATCACCCGGAGAGGGATGCCATGACGGTCTCTCGCACGAGCGTGGGTGCGTCATCGGCCGTGATGTCGCCGCGGTGCACCGCGGCGGATGCCCCGTGAAGGATCGCCTGGATCATACTGATCTGCCACTCGATCGGCACATCTCCCCGGAACTCGCCCGCCGCGCGACCTCGCTCCAGCAGCCCCCGCGCGCGGGCAAAGGGCTCATCGTGAGCGCGGCGCATCTGCTCGGGTGACAGTGCCTGGGAAGCGGCGACCACGAGCGCACCGAAGCGATGCGTCAGATGCCAGGTGGCCTCCAAGAGCCGGCCGAGCGCATCGCTCGGGTCGCCGTCGAGGTCGACCCGCGCGAGCTCTTCCTCGGTGTGTGCGATCGCCCGCTCGGAGACCTCGCGGAGCAGGGTGGCCCGGGAGTCGAAGTGCCCGTAGAGGGTGATCCGGCCGACGCCGGCTTCTTCGGCGATCTCGTTCACGCTCGCGTCGGGGTTGACGGCCAGTAGCCGGGTGGCTGCGTCGATGATCGCCTCGATGTTCCGCAGCGCGTCGGCACGCTTGCGGCGCGTTGCCGTGCCGCCGTCGCCACGAGTGCTCGTTTCGGTATGACTGGAAGCCATCGACAACCTCCTAGCATGGACAGCGCTGTTCATGTTACTAGGTGATCTGCGGAGGCCCATTTCGACAGCTCACCGCTCCGGGCTCAGGAACCGGTGGCAGTCGACCGCGACCGCCCCGCCCGGGACGGGTGCCTGGTGCATGAAGGGGCCGTCGTCGATCCAGCCCTGCCGCTCATAGAAGCGCCGGGCGCTGGCGTTCCCGGTCGCCACCGCCAGCCAGGCCCGGCGGTGACCTCCCGCGATCACGACCTGTTCCGCTGCGGTGAGCAACGCCGCGCCGATGCCGGCGCCGCGCGCAACGCGGTCCAGGTAGAGCTGGTCCACCTGATCGCCGTCGATCGTCACGAATCCGGCGACCACGTCACGCCGAACGGCGACGAGCGTGTCGGCGAGGAGTTCATGGGCTCGTTCAGCGAACGAAGCGGGAGTGCGCGCGGCGACCAGGGCATCGGGAACATGGCCGAGGTGGGCGTCAGTCCACCCCTCCTGCCAGATGCGCGCGATGTCCACGGCGTCGGCTGTCACCGCCGGCCGGAGCTGGACGAGTGCGCCCTGTTTCCGGGTGGCCCCCTTGCCTGCAGCCTCGAAGCGACGCGGCGTCTGCATGCGATCGACCCTTCCGATCAACTCGAACATTGACGTACACTTTATCAAGTCGGACACCTGTGTTCAAGAAGAAGGAGTCTGGAGATGAATGCGACCATGACGCCGGAACGGCATCGCGGCCCGGCACGGCTCAGCCACCGGGGGCCGCGGTGGCGACGGACCTGGCCGGCAGTGCTTGCAGTGCTCGTCGCAGCGGCAACCGCGTACGGGCTGGACGACGGGCGAGATATCGCGGCCATCGTCGCGGCATCCGGGTTGGTGTACTTGGCGGCAGCAGCCACCGGGCGCCGATGGGCTGCGTGGGTCGCCTTCGGGGTCACGTTCACACTGATCGGGCTGGACAAGTTCGCTGGGCTCGACGCGACGCCGTGGATCCTCGCCCTGGCCGCGGCCCTCCTGGCAGTGGGCATTTTGGGTCGGCGCACTCGCCCGTGGTTGGCACTGCCGCTGCAGTCCGCCGCGATGCTCGTCCTGGGCGCGACCGCGCTGCTCGCCCTTCACACGGATGCGACCATCGGTGGCCTGCTGGTCGCCGCGGCGCTCCTCTCCCACGCTGCGTGGGACATCCACCACCACCGCACCGGACGAGTCGTGGATCACTCGTTCGCCCAGTTCTGCGCAGTGCTCGACATCCTCGTCGCGGCCTTCGTCGCGACCATCGCCCTGACCTCATGACCGCCATCGGCGCACCGCAGCGGCCCTGGACACGGATCGAGGCCGACTCCGGAGCGCTGCTGCGCCGCCCGACTCCTGTCGGCGCCTCGTGTTACGTTCCGGGCGTGCCCAGATCGATCTACTACACCGCGTCTACTTTGAACGGGTTCCTCGCGACCGAGGATGACTCGCTGGAGTGGCTGCTGAGCATCCCGCAAGAAGATGTCACCGGCGATATCGAGTCGTTCATCGCTGGTATCGGCGCCCTCGCTCTCGGCTCCGCGACCTATGAGTGGGTTCTGCGCACGGAGAACCCGCTCGAGCGACCGGAGAACTGGACGAGATGGTACGCGGACCGCCCGACGTTCGTCTTCACCAGCCGGGAGCTGCCCACCGTCCCGGGTGTCGACATCCGGTTCGTCCACGGTGACGTCGACGCCCACTGGGACGCCTTGGCGGCGGCCGCCGGCGATCATGATCTCTGGGTGATGGGCGGAGGAGACCTCGCGGGCCAGTTCGCCGACGCCGGCCATTTGGACGAACTGGTGATCACCATCGCCCCGACCACCCTGACCTCAGGAAAACCGTTGCTGCCCAGAAACATCGGCTGGGACCGTCTGACCCTGATGGGTGTTCGACAGCTCGGCCGATTCGCAGAGCTGCGCTACCGGGTCCGCTGATCTCCACCGCCGCTCTCGGCGCGACGCGCGCCAGAGAACTTGTCGGCGGGAAAGAGTGAAAGCTCTGCCTCTTCTCGCGCGGTGGTTCAGAGGTACAGTGCTTTGGCCCGTGCGACTTCGCCGCCGGTCGGCTGCGGTGGGTCGGCTGCGAGGCGCAGCGCGCGAATCGGGACGAGGTCGCCTTCGATCCGGTCGAGGCCGGCCTGGGTGCTGGCGCCGACGAGGATCTTCAGCACGCCCGTCGCTGGATCGAGATAGGGGTCGACGAAGTCAGGCAATCCCGTAGCGGGTGCGCACCCGGGCCTCGAGTTCGGCGAGGTCGATCTCGCCGGAAACGTACTTGTCAGCGTCAGCCTTGGTCGCCTCGCTGGTGGGGAGCCCTTCCATCTCGCCGGAGTGGATGGCTTCGGCGACCTGGCGCTCCCGCTCGGCTCGCTGAGCGGTGGTGATAGCCGTGATCGACATGATGCAACTCCTTCCGTCAGCGATGCATACGAGTTTACCGGGCAGGTCCGTGCGGCGGCCGGGTTTCCACAACGCCCATCGTGCTGAGCGTGCCCGATCCTCAGGCGACGTCCGCCTGTTCCTCCGCGCCGTGTCCTACCTGCGTGCCTCCACACCTCGCCAAGCCGCGAACGGCTTCGCTGGGGAAGGCCACCCGATCCCTGCCACCGCGAAGCGAACCGGCACCACGCGCACGAGTTCGGTGCGCTCGTCGCGTGAGCGCCGGGTCCCGCATGCGATCCCGGAGAGATCAGACCAGATCGCCCGCCGCAAGGCGAAAGGACGCGCGGGAGGCCGACCGCTACGACAAGCACGCCCGCACCTTCCTCGGTGGAGTCCTACTCGCAACCACCATCCTGCACATCAAGACACGTGGACGCTATGCGAACGGCCCGCGGGCAGGGCGTGAGCGTGAACGCGCCGGTTCGGGGTTCACCGGGGAACGGTGTGGGCGAAGACGCGCTGACAGCACCGCTTGGCAAGTTCCCTTGCGGCAAATAAACTTGTGACATGGAACCGGAGCCGATCATCCTCGACAGTGCCTACCGGCACGGTGTCACGGATGCGGTGATGCTCCATGCGCTCCGTTTCCCTGTCCGCCATTTCGTGCAAACGACTCGATGACAATGTTCATCGGCCCTCGATGAGACCGGCATCCTTGTAGAGGTCGGTGTGATCGAGTGGCACGGTGTCATCGCCATCGCGCACGCCATGCGCCCGGCCCGAACCAAGTATCTGAGGTGAACCACCATGACTCGACGCTCCATTGAAGACATCAAGGCCCGTGCCGACGAGTTCGCCGACGCCTTCGAGAACTACGACCCGAAGCCCGGCGACCAGGACGCACCCCTCCCGCCCACGATGGCGGTCAAGCTCGCCGCCTGGCGACGCGACGCCGCCGAGAAAGAGCTTGCCGACGCGGTACGAGCTGCGCGCGAGCAGCACCTGTCCTGGCGCGCAGTGGGCGAGGCGATCGGCACCAGCGGTGAAGCCGCCCGGCAGCGATACAGCGCCACGGCGTGACCAGCCCCCTACCACCGCGAAGCGAACCGGCACCACGCGCACGAGTTCGGTGCGCTCGTCGCGGCAGCGCCGGGTCCCGCATACGATCCCGGAGCGATCAGACCAGATCGCCCGCCGCAAGCCGAAAGGGCGCGCGGGAGGTCGACCGCTACGAAAAGCACGCCCGCACCTTCCTCGGCGGAGTCCTACCCGCAACCACCATCCTGCACATCAAGACACCTTAGGAGGCACGCTCTAGCTGCATAGAACATCTAGCCAACCAGGCGTTCTTCGAGCGCATCTACATCGGCGAGGAGGACGAACAGTCCGACGCGGTACTCGCCGAACCGTTCACCGCTCTCGCGCCAACGGATGTTTCGCATGTCGCCGGTTCTACTAAGAGGTCGCGCGGATAGGTCATGGTCGGCGGGCGGGTCGGTCGTCCCAGCGGTAGCGGGTCCAGGCTTCGGCGATGAGGCGCC
>NZ_JASGFE010000028.1:0-32762 GCF_047605725.1 Microbacterium sp.
GCGGCGGGGGCAGGGCGGGGCGGGGGCGCGGCGGGGGTGGGGCGCGGCGGGACGGGTGGGGCAGGTTGCCGCAGCAGCCGGATCAGGACGCGGCGGCCAACCGGTGGCGGAGCGCGGCGAGCTCCGCACGCAGCGCGGGCGGCAGCCGGTCGCCGAACATCGCGAAGAACTCCTCGGTGAGCTCCGCCTCGCGCAGCCACGATGCGGCATCCACCGCGAAGAGCTCGTCGAGGTCGTCGCGCGAGACGTCGAGCCCGTCCAGGGTCAGGTCGCCGACCCTCGGCAGGCGTCCGATCGGGCTGTCCACCGTGCCCACGGCGCCCTGCACGCGGCGGCAGATCCACTCCACGACCCGTGAGTTCTCGCCGAACCCCGGCCACAGGAACCGGCCGTCGGCGCCCTTGCGGAACCAGTTCACCTGGAAGATCCGCGGCGCGCGGTCGAACCGCAGCGACTGGCCGACCCGCAGCCAGTGCGCGAAGTAGTCCGCCATGTTGTAGCCGCAGAACGGCAGCATCGCGAACGGGTCGCGGCGCAGCTCCCCGACCGTCCCCTCCGCCGCGGCGGTGCGCTCGGACGAGATCGTCGAGCCCAGGAACACGCCGTGCGTCCAGTCCGTCGCCTCGACCACCAGCGGCACGTTCGTCGCCCGCCGACCTCCGAACAGGATCGCATCCAGCGGCACGGCCTCTTCCCAGTCGGGCGCCATCTGCGGGCACTGCGCGGCACTGACCGTGAACCGCGAGTTCGGGTGCGCGGCGGGCGTGCCGGATGCCGGTGTCCACAGCTCCCCCCGCCAGTCGATCAGGTGCGGCGGAGCCTCGTCGGTGAGCCCCTCCCACCAGACGTCGCCGTCCGGGCGCAGGGCCACGTTCGTGAAGATCGTGTGACCCCACAGCGTCTCGACGGCCGTGACGTTGGTCGACTCGCCGGTCCCCGGGGCGACGCCGAAGAAGCCGGCCTCGGGGTTGATCGCCCAGAGCCGCCCGTCGGTGCCGGGCCGCAGCCACGCGATGTCGTCGCCGATGGTCTCCACGCGCCAGCCCGGAAGGGTGGGCCGGAGCATCGCGAGATTCGTCTTGCCGCACGCCGACGGGAACGCCGCGGCGAGATGGAAAGCCGTGCCCTCCGGATCGATCACGCGGATCAGCAGCATGTGCTCGGCGAGCCATCCCTCGTCGCGGCCGATCACCGACGCGATCCGCAGCGCGAAGCACTTCTTGGCGAGGATCGCGTTTCCCCCGTAACCGGAGCCGAACGACCACACCTCGAGCGTCTCGGGGAAGTGCACGATGTACTTCTCGTCGTTGCAGGGCCACGCGGCATCCTGCTCCCCCGGAGCGAGCGGCGCACCCACCGAGTGCACGGTGCGCACCCACGGCTCGCCCGCGGCGATGCGCTCCACGACCGCCGCGCCCACGCGCGTCATGATGCCCATCGAGACCACGGCGTAGGCGCTGTCGGTGAGCTGGACGCCCAGGTGCGACAGCGGCCCGCCCACCGGGCCCATCGAGAACGGTACGACGTACATCGTGCGCCCGCGCATCGAGCCGCGGAACAGCGGCGTGATCGTGGCGCGGATCTCGGCCGGCGCGACCCAGTTGTTCGTCGGACCGGCATCGTCCTCCCGCTCGGACGCGATGAAGGTGCGCGCCTCGGTGCGCGCCACGTCGCTCGGGTGCGAACGGGCCAGGTATGAGCCGGGCCGCCACTCCGGGTTCAGCGCGATGAGCTTGCCCTCGTCGACGAGCCCGCGGAGCAGCCGGGAGTTCTCGGCGGCGGAGCCGTCGACCCAGTGGATGCGGTCGGGCTGGGTGAGCTCTGCCACCTCGGCGACCCAGGCCGTCAGCGAGGCCAGGCCGTCGCCGGCGAGCCGCGGCGGTGCGCCGAACGAGGAGTACGGCGCAGCCTGCCGCGCGCGCGGGGCGGATGCGGGTACGGACAGGATGTCGGCGAGGGCCATGGCGTCTCTCTTCTGGCGTCGGGATGATCAACGATCTTCTTCAGTGTGCGGCATCCATCATCGTCTTCTGCACGGCGATCGTGGAAAGAATCGGTGATCTTTCACTATGCTCAAACTATGGTTCCCTCCGCGCTGGAGCTGTCCACCCTCGGTCGCCGCATCCGTCACCAGCGCCTCTCGCACGGCTACACGCTCGACGCGCTGGGCGCGATCGTCGGGGTCGCCGCCAGCCAGCTCAGTCTCATCGAGAACGGCAGACGCGAGCCCAAGCTGTCGCTCCTGCAGGCGATCGCGACCGCCACCGGCACCGAGGTCGCCGACCTGCTCTCCCCCGAACCGCCCAGCCGACGCGCCGCGCTCGAGCTCGAGCTCGAGCGCGCGCAGGCCAGTCCCGTGTTCCGCCGGCTCGGCATCCCGTCGCTGCGGGTCACCAAGGGCATGAGCGACGAGACGCTCGAAACCGTCGTGGGCCTGCACCGCGAGCTTCAGCGACGGGAGCGCGAGGCGATCGCGACCCCCGAGGAGGCGCGCCGCGCCAACACGGAGCTGAGGCTGCGGATGCGCTCCCGCGACAACCACCTCCCCGACATCGAGCAGCTCGCCGAGCGGCAGCTCAAAGCCGCCGGCCACGTCTCCGGCGCGCTGACCCACCGCACCGTGAGCGTCATGGCCTCGCAGCTCGGCTTCGAGCTGCTCTACGTCAACGACCTGCCGCACTCGACCCGCTCGGTCACCGACCTGGAGAACGGCCGCATCTACCTGCCGCCGGCCTCGATCCCCGGCGGGCACGGCCTGCGCTCGATGGCGCTGCAGGCGATGGCGCACCGACTACTCGGGCACACCCGGCCCGCCGACTACGCCGACTTCCTGCAGCAGCGGCTGGAGATCACCTACTTCGCGGCCTGCTGCCTCATGCCCGAGACCGCGGCCGTCGCGTTCCTGCGACAGGCCAAGAAGGACCGGGATCTCGCCGTCGAGGACTTCCGCGACGCGTTCGGGGTCACCCACGATGCCGCCGCGATGCGGATGACCAACCTGCTGACCGTGCATCTCGGCATCCGACTGCACTTCCTGCGCGTGGAGGAGGCCGGCACCATCGCGCGCGTCTACGAGAACGACGACCTGCCGCTGCCGATGGACGTCACCGGCGCGGTCGAGGGCCAGTTCGTGTGCCGGCGGTTCGCGGCGCGCTCGGCGTTCGCCGAGCAGAACCGCACGACCGAGCACCACCAGTACACCGACACCCCGGCGGGCACGTTCTGGTGCTCCAGCCAGACCGGCATCACCTCCGCGGGCGAGTACTCCGTGACGATCGGGGTGCCGTTCGACGACGCGCGCTGGTTCCGCGGGCGCGGGACCACCAAGCGCGCGCAGTCGTCGTGCCCCGACGAGTCGTGCTGCCGCCGCCCGCCGGAGGACCTCTCCCACCGGTGGGAGAGCAAGGCCTGGCCGAGCGCGCGCGTGCACATGCAGCTGTTCTCGCCCCTGCCGCGCGGCGCGTTCCCCGGGGTCGATGACGGCGAGGTGTACGCATTCCTCGAGCGGCATGCGTGAAGGGGATGCCGGGCGCCGGGGTCTCGGAGCAGCCGATACGCGACCCGGTCAGGCCGTGATGAACCAGCGGTAGCGATCGAGGGCGGCGGCGACCTCGGCATCGCTCGCCGCTGCCGGGTCGAACAGTGCGGGAACCGGATCGTCGGTGTGCCGACCGACCGCGACGGAGTGCGTCCACGTGCCGACGATCGCGCCGTCGGCGAGGAGGATCGGACGGACCATGCCGTTGCGGCCAGGGCCGACTCGCTCGACGACCTCCGGCGGTCCTACGACGCTGCGGTCGGCGTACGAGATGAAGTACTCCTCGAACGGCGGCAACGCCACCACGCGCGGTGCGGCCGACGACCGGCGGGGCCGTTCGGCGGCGACGTAGCGGCCCTCCTCGACGGCGACGAGGCGCTCGGATGCCGCGCGCTCGGCCTCACGCGCTGTGCCCAGCGGCAGGCCCGTCCACCACGCGAAGTCGCGGACGCCGGCCGGCCCGTGCGCGGCGACGAACCGGACGAACAGTTCCGCGAGCGGATCGGACGGGGACGCGGCATCCGCGATCCACTCGTCGGCGAGCACGACGTACTGCTCGCGCGTGGGTGCGCCCTCGCGGGGCACGACCGGCCCCTGTACGAGGACGAGCCGCATCGACAGCGCGCCCAGGAGGTGATAGCCGCGCTGTCCGGCGGTGGCGACACCGCCGCCGTCGAGCACCTCGAACAGCTCGGCGCGCGTGAGCCGGTTGCCACCGGCGAGCACCGCGCGCACAATGCGCTCGGCGCGCTCGAGGTCGTCGTCGGCGATGCCGAGCAGCCGTCGCGCGTTCGCGGCGTGGTGCAGCTGCCGATCGCGCGTGACCGAGAGCACCCAGGGGAGGTCGCGCGCCGGGACGATGTGGATCGTGCCGCGCATCGTCCACGAGCGCACCAGCTCGCCGCGGTCGAACTGCGCGTCGACGTCGCGCACCGACGGGGCGCCGCGCGTGCGCGCGGCAAGCGCCCACCGGCCGCCCCAGAACTCCTGGGCCTGGGTGGCGAGCAGGTGTTCGGCCGCGCCGGCGATCGAGCGGGCCGGCGCCGACAGCCGGTGCGACCGCAGGCGCTCTTGGCGAAGGCGCACGAGCTTCATGCGTCCATCTTCGCGCCGGGCCCCGGCATCCGCCCGCCACACCCCGACCTGACGCGTATTGTCGCCCCGAGCACCCGCCACGACCATACGAGCCAACCGAGCGTGCGCCCGCCCCCGCCCGCCTGGCCCGACTGGTCGCCTTGCGGCGCGCCGAGCCGCCCGCGTGAGCGGGAGCCGGCATCCGGCCCTCGCGATCGTGCGCCGTGAGACGCTTGAAGCATGAAGAAGTGGATCGTCCGATTCGTCTCGCTGCTGGTCTACAACGTGGCCGTGCTGCTGCTGATCGGGGCTCTGACATCCGCGCGGGTGGGCTGGGCGGCGCTGTGGGCCGGCATCGTGCTGACCGCTCTCATGCTCTGGGTCAAGCCGTTGGTCACGCGCTGGTTCCGCTCGATGGCCGCGAAGTCGGCCCACCAGCGCACGAAGACCGGTGAGCTGGTCGTGCAGGGGCTGCTCACCTTCGGCGTCGCGCTCGTCGTGTGGGTGGCGACCGTGCTGTTCTCGCGCGTGAGCGTGGGCGGCTTCTGGGGGTGGGTGCTGCCCCCGATCCTGCTGCTGATCGGATGGTCGGTCTACGCCGCCGTGGACGAGCGGATCGAGGCGCAGACCTCGGCGCTCTACGACCGCGCCGAGGCCGGTATCCGCAACCGCCGCAGCACGTCGCCGACCGACACCGCGCCTGCGTCCACGCCGTCGCCGGACACGCGCGCGGCGCGCGCAGAGCTGCACGACGGGCTCACCGCCGAGCAGCGCCGCATGCTCGACGAGCTCTGACGCGCCCGAGCGGGGCCGATCACCCGCGCCACGGGCCCCCGCCGACAGGGCGCGGCGGAAAGACGTGCCGCTTACAGGGCCGATCGGCCTTCCCGGCCGCGAATCAGCCCGTTCAGGACGGTTCGCCCTGTAAGCGGGACGCGAACGGGGCGAGACCGCGCCCGAGCGCTCCTACAGCGTCCGTTCGGCGGCCTCGACCACGTTGGTCATGAGCAGCGCGACGGTCATCGGCCCGACGCCCCCGGGATTGGGCGACAGCCAGCCGGCCACCTCATCGACCCCGGGCGCCACGTCGCCGTAGACCCGGTCCTTGCCCGACTCGGAATCGGTCTCGCGCGTGACGCCGACGTCGAGCACGGCAGCACCGGGCTTGACGTCCTCGGCACGCACGAGGTGCTTGACCCCGGCGGCCGCGACGATCACGTCCGCCTGACGCAGGTACGACGGCAGGTCGATCGTGCCGGTGTGGGTGAGCGTGACCGTGGCGTTGAGCTGGCGGCGGGTGAGCAACAGCCCGACCGTCCGCCCGATGGTCACGCCGCGGCCGACGACGACGACGTGCTTGCCGTCCAGGTCGTAGCCGCCCCGCAGCAGCAGCTCGATCGCGCCCCGCGGCGTGCATGGCAGCGGGGAGTCGATGCGGCCGTTGACGCCCAGCACGAGGCGCCCGAGGTTCGTGGGGTGGAGGCCGTCGGCATCCTTCGCCGGATCGATCCGCTCCAGGATCGCGTCGGTGTCGAGGTGCTTCGGCAGCGGCAGCTGCACGATGTAGCCGTGGCACGCGGGATCGGCGTTGAGCTCGTCGATGACGGCCTCCACCTCGGCCTGGGTGGCATCCGCGGGCAGCTCGCGCTGGATCGAGTTCATCCCGATCGCCATGGACTGCTTGTGCTTCATCCCCACGTACAGCTGGGATGCCGGGTCGGCACCCACCAGCACCGTCGCGATGCCGGGGACGATGCCGCGCTCGCGCAGTGCCGCGACGCGCTCGGTGAGCTCGGCCTTGATGTCCGCGGCCGCCGCGCGGCCGTCGAGCCTGATCGCTGTCATTTCTGTGTCTCCTTACACTGTCCCGCCATACCCCGGTCCGCTTACGCTGTCCCGCCAGACCCCGCTCCGCGAGACTCCATCCGTGCACCGAGACTGCGTGCTGAGCCTGCAGTCTCGGTGCAC
This sequence comes from Microbacterium sp., assembly GCF_047605725.1. Classification (GTDB taxonomy): domain Bacteria; phylum Actinomycetota; class Actinomycetes; order Actinomycetales; family Microbacteriaceae; genus Microbacterium. The sequence goes on from NZ_JASGFE010000028.1 coordinate 6,581, forward strand.
CATTGGAGTCTCGCCGAGAGGTGGGGGCGGATGCCAGGGGTGCGGGGCCGACGGGGGTACGGGGCCGGCGGGGGTGCGGCGCCGGCGGCGGGGGTGCGGCGCCGGCGGGGGTAATGCTGCGGCCGGCGGGGTTACTGCTGCAGGTCGGGGTACAGGGGGAACGCGGCGGCCAGGGCGTCCACGCGGGCGCGCAGGGCCTCGACGTCGGCGCCGGGCTGCAGCGCCAGCGCGATCACGTCGGCGACCTCGGTGAACTCCGCGTCGCCGAAGCCGCGGGTGGCGAGCGCGGGCGTGCCGATCCGCAGGCCCGACGTGACCATCGGGGGGCGCGGGTCGTTGGGCACCGCGTTGCGGTTGACCGTGATGCGGATCTCGTGCAGCAGGTCTTCGGCCTGCTTGCCGTCGATCGCGGCGTCGCGCAGGTCGACGAGCACGAGGTGCACGTCGGTGCCGCCCGAGCGCACTGCGATGCCGGCCGCCGCCACGTCGGGCCGCGTGAGCCGCTCGGCGAGGATCGCCGCTCCCCGCACGACGCGCTCCTGGCGCTCACGGAACTCCGGCGTGCCGGCCAGCTTGAACGCCGTCGCCTTCGCAGCGATCACGTGCATGAGCGGACCGCCCTGCTGGCCCGGGAACACCGCGGAGTTGATCTTCTTGGCGAGATCGGCGTCGTTGGTGAGGATGAAGCCCGACCGCGGTCCGCCGATGGTCTTGTGCACCGTGGACGACACGACGTGCGCGTGCGGCACCGGCGAGGGGTGGAGCCCCGCGGCGACGAGGCCCGCGAAGTGCGCCATGTCGACCCACAGGTACGCACCGACCTCGTCGGCGATCGCCCGGAACGCGGCGAAGTCGAGCTGGCGGGGGTAGGCCGACCAGCCCGCGATGATGACCTTCGGCCGGTGCTCGAGGGCGAGGCGGCGCACCTCGTCCATGTCGATGATCGAGGTCTCGGGGTTCACGCCGTACGCGACGATGTCGTACAGGCGGCCGGAGAAGTTGATCTTCATGCCGTGCGTGAGGTGGCCGCCCTGGTCGAGCGAGAGGCCGAGCAGCGTGTCGCCGGGGCGGGCGATCGCGTGCAGCACGGCGGCGTTGGCCGTGGCGCCCGAGTGCGGCTGCACGTTCGCGAACTCCGCGCCGAACAGCTCCTTGGCGCGGGCGATCGCGAGCTCCTCGGCGACGTCGACCTCCTCGCAGCCGCCGTAGTAGCGGCGGCCCGGGTAGCCCTCGGCGTACTTGTTGGTCAGCACGGAGCCCTGCGACTGCAGCACCGACACGGGCACGAAGTTCTCGGAGGCGATCATCTCGAGGAACCCGCGCTGGCGCTGCAGCTCTCGATCGAGCACGGCGGCGATCTCGGGGTCGACCTCGGCGAGCGGTGCGTTGAAGAGGGGATCGGTCATAGCGGACTCCTGACGACGGTTGCTGCATCGGCCCAGGCGTGCGGTCGATTTCCGTGTCGGTCGCTCCCCGGTGGTGGTCCACCTCAACGCCAGTCGCGACCCCCCGATCATAACGGATCGCCGCATGACGATCGTCGCGGCGCTTGTTAGGGTGCCAGAGGCGGCTGCCCGCCGCTCCGGGCCTGCCGCCGCGGCGCAGGACCTGAACTCGGAACCGAACGGACCCGCCGTGCTCGCACCGATCGCGCCGACCCCCGTCGCCGTCGGCCTCGGCGCGGAGGCGGCGCGGTGACAACGCTCATCCACTCGGTCCGACTGGTCGATGACGGCCGGGTGACGGATGCCGCGTGGGTGGCGATCGCGCACGGCACGGTCGTCGCGACCGGCGTCGGGGGCACGTGGGCCGACCTGACCGCGGGCCCTGACACGGAGGTCGTCGACGGCGCGGGGGGCCTGCTCACGCCCGGGTTCGTCGACCTGCACGGCCACGGCGGGGGCGGCGCGGCGTTCGACGACGGCGCCGCCGCGATCGCCGTCGCCCGCGACCTCCACCGCCGGCACGGCACCACGCGCGCGGTGATCTCGCTGGTCACCGCGTCGATCGACGACCTCGCCGAGCGGGTCGCGGTCGTGGCCGATCTCGCCGAGACGGATGCCACGATCCTCGGCTCGCACCTGGAGGGGCCGTTCCTCGACCCCGCGCACAAGGGCGCGCACACCGAGGAGCTGCTGCGGCCGGCCGACCCGGCGTCGGTCGAGCGGCTCCTCGCCGCGGGGCGGGGCACGATCCGCCAGGTGACCCTCGCACCCGAGCGCCCCGGCGCCGATGACGCGATCGGGCGCTTCGTCGCGTCGGGCGTCGCGGTGGCGGTGGGGCACACCGGCGCCGATGCCGAGCAGGCGGCGCACGCTTTCGAGGCGGGGGCGACGATCCTCACGCACGCCTTCAACGCGATGCCCGGCATCCATCACCGCGCGCCGGGTCCGGTGGTGGCGGCGATGCGCGATCCGCGGGTGACGCTGGAGCTCATCGCCGACGGGGTGCACGTGCACCCCGACGTGGTCCGCCTCGCCTTCGCCGGCGCACCGGGCCGCATCGCCCTCGTCACCGACGCGATGGCCGCCACGGGCGCCGCCGACGGGCACTACGAGCTGGGCGGGCTGTCCGTGACCGTCGCCGGAGGTGTGGCCCGCCTCGACGCCACCGGCTCCATCGCCGGCTCCACGCTGACCCAGGATGCCGCGCTGCGGCTGGTCGTGGGCATCGGCGTTCCGCTTCCCGAGGCGGTGGCGGCGTTGACCGCCGTGCCCGCGCGCGCTCTCGGTCTCGACGGCCGCATCGGCACGCTCCGCGTGGGAGCCGCAGGCGATGCGGTGCTCCTGGACGACGACCTGCGCGTCGTCGGGGTCTGGGCCGCCGGCATCCGCGTGTGAATAGCGAAGGGCGGCCGATCCCCCGATCGACCGCCCTCCTTCCCCCAGGTGGCCGGTTCGCCCTCCCCCGAAGACTTTCCCGGCCACCTGTTCAGATGGCCCCGTTCCTCCCCGCCATCACTCGTCCGACCGTCCCCGGTGCTTCCGGACGAGAGCTTTCACTACTCATGGGATGCGCCCTGGGCGGATCTATTACGCGACTTCCGAGATCTTTCCCAACTTTTTTTGCGACGCGGTCCGCTCACCCGCGCGAACCGCCTCGGTGGGGCGCCGCTCATGGCGTTCGAGCCTGCTGGTGTGCTCGGAGCGGATCTGGACGAGAATGGGAAAGGCGCGTCATGATCGTGCCCCGAGCGCGTCTCATAGAAGACGACGTGTGTCGACTCGAAGGAACGCCATGGATTCGAACACCGAACCGCGACCCGATGTCACCGACATCGGCGACGCGGACCTCGTCCTGCGCACCCGTTCGGGTGACAGCGAGGCGTTCGGGGAGCTCTGGCGGCGGCACTACCGCTCCGGCATCACGGTCGCCCGGTCGGTGACCTCCTCGCTCGACCCGGACGATCTGGTGCAGGAGGCCTATACCCGCATCTACCAGTCGATCGTCAAGGGCGGCGGGCCCACCGGGTCGTTCCGCGCGTATCTGTTCACCAGCATCCGCAACGCCGCGGCGGGCTGGGGGCGCGCGCGCCGTGAGACCGCGATCGAGGAGATCGAGGACATCGAGGACCCGGAGTCGTCGGAGCTTGCGACCGACGAGGCGCTGGACCGCAGCCTGACGCACCGCGCGTTCCGGAGCCTTCCGACGCGGTGGCAGGAGGTGCTCTGGTACTCCGAGATCGAGCAGATGAAGCCGGCCGAGATCGCTCCGCTGCTCGGTATGAAGCCGACGGCCGTCGCGCAGCTCACCTTCCGCGCACGAGAGGGCCTGCGCGAGGCGTGGATCCAGGCCCACCTCAACTCGGTGGCCGAGGACTCCCCGTGCCAGTGGACGATCGAGCGACTCGGCGCGTACGCGCGCGGCAACCTCGGCCGGCGCGATCACGGCAAGGTCGAGACCCACCTGGCCGACTGCGCACGCTGCACCATCGTGGCCTCGGAGGCCAAGGACGTCTCCGGGCGGCTTGCGCTGGTACTGCTGCCGCTCGCGTTGGGCGGCACGGCCGCGACGGCCTACCTCGCGACGCTGCAGGGCGGTGCGGCGCCCATCGTGGCGCTGGCTGCCGGCACCACGCCGGCCTGGCCCGGAGCGGCCGTCACCGGCGCGGCGTTGGACGCGGGTACGGGACTGGGCTCCGGTGCGGGCTTGGCGTCGGTCGCCGAGGCCGGCACCGCGGTCGGATCCGGCGCGGGAGCAGCGGGTGCGGGAGTCGTGGGTTCCGGCGCGGCGAGCTCGGGCGCAGCGGGCTCGGGCGCAGCAGGTTCCGGCGCAGCAGGTTCCGGCGCAGCGGGCTCCGGCGCAGCGGGCTCCGGCGCGGCGGGTTCCGGTGCAGCGGGCTCGGGCGCAGCCGGAGCTGCCGGGTCGGGCGCCGTCGCCGGCGCGGCCGGCGGGAGCGCCGCAGCCACCGGGGGCGTACTGACCGGCGTGGGCGCGTGGGTCGCGGTGGCGGCTGCCGGGGCGCTCGTCGTCGGTGGATCGATCGCGGCCGCGGTCCTCCTCCCGCCGACGACCTCGATCACCGAGTCCGCGACCGACCAGACCACGACCGAGCAGACGACCGACACGGATGCCGCGACCACGACCGTGCCGGGACCGGCCACACTGCCGGCCCCCTCGGTGCCGGCGGCGCCGGTCGTTCCAGACTCCGAGGACGAGCAGACCGACACCGTGGTTCCGGGCGCGACGCTCCCCGGGCCCGTCGATCCCGGAACCGTCGACCCCGGAACCACCGACCCCGGAACCACCGACCCCGGAACCACCGACCCCGGAACCATCAACCCCGTCGACCCGGTCGACCCCGTCGATCCGGTAGACCCGGTGGACCCCGTCGACCCCGTAGACCCGGTCGACCCCGTAGACCCCGTAGACCCCGTAGACCCGGTAGACCCGGTAGACCCGGTAGACCCGGTCGACCCCGTAGACCCCGTAGACCCGGTAGACCCGGTAGACCCGGTCGACCCGGTCGACCCCGTCGACCCCGTCGACCCGGTCGATCCCGGAACCACCGACCCCGGGTCGACGCTCCCCGACGGCTCGCCGGCGGTGGGCAGCACGGACGTGGAGTTCGTCGGGATCCAGCTCAACCTCCACCTGCACCTGTCCGGCGCGCCGGACTCGACCGTCGAGGTGCTGCTGGACGGTGCGCAGAAGGGCCTGATCACACTCGACTCCGCCGGTGCCGGCGAGATCACGCTGCGACCGACGCTGTTCGAGCTGCTGCGCGATGTCGATGTCGAGCTGCGCTACGTCGCCGGCGACCAGGTCGGCACCGCGTCAGCCGTGTCGCTCAGCGACCTGATCGATCCGGAGTCGATCCGCGCGGAGCTCGGCTGAGGCATCCGCTCTCGCTGCCGAACCGCCGCCGCCGTGTCGCCCGCCACCGAAGTTCGGAGAGTCGCGCGTACTTCGGAGGATTCGGCCGAGATCCTCCGAACTTCGCGCGATCCTCCGGAGTTCGTGCGGCCCCGCCATGCCCCGGCGCCGCGGAAAAGGCAGCCCCTACACTGGAGTCCATGCCCGAGACCGCGTACGTGAGGCCGCAGCCGCCCGCCGCGCCCAGCGGGATGCCGGTGCGACTGACCGCCGTCGATGTGCTCGCCTTCCTGTGCGAGCTGTTCGCCTTCGGCACGCTCGCCGTGTGGGGTTTCACGGCCTGGCCGCTCCCCTGGAACATCGTGGTGGGCATCGGGGCGCCGGTGCTGGCGATCCTGCTGTGGGCGCTGTTCGTCTCTCCCCGCGCGGTCGTCCCCGTCCACCCGTTCGTTCGCGCCCTCGTCGAGCTGCTCGTCTACGCCAGCGCCACCCTGGCCTGGTGGAGCGGCGGGCAGGCCTGGGTCGGCCTCGGGTTCGGCGCGATCGCCGTGACGACCGGGCTCATCGCGGGGCGACGCCGCCTGTCGGCATGAGCGACGACGTGCTCGCGCAGCTGCGCGCAGAGCTCGGCGATCGGGTCGACACGGATGCCGCCGTGCTCCAGGCCGCGCGGGCGGACAAGTCCGGGCACGCATCCCCCGGCCCTCCGCGGGCCGTCGTGCACGCGGCATCCGTCGCCGACGTGCAGGCGACGCTGCGCATCGCCCACCGCACCGGGACCCCGGTGGTGACCCGAGGGGCGGGAACGGGCCTGGCCGGCGGCGCCAACGCGGGCCCGGGCGAGCTCGCGCTCTCGGTGCGCGCGATGGACCGCATCCTGGAGATCCGACCCGACGACCTGCTGGCTGTGGTGGAGCCGGGGATCGTCAACGCCGACCTGAACGCGCAGCTCGCCGAGCACGGCCTGTGGTGGGCGCCCGACCCGGCCAGCCGGGAGATCTCGACGGTGGGCGGGAACATCGCCACCGGCGCAGGGGGCCTGCTGTGCGCGAAGTACGGCGTGGTCCGCGACGCCGTGCTCGGCATCGACCTCGTGCTCGCCGACGGGCGGCTGCTGCGCCTCGGCCACCGGAGCGTCAAGGGCGTCACCGGTCTCGACCTCACGGCCCTCGTGATCGGGTCGGAGGGCACGCTCGGGGTCGTCGTGGGTGCGACGCTGAAGCTTCGCCGGCTCGTGCCCGGCGAGGTCCGCACGATCGTGGCGATGTTCTCCGACGTGCACGCCGCGGCCACGGCCGCGGCCGCCGTCACCGCCTCGGGGGTGCAGCCGGCGATCATGGAGCTCATGGACGCGCCCAGCCTCGCCGCCGTCCATGCCCTGCTCGGCATGGACCGCCCGGCGCCCGGCGCCGCGCAGCTGACGATCCAGACCGACGGGCCCGCTGCGGCCGCCGAGGCCGACGCCATCGCCGCGGTGCTGCGCGAGAACGGCGGCGCGGTGCGCGTGGCCGCAGACCCGGCCGAGGGTGAACGCCTCCTCGCCGTGCGCAGGGCTCTGCACCCCGCGATGGAATCGCTCGGCACGAGCCTCATCGAGGACGTCTCGGTGCCGCGCAGCGCCCTGCCCGCGATGTACGACGAGATCGCGCGCATCGAGCGCGAGCGCGGCATCCGCATTCCCACCGTGGCGCACGCCGGCGACGGAAACCTGCACCCGAACTTCGTGTTCGACGGCCCGGACGTTCCCGATGAGATCTGGGATGCCGCCGACGAGCTGTTCCGCTCGGCGCTGCGGCTGGGCGGCACCCTCACGGGCGAGCACGGCGTCGGAGTGCTCAAGCGGCGGTGGCTGGCCGACGAGCTCGGCGACGACCAGTGGGAGCTGCAACGCCGGATCAAGGCGGTCTTCGACCCCACCGGCATCCTCAATCCCGGCAAGGTCTTCGCACACTGACCGGGCTCCCCGCCCGGGGTGGCCGGGCCCGTCCGGCGACACGCGGGGCGCCGGGAGGCCCGGGCTTTACAGATTTGTTATCTTCGAAGGGCCGCCCGCATGCCTCCGGTCCGGTGACCCGGTCAGCGGGATCCGTCGTGATCCCGTACCATGGGGGTGCGCGCATGCATGGAACCGGGGGGTACGAGTGACCGATACGGCCACGAAAGAGCTGACCGACGGCGTCGGAGACGCCTCCGCAGGAACACCCGAGGTCCAATGGGCCCCCGCCGAGCCGGCGCCGAAGAAGCGGCGGCTGTGGCTGTGGATCGGGGTTCCGGCCGGCCTGATCGCCTGCGGCGCTGCCGCGGCCGGCCTGCTGCTGATCGCCCCCGGCACCACGGTGGCCGGCGTTCCCGTGGGCTTCATGACCCCCGGCGCCGCCGCCGAGGCGGTCGATGCCGGACTCGCCGGCATGACCGTGTCGATCAAGGGCGGCAAGAGCGTCACCGGCGCCGAGCTGGGCGCGTCTGTGGATGCCACCGCCATCACCGCGGAGACGTTCGAGGAGCGTCCGCTGTGGAACGTGACGCAGTGGTTCGGCGACCCCGAGCCGGCCGAGGTCACCCTCGACCCCGCGAAGGCGGACGCCGCGCTCCGGCAGGCCGCGCCGTCGCTGTACACCGACGCGACGCCCGCCGCGCTCACCTTCGACGGCACGTCCTACGTCGTGACCCCCGCCGTCCCGGGCCAGGGCATAGATCTCGACGCGCTCACCGCGAACGTCCAGTCCGCCTTCGACGCCGGCGACGCTGCCGTGACCGTGACCCCGAAGGCCGCCCTGGCCGACTCGACGATCACGACCGAGAAGGCCACCGCCACCGCCGGCATCCTCAACACGATGCTCGACAGCGTCGGGTTCTACGTCGGCGACGAGCGCACCGTGCCGGTCGCCCGCGACGTCGCCGCGAGCTGGCTGACGGTCACGACCGACGACGCCGGCGACTTCAAGATCGCCGCCGACGCCGCCGCGATCCAGCCGGTCGTCGACACGCTCGCGCCGCTGGTGAACCGTGGCGCGCAGAACGGCGCCGTCGTGACGAACTCGTCGGGCGAGGTGCTCGAGACGATCACCCAGGGACTGGACGGACGCACGCTCGGCGACACCGCGGGCGTCGCGAACGCCTTCGCCGAGCAGCTGGCCGGCGGAAACAGCGCCTACCAGCTGCCGGTCACCTCGGTCGCCCCGGTGACCACGAGCCTCCACCGCGAGATCGAGGTCGACCTCAGTGCACAGGTCCTGTACATGAAGGAGAACGGCGCGGTCGTCGACTCCTGGTACATCTCCAGTGGTCGCCCCGGACCGTCGGCGACCGCCGCCGGTCACTTCACGGTGAACTGGCACGTGCGGTCGCAGACCATGACCGGTACCGCGTTGGACAGCGGTGTGTCCTACGATGTCCCGAACGTCGAGTGGGTCATGTACTTCAACGGCGACCAGGCCTTCCACGGCGTGTACTGGCACAGCGACTTCGGCACTCCGCACAGCAACGGCTGCGTCGGCATGCCCAACTGGCGCGCCGAGCAGCTCTACGACTGGACGGCCAACGGCGTCGAGGTGTGGACGCACTACTGAGCCATGGCACGCGAGTGGGCCCCCGGTCGATGGCCGGGGGCCCACTCTTCGTTCCGTCACCGCGGTGACGCGACGGTGAACGAATCCAGTGTGTTGTCCACGGGGTGACCGCACCGGGTGCCGCCCGATCGAACGGCGGGTAGCCTGGACCCATGACTCAGCTACGACTCGTGGATCTGTCCGCCGCGACGATCGTCGCGGTCAATGCCATGTCGCTCAAGCCCGGACAGGAGCAGTATCTGGCGCCGACGAGCTATGCCGTGGCCGCCGCCGTCGTCAACCCGGCCACCGCATGGCAGCGGGTCGTGCTCGACGGCGACGAGGTGGTCGGCTTCGTCAGCGCCAGCTTCGATCCGGACGCACCGCAGGAGCACTTCCGCTCCGTGCTGTGGCGCATCAACGTCGATGCCGACGACCAGGGCCGCGGCGTCGGGCGCTTCATCATCGAGAACCTGGTGGCCGAGGCGCGCCGCCGCGGCATGGACCACATCGACGCGATCTTCGAGGGCGGCGAGGGCGGCCCGGAGGCCTTCTTCCGCCGGGTCGGTTTCGAGCCGGTCGGCGAGACCGAGTACGGCGAGGTCATCGCCGAGATCCGGGTCTGACGCACGGCATCCCCGCCCGCCGGGCGCGCTCGAGCCCTCTCGCACACCCTCGCGCCCCCTCGCGCACCCTCGCGTACCCCTCGCGCACCCTCGCACCCCTCGCGCCCCCTCGCGCCCCCTCGCGCACCCCTCGCGCCCCCTCGCGAGTCACTGCCTTGCCACGCGAGTCACTGCCTTGCTCGCGAGTCACTGCCCTCCAGCGCAGTGACTCGCCCGCAAGACAGTGACTCGGCGCGGGCAGGGCGCGACCGGGCTCGGCCCGGGCAGGGTGCGGGCAGGGTGTGACGCGGGCAGGGTGCGACCGGGGCACCCCGAGGGGCCGGGCGGGCAGAGGTCAGCCCGGGGCAGAGGTCAGCCCAGCGCGTCGATGACCTCGTTGAACGCGGCCGACGGCCGCATGACCGCCGCGACCTTCGCCGGGTCGGGGCGGTAGTAGCCGCCGATATCGGCGGGCGAGCCCTGCACGGCCAGCAGCTCCGCGACGATCTGCCCCTCGCGCTCGGCGAGCGCCGCCGCGACCGGCGCGAACGTCTCCGCGAGAGCGGCGTCGTCCCGCTGCGCGGCGAGCTCCTGCGCCCAGTACAGGGCGAGGTAGAAGTGGCTGCCGCGGTTGTCGATCGTGCCGAGCCTGCGCCCCGGCGACCGGTCGTGCTCCAGGAAGGCGCCGGTGGCGGCATCCAGCGTGTCGGCCAGCACCTTCGCCTGCGCGTTGCCGGTGAACTCGGCGAAGTGCTCCAGCGACGCGGCGAGCGCGAAGAACTCCCCCAGCGAGTCCCAGCGCAGATAGTCCTCGGCCACGAGCTGCTGCACGTGCTTGGGGGCCGACCCGCCGGCTCCGGTCTCGAACAGGCCGCCGCCGGCCAGGAGCGGCACGATCGAGAGCATCTTGGCGCTCGTGCCGACCTCCAGAATCGGGAACAGGTCGGTGAGATAGTCGCGCAGCACGTTGCCGGTGACCGAGATCGTGTCCGCTCCCGCACGCAGGCGGTCCAGCGAATACTGGGTCGCGGCGGCGGGCGGCAGGATCTCGATCGTGAGGCCGTCGGTGTCATGCTCGGCGAGGTAGGTGCGCACCTTGCCGATGAGGGTCGCATCGTGCGCGCGGTCCTCGTCGAGCCAGAACACCGCGGGGGCGCCGGTGGCGCGCGCACGCGTGACCGCGAGCCCCACCCAGTCCCGGATCGCGACGTCCTTGGTCTGCGTGGCGCGCCAGATGTCGCCGGGCCGCACCTCGTGCTCGATCAGCACCTCGCCGTCCTGGTTCACGACCTGGACGACCCCGGATGCCGCGATCTCGAACGTCTTGTCGTGGCTGCCGTACTCCTCGGCGGCCTGGGCCATGAGCCCCACGTTCGGCACGGTGCCGATCGTGGCGGGGTCGAGCGGACCCTTCGCGATGACATCCTCGATGACCGTCTGGTAGACCCCCGCGTAGGACGAGTCGGGGATGACGGCCAGCGTGTCGTCCTCGCCGCCGTCGGCGCCCCACAGCTTGCCGCCGTTGCGGATGAGCGCCGGCATCGAGGCGTCCACGATCACATCGGACGGCACGTGCAGGTTCGTGATGCCGCGGTCGGAGTTCACGTACGACAGGCGGGGCCCGCGCGCGAGGTCGGCGGCGATCGCCGCGGCGATCTCGTCGCCGCCGGCGACGAGAGGCAGGCCCGCGAGGATCGCGCCGAGCCCGTCGTTCGGGGTGAGTCCGGCCGCGGCGATCGCGTCGCCGTAGCGGTCGAACACGTCGGCGAAGTAGGCCTTGACGACGTGGCCGAAGATGATCGGGTCGCTCACCTTCATCATCGTGGCCTTCAGGTGCACCGAGTACAGCACGTCGTCGTCGCTCGCGGCGCGGAGCGTGTCGGCGAGGAAGGCGTCGAGGGCCGTAGCGGAGAGGAACGTGGCATCCACCACCTCACCGGGGACGACGGTCAGCCCCGTCTTGAGCGGGGTGACCGTGCCGTCGGACGCCACGTGCCGGATCGCGAGCACATCGTCGGCGGCGATGACGACCGACTTCTCGTTCGAGCGGAAGTCGTCGTGGCCCATCGTCGCGACGCGCGTCTTCGAGCCCTCGGCGAACGGCTTGTTGCGGTGCGGGTGCTTTCGGGCGTAGTTCTTCACCGACAGCGGGGCGCGACGGTCGCTGTTTCCCTCGCGCAGCACGGGGTTGACCGCGGAGCCCTTGATGCGGTCGTAGCGGGCGCGGGCGTCGCGCTCGGCATCGGTCGTCGGCTCGTCCGGGTAGTCGGGCAGGTCGTAGCCGTCGGCCTGCAGCTCCGCGATCGCGGCCTTCAGCTGCGGGATGGATGCCGAGATGTTCGGCAGCTTGATGATGTTGGCCTCGGGGGTCTTCGCCAGCTCGCCGAGTTCGGCCAGGGCATCGCCGACGCGCTGATCGTCTCGCAGGCGCTCCGGGAAGGCGGCGAGGATCCGCCCGGCCAGCGAGATGTCGCGCGTCTGGATCGACACCCCCGCCCGGCCGGTCACGGCCTGCACGATCGGCAGGAACGACGCCGTCGCGAGCGCCGGAGCCTCGTCGGTGTGGGTGTAGATGATTGTGGGCTCGGTCACCTGTCGTGCTCCCGTTCGCGTGGCCATGCGGTCCGTATCAAGATACCCCGGCGTCGCGTCACGCCATCGCCGTCCCGCACCCGGGTACGCCCGCCCAGCCTCGCGAAACCTCCCGTCTGCACCGTTTGAGCCCTGAAAACGGTGCAGACGCGCGGTCTCGCGGGGGGGCGTCAGACCAGCGACTCGCGCCAGGCGGCGTGCAGCTTCGCGAACGCTCCGTCGCCGGCGATGAGAGCCTCGGGGGTGTCGTCCTCGACCATCTCGCCGCCCGACATCACCAGCACCCGATCGGCGATCGCCACCGTCGACAGGCGGTGCGCGATGATGATCGCGGTCCGGTCGGCCAGCAGGGTCTGCAGCGCCTGCTGCACCTGCCGCTCCGACGGGATGTCCAGCGACGCGGTCGCCTCGTCGAGGATCAGCACCGCCGGGTCCGCCAGGAACGCCCGCGCGAACGAGATCAGCTGCCGCTGCCCGGCCGACACGCGCCCGCCGCGCTTGTTCACGTCGGTGTCGTACCCGTGCGGGAGGCGCTGGATGAAGGCATCCGCCCCCACCGCCCGAGCCGCCGCGCGGATCTCCTCGAACGTCGCGTCGGGCCTGCCGAGTGCGATGTTGTCGGCGACGGTGCCGCTGAACAGGTACGCCTCTTGCGTGACCATCACGATCGCCCGCCGCAGGTCCTTCGGACGCAGCCGCCGCAGGTCCACGCCGTCGAGCGTCACGCGGCCCTCGATGGGGTCGTAGAAGCGCGCGACCAGCTTGGCGAGCGTCGACTTGCCCGCCCCCGTCGTGCCCACCAGCGCCACGGTCTGCCCCGCGGGGATCCCCAGGGTGAAGCGCGGGAGGATCGTGCGGTCGCCCGCATAGCCGAACACGACGTCGTCGAATCGGATGCCGCCGCGCGCGTGCTCCAGCGGCACCGGGTCGACCGGGTCGGGCACCGACCGACGCTCCTCCAGCACCCCCGACACCTTCTCCAGCGCCGCGGTGGCCGCCTGGTAGGAGTTGAGGAAGAACACCACCTCCTGCAGCGGGGAGAAGAAGTTGCGCACGTACAGCACGGCGGCAAGGAGCGTCCCGATCAACAGAGTCCCGTCGGCCACGCGCAGGCCGCCCCACAGCAGCACGAGCGCCACCGACACCGCCGCGACCGTCATCATGCCGGGGTCGAAGATGCCGAACAGCCTCATCGAGCGGAGATTCACGTCGCGGTAGTCGGCGGCCTCCTTCCCGAACACACGGTCGTCGCGCTCCTCCTTGCGGAACGCCTTGACGGCGCGGATGCCGGTCATCGTCTCCACGAAGGTCACGATGACCCGCGCGCTGATCACGCGCGACTCGCGGTAGACGCGCTGCGCGTTGACGAAGAACCACCGCGTCAATCCCGCCAGCGGCACCGCCATGACCAGGAGCACCGCGCCGGAGCGCCAGTCCAGCAGCAGGAGCGCGATGAGGGTGAAAGCACCATAGAGGACTCCGGAGACGAGCTCGTTGAGGCCTCCGTCCAGCAGCTCCCTGATCGATTCCAGGTCGCTGGTCTGCCGCGAGATGATGCGCCCCGAGGTGTATGACTCGTGGAACTCCAGGCTCAGCCGCTGCGTATGCCGGAAGATGCGGGTGCGCAGGTCGAGCATGACCGCCTGCGTGAGCCGTGCGGCGATGACCGCGTACCAGCCGATGAGCGCAGCCCCGAGCACGGCCGTGACCAGGTACACCGCGACGACGAGCACCGTCGGCGTCCAGTCCAGTTCGTCGACGACCGCCGGCAGCGCCGCGTCGATGCCGTAGGCGACCAGGGCCGGCCCGAGCACGCGCATCGCGGTGGAGACCACGAGCACCACGCCGGCGAGCACGAACTGCGCGCGCAGGCCTGCGACGAGCGAGCCCAGCAGGCGCAGCGAACGCCGGCGGATCGCCCGGGACTCCTCGCGCGTGTAGTCGGTGCGGTCCTCGCCGCCGATGCCATGGACGGACGTGCTCATCGGGTCGCCTCCGTCTCGCGCGGGCGCGCCCGATCGACCTCGAGGCTCGAGATGACGTGCCGGTAGTGCGCGCTGGAGCGCAGCAGCTCGGAATGCGTGCCGACCGCGGCGATGCGGCCGTCCTGCAGCAGCGCGACACGGTCGGCCAGGGCCACGGTCGAAGGCCTGTGGGCCACCACGAGCGCGGTCGTGTCGGCGAGCACCTCGCGCAGCGCGTCTTCGACGAGCGCCTCGGTATCGACGTCGAGGGCCGACAGCGGGTCGTCGAGCACGAGCACGATCGGCCGCGCCGCGACCGCACGAGCGAGCGCCAGCCGCTGCCGCTGACCGCCGGAAAGGCTCAGCCCCTCCTCGCCGATGATCGTGTCGACCCCGTCGGGAAGCTCGTCCACGAACCCGGCCTGAGCCACCGCGAGCGCCTCGCGCAGCACGGCATCCGCGTCGGGACCGCCCGCGGCGAGGTCCTCTCGACCGAGCAGCACGTTCTCGCGCACGCTCTGCGAGAACAGCGTCGCGTCCTCGAAGGCCATGCCGACGTGGGTGCGCAGCTCGTGCAGGGTGAGGTCGCGCACGTCGACGCCGTCGAGGGTCACCCGGCCCGCCGTCGCGTCGTACAGCCGCGCGGGCAGGGTCGTGAGGGTCGTCTTGCCGCTGCCGGTGAGACCCACCAGGGCCATCGTCTCCCCGGGCCGGAGCTCGAGGTCGATGCCGTCGAGGACGTCGCGCTCGGCGGCCGCGGCATCCTGATATCGGAAGTGCACGCCCTCGAACGCGAGCGCCCCCCGTGGCCGGTCGAGGCGGACCGGCTCGGCCGGGTCGACGATCGTGTTCTCCTCGTCGAACACCTCGTACAGGCGGTCGGTCGCGGTGCGGGCGTCGAGCAGGAACGAGAAGAGGAACCCGATCGACTCCATCGGCCAGCGCAGCACGGTCGCCATGGCGAAGAACGCGATCAGCTCAGACACGGCCAGCTGGCCCAGCTGGGCGAGCAGGATGCCGGCGCCCAGGCACAGCGCGAACGCGATGTCGGGCAGGAGCACGAGCCAGAACCAGATCCAGCCGACCGCGCGCGCCTTGCCGATCTCGGTCGCGCGCAGGGTCTCGGCCTGCCGCACGAAGGCGCGCAGGGCATGCCCTCCGCGGCCGAACGCCTTCAGGACCCGGATGCCGTGCACGCTCTCCTCGACGGAGGTGGCGAGGTCGCCGGCCTGATCCTGGCTCAGTCGCGTGAGCGCGCCGTACGTGCGCTCGAAGCGGTAGCCGGCGTACCACAGCGGCAGGCTCGTGACGAGGAACACCGTCCCCAGCAGCCAGTGCCAGCGGTACAGCAGCGCGCTGCCGACGGCGATGGTGAGCACGTTGACCACGAGGAGGACGAGACCGAAGGCGAACCAGCGCCGGATCGTGCCGAGGTCCTGCATCATGCGCGAGAGCAGCTGGCCGGACTGCCAGCGATCGTGGAACGCGACCGGCAGCCGTTGCAGGCGGGAGTAGAACGAGGTCCGCATGGCGTACTCGATGTTCGCGGAGGGGTGCATCACGAGCCATCGCCGCGCCCATACCATGGCGGCCTCGAGCAGTCCGAGCC
The DNA here is from genome assembly GCF_047605725.1 of Microbacterium sp. GTDB lineage: Bacteria > Actinomycetota > Actinomycetes > Actinomycetales > Microbacteriaceae > Microbacterium. Next base: position 22,215 of record NZ_JASGFE010000028.1, read on the forward strand.
CGAGGACGGCGAGCACGCCCCAGCTCAGCTGCGCGCGGTCGCCGGAGGAGATCGGCCCGCGCACGAGCGCCTCGAGCACGAGCGGGATCGACAGAGCCAGCAGGCTCGCCACGAGCGCGCTGACCGCGCCCAGCGCGAGCCGGGGCAGTGCAGGGCGCGCGAACGGCATCAGTCGCGCAAGCGCGCGGGCGGTCGACAGCTGCGCGCCGCGCCGCTGCGGCGCGGCGCCGATGTCGGTCGGGGTGCGGTCGGAGGAGGGCATGATCCTTGTGGGTTCGTTCGGGGTTCTCGTGGAACACGGGCGGACGCCGGTCTCCGTGACGCGCGCGACGACGCGAGCGCGGACCGGGGCCTGTGAAGGGTGAACGCGGAGGCGGACGGGTCTATGCCGTCCGGGGCACGGGCCTGCTAGGCGTGGCGCCCGGAGCCGACCCGGAGGACGGCGACCGTGGCGGGCTTCGCGATCACGACGGCCTGAAACATGGCATCCTCCTTGGGTTCGAGCGGCATTCGACGTCGGAGGTCACCGACACGGCGACACGACAGCCCTCCAGGCTATGCCCGGACTGCGCTGCGCGCAACCACGGTCCTCCCGCCCCGCTCCGCCCTCCCCGCTCCTCCCTCCCCGCTCCGCCCTCCTCGCTCCTCTCCTCCCTCCCCGCTCCGCCCTCCCTCCCGCCCGCCCTCCCCGCCCGCCGTCCCCTCCCCGCTCCGCCCTCCCCGCTCCGCCCTCCCCGCTCCTCCCGCCCCGCCCTCCCCGCCCCGCTCCTCCCTCCCGCCGTCCCCTCCCCGCGAGGGTGCCCTGTATCCCCGCGAGGGTGCCCTGTATCCCCGCGAGGGTGCCAGTTGGCCCCGCCGGGGTGCCAGTTGGGTCCGCCGGGTGCAGGCACCCTCGCGGGGATAGGTGGCACCCCCGCGGGGATAGGTGGCACCCCCGCGGGGATAGGTGGCACCCTCGCGGGGATACAGGGCACCCTCGCGGGTGTGGGGGCAAGGCAGGTCAGGCGCGACGCGCGCCGGCCTCGCGGGCCAGGAGCGAGCCCTTCACCTCGACGCCCCACGCGAAGCCGCCGAGCGATCCGTCGCCGCGCAGCACACGGTGGCAGGGCACGAACAGCGCGGGTGCGTTGCGCGCGCAGATCGAGGCCGCGGCGCGCACCGCGCTCGGCCGGCCGAGCGCGGTCGCGAACTCCGTGTAGCTGAGCGGCTCCCCCGGCGCGATGCGCCGGAGAGCCGCCCAGCCCGCCCGCTGCAGCTCGGTGCCGTGCTGCGCAACGGGCACGGCATCGATCGCGGAGAGCTCGCCGTCGTAGTAGGCCTGGACGGCGGCCGCGGCCTCGGTCTCACCTGCTCGAACGTCGTGCGGGCGATCGGCGGGGCGAAGGCGCGCGAGAATCCGTCCCTGCTCGCCGGTCCAGCCGCTGGCGAGCACACGCCCCTCGGCGTCGGCGAGCAGCGTGAACGGGCCGTCGGGGGTGTCGAGGGTCTGGATCGCGGTCATGACGGTCCTTCTTCTGTTGCTCTGGCGGTGGTCGGAGGCGGTTTCTGTTCCGCTTACAGGCCGGATCGGCCTTGGGCGGGGTCGGAACGGCCTCAGGGGTCGATCGGCCCTGTAAGCGGGACACGATGTGCCGCCATCCGGGGCCCCCGTCGCACCGGCGCGGCCTCGGACCCCCGCCGCACCACCCGGGGCCCCCGTCGCACCGGCGCAGCACGCCACAGGTGCGCGGTCAGGTAACTCCGCCACGGCGCGGTGCGCGCCGCCCACGTCTCCAGCTCGCGCGCTGCCCCCGGCAGGCCCGCGGCGGCCGCCCCCGCGCGCACCGCGACGTCCCCGGGGAGGAAGACGTCCGGGTCGCCGGTGATCCGCATGCGCACGTAGTCCGCGGTCCACGGGCCGACCCCGGGAAGGGACAGCAGCTCCGCGCGCTGCGCGGCGCTGCTGTCCCCCGCGCTCAGCCTCACGTCCCCGCGGGCCAAGGCCGCGGCCGCGCCGGTGACGGCGCGGACGCGGGCCGCCGGGCCCCGGAGCACCGCATGGCCGCGATCGGCGATCGCGGCCATGCTCGGGAACAGCCGGGAGGTGCCCTCGTGCTCGGGTGCCGCCTCGCCGAGCTCCTCGGCGAGGCGGCTCAGCGAGGTCCGGGCCGACGCCACGCTCACCTGCTGGCCGACGATGGCGCGGATCAGCATCTCGCCGGGGTCGATCGCCCCCGGCACCCGAACACCCGGCACGGCGGCCACGAGCGGTGCGAGCTTCGGGTCGGCCGCGAGCGCGGCATCCACGGCGAGGGGGTCGGCGTCGAGGTCGAACAGCCGCCGCGCCCGGGCCACGAGCGCCGGCAGGTCGCTCAGCCGGTGCAGCCGCGCCTGGAGCCGCAGCTGCACACCCGCACGGTGCAGCCGGAACCACGCCGGTCCGCCCGGCAGCGCGACCGTGCGCGCATAGGAGTCGGCGGTCGCGACCTCCACTCCGGGCAGTGCGCGTGCGGCCATCCACGCGAACAGCCCGTCGGCGTCGAGCGGCCCGCGATACGGCAGGACCAGGTCGATCGCGCCGGGCGCGGCATCGCTGCGACGGCGTCGGGCGCGCAGTTCGAGCGGCGGCATCCCGAACACCTCGCGGATCGTGTCGTTGAACTGGCGCACGCTGGCGAATCCCGCCGAGAAGGCGATGTCGGATGCCGTCAGGTCGGTGCCGACGAGCAGCATACGCGCGGTGTGGGCGCGCTGGGCACGCGCCAGGGCCAGCGGACCGGCGCCGAGCTCGGCGGTGAGCAGGCGGGTCAGATGCCGCGACGAGTAGCCCAGGCGTGCCGCGAGCCCCGGCACGCCCTCGCGCTCGATGACGCCGTCGGCGATGAGCCGCATCGCACGTCCGGCGGTGTCGCTGCGCAGATTCCAGTCCGGGGAGCCCGGCGCCGCCTCGGGGAGGCACCGCTTGCACGCGCGGTAGCCGGCCTCGTGCGCGGCGGCCGAGGTCGGGAAGAACGTGACGTTCACCGGCTTCGGAGTGCGGGCGGGACAGCTCGGCCGGCAGTAGATGCCGGTGGAGCGCACCGCGGTGACGAACTGCCCGTCGAAGCGCCGGTCGCGCGACGCGATGGCGCGGTAACGCTCGTCGAAGGTCATGGCCGAGCTGCTCATGCGTCCAGCCTGACACACGCCGACCCGCTCGGCTGGCGGAAATCGGACACGACGATCTTGACCGCAGAAGCGCGCCTGCTCGCGACCGCCACGGACCCACGGCCCCTCGACGCGACCGCTGCGCCGGCCGTACCCGGCGTGCTCATCGGCTGTCGTAACCCGCCGACCAGGCTCGCGTAACCTGCGAGCAACGCGGGGCGGGCACGATGGATGCCAGTGCGCACGAAGGAGGTCTCCTCATGCCGACCACAAGCAAGCGCCACATCGCGCTCGTCGCCCACGACAACATGAAGCCCGAGCTGCTGCGCTGGGCCGACTACAACCGCAGCACCCTGAGCCAGCACCACCTCTACGGCACCGGCACGACCGGGACGATGCTCGAGTACGAGCTGGGCGTGCGCGTGCATCGGTTCCTGTCCGGACCGGTGGGCGGAGACCAGCAGATCGGCGCCCGGATCGCCGAGGGCGCCCTCGACCTGCTGATCTTCTTCTGGGACCCGCTGGAGGCGCAGCCGCACGATCCCGACGTGAAGGCGCTGCTGCGGATCGGCGCCGTCTGGAACATCCCGATGGCGTGCAACGTCGCCAGCGCCGACATGATCATCTCGTCGCCGCTGCTGACCAACGGCTACATGCACCGCCGTCCCGACCTCACCCCGCGCGAGTGGGACCGAACGGCGGCGGCGTAGCGCGGATGCCGTCGGCGCCGCGAGGCGTCCCGTTCGCTGGGCGCGTATGGTCGCCTGGCGGCACATCCGCGGCAGTATGCGCCCAGTGAACACGGGGGCGCCCCGGATCACTTGGCCCGTCTTGCCGCGTCAGCCGAGATCGGCGACGATGTGCGCCCAGTGAACGCCGATGGGCGGCCGCTGCGCGGCGGCTCAGTGGAAGAAGTGCCGCTCGCCGGTGAAGAACATCGTGACGCCGTGCTCGCGCGCCAGATCGATCGTCTCTTGGTCGCGCACCGAGCCTCCCGGCTGCACGATCGCGGTGACGCCGGCGTCGATCAGCACCTGCGGCCCGTCGGCGAACGGGAAGAACGCGTCGGATGCCGCGGCCGAACCGACCACCCGCGCCCCCGCCCGCTCGACCGCGAGCCGGCACGAGTCCACCCGGTTCACCTGCCCCATGCCGATTCCGACGGTCGCACCGCCCTTGGCGAGCACGATCGCGTTCGACTTCACCGCCCGGCACGCCTTCCAGGCGAACGCGAGGTTCGACATCTCGGCATCCGTCGGCTGCTCGCCGGTCACGAGCTTCCAGTCCCGCCACACCTCGCCGATGTCCTCCGGGAAGCGATCGGCGTCCTGCAGGAGCAGTCCGCCCGAGACGAGCCGCACGTCCATGCGCTCCTGACGCCAGTTGGCCGGCAGCCGCAGCACGCGCAGGTTCTTCTTGAGGGCGAACACCTCCAGGGCCTCCGGCGCGAAGTCGGGCGCGACGATCACCTCGGTGAAGATCTCGCGGAGGTTCTCGGCCATCTTCAGCGTCACGGTGCGATTCGCCGCGATCACACCGCCGAATGCCGACACCGGGTCGCACTCGTGCGCACGCAGGTGCGCCGAGGCGATCGGATCGAGCGCGTTCGGGGCCGCGCTGGCGATGCCGCAGGGATTGGCGTGCTTGATGATCGCCACCGCGGGCCGGACCATGTCGAAGACGGCGCGCAGGGCCGCATCGGCGTCGACGTAGTTGTTGTACGACATCTCCTTGCCCTGCAGCTGCGTCGCCTGCGCGATGCCGTGTCCGCCGGTGCGCGTGTAGATCGCGGCACGCTGGTGCGCGTTCTCGCCGTAGCGCAGCGCTGCGAGCCGCTCGGCCTTGATGGTCAGGTGCTGGGGCAGGTCGCCCTCCGCCACGAGGGTGCCCTCGGCGAACCAGGTCGCGACGGCCCGGTCGTACTGGGCGGTGTGGGCGAACGCGCGCGCGGCCAGCTCGCGACGCTGCGCGAGGGTGGTGCCGCCGGCGCCGATGGACTCGACGATCGCCGGGTACGAGTCGGGCGAGACGACGATCGCGACGTTGGCGAAGTTCTTCGCCGCCGCGCGCACCATGGCCGGGCCCCCGATGTCGATCTGCTCGACGACGGCATCGGCCGACGCACCCGCGGCGACCGTCTCGACGAACGGGTAGAGGTTCACCACGACGAGCTCGAACGGCGCGATGCCGAGCTCTCCGAGCTGGCGCTCGTGGTCCTCCAGGCGCAGGTCGGCCAGCAGGCCCGCGTGCACCCCCGGGTGCAGGGTCTTGACCCGGCCGTCGAGCGCCTCGGGAAAGCCGGTCGCCTCGGCGACGTCGACGACGGGCAGACCGGCGTCGCGCAGGAGCGCAGCCGATCCCCCCGTCGAGACGATCTCCACCCCCGCGGCGACCAACGCCTGCGCCAGCGGCAGCAGGCCGGTCTTGTCGCTGACCGATACGAGGGCGCGACGCACCGGGACGAGGTCGCGGTGACGGTAGCGGGCGGGGTCGATGATCGGACCGGCCATGCGGGTGCTCCTGTGGGTCAGTGGATGTCTTCGAGGTCGAGCTCGCCCGTCGCGATGCGGCGCACCACATCGATCAGGAGGCGGCGCTCGACCGGTTTGATGCGCTCGTGCAGCGAGGCGATGTCGTCGCCGGGCAGCACCGCGACGCGCTCCTGAGCGAGGATCGGGCCGGAGTCGACGCCGTCGTCGACGACGATGACACTGGCCCCGGTCTGGGCGACCCCCGCCGCGAGGGCGTCGCGCACGCCGTGCGCGCCGGGGAACTCGGGGAGGAAGGCCGGGTGGGTGTTGATCAGCCGCGGCGACCACGCCGCGACCACCGCCGGCGGCAGCAGACGCATGAGCCCGCTGAGCACGACGAGGTCGGGCCGCCACGCCGACAGCTGCCGGTGCAGCTCCTCGCCCCACGCCTCGCGCGAGTCGAACCGCTCGTACGGGACGAGAAAGGACGGGATGCCGAAATCCTCGGGGTGCGCGAGTCCGGCCGCCTCGCGGTCGGCGCCGACCACGACCACGCGCGCGGGGTAGTCGGGATGCCGGGCGGCCTCCAGCAGGGCCCTGAGGTTGGAGCCGGTGCCGGAGATGAGAACGGCGACCGTGAGCACCCGCCCAGTCTACCGGCGGCCCGGTTCTCCCCCGTCATCGGGCAACGGGGTCGGGCGCCCGGCGAGGGCGGCGTCGTCGAGCGGATACGCGGTCGCCGCGTCGGCGGGCTTCGGGCCGTCGGCATCCGTGCGGGACGAGCCGTCGGCATCGGTCCGGGATGGGCCCTCGGCATCCGTCCGTTCGCGCCGCGCGCCGCGCGCCGCGAACAGCAGAGCACCCGCGCCGAGGACGATCTCGCCCGCCACGGCCAGGGCGACCGGGCCCGCCTCCGGCCCCGTCGTCTGCAGCCGGCCCGGCCCGATCCCGCCGGCGGCGGCCCAGGCCAGCGCGGCGGCGCCGAGCCCGCTCAGCACGGCCACCGCGAGCGCGGTCACGACCCGCGGACCGGTCGCCACCGTCCCCGCCGTGCGCAGCAGCCGTGCCCGCGCCGCGGCGCCGGCGACGACGCCCACCCCGACCACGAGCAGCGCGAGCAGCAGCAGCCACGGCGTGGTCGATGCGGGCACGATGCCCAGGATCGGCACGCCGGGCACCACGCCCACCTGGGTGCCTGCGGGCGACACGCTCGTGCCGGTTCCGAGCGCGAAGCCCGGGCCGGCGGCGAACGCGGCCGCCCAGACGATCAGCGTCGGAAGATAGGCGAGCTGACCGAGGGTCAGCACGATCGCGCCGAGAAGGTCGACGTGCGCGGTCTCGAAGAGCGCGACGACCTCGCCTCCGCGCACGAGCAGTCCGACGACGACCAGGAGCGCGCCGACGCCGACCAGGCCCGCGAGCGCCGCGGCGGTGCCGCGGGCGATCGCGGCGGGCACGTCCCGCCAGCGGGCGTCGCGCCCGACCCGCTCACGCCAGCGGTCGACCGGTCCGTCGTCTCCGTCGCGCCACGCCGCCACGAGCGCGCCGCCCAGGGCGGGGAGCGCGAACACGACGGCCGGCATCAGGACCGCCTGCCACCCCGACACCGCCGCGACGGGGTTCGTCGAGGTGGCCGTCATGAGCCCGGCGGCCGCGGCGAAGGCGGCCGTCCCGGCCAGCACTCCGGTCGGCCATGCTCCCGCGCGTGCGGCGCGCACGCCGGAACGGGCCGCGAAACTCGCGGTGAAGACGGCGAAGGCGAGCGGGGCGAGCGAGAAGGCGAACGATGCCGCGTCGTCTGCGATGCCGGCCGCCACGAGGTAGTCGGTCGGGAGGTCCACCCGCAGCGGCACGAGGTGCCCGCTCTGCCACACGCGCACGGCGCTGGGCCACAGCGCGCTCCAGCGCGCCGTGCCGCCCATCCCGAACGCCCACAGCACGGCGAGCGGGGCCAGGGCCGCGGCCACGCCGATCACGGCCGCGAGGACGGCGTCGAAGGCGGCCAGGAGGGCGACGAGAAGGCGATTCATGCCGTCTCGACCCTACCGGCGCGCGCCGTTGCCGCCGCACCCCGGCCGCGCGCGCCGCGGGGCTCGCAGCGGGAGGGCCCGAGGACTACCATGACGGCCACGAGGCCCTGCGAGTCGGGAGCGCCTATGGACCACGAGGATGCCGGCAGCGACACGCTCCCGGACGTGCTGGAACTGCGAGTCCACGGCGTGAACAACACGACCGCGGCGTCTCTGCTCGACCTCCGTCCCGACGATGTGGAGCTCGTCGCCGGCGACAGACTGGGGAGCTTCTGGCGACCGAAGGCATCCGCCCTCACCGGCCTGAAACCTGGACAGCGGGGGTATGTGCCACCGGGAATACAACGTGAGGCGTATTCCTGGGGAGGCATGGTTCGTACGACGCCGGACGTCGGCAGCGTCGGCGCCGCAGGCATCGCCGCCGGTGCCGTCGCCCGCGTCACCTACGCGCTGATCCTCCCGTTCAGCCTCGCCAATGCGGCGCAGTGGTCGTGGCGCCTTCCCGCAGACGCCACCACCGAACGCGGCATCCGTCGCTTCGCCGGCACCACCCGCCTGTTCGGACTGCTCCTCACCCTCCTGTTCACGTGCACCGTGACGACCATCGCCCTCGACCTCGCGGCGCTCCAGTGCGCCGCCGATGCGTCGCTGTGCACCCCGCTGGAAGACCTGTTCGCGATCTTCCAGACCTGGACCGCGGGCCAGCGGCTCGCCCTGTTCGCGCTGGTGCCGGTCGGCGCCGTGCTCGCGCTGTGGGTGCTGTCCGAGGTCGCTCGGGTCCGCTACGACGTACTGCCCGGCATGCCTTCGACCGATGCCGGCGCCGCTGCGCAGGCTCCGGGGCCGAACCCTCCGGCGCTGCTGTCGCGCCTCGGTTTCTGGTCGAACCGCATCACCGCGCCGCTGTCCCGCCTGCACCTGACCGGGGCCGTGCTGCTCACCGTGCTCCTGACCGCCCTGCACGCCGCCGTCGCATGGAACTCGGACTGCAGCGGCCTCGGCATCGACGCCACCTGCCTGTCCGGCGCACCGGCATCCGCGTCGTTCCAGGTGTTCGGCACCCTTGCCGCCCTGTCCGCCCTCGGACTCGTCGTCACCGGCATCCTGACCGTCGCTGTGCCCACGACGACGATCGTGCCGGACGAGGATGCCGGATGGAGCGCCCGCTGGACCCGGGTCGTGCTCGGCGCAGCGTTCGCGCTGTTCGTGGTCCTCGTGATCGCACTGCTGTTCGATCCGACCGGGAGCCGGGAACCGGGACGGCTGTACGGTGCCGGAGTGAGCCCGCTGGTGATCGTCTCGCTCGCCGCGATCATCGCCGCGAGCGGGGTGTTCTGGCGTCCTTGGCGCGATCGGACCCACACCGCCTGGCATGGGTGCGGACCCGGCATCCTGATGGGGACCGCGCTGGCGGTCGGCACCGCCACCAGCTCGATCGTCGTGGTGACGGCGGGCGACTTCCTCAACGGCGCGCGCGGTGCGGCGGCGCTGGTGCGGGATGCCGCCGCCGCGGCGGGCACCGCGCCGGACCTCGTCGTCTCCAGCTGCTGGGTGGCGCTCGGGGCGGGTGTGACCATGGGCCTCGTCGCGGCCGCCGCATGGACGGCGATCGGCCTCGCCCGGCGGCGCGATGTCACCGGGCGCGCGCAGGCCTGGGGAGCCCCGGGGGCCCCGGGCGACATCCGCGTCGTCGACGGAGGCGTGCTCCCGCCCTCGCCCAAGGTGCTCTACGCCCGCATCGGCGCGAGGCGCCGGCTCGCGGCGCGCGTCCACCTCGCCGAGCCGATCGGGGCGATCGTGACGCTCAGCCTCTCCGCGGCCGTCGTGGTCGGCTGCGTGTGGGCCTGGGCGTCCTACGTGCAGCACGTCTCGCTGTGGGGCGCGCTTCCCGCGCTGCAGCCCCAGGTCGTGCGCACCTTCCTCGCCGTCGCGCTCCCCGCGCTCGCGTGGATCGGGCTCGGCCTCGTGCTCATGCTCGCGATGGGAGCCGCGACCCGCAGCAGCCGGCCGCTGGGCATGGTGTGGGACATCGTGTGCTACCTGCCCCGCACGGGGCATCCGTTCGGACCGCCCTCGTACGGCATGCGCGCGGTGCCCGAGATCGCCGGCCGGCTGGTGGAGTGGCTCGACGACGGGCCGCAGCGCAGGGTCGTGCTCTCGGCGCACAGCATGGGCGCCGTGCTGTCCGTCTCGGCGCTGGGGGTGCTGGCCAGCACCCCGGCGACCCGCCGCTACCTCGAGCGCATCTCGCTGCTGACCTTCGGAGTGCAGCTGCGCGCGTTCTTCGGGCGGCTCCTTCCGGAGCTGCTCGGACCCGCAGCCCTCGGCACCGCCCCGTGCCTGGCGCCGCGCCTGCGCGACGACGATCCCTGGGCTGCGGACTTCCGTGCACAGGGCGGCATCCCCGGGCCGGCGGCCCCGCCGGCAGCGGACATGCCCGCACGGCTCGGATGCCTCCGGGGCGCCCTCCTGCCCTCACCCGGCGTGCAGTGGGTGAGCCTGTGGCGGCCCACCGACTATCTCGGTTTCCCGGCGATGAGCACGGCCCCGCCGCCGGCCGGAGCGCCGGCATCCGTCGACCGCGTCGCCGAGGAACTCGACCTCAGCGGCTACATGGTCGAGGTCGGCACGCACGCCGAGTACTACCGGGTGCCCGCCTACACCCGCGCGCTGCGCGATCTGACCGGCCCCACCTGACCCGCGCCGCGCGCCGCGCGCTGCCCGCCCCGCCCGGCGTCCTGCCCGCCCCGCCCCGCCCCGCCCCCACCCGAACCGCGAGACTCCAGTGGTGCACCGAGACTGCATGCTGAGCGTGCAGTTTCGGTGCACGGATGAAGTCTCGCGGCACGACGACGCGGCGCGCGGCGACGCGGGGCGCGGGGACGCGGGCGCGCGGCGACGCGGGGCGCGGGGACGCGGGG
>NZ_JASGFE010000029.1:0-32574 GCF_047605725.1 Microbacterium sp.
CGGGGGGCGGGGGCGGGGGGCGGGAGCGCGCACGGGAGCGCGCGCGGGATGCGGCCGCGGCTCCCGCGGGCGCCTCAGGAGCGCGGCGGCGTGCTGTCGCGCAGCAGCACGTCGAGGCGCAGCGCCCCGGCGTCGAGCTCCCAGGAGTCGTCGAGGGCGGCGCGCAGCGTCTGGTAGCCGACGTCCTCCAGCGGCACGCGCACGGTCGTCAACGGCGGCGTGACATCGCGTCCGGTCGAGATGTCGTCGAACCCGGCGACGGCCACATCGGCGCCGGCTTCGCGGCCGGCCTCGCGCAGGGCTGCGAGCGCCCCCACCGCCACGACGTCGCTGACACCGAACACGACGGTGCCGGCGTCGACGCCGTCGATCAGGACCTCGCGCATCGCCGCGAAGCCGGACTCGCGGGTGAACGCGGCGCCGCGATGGATGCGGTCCACGCGTCCGCCTGCGGCGGTGAACCCCTCCGTGAAGCCGGCCACGCGATCGTCGGAGGTGCGCACGCCCTCGGCGGCCGCGAGCGCGATCGCCCTGCGGTAGCCCAGCCCCGCGAGGGCCGTTGCGAGCGCGAAGGCGCCACCGCGGTTGTCGATGACGACCGAGCGCACGTCGCCGGCACCGGGGCCGATGGCCACGACGCGTCCACCGGCGGCCACGATCGCCTCCAGCTCGCGACGCAGTTCGGGCGACGACGACTCGCTGCTGCGCGAGGCCGCAAGGATGAGCGCGCGCGGCCGCTGTCCGCGCAGCGCCCGCACCAGCCGCACCTCACGCACCGGATCGCGCTCGGTGATCGCTACCGTGACGACGAGCCCCGCCTCGTCGGCGCCGCGCGCGACGCCCGAGGCGAGCTGGCCGAAGTAGGGGTCGGCGATGTCGGCCACCAGGAGCGCGACGACGGCCGAGGTGCCCTTGGCCGTCGCCTGCGCGGACAGGTTCGCGGTGTAGCCGAGCTCGGCCGCGGCCGCCTCGACCCGCTGCCGGTAGGACTCGGCGACCCGGCGGGTCGAGCCGTTGAGCACGCGCGAGGCGGTCGCGAGGGACACCCCGGCGGCCCGCGCGACATCGTCGAGGGTCGTCATGGCGGACCTCGGTGGGGCAGCCCGCGCGGCGATCGATCTGTCGGTCATCGAGGCGAGTCTACGGCGACAGGTACGGCGAGACGGCAGCGCCGAATCCTCTCGCCGTGCGCAGCACGGCCTCGAGCGGATCCGTCGCCCACACGTCCTCGTTGAAGATCTCCACCTCGATGTCGCGGTCGTAGCCGGTCTGGATGACCGCCCGGGTGAGCGCCGCGACGTCGATGACGCCGTCGCCGGGGTAGTGCCGGCTCAGCAGCACGTCGGCGGGCAGCGGCGTCTTCCAGTCGCACACCTGGTAGGTCGCGATGCGGCCGGCGCGGCCCGCCCGGGCGATCTGGGCGATCACATCGGGGTCCCAGAAGACATGGAACGCGTCGAGCGCGACCCCCACCGCGGCGGAGTCGAAGTCCGCCGCGATGTCGAGCGCCTGGCCGAGGGTCGAGACGACGCACCGGTCGGTCGCGTACATCGGATGCAGCGGCTCGATCGCGAGCGTGACGCCGGCCGCCCCGGCATCCGGCACCAGCTCGCCGATCGCGTCGCGCACCCGTTCGCGCGCACCCGCGAGGTCGCGCGATCCCTCCGGGAGGCCGCCGGCGACGAGCACGAGCACGGCCGTCGACCCGGGCGCTCCCGCCGCGGCGAGCGCGGCGGTCTCGTCGATCGCGCGGCGGTTGTCATCGAGCGCCGCGCGCCGCGCGGCTCCCTCCGGCATGGTGAAGAACCCGGCGCGGCAGTGCGTCGTCACCCGCAGACCCGAGTCGGCGACCATGCGCGCGGCGGCGGCCAGCCCCACCTCCTGCACCGGCTCGCGCCACAGGCCGATGGCCTGGATGCCGGCCTGGGCGCTCACGCGCAGCGCCGTCGCGAGATCGGCGCGCTTGATGGTCGCCTGGTTGATCGACAGCCGCGGGTCGGGACTCATGCGTCCACCCCGTTCAGGCGCAGCATGCCGTGCCAGCGCCTCGCCGCGAGCTCTGGCTGTTCGAGCGCGTGCGCGGCATTGGCGAGCTCGACGATGCGCGACAGGTGCGGGAGGCTGCGCGCCGAATGCAGGCCACCCACCAGTTGGAAGGCGTCCTGGTGCCCGTTGAGCCACGACAGGAACGCGACGCCGGTCTTGTAGTAGAAGGTCGGCACGGCGAACACGTGGCGGCTCAGCTGTTCGGTGGGCCCGAGGATGCGCAGATAGGCGTCGGGGTCGGAGGCGTCGAGCGCCTGGATCGCCGCCGACGCGGCAGGGGTCAGTGCCGCGAAAGCGCCCAGCAGCGCGTCGGAATGCTGCCGGGTGGATGCCGGGTCACGCGGCGGCTGGACCGCCGCCTCGACGTCGGCACCTCCGATCAGGCCGACGTAGTTGAAGTCGTCGCCGGTGAACATGCGCACCTGCTCCGGCAGGCGCTCGCGCACCGAGACCTCGGCGGCCGCGTCGAGCAGGCTCATCTTCACTCCCGCGACCCTGCCGGGGTTCTCGGCGATGATGCGCAGCAGCACCTCCGACGCCCGGCTCCAGTCGCTCGACCCGAAATAGCCCTCCAACTGCGGGTCGAACGCGGTGCCGAGCCAGTGCAGGACGACCGGCGCTCCCGCCGCCTGGAGCACGGCGCCGTAGACGCGCAGGTAGTCGGCCTCCGACGAGGCGACCCGCGCGAGATGGCGCGAGGCCATGAGCACCGGGCCCGCACCCTGATCTTCGGCGAAGTGCAGCTGATGCTTGTACGCGTCGACGACCTCGGCGACGGAGATGACCTCGGCGTCGACGTGGTCGGTGTTGACCCCGACCACGACCGAGCCGCCTTCTTCGCGCGCGACCTGAGCCGAGCGTGAGACGAGCTCGCGGGTGGCCGCGGCGTCCAGGCCCATGTTGCGCTGGGCCGTGTCCATCGCGTCGGCGACCCCCAGTCCCCACGAGTACACGTGGCGGCGGAAGCCGAGGGTCGTGTCCCAGTCGATCTCGGCGGGCGACCCCGGTGTGTTGTCGGCCCAGGTCTTGGGCACGACGTGCGCCGCCGCGTAGGCCACGCGCGAGCGCAGGGGCCCCGTGGGCTTGGAGTAGCCGGGTGCTTCGTTCAGGGTGGCGATCGAGCGGATGCCGTCGGGGGCGAGCAGCGTGACGGTCGCGGTGGCGGTGGTCCGTGGCATCCGACTCACTCCAGCGTCAACGTGGGCAGCGCGACCTTGCGGCCCTCCCGGCTGGACCGCAGGCCCGACTCGGCCAGCAGCACGCCGCGCGCGCCGGCGAGCAGGTCGTACGGGTAGTCGGTGCCCAGCGCGTAGGACACCAGGAACTCCTCCCACTGCTGACGGAACCCGTTGCCGAAGACATCGTTGGTGGGCACGCCCACCCAGTCGGCGTCGTAGTCGTGGTCGTCGGCGAGGTCGGGGTTCCACACCGGTTTGGGGGTGGCGTTGCGGTGCTGGATCTTCGCGCCGAACAGGCCCACGACGGCCGAGCCGTGCGTGCCGTCGACCTGGAACTCGACGAGCTCGTCGCGATCGACGCGCACCGTCCAGCTGGAGTTGATCTGCGCGACGATGCCGCCCTCGAGCTCGAAGATGCCGTAGGCGGCGTCGTCGGCCGTCGCGGCGTAGGGCTCATGCTGCTCGTCCCAGCGGGTGGGGATGTGGGTGGCCGCCTGCGCGTAGACGGTCTTGACCTCGCCGAACAGGTTCTCCAGCACGTAGCTCCAGTGCGGGAACATGTCGACGATGATGCCTCCGCCGTCCTCTGCGCGGTAGTTCCACGACGGGCGCTGGGCGGGCTGCCAGTCGCCCTCGAAGACCCAGTAGCCGAACTCGCCGCGCACCGAGAGGATCCGTCCGAAGAAGCCCGAGTCGACGAGCCGGCGGAGCTTGCGCAGTCCAGGCAGGTACAGCTTGTCGTGTACGACACCGGTCTTCACGCCCGCGGCGGCGGCGAGCCTGGCCAGTTCGACGGCCTCGGAGACCGACTCGGCCGTGGGCTTTTCGGTGTAGATCGCCTTCCCCGCCGCGATGGCTTTGCGCAGGGCACTCGCGCGCGCCTTGGTGACGAGGAAGTCGGCGTAGATCTCCCAGCGCGGGTCGGCGAGGGCCGCCTCGAGGTCGGTGGTGTAGTCCTCGATGCCGTGCCGGGCCGCGATCGCGGCGAGCTTCGCGGCGCTGCGACCGACCAGCAGCGGACGGACGGTGAGCGTCGAGCCGTCGGGCAGTTCGAGCCCACCCTGGTCTCGGATCGCGAGGATCGACCGGACGAGGTGCTGGCGGTATCCCATGCGCCCCGAGACGCCGTTCATGATGATCCCGACCTCGCGCACCCCGGCCTGCTCTGGCGCGGCAGGTGCGGATGCGGCCGGCGCGCCGGCGAGAGTCGTCTCTGACATCGTGGGTTTCCTTCGGTGCGGCCCGCGCGGCGGGGAGCCTGGCTGACGGTCGGACGGTAAGCGCTTTCCGTCATCATGTCATCGGACGGAACGCTCCGCAACCCGCCACGTCGCCGCGCCCGGGGGCGTGACGTGGGGACGGCCTCGTCGATGAGGGAATGCGCTTACCCGCGGGGTGCACGTCTTTCGCGCCGGTTTGGGAATGCGCTTGCCCTGAGGTGTCGTCTCGCAGTATTGTCCTAACATCGTATCAGCGATCGGCTCCGATTTCCGGCATCGGTGACGCACGGGAGCGCGGGACTCTGCGACCCCTCGACAATGAAGTTGGCCCTGGTCTTTCGGGGTGAAAGGGAAATCCAATGAAGCACTCAGTCAGGTCCCGCATGCGGGCCGTCCTCGCGGTCGCGACCGCGGCCGTCACCGCCGCCGCGCTCGCGGCGTGCAGCTCGGGCGACGGGGGCGCGTCGTCCACCGAACCGATCCAGTTCTTCCTCTCCGGCGACGCCAACCAGGGTGGCGGCTACGCCCACATGGCGGAGAAGTACAAGGAGGAGACGGGTGTCGAGATCGAGATCGTCGACATCGCGAACGCCGACCTTCCCACCAAGCTCCGCAACGCCGCCCAGGCCGACGACCTGCCGGCCATCGCTCGGGTCGGCTCCGTCGACCCGGTCTGGCGCAGCGCCGCCACGGACCTGTCCGACATCACCGACGGCAGCGACATCCGCACCGACCTGTCCGACATCGACGACGACGGCAAGGTCATCTCACTGCCCTCCGACATCACCGCGGTCGGCATGTTCATCAACAAGACCCTCTTCGACCAGGCAGGCGTGGCCTATCCGACCAGCGAGGACGACATCTGGACGTGGGACGAGTACGTCGCCGCCGTCAAGCAGGTCCAGACAGCCCTGGGCACGAGCTACGGCATGGTGATGGACCGCTCCTCGCACCGACTGAAGGCGCTGCTCTACGAGTTCGGCTCCGACTACTTCACCCCGGATGACGAGGGCGTCTTCAGCACCAACGACGACACCACGCGGGCGCTGGAGTACTTCAACAAGCTCAACGACGACTCGTTCATGCCGCGGTCGGTCTGGCTGTCGGATGCCGACCCGAACGCGCTGTTCAAGAGCGGCGACGTCGTCTCGTACATGTCCGGCTCGTGGCAGATCGCCGATTTCGCCGTCAACATCACCGATTTCGAGTGGGCCTCGGTGTACCTGCCGCAGGAGGCGGAGCGCTCCACGAACTTCGGCAACGCGGCATCCATCGTCGTCTTCGACGGCCCGCAGCAGGAGGCCGCCCATGACTTCATCAAGTGGCTGTACGAGCCGGAGAACTACACCGAGCTGTCCGAGGTCTCCTCGTTCATCCCGGCGATCGACGGCCTGACCATCAACTACGCCTCGAACGCAGAGGCCTTCGAGATCTACAGCCAGGACATCGCCGCCTCCCCGGCGATCGTCGGTGAGATCAAGGCGATGGAGCTGCGCTACGGCGCACAGGGCGTGGCCACCGACGGCGACCCGGTGCGCGACGAGACCGTCAAGTACCTCAACGGCGAGCAGGACGTCGCCACGACGGTGAGCAACATCAACGAGCAGTTCACCGACCAGCTCGGCGTGCTGAAGTAGCCATGGCCACTGCTGACTCGGTCGCGGGGCGCACCGCCGAGGACGCGGCGCCCACGCGCGAAGGGCGGCGCCCGCACAGCGGGCGCCGCCCCCGGCGGAGCTCGACCCGGTTCCTGCTGGCGCCGCTGTCGTTCATCGCGATCGCGGTGGTGCTGTTCGCCCTTTTCTTCGTGTGGCCCGGGGCGCTCGGGCTCTGGTATTCGTTCACCGATTACACCGGGGTCGGCACGCCCGACTTCATCGGACTGGACAACTACGTCGACCTGGCCCAGGACCCCGACTTCTATTACTCGCTGGGCCGCACGCTCCTGTACACGGTGCTCTCCGTCCCGCTCCACTTCGTCGCGGCGCTGGGGATCGCGGTCCTGCTCACGAGCACCCTCGCGAAGGGCAAGGAGGCCGCGCGCGTCATCTTCTTCCTGCCCTGGCTGATCTCCCCCATCGTCGCCGGCGTCATCTGGAAGTGGCTGTTCGGCGAGAACTTCGGCATGGTGAACTTCCTGATCGAAGCCGTCGGCGGGAAAGGGCTGAACTGGGAGACCGACGGCAGCCTCGCGCTCCTGCTCATCCTCATCGTCAGCACCTGGGGCGGCACGGCGTTCAACATGCTGCTGTTCATCGCCGCCATCCGCAACATCCCCCAGTCGTATCTGGAAGCGGCGCAGCTGGACGGTGCGAGCAGCTGGCAGCGGTTCTACCGCATCGTGCTGCCGCTGCTGAGGCCGACCTCGTTCATGGTGATCCTCCTGGCCACGATCGGCTCCATGAAGGAGTTCGCGATGGTGCAGGCGCTCAACGGCGGAGGTCCTGGCACGTCGAACATGTTCATCGTCCAGTACATCTACCGCACCGGGTTCGAGCGGGCCGACATCGGGTACGCCAGCGCCGCGTCGATGGTGCTCATGGTGATCCTGATCGTCATCGCCCTCATCCAGCTGCGCTTCGACAAGAGGAACGATCTCGCATGAAACGCCTCAGCTTTCTGTCGAGCACGATCGTGCTCTGGGTGCTCGCCCTCGGCTTCATCATCCCGGTGGCATGGTTCGTCCTCAGCTCGTTCAAGCCCGGCTCGGAGCTGTTCAGCCTTCCCCTGACGCTCCTGCCCAAGGACTGGACGGTGAGCGGGTACGCGACCGCGTGGACCCGGTTCGACTTCGCGCAGTACTTCATCAACACCTCGATCGTCGCGATCGTCACGACCGTGCTGACGGTGTTCGTCAGCGCGATGACCGGCTACGCGTTCGCGAAGTACCAGGCGTGGTGGTTGAAGGCATTCTTCATCTGCATCCTCGTCACGACGATGCTGCCCACCGAGGTGATCATGCCGAGCTCGTTCGCGGTGGTCCGCAATCTCGGGATGTACAACACGCTCACGGGCATCATCGTGCCCTCGATCGTCACCGCGACCGGCATCTTCATGTTCCGCCAGTACTTCAAGACGGTGCCCGACGAGCTCCTGGAGGCGGCGCGCATCGACGGGGTGTCCGAGTTCGGCGCCTTCTGGCGCATCATGCTCCCGCTGGCGCGCCCGATCGCCGTGGTCCTGGCGATCTTCTCCTTCCAGTGGCGATGGAACGACTACATCTGGCCGCTCATCGTGCTGCGCGACCCCGACCGCTACACGCTCCAGGTGGCCCTGCGCACGATCGTCGGAGCGGACAACATCGACTGGTCGGTGCTGCTGTCGGCATCGGTCATCTCGCTGATCCCGATGATCGTCCTGTTCGCGGTGTTCCAGCGGCAGATCATGAACGCGGACATCAACTCCGGACTGAAGGACTGAGGTGGCCGACGCGGAGTTCCTGCACGCTCTGCAGCACGCGGTCGTACGGGAGGTGCGCTCCGCGCTCGGCGAACAGGTCGGCCCGCTCGACCGGCACCGCCGGCTGATGGAACGGGCGAAGCTGTTCGTCTCGGCCTTCCTCTGGCCCGGCTCGGAGTGTCATGGGGATGCCGGGCTCGTCGCCGCGGCACGGCGGGACATCGGCGAGCTGCGCGCGCTGCAGGGCTCGGGAGGGCTCTTCGGCGGCGGAGGGAACCTCGACTCCCCGCCGGACACGTCGTTCACGGTGAACGACGTGTGCGACACGCTCCACATCATCGGCGCATCGGGCGGCGCGGATGCCGCGCTCGCCGAGATCGCCGCCGAGCTGGACGCCATCGCCGACGCGGCCGAGCCCGCCCTGATCGCGGGCGGAGTCCATACCCCGAACCACCGCTGGGAGATCTCGGCGGCCCTCGCCCGGCTGCACCGGCGGCGCCCCTCGGAGCTTCTGCGCGACCGAGCGACCCGCTGGCTCGCCGAGGGCATCGACATCACGACGGACGGCCTGTACTCGGAGCGCAGCGCCAACTACGCCGCGCACGTGTCCAACCCGTCGCTGACGGTCATCGCCGACGTGTTCGATCACCCGGACGCGCGGGCGGCGGTCGTGCGCAATCTGGAGAGCACCCTGGGCCTGATCAATCCCGACGACACCGTCGAGACGGTCCATTCCCGCCGCCAGGACCAGCTGCGCCTCTTTCCGCTCGGGCCGTACCTGACGATGTACCGCCGCTACGCGATCGAGCTCGGGCGGGGGGATCTGGCCTGGGCTGCGCGGCGCGCGTTGCGCGGCGGCGTCGCCCGCCCCGCAACGGCGCTGGCCGAGCTGCTGATCGACCCCCGCATCGGCGCATCGCTTCCGGCCGCGACACCGCCGGCACAGGAGCACCGCTGGGACCAGTCCGCCCTTGTGGTGCACGAGCGCGCCGACCGACGTCTCGTGGTCTTCGGCGGGACGGACTACGCACGCTTCCGCCGCGTGCGGTCGGGACTGTCGACCAACCCGACGTTCCTGCGGCTGTTCGCCGGCGACGCGGTGCTGGACTCGGTGCGCCTCTCGCGGGACTTCTTCGGGCTTGGCCCCTTCCGCGCCGACGCCCTCACGACGCATCGGGGCACCGGCGGCGTGGTGCACCACGAGCTCATCGAGACGGTGTCGGCCGGCTACTACCAGCCGCTGGCATCCGCCCGGTACGACCCGTCGGGCGCGTACGCCCTCACCGACGAGGGCAGATTCTGCGCGGCGATGTCCTTTCCCGACCGCCCCCGCGACGAGGTGCGTCTGCGGACCAGGATCGACATCGCGCCCACCGCCGACGGCGCGGCGATCTCGCTCTCCTTCGACGGCGCGGACTGCGCATGGGCACTGGAGCTGGCCTTCCGCGAGGGCGGCCGGTTCGAGGGCGTGACGGCGCAGGACGACGGCGCGCACGTGCTCGCTCACGGCACCGGCCGGTACCGGCTGGGCCGCAGCACCATCTCCTTCGAGGCGGGAGCGGACTACCGGGCCGATGGGCCGGCGCACTACCACCCCGGCGAGGAGTACGCGTTCCTCGGCGCCACCGACGCGGCGCCGGGTCGGCGCGTCTACCTGACCGGCCGCTCCCCCGGCCGACTCGAGCTGACTCTGCGCGCGACCAGCGCCGGCCGGTGACCGGCGGGCGTGCACGAACTCAACCGGCGGGCCACCGCCACGTGTGCAACCGCCCGCACATGCCGAGCGACCGCTCGGGCGACGTCGGCTCGGCGCGGGCGACGGATGCCGCGTCCATGAGTCCCGGCATCCCCTCGGAGAGCGCCTCCAGCTGCGCACCCACCCGCGCGGTCTCGGCCGCCACGGTGCGCTCCCACAGGCCTTGCCACTGCGCGACGCGCGGCCGCACGAGCCGCGCCGCCCGCACGTGCAACGCCGCCAGCGCGTCGGGGCCGCCCGCGCGCAGCTCGGCGAAACCGGCCAGCGCGAGCTCGCGCCGCGCCCGCACCGCCCGCTCGCGCGCGGCCGGGTCTTCGGGAAGCCGCGCGGCGGCGGCGTACGCCTCGGGATCGTCGAGCACTGCCGCAGGGAAGGTCAGCACGGCATCGCCCGACTCCGGCAGGCCCGCGTTGGCCATCACGACGAGCAGCCGCAGGCCGCCGCCGTTGACGAGCCGGTGCACCGTCCCGGGGGTGAACCACACGACATCCCCCGGCGCGAGGCGCTGCTCGTCGAAGCCGGCGGCCGACAGCGTCTGCACCGCCCCCGCTCCCCCGGTGACGACGTAGCCCTCGCTGGAGGCGGTGTGCAGGTGCGGCGAGCCGCCGCCGCAGTCGTCGCCCGACCCCCCGTCGTACACGGCCAGATCGGTGACGGCGACGCCGCCCGGGAACAGGCTCACAGCAGCCCCCGCAGAGTGTCGGCGAGCCCGCCGGCCGCATCGATGCCGGCATCCGCGATGCCGACCGCGTAGCGGAAGCGCACCGTCTCTCCCGGGGCGACCGCGAGCTCCGCGCTGAAGAACGGCGCCGGATTCAGGCAGGCGAACTCCTCCGAGCGCGCGAACCACTGCGGCGGATGGCGCGGGTTGCGAGCGTCGTCGACCATGAGCACGAGCGAGGTCGCGTCGACGACGTCGTGCCGTCCGACGAACCCCACCCACTCGTGGCGCTGGCCGCGCACCGCGCTGCCCGAGCCGCCGCCGTCGAGCGTGACGAGGCGTCCGTCCGTGAACGAGCGGGGCCCGCGCCAGAACAGCCCGCCGTATCCCGCGTTGTCGCGGCCTCGCGTGGTCGGGGAGCCGATCGAGATCGGCGCGTCGGTCGCGTTCGTCATCGCGGTCTGGAAGACCAGCGCCCACGACGCCTCGTCGAGAAGACGGATGCCGAGGCTGCGCCGCTCCTCGAACAGTCTCCGTCCGCCCGCGGTGATCCACTCCAGGGCGTGCTCGAAGCGGGCCACGCCCTCCTGGACCCCGGCATCGACGACGGCGCGGTGGACCTGAGCGCCGTCGTTGGGCAGCTGCACGTAACCGCGATCGCGCAGGTAGGTCGGACCGCCCCAGAAGTTCTCGTCGTCGACGACCGGCAGCGACCACGCGATGCCCGCGTGCCAGACGTGATCCCAGGGCCGGAAGAGGGTGACCCGCCGCCCTGCCCGCGTGCGGATCGGCTCGAGATACGGCTTCGGCGCCTCCACCTGCGGCGTGGTGGGCACGAACACGTAGCGCGCCAGCTCGACCCCACCGTCGGCGACGACGACGTCGGCGGCGGACATCGAGAGCGACAGACTCACGCCGGCACCTCCTTGACGGGTGCCCACGGCACGAGGCCGCCGTCCATCGAGCGCAGGAACGGGTCGTCGCCGGCGAGCTCACCGGCACGCACCGGGCCGCCGCGGAACGCCGACGCATAGGTCGCCGCGGCGAGCTCGAGCGTCCGCCGCGCCTCGGCGGCGCCGACCTCCGGCGGCTCGCCCGCCTCGAGCGCGGCGACGATCGCGGCGAGCTGGTCACGGTGACCGCTGCGCCTGGTGCCGGCATCCGGGCCCTGCTGCGCTTCCGCTGCCCAACGAGCGGCGAGCTGCTCGTGCCCGGGCGCGGGCGTCAGCGTCCAGTCCGACTCGGTGTAGCCGTAGAGATGCTCGACCTCGACGGTGGCGCGCTCGAAGTCGAAGCGCAGCCGGGAGGTCTCGCGCGGTGATACGAGGGAGTTCACGACGGTCGCAAGCGCACCGCACTCGAACTCGACCAGCGCCATCGAGACGTCCTCGGTGTCGGTGGGGAGCGCCTGGCGTGCGGCGAACGCCGTCAGCCGCGTCCACGGACCGAGCACCGCGAGCAGCAGGTCGAATTGGTGGATGCCATGGCCCATCGTCGGCCCGCCGCCCTCGCCGGCCCAGCGACCGCGCCAGGGAAGGTCGAAGTAGTCGGGCGTGCGATACCAGAGCGTCTCGCACGTGGCGACGAGCGGCCGGCCCAGTGCGCCCTCGCGCACGAGCCGCCGAAGGCGCTGGGCGGCGGCGCCGAATCGGTGCTGGAACACCGTCAGCGCGGGAACGCCGGTCTGCTCCGACACCGCGACGAGCTCGTCCAGCTCGGCCAGACTCAGCGCCGTAGGCTTCTCGATGAGGGCCGGCACCCCCGCCCGCAGCGCCCGAAGCGCCAGCGGCACGTGCGTCTGCGGCGGCGTGCAGATGTGCACGAGGTCCAGCCGCCCGGATCCCAGCAGCGCGTCGGCCTCGGCGTGGACGGCGGCGTCGGGCGCGAAGCGCTCGGCGAACGCCCGGGCCCTGTCCTCATCGAGATCGACGACCGCGATCAGCTCGATGCGCGGTGCGAGCTCGGTGATCGCCTGCGCGTGCGCCTGCGCGATCGCACCGGTTCCGATGATGGCTGCCCTCAAGGGCCGGGTCATGTCGCTCCTCGATGTGCGGTGGCGGACTCGCGCACGGTGCAGGAAAGCGCTATCCGCACGCCTCTCCCATGCTAGCCGCCCCGCGCCCCGTCCCCGCCTCCGGCCGCGCCGGGACCGAGGGCCGAGGGCCGGGGCCGAGGGCGATCAGGCAGCGGCGCGGATGAGCTTCTTGTTGACGAACTCGTCCGCGGCCAGCAGGCCCATCTCGCGCGACGTGCCGCTGCGCTTGACCCCGCCGAAGGGCAGCGCCGGCTCGTCGGCGAGCACGACGTTGATGTACACCATGCCCGCGTCGATCTTGTCGGCGATGCGCGCGGCCTGGTCGGCGTCGGTCGTGAACACGTACGAGCCGAGCCCGAAACTCGTGGCATTGGCCACCGCGACCGCCTCGTCCTCGTCGGCGACGCGGTAGACCACGCCGACGGGTCCGAAGAACTCCTCGCGGTAGGCGTCCATGTCCGGCGTCACCCCGGTGAGCACGGTGCCGGGGTAGAACGCGCCGTCGCGTACGCCGCCGGTCACCAGTGTCGCCCCTTGGGCGACCGCCCGGTCGACCTGTTCGGCGAGCCGCTCGGCCGCCGCGAGCGAGGACAGCGGACCGATCACGGTGTCCTCCGCGAACGGGTCGCCGACCTTTGCCGCCGCGATCGCGGCGGTGAACTTCTCCAGGAACGCGTTGTACAGGCCGTCGACGACGATGAAGCGCTTGGGCGCGTTGCAGGACTGCCCGTTGTTGTCCAGGCGCGCGTCGATGGCCAGCTGCACCGTCGCATCGAGGTCGTCGGTGGACAGCACGATGAACGGGTCGGAGCCGCCCAGTTCGAGGGCGACCTTCTTGAGGTTGCGCCCCGCGTTCTCGGCGACCGCGGCGCCGGCCCGCTCGGAGCCGGTCACCGACACGCCCTGCACGCGCGGATCGGCGATGACGGTCGCGGCCTGCTCGTTGGAGATGTAGAGGTTGGTGTACACGCCCGAGGGGAACCCGGCATCCCGATACAGCGTCTCGATCGCCGCGGACGACTCCGGGCACTGCGGGGCGTGCTTGAGGAGGATCGTGTTGCCGATCGCGATGTTCGGGGCCGCGAAGCGGGCCACCTGGTAGTAGGGGAAGTTCCACGGCATGATGCCCAGGAGCACGCCCAACGGCGCACGGCGGATGATCGCAGGTCCGTCGCCGCCGATCTCCAGCGGGGTGTCGGCGGTGATCTCGCCGATGTGGTCGGCGTAGTACTCGGTGATGTCGGCGGAGAAGTCGACCTCGCCCAGGGCCGCGCCGATGGTCTTGCCCATCTCGCGCACGATGATCGCGGCGAGCTCGTCGCGCCGATCGCGATGCAGCTGCGCGACGCGGCGCAGGAGCGCCGCCCGCTCGGCGGGCGCGGTCACCTTCCCCCACGTACGGTAGGCGCGGTCGGCGCCGGCGACGGCGGACTCCAGCTCCTCGTCGGTGGTCGGCGGGTAGGTGGCGAGGGTCTGGCCGGTGGCGGGGTTGACGACGGCGTAACTGCTCATGATGCTCCGATCCCTCCGCGTCACTGCGCGGGGATGAGGGTGTACTTGGTGGAGAGGTACTCGTGGATGCCTTCGAGCCCGCCCTCACGGCCCACGCCGGACTGCTTGAGTCCACCGAAGGGCGCGGCGGCGTTGGAGACGACACCGACGTTGAGCCCCATCATGCCGGTCTCCAGGCGATCGATCATGCGGTGCCCGCGGGCGAGGTCTTGCGTGAACACGTACGAGACCAGCCCGTACTCGGTGTCGTTGGCAAGGCGCACAGCCTCATCCTCGTTGGCGAAGGTCGTGATCGCCAGCACCGGGCCGAAGATCTCCTCGCGGAGGATGGCGCTGCCCGGGGCGACGCCGGTGATAACGGTCGGCCGGTAGAACGTTCCGGCCCCGTCGATGGCCGCGCCGCCGGTGAGCACCGTCGCACCGCGGTCGGCGGCATCCCGCACCAGCTCGTCGACCTTGGCGACCGCGTCGGCGTCGATGAGCGGGCCGATCTGCACGCCGTCCTCGGTGCCGCGGCCGACCTTCATCGCCGCGACGCGCTCGGCGACGCGGCGGGCGAACTCGTCGGC
Source organism: Microbacterium sp. (assembly GCF_047605725.1). GTDB lineage: Bacteria > Actinomycetota > Actinomycetes > Actinomycetales > Microbacteriaceae > Microbacterium. The sequence goes on from NZ_JASGFE010000029.1 coordinate 14,377, forward strand.
GACGCCGGCGTGCACGATGAAGCGGTTCGCCGCCGTGCACGCCTGACCGACGTTGCGGAACTTCGCCGCCAGAGCGCCTTCGACAGCCTTGTCGAGGTCGGCGTCGTCGAACACGACGAACGGCGCATTGCCGCCGAGCTCCATCGACACCCGCAGCACACCCTCGGCGGCCTGCGCGATGAGCCGGCGCCCGACCTCGGTCGAGCCGGTGAACGAGAGCTTCCGCAGCCGCGGGTCGGCGATGATCGGCGCCGACAGCCGGCTCGACGACGAGGTCGGCACGACGTTCACGACGCCCGCGGGCAGGCCCGCCTCGACGAGCAGCTCCGTGAAGAAGAGGGTCGTCAGCGGCGTGAGGGCCGGCGGCTTGATCACGACCGTGCACCCGGCGGCCAGGGCGGGGGCGATCTTGCGGGTCGCCATCGCGAACGGGAAGTTCCACGGCGTAACGAAGAACGACGGGCCGACCGGGCGCTGCGAGACCACCATGCGGCCGGTGCCCTCGGGGTTCAGCCCGTAGCGGCCGGCGATGCGTACGGCCTCCTCGCTGAACCAGCGCAGGAACTCACCGCCGTAGGCCACCTCGCCACGCGCCTCGGCCAGGGGCTTTCCCATCTCGAGGGTCATCAGCAGCGCCAGGTCGTCCGTGCGCTCCTGCACGAGGTCGAAGGCGCGCCGGAGCAGGTCGCTGCGCGTGCGCGGAGGCGTCGCCCCCCACGCGTCCTGCGCGGCGACGGCGGCGTCGAGGGCGCGGATGCCGTCCTCCGGGCTCGCGTCGGCGACGTCGACGAGCGTCGCGCCGGTCGAGGGGTCGGCGACGGCGAAGGTGCGGCCGCCGGTGGCATCCACCCACTCCCCGCCGATGAACAGCTGTCGCGGCACGGCGGCCAGCAGGGTCTGCTCTTCCTCTGACATGGTCTGACTCCTCACGGTCGGCGACGGGTGCGGTGGTCTCAGCGCGTGTCGGCGAGAGCGGATGCCACGACGTCCAGTCCCTCGTTCAGCAGGTCGTCGCCGATCGACAGCGGCGGCAGGAACCGGATGACGTTCCCGTAGGTGCCGCACGTGAGGACGATCACGCCCTTCGCGATGCAGGCCTTGGCGACCGCCGCGGCCAGAGCCGCATCGGGCGCCTTCGTGACCGGGTCGGCGAACTCGACCGCGACCATCGCCCCGAGCCCGCGCACGTCGCCGATGCGCGGATCGCTCTGCTGCAGCGCCGCCAGGCGGTTCTTGAGCACCGTCTCCAGCTGTCGGGCGCGCGCGGGGAGGTCGTCGTCCTCGAACGCGGCGATGGCCGCCAGCGCCGCGGCGCACGCGACCGGGTTGCCGCCGTACGTGCCGCCGAGCCCGCCGGGGTGGGCGGCATCCATGATCTCGGCGCGCCCGGTGACCGCCGCCAGCGGCAGTCCGCCCGCGATGCCTTTCGCCGTCGTGATGAGGTCGGGGACGATCCCGAAGCGCTCGCTCGCGAACAGCGCACCGGTGCGGGCGAAGCCGGTCTGCACCTCGTCGGCGATGAAGACGACGCCGTGGGCGCGGCACCAGTCCACGAGCGCGTTCAAGAACCCGTCGGCGGGCACGATGAACCCGCCCTCGCCCTGGACGGGCTCGATGAGCACCGCGGCGAGGTTGTCGGCGCCGATCTGCTTCTCCAGGAGCGAGATGGCCCTGGCTGCGGCATCCGCCCCGGACAGCCCGTCGCGGAACGGATACGACGCCGGAGCCCGGTACACCTCGGGGGCGAACGGGCCGAAGCCGCTCTTGTAGGGCATCGACTTCGCCGTCAGGGCCATGGTGAGGTTCGTGCGACCGTGGTAACCGTGGTCGAATGCCACGACGGCCTGCCGGCCGGTATGCTTGCGGGCGATCTTGACCGCGTTCTCGACGGCCTCGGCACCGGAGTTGAACAGCGCGCTCTTCTTGGCGTGGTCGCCCGGCGTGAGCCGGTTGAGCGCCTCGGCCACGGCGACGTACGACTCGTACGGCGAGATCATGAAGCACGTGTGGGTGAACTGCGCCGCCTGCGCCTGCACCGCCGCGACCACCGCGGGGTGCGCGTTGCCGACCGTGGTGACCGCGATGCCGGAGCCGAGGTCGATGAGCGAGTTGCCGTCGGCGTCGACGACCACGCCGCCGCCGGCGGCGACGGCCTCGATCGGCACGGTGTGGCCGACCCCGGCGGCCACCGCGGCCGCCTTGCGGGCCAGCAGCTCTTGGGACCGGGGCCCCGGGATCTCGGTGACGAGACGGCGCTCCTGCGGGAGCGTCGGCCCGCCCAGGGGCGTCGTGACAGCGTCGATCGTGCTCATGCTGCCGAGCGTAAGCCGGGCCGCCGACACTGGCTACTGGCCACGGTGTACATTGTGATGTACATGTTGTCCGCGGCGTACAGAGGATCGTGATGGATGCCACCTCGCCGACGCTGCGCGCCCTGCTGAGCAGGCGCGATCTGGCGCTGCGCCTGGACACCCCTGAGCACGAGCTCGCCGAGGGGGCGCTGGACCGTCCGGTGCGGTGGGTGCACAGCAGCGACCTCGCCGATCCCACGCCGTTCCTCTCCGAAGGGCTCGTGCTGCTGACCACCGGCACGCAGTTCGCCGGCGGCGGGTCCGCGGCCTTCGACGCCTACGTCCGGCGCCTGTCGGCGCGGGGCGTCGTGGGCCTCGGGTTCGGCACCGAGGTCGTGCGCGCCGGCATCCCGTCGGCACTGGCGACCGCCTGCACGCGCGAGCGGATGCCGCTTTTCGAAGTGCCGTACCGCACGCCGTTCATCGCGGTGGCTCAGGCCAACGCCGCGGCGATCGCGGCGCAGGCCTATGCGCGGCGGAGCTGGTCGCTCGCGGCGCAGCGGGCGATCTCGCTCGCCGCCCTGCGGCCGGACGGACTGGGCGCGACGCTCGCCGAGCTGGCGCGTCAGCTGTCGACGTGGGTCGGCCTGTTCGACGCGTCGGGGTCGCTGACCCGCGAGCATCCAGCCCGGGGTCTGCGGCCGGCCGTCGCCGGCGCGCTGGCCGTTGAGGTCGGCACGCTGCTGCAGCGCGGGGCTCGCGCCGGCTCCTCGCTGCAGCTGGAGGGGACGCCCTTCACCCTGCAGACCCTCGGGCGCGGCGGGCACCTGCGCGGCGTCGTCGCCCTCGCCGCCGGCGACCTCGACCAGGAGGCGCGCGACGTCGTCACCGCCGTGATCGCGATGGCGGGCCTCGCCCTGGAGCAGAGCCAGAGCCTCGGCCGGGTGCGGGGGCTCCTGGGCGCAGGACTCGTGCAGCTGCTGCTGGGCGGGGAGGTCGCGCTCGTGCGGCGGGTCGCGCGGGAGCTGTGGGGCGGGTTCCCGGCGGAACCGGTGGTCGTGGCGGTGCTGGACGCCGGGGGCGAGGCGGGCGGCGGGCGCGCTGCGGAGTGGCTGGAGCTGCGCGCCGCGGAGACTCACGGCGCCGTGTTCCACGGCCGCGGCGACGACGGCCTGGTCGTGCTGTGCCCCGCCGCCGGGGCGGGCGCGGTCGTCGACGAGGCGGTCGCCCGGTTCGGCGTCCGCGTCGGGGCCTCGGCGCCCGCGGACCTGGACGAGGTCGCGGCCGCGCACGCGCAGGCCGTGACGGCGCTCGGACGCGGGCACGGCGGCGTGACGCGGTTCGAGGAGGTCGCGGCATCCGGCATGCACGCCGCCCTCGGCACGGCCGACGCGCGCGCGCTCGCCTCGCGTCTGCTCGCGCCTGTGCGCGAGAGCGACGCGCGGCACGGCGGCGGGCTGGAGGCGACCCTCCGCGCGTGGCTCGGCGGCGACGCCCGCATCGACACCGCGGCGGCTGCGCTCGGCGTGCACCGCCACACCGTGCGCGCGCGCCTGGGCCAGGCGGAGGCCCTGCTCGGCATGGACCTGTCGGCCTTCGCCGTCCGCGCCGAGCTGTGGGCGGCGCTCGTGGCCACGGAGTGAGGCGGGGATCGACGACCACATGCGCCAAGTTCACGAGGGAAGCGGGCCCGGATGCCGCTTCGGTTGACACATATGGTCGCGGCACGCGGGATCGGCGACCAGACGCGCCCAGTGACGAGGCGCGGCGGGCCCGGATGCCGCTTCGGTTGACACATAACGTCGCGGCATCCGGGACTTGCGACCATACGCGCCAAGTTACGCGGGGTACCGGTGGAGCCAGACCCGCGGACGCACGCGTCGCGGGATGCCTGTGAGTAACTCGTCCGCGCGGCGTGCGGGACGGCTACCGTGGTTCGCATGAGGATGCCACGCAGTCGCATCGGCCGCGCCGCCGTCGGCGCCGCGCTCGCCGCCGTGCTCCTCAGCGGCTGCACACCGACACCCGAGCCCACCCCGACGCCCACGGGCTTCGCGACGGACGAGGAAGCGTTCGAAGCCGCCGAGGCCACCTACCGCAGCTACCTCAGCGCGTTCGACGCGATGGACCTTGCAGACCCGGACAGCTTTGAGCCAGTGTTTGCCTGGACGACAGGAGCAGCGCTCGCGAAGGATCGAAAGACCCTCACCACGATGCATGCAAATGGCTGGCTCATGACTGGCGCCGGGCAGATCGTATCGATGCACGAGGGCGCGAGATCATCAGAGCGCGTCACGGCGGTCGCGTGCATCGATGTCAGTGATGTTCAGATCGTGGACGCCGAAGGCGCCTCGCAAGTCGAGCCTGACAGAGCCGAGCGATTCGGCCTCGCGCTCAGCTTCACCTACTCGAGCGATTCGCCGACAGGCTTACTCATCGAGAAGAGCGAAAGCGCCGAGGACCAGCCATGCGAGTAGGCCTGACCGGGGTGATGATCGCTATCGGGATCATGGCCGCAGCCTCACCCGGTGACTACTTGGAAGGAGTAACGGGCGGACAGCCCGTCGCCACGAACACCGGACGGGAGGTCGTTGTCCAGGCCACGGTTCCCGGTAGCGAGAGCGGCGGCCCCCGCCGCACCACCGACACCGACTCCACCGGACCCGCCCCACTCGCGTCCGCCGCACCCTGCGACCGCGCCATCAGCCTCTGCCGAGACGGCTACACCGTCGGAATCATCCGCCAACCCACCCTCACCGACCTCGCCTCCTTCGCCCCCGCACCCCCCGCACTCACCAGCGAACCCACAGGCATCGGCATCGCCGGACTACCCACCAACTTCGTCGCAACCGGCTCCGAACACACCGCCACCGGCGAACTGTTCTCCCTCCCCGTCACCGTCCGCTTCACCCCCACCTCATTCACCTTCGACCACGGCGACAGCACCACGACCACCACCCCCACCGGCGGGAACAGCTGGACCGACACCGGACAAGCCCAATTCACCCCCACCCCCACCAGCCACGCCTACCCACGACGCGGCACCTACACCGCCACCACGACCGTGACCTACACCGCCGCAGTGAACTTCGGCAACGGCTGGATCGACGTACCCGGCACACTCCCCCTCACCAGCACCGGCAACACCATCCAGGTCTACGAAGCCCGCACCGCACTCGTCGCCCACACCTGCATCGAAGACCCCACCGGCCCCGGCTGCTGAGACGCCGACCCGGGTACCACCGTCGCGAACCCTCGGGCAAGCGGGCGTCGGGTAGCGTGCTGGGCATGGCCTCGCCCGCCCTGCTCGCCGTCTCTCACGGGACGGGCAACGTCAGCGGGCAGCGCGCCGTCGCCGCCCTCGTGGACGCGGTCGCCGCCCGCCTGCCCGCCGTCACGGTGCGCCTCGCGCACGTGGACGTGCAGCAGCCGGACGCAGAAGCGGCCCTCGCCGCCCTGAACGAGGACCTGGCCGCCGACCAGCCGGTCGTCATCGTCCCGCTGCTGCTTTCGGCGGGGTATCACGTGCACGTCGACCTGGCGCGCGCGGCGAGCACCCGCCCGGGCACCCGCGTCGCCCGCGCGCTCGGACCCGACCCGCGGCTCGCCGAGATCCTCGCCGACCGGCTGCGCGAGCTCGACACCGACCCCGACCCCGACCCCGACCCCGACACAGAACCCAGCACCGACGTGCCGGATGCCGTCGTCCTCGCCGTCGCCGGCTCCAGCGACCAGCGCGCGAACGAGGACTGCCGCCGCACCGGCGCGCTCCTTTCCGCACGCCTCGGCCACGACGTCTCGATCGGCTTCCTGGCCGCGGCCGCGCCGAGCGTCGCCCAGGCGGTGGCGGATGCCGCGGCATCCGGCCGTCGCGTCGCCGTTGCCAGCTACCTGCTCGCGCCCGGCTACTTCCACGACCTCACGGTGCGCCAGGCGGGCCCCGGCGCGCGCGTGAGCCGGCCGCTGCTCACCGGCGACGCGCCTCCCCCGCGCGCGCTCGTGGACCTCGTCATCGACCGCTTCCTGCACTGATCCGGCCGCCGCGCGCAGACGGGTCGCCGCGACGCACGGGCGACGATCAGCCGAAACCCCGACGCGGCAGCATGTTCCGCAATGTGACAGCCCGCTCAGCGCGACCGGGCGGATCGGCCTAGCCTCGGGTCCGTGGCTCGGCACAGTCCGCTCGCCCCACACGTCCATCCGAGAGGGAATCCGTGAGCCCCGACATCGTGACCGCCGACGCGCGTGCGACGCCCCGCGGACGGCCCGCACGCGCCGCTCGCCCGAACGGTCAGTGGAAGGTGGACGGCACCGCCCCGCTGAACGCGAACGAGGAGTGGAAGCAGCAGGACGGCGGACTGAGCGTCCGCGCGCGCATCGAGAACGTCTACGCCGCCGGCGGCTTCGCCTCGATCGACCCCACCGACCTGCACGGCCGGTTCCGCTGGTGGGGCCTGTACACGCAGCGCAAGCCCGGCATCGACGGCGGCAAGACCGCGACCCTGGAGCCGCACGAGCTCGAAGACGAGTACTTCATGCTGCGCGTGCGCATCGACGGCGGGCAGCTGACCACCGAGCAGCTGCGCGTGATCGGCGGCATCTCGACCGAGTTCGCCCGCGATACCGCCGACCTCACCGATCGCCAGAACGTGCAGCTGCACTGGGTGCAGGTGGAGGACATGCCGGAGATCTGGCGTCGCCTCGAGTCGGTCGGCCTGTCGACCACCGAGGCGTGCGGAGACGTCCCCCGCGTCGTGCTGGGGTCCCCGGTGGCAGGCATCGCCGCCGACGAGCTGATCGACCCCACCGCGCAGATCGCCGAGATCACCGAGCGCTTCATCGGCGACGAGTCGCTCGCCAACCTCCCCCGCAAGTTCAAGACCGCGATCACCGGGCACCCGAGCCAGGACGTCGTGCACGAGATCAACGACGTCTCCTTCGTCGCCGTGGAGCACCCCGAGCTCGGCATCGGCTACGACCTGTGGGTGGGCGGCGGGCTCTCCACGGCGCCGCACCTCGCGGTGCGCCTGAACGCGTGGGTCGCGCCCGAGCGCGTGGCCGACGTGTGGCTCGGCGTCGTCTCGATCTTCCGGGACTACGGCTACCGGCGCCTGCGCAATCGCGCCCGCCTGAAGTACCTCGTCGCCGACTGGGGCGCCGAGAAGTTCCGGCAGGTGCTGGAGACCGAGTACCTCGACGCGCCGCTTCCCGACGGGCCCCCCGCGCCCAAGCCGCTCGCGCAGGGCGACCACGTCGGCGTGCACCGCCAGAAGGACGGCCGCCGCTACATCGGGGTTGCGCCGATGGTCGGCCGCGTGTCGGGCTCGACGCTCACCGCGATCGCCGACCTGCTGGAACGGCACGGCTCGACCCGGCTGCGCACGACTCCGCACCAGAAGCTCGTGCTGCTGGACATCGAGACGGATGCCGTCGAGCCCGTCATCGCCTCACTCGACGCCCTGGGACTGCAGGCCCGCCCGAGCCTCATCCGGCGCGGGACGATCGCGTGCACCGGCATCGAGTACTGCAAGCTCGCGATCGTCGAGACCAAGCAGACCGCGACCACCGCCGTGCTCGCCCTGGAGGAGCGGCTCGACCGGCTCGACCTGCCGCATCCGATCAGCCTGCACGTCAACGGCTGCCCGAACTCGTGCGCGCGCATCCAGACCGCCGACATCGGCCTGAAGGGGCAGCTGCTCCCGGACGGCGACGGCGGTCAGACCCCGGGCTTCCAGGTGCACCTGGGCGGCGGCCTGGCCTCGCAGCACCGCGATGAGGGCGGCACCGGTCGCACGGTGCGCGGTCTCAAGGTCACCTCGGAGGGCATCGCCGATTACGTGGAGCGTGTCGTGCGCCGCTTCCTCGCCGATCGCGACGCGGCGGCCGACGAGACCTTCGCGCAGTGGGCCCACCGCGCCACCGAGGAGGCCCTGCAATGACCGTCTCGCTCGCCCCGCGCGCGCAGACCCACCGCGGCGCCGACGCGCTGCACGCCCTCGCCGAGGCCGGGAACGCGCAGCTGGGCAGCCTGACCGACCACGAGGCATCCCCCGAAGCGGTCGTCCGCTGGGTCGCCGAGAACTTCTCCACGGATGCCGTGGCGGTGGCCTGCTCGATGGCCGATGCGGCTCTCCCTCACCTGGTCGCGGCCCAGCTGCCCGGCGTGGACGTGCTGTTCCTCGACACCGGCTACCACTTCGCCGAGACCCGGCACACCCGCGACGAGGTGCAGCGCGCGCTCGACGTGCGCGTCGTCGACGTGCTGCCGGAGCAGACCGTCGCCGAGCAGGATACGGCGTTCGGCGAGAAGCTCTACGCCCGCGACCCCGGTCTGTGCTGCGCCCGCCGCAAGGTGGAGCCGCTCCACGACGCCCTGGCCGGCTACGAGGTGTGGTTCACCGGCGTCCGCCGCGAGGAGGCGCCCACCCGTACCCGCACGCCGCTGGTCGCGTGGGACGAGCGCAACGGGCTCGTCAAGGTGAACCCGGTCGCCGCCTGGACCTTCGACGACCTGCTCGGCTACGCCGGCGCCCACGCCGTCCCGGTGAACCTGCTGGTCGCCAACGGCTACCCGTCGATCGGCTGCGAGCCGTGCACCAGGCCCGTCGCCCCGGGCGAGGACCCCCGGGCGGGACGCTGGGCGGGACTGTCCAAGACCGAATGCGGGCTGCACCTGTGACCGGCACGATCACCCGCGCGCGCCTGGACACGCTCAGCGTGCTGGAGGCGGAGGCCATCCACATCATCCGCGAGGTCGTCGCCGAGTTCGAGCGGCCCGTGCTGCTGTTCTCCGGCGGCAAGGACTCGGTCGTCGTGCTGCACCTGGCCGCCAAGGCCTTCTTCCCCGGTCGCGTGCCCTTTCCGGTGCTGCACGTCGACACCGGCCACAACTTTCCCGAGGTGCTCGCCTTCCGCGACCAGACGGCGGAGCGCCTCGGCGTGCGCCTGGAGATCGTGCGCGTACAGGACTACCTCGACGACGGGCGCCTGCACGAGCGCGCCGACGGCACCCGCAACCCGCTGCAGACGCTGCCGCTGCTCGACGCGATCGCCGCGGGGCGCCACGACGCGGTCTTCGGCGGAGCGCGCCGCGACGAGGACAAAGCCCGCGCGAAGGAGCGGATCATCTCCCTGCGCGACGAGTTCGGCCAGTGGGACCCGCGCAACCAGCGCCCCGAGCTGTGGAGCCTCTACAACGGCCGGCACACGCCGGGCCAGCACGTGCGCGCGTTCCCGATCTCGAACTGGACGGAGCTCGACGTCTGGCGCTACATCGAGCGCGAAGGCATCCCGCTCCCCTCGCTGTACTTCGCGCACGAACGCGACGTGTACCGCCGCGACGGCATGTGGCGCCCGGTCGGCGCGTTCTCGCCGCCCCGCGCCGACGAACGGATCGAACGCCGCACGGTGCGCTACCGGACCGTCGGCGACATGAGCTGCACCGGCGCCGTCGAGTCGGATGCCGCCGACGTGAGCGCCATCGTCGCCGAGGTCGCCCGCTCCACCCTCACCGAACGGGGCGCGACCCGCGCCGACGACCGGCTCTCGGAGGCCGCCATGGAGGACCGCAAGAAGGACGGCTACTTCTGATGAGCGCGACCCTCGCCGCCACCGGCACCCTCTTCCGCTTCGCGACGGCCGGCTCGGTCGACGACGGCAAGTCGACTCTCGTGGGCCGCCTGCTGCACGACTCCAAGGCGATCCTCACCGACCAGCTCGAGCACGTCGCGCGCACGAGCGCCGAGCGCGGCTTCGGGCACGGCGCGTTCGACTTCGCCCTGCTCACCGACGGCCTGCGCGCCGAGCGGGAGCAGGGCATCACGATCGACGTCGCATACCGCTACTTCTCCACCGGCGCGCGCTCGTTCATCCTCGCCGACTGCCCCGGGCACGTGCAGTACACGCGCAACATGGTCACCGGGGCCACCACGGCCGACGCGGTGGTCGTCCTCGTCGACGGCCGCAAGGGCGTGCTGGAGCAGACCCGCCGGCACCTCGCGGTCCTCGCCCTGCTGCGCGTGCCGCACGTGATCGTCGCGGTCAACAAGATCGACCTGCTGGCCTTCGCCGAGCACGCCTTCACCACCGTCGCCGCCCAGGTGCGCGCCGTCACCGACGAGCTCGGCATCGAGAACGTGCACGTGCTGCCGGTCTCGGCGCTGGAGGGCGACAACGTCGTGGAGCGATCGCCGCGCACGCCGTGGTACGACGGACCCGCCCTGCTGGAGCTGCTGGAGGGACTGCCCTCGCAGGACGAGCTCGACAGCGCGTTCGACTCGTTCCGGCTGCCGGTGCAGCTCGTGCTGCGCCCGCAGGGAGGACTGTCCCCCGCGCTGGCCGCCGACCCCGAGGCCGCCGAGCGCCACCGCGACTACCGTGCCGTGGCCGGCCGCATCTCGTCCGGTTCGGTGCGCGTGGGCGATCGCGTCACGATCTTCCCGAGCGGGGTGGAGACCACCGTCGCAGGCCTGGACATCGGCGGCACCGAGACCGACGAGGCGCACGTGCCGCAATCGGTGGCGCTGCGGTTCGCCGACGACGTGGATGCCGCGCGCGGCGCCGTCGTGGCCGCCGCAGGCTCCCTCGCCCCGGCGCGCCGCGAGGTCGAGGCCGAGCTCTTCCAGCTCGACGCCCGTCCGCTGACCTCGGGGACGCGCGTGCTCGTCAAGCACGGCACCGCGACGGTGCAGGCGATCGTCGAGGTCGCCAGCAGCTACGACCTGAACGCGTTCGTGCACGTCGCGGCATCCGCCCTCGCCGTCAACGACATCGGCCGCGCCCGCATCCGGCTCGCCGCCGAGCTGCCCGTCGAGCCCTATGCGCGCCATCGCGCGAGCGGCTCGTTCCTGGTCATCCACCCGTCCGACGGCGCCACGCTCGCCGCCGGCACCGTGCTCGGCTGAACCGGCCGCTCGTGAGAGGCACCGCATGAACCGCATCCCGGCCACCGGCCACGTGACCCTCGTCGGAGCCGGCCCCGGCGACGCGGGCCTGCTCACCCTCAGGGGGCTGCGGGCCCTGGAGGGTGCCGACGTCATCGTCGCCGATCGGCTCGGGGCACGCGCGGTGCTCGATGGGCTCGCCGCCGACGGGATCGTCCTCACCGCCGAGGTGATCGACGTCGGAAAGCTCCCCGGCTACCACGCGGTGCCGCAGGACGCCATCAACGAACTGCTCGTGCGCCTGGCCCGCCAGGGCCGCCGCGTCGTGCGGCTCAAAGGCGGCGACCCGTACGTGTTCGGGCGGGGCGGCGAAGAGCTCGCCTTCTGCCGCGCCGCGGGCGTCGACGTCGAGGTCGTCTCGGGCGTGACCAGCGCGGTCTCGGTGCCCGCGATCGCCGGCATCCCCCTCACCCACCGCGGGGTGGCGACGGCGTTCACCGTCGTCACCGGGCACGATCAGATCCGCGCCGTCGGCGGCGGACGCGACCACACCGTCGTGCTCCTCATGGGGATCGGCACCCTCCCGCACGCGGCGGCGACCCTCGCCCGCGGCGAGCGCGGCGCCGACTGCCCCGTCGCGATCGTCGAGGACGGCTTCGGCCCCGGCCAGCGGGTCACCGTGGGCACCCTCGCCACCATCATCCACCAGGCCGCCGCGCGCGCCGTCCGCTCCCCCGCGGTCGTCGTCGTCGGCGACGTCGTCTCCCTCAGCCCCTATGCCCCCGAAGAGCTCGCGCTCTGCGAACGAAAGGCCGTGTCCCGGTGACCCCTCCCTCTCCCCTGGACCTCCGCGTCGCGATCGTCGGCGCGGGACCGGCCGGCATCTACGCCGGCAACCTCCTCTCCCGCGCGGTCGCCGAGACCGGAGGCACGGTCGCGATCGACCTGTTCGACTCCCTGCCGGCGCCCTACGGCCTCATCCGCTACGGCGTCGCACCCGATCACCCACGCATCAAGGGCATCGTCGCGTCGCTGCACGAGATGCTGGATGCCGGCAGCATCCGCTTCCTCGGCAACGTCGAGGTGGGTCGCGACCTGCCGCTGGACGAGCTGTCGGCGCGCTACGACGCCGTGGTCATCGCCACCGGGGCCATCCGCGACGCCGACCTGCCGATCCCGGGCATCGACCTGCCCGGCTCGTACGGTGCCGCGGACTTCGTCGCCTGGTACGACGGGCACCCCGACGTGGCCACCGAGTGGCCGCTGGATGCGGCATCGGTCGCCGTCATCGGCAACGGCAACGTCGCCCTCGACATCGCACGGATCCTCGCCAAGCACGCCGTGGACCTGCGCACCACCGAGGTGCCCGACAACGTGCTGGCGGGCCTGGAGTCCTCCGCGGTCACCGATGTGCACGTGTTCGGGCGGCGCGGCCCCGCCGCGATCAAGTTCACCCCGATCGAGCTGCGCGAGCTGGGCGAGGTGCAGGGCGTCGACATCGTGCTCTACGACGAGGACTTCGAGGGCGTCGACCCTGCCGCCGCGCCGAACAACCAGCTGAAGATCATGCTGCGGACGCTCCAGTCGTGGCGCGCCCGTGAGGTCGGTGCCGCGAGCCGCCGGCTGCACCTGCACTTCTACCACGCACCGGTGGAGGTGCTCGGCAGCGAGCGCGTGGAGGCGGTGCGCTTCGAGCGCACCGAGACGGATGCCGACGGTGCGCTGCGCGGCACCGGCGAGCTGCGCGACATCCCGGTGCAGGCGGTCTACCGCGCGGTCGGCTACTACGGCACGCCGGTCGCCGGGGCGCCCTTCGACGCCGCCGCCGGCGTCGTGCCCAACGTCGAGGGCCGGGTGCACGACGAGGAGGGCGCCCCGATCCCGGGCCTGTACGCCACCGGCTGGATCAAGCGCGGACCGGTGGGCCTCATCGGCCACACCAAGTCCGACGCGATGGAGACCGTCGCGCACCTCGTCGCCGACGCCGCCGCGGGAGCGCTCGCCCCCCGTCAGGGCGAGGGTGACATCCGCGAGCGGCTGGACGAGCTCGGCGTCGAGTACACCACATGGCCCGGGTGGCTGGCCCTCGACGCGTACGAGCGCGCACTCGGCGCGGGGCACATGCACACCCGCGAGCGGGTCAAGGTCGTGCCGCGCGACGAGCAGGTCGCGCTCGCACGCGAGCACACCCTGATCCGGTCGTGAACGAGCGCGCGGGCGGGGATGCCGGGACCGCCGGTCCGGCGGCGCGTGCCGCTGCCGACGGGGACGCGCCGGAGCCGACGACGCACGGGGCACGACCCGCCCCGGCGCGACGTGCCCACGTCGATCCGGTGCCGTCGGTCGTCGACGTGCTCGTCGTCGGCGGCGGCCCGGCGGGACTGTCGGCCGCGCTCAACCTCGGCCGCGCCCGCGCCTCGGTGCTGGTCGTCGACGCCGACCGCCCGCGCAACGCGGCGACACTGAGCTCGCACGGGTTCCTCACGCGCGACGGCATCCCGCCGCACGAACTGCGCCGTCTCGCCCGCGCGGAGCTCGACGCCTATCCGGACGTGCGCGTCCTGGCCCGCACGCGGGTCGCGCGTCTGGCAGGGACGAGCGACGACGGGCCGCGGTTCGCGGCGGAGATCGAGTCTGCGCGCACGAAGGCCGTCATGCGTGCGCGTTCGGTGCTGCTTGCGACGGGACTGCGCGAGACGCTGCCGGAGGTCCCCGGCATCCGCGGGTTCTACGGCATGTCGCTGTTCAGCTGCGCCGCGTGCGACGCGTGGGAGCTGCAGGACCGTCCGCTCGCCCTCGTCGGCGAGACGCCCGACCTCGCCGACCGTGCGCGCCTCATCGCCCGGTGGACGCCGGCGCTCACCGTCTTCACGAACGGGACGGATGCCGTCGACACCGTCGCCGAGGCCGAGCTCGCGACCGCCGACATCGCGGTCGAGCGCGGCGTCATCGCGGACCTCGAAGGCGATCGCGGGCGGCTCGCCGCCGTCGTGCTCCAGGGCGGGAAGCGGGTACCGGTGGCGGGCGGGTTCGTGCGGCCCCGGTGGCATCCGTCGCTCGAGTTCCTCGACGGGCTCGACGTCGAGCGCGACCCGGACGGGCATCTCGTGGTCGACCGATCCGGCCGCACGAGCGTGCCGGGGCTCTACGGGGCGGGCGACGCCGCCGCACCCGGACCGCAGCAGCTCATCGTCGCCGCCGGCCAGGGTGCCCGCGCCGCGGCCGTCATCGTGCACGACCTGCTCGGGGTCACCACCGCCCACTGACCGCCGCGCGGGCCACGCGGACGCGACGGTCCTACGCGTGGTTCCACTCGGCCACGAAATCGTCGCGCAGCTCGGGCGGACACGCGGCCTCGGCCGCCTCGCGTCCCGCGAGCCGGTGCAGCCGGTCGAGCGCCGCGAGCGCCGCCGACCCGTTGCCCGCGACGTGCTGCGCGTGCACCAGCTGCTCGGCCGCGGCGATCTGGCGCAGTTGGTCGCGCGCGAGCGTCGCGGCCTCCAGCGCGCCGTCGAGGAACGCGATGCGCTCGCCGGACGTCGCGGCCGACTCGGCACGCAGCATCAGCACGCGGTGAACGCAGCGCAGGTCGCCGAACTGGCGGAACGTGTCGCAGAGCTCGCCGAGGTCTCCGGCTTCGTCGAGCCGCAAGGTCGCCTGCACGACACGGGCGTGCGCCGCCTCGTGGGCGTTGAACATCGCCTCGGCCTCGGTCCTGCACTCGGCAGCCCACCGGGCGGCGCGATCGCGATCGGCCGGGCTGTCGGCGGCGACGGCGGCCATCATGTAGCGCACGTTGTTGACGCGCGCGAGGTCACCGGCGCGCGCGTAGGCGCGCATGGCGGACTCGAGGACGCCGAGGGCCGTCGCGGGGTCGGGGCCGCCGCGCAGCAGGAGTCCGCGCGCCTGCCGGATCGAGCCGAGGTTCCAGGTCTGCCCGAGCTCGGCGGCGAGGCGCTCGGCCTCGTCCAGGTGCGGCAGCGCCTCGGCCTCCTCGCCGCGATACGCTGCGGCGAGCCCCGCGAGCTGATGCGCGGCTCGACTCGAGTCGGGATCGTGCGCGAGCGCGAGCGCCGTGCGCGCGAGCGACGAGACGAGGTCGACGTCGAGATAGGCCAGCGCGTCGCCGAGCAGCTGGAGGTCCTGGGCCGTCGCGGCGCCCAGCACCCATCCGTCCACGGCAGCCTGCGCGAGGACGGCGATGCTGTCGAGGTCGGAGCCGTACTGCTGCACGCCGATCGCCAGCGCCGGGGCGAGCTCGAGCGCCGACGGATGCCGCGCGCCCAGCGCCCAGCGGAGGGCCGCGTTGACCTCGGGGCACAGGATCGTCGACATGTGTGCGGCTGCGGGCGTGGCATCCGTCCGCGCCGTGCGGGCGAACCCGACCGCGACGGCCGCGATGTGCTCGGCGTGACGGCGCAGGACGTCCTCGGCGACAGCGGGGTCGGTGCGGGCGTGGACGAACTCGCGCATGACCGCGAGCAGACGGAAGCGCAACGGCTCGCCGCCGACGGGCACGATGAGCGAGTGGTCGAGCAGCCGCAGCACGACCCCGGCCGCTCCCGGCGACGTGACGGCCTCGGCGAGGTCGAGGTCGAACGTGCGCGGCAGCGCGGACAGCCGGCACAGGACCTCCCGCTCGTCATCGCCCAGCAGATCCCACGTCCAGTCGAAGGCGGTCTCGAGCGTGCGATGACGACCGTCCGGGGCCGCTCGATCGAGCGTCGCGAGATCGCGCTCCAGCCTCGACTCCAGCTCGCGCAGCGGGAGGTGCCGGGCGACGGATGCCGCGAGCTCCAGCGCGAGCGGCACGCCGTCAAGGCGCGCGCAGATGCGCTGCACGGCCTCCTGCTCGCGGGCGTCGAGCGTGCGCCCGCCCGCGCCGAGGCGGTCGATCAGCACCGCGGCGGCCGGCGGATCCACTCCCTCGGTCGCGAGCGGAGGCAAGGGATACACGATCTCGGCCGCCGCACCGAGCGGCGTGCGTGACGTGACGAGGACGGCGAATCCTCCCGCGCGCTCCCGCAGTCCGCTCACCGCGTCGGCCGTCGCCGGGCCGACGCGGTCGGCGTTGTCGAGGAGGAGCAGGTGCCGGTGCGCACCGAGGGCGACCGCCACCGCCCCGTCGAGGTCGCTGCCGGACGTCGCCTCGAGCCCGAGGGCCCGCGCGATGCGCGTCATGACGTCGTCGGGCCCGGCGTGCTCGAGCTCCACCACCAGCGGCACGCGCTCGGCGTCGGCGCGGGCCAGCTCCAGAGCCAGTCGCGTCTTGCCGACGCCGCCGGGGCCGACGATCGTGACCCAGCCGTGGCCGGCGAGCAACGCCCGCACCTGAGAGAGGTCCCGGCCTCTCCCCCGCAGGGGATTGGCCGGGACCGTGACGGATGCCTCGCGCAGGTCGCCGGCGGCGGCGATGAGCTGTGCCCGGCTGTCCACGGCGAGCTTGCGCCGGAGGCTTGCGATGTGGCTCTCCACCGTGCGGACCGAGACGAACAGCTCCGCGGCGATCTCCGCGTTGCTCAGCCGCCGTTCGACGGCCTCGAGCACCGCGCGCTCTCGCCGGGTGAGGTGTGGGCCTGCCACGCCGTCACTCTACTCGCGCACGACGGGGGCGAGACGGGATGCCGTCCGCTTGACCGCACGGCCCGTGCGGACCGGTGCGGAGGCGGCATCCGCCCATCGCTCTCGCGCACGGCGAGTGCGTTCGAGGGCGCTGTCGAGCGCCTCCATCTCGATGATGTGGAGCCGGAGCGGGTCGTACGCGGGGAACACGGTCGTCCTCCTCTCAGCTGTGGGCAGTGAATGGGATCCGTGTGGGCCGGCTGTCAGAGAGCCGTCGCGGTCAGGAGCAGGAATTCCCACTCCATGGCGCCGTCGGAGCCGAGCGCGCTGTCGCCCAGCGCGTCCAGTGCGGCGTCGAGCGCGGCGACCTGGTCGGGGTCGTCGGCGTTGCGGTTGTAGACGGCGATCGTCGGGCCGTAGTGCGTGCGGAAGTACTCGCGGAACTCCCGCCCGCTGCGGAACCGGTCGATGCGGATCGTCTCGCGCACGGCGGTCACGTCGGCCACCGCATCGCCGAAGAGGGCACGCACATGCGACTCGTCGCCCCACAGCGGCGCAGGCCGGGCCCCCGGGGGCAGCGGAGCGTTGAACGGCTTCATCGTGGCGAACATCCGCCCGATGAACCCCCGCGGCGTCCAGCTCAGGAGCCCGATCCGCCCGCCCGGGCGCGTCACGCGCACGAGCTCGGCCGCGCTGCGTTCGTGGTGCGGGGCGAACATCACCCCGAGGCACGAGACGGTCACGTCGAACGAGTCGTCGTCGAACGGGAGCGCCTCGGCGTCGGCGGGACGCCACTCCAGCTCGACGCCGACCTCGCGTGCACGGCGTTCGCCGGCCCCGAACAGCTCAGGCGTCAGGTCGCTCGCGACGACCTCGGCGCCGCGGAGCGCCGCCGGGATCGCGGCGTTGCCGCTGCCCGCTGCCACATCGAGCACGCGCTCGCCCGGCTGCACCGCGACGGCCTCGACCAGCCGCGGCCCGAGAGACCGGATCAGGTCGTGGGCGAGGGCGGGGTAGTCACCCGACGCCCACATCGCGCGGTGCTTCGCCTTGAGGGCGCGATCGGCCTCGTCGATGACGATGGTCTGCAGGTCAGTCATGTCCGTCTCCTTCTGTGCGGTGTGTGCTGTGCGGACGTGTTCCAGGGTCGTCCCGGCCGTTCGCGCGCACATCCGTGCCGCATACGGAGATCCGCACGGAAATCCGCGCGGACGGCCCTGGGGGCACCGGCATCCGCCAACGCGGCGGTTCGTCGGACGGATGCGCGGCAGCGCGCGAGCTCGGTCGGTTGAGTGGGCGCGAATGGTCGCAGCACACGGGACCGGCGACCAGATGCGCCAAGTTACGACGCGCGGCGACATCGGCGCCCGGCGCGACCGGTTGGGTTGGCGCGAATGGTCGCGGCATCCGCGGCGGGTTCAAGCTGCTATTGCAACGTTGATTTCGTTTCGTAGTGTCTCACT
>NZ_JASGFE010000030.1:0-31829 GCF_047605725.1 Microbacterium sp.
CGGCGGGGCCCGACCGGGACGCAAGGCCCGACCAGGGCCGACCGGGACGCGGAGCGCGACCCCGGCGCGACCGGCGAGGACCGACCAGGGCCGAACCGGCTGACGGGCGACGGGTGACCGGTCGGGCCCGCCCCTACTGGAGGGGTGACCGGCCGGGCCCGCCCCTACTGGACGGGTGACCGGCCGGGCCCGCCCCTACTGGGGCTCCAGCCCCAGGTCGTCGAGATCGATCGCGGCCAGCCACGTGAGCCCGGCCGCCTCGACCGCAGCCTGCGCCCCGGTCCTGCGGTCCACGATCGTGGCGACGGCGACCGGGATCGCGCCCTCGCGGCGCAGTACGTCGACGGCCTTGAGCGGCGACTGCCCCGTGGTCGAGGTGTCCTCGACCACGACGACGCGCTTTCCGGCGACCTCCGCGCCTTCCAGCTGGCGCCCGCGGCCGTGGTCCTTCGGCTCCTTGCGCACGACGAACGCGTCGAGCGGACGCCCCGCGCGCACCGACTCGTGCAGGATCGCGTTCGCGATCGGGTCGGCACCGAGGGTGAGCCCGCCCACGGCGGCGACACCGTCCAGGTCACGGATGAGGTCGAGCATGATGCGGCCGATCGCGGGCGCCGCGCGGTGGTCGAGGGTGAGCTTGCGCATGTCGACGTAGTACGTCGCCTTCTTGCCGCTGGCGAGCGTGAAGTCTCCGTGGAACACGGCCTCGTCCCCGATCAGCGCGATGAGCGCCTGGCGGTCGGCTTCGAGCTCGGGCGTGGAGGCGACGGTCATGCCCCGAGTCTAGGCGCCCGGCATCCGCGCGCCCGCCCACGCGCGAGTCACCGCCCACCCCACGGATCACTGCCCACACCGCCCACCCCGCGAGTCACTGCCCAACCCGCGAGTCACTGCACTCCAGGGCAGTGACCCGGCACGCAAGCAGTGACTCGCGGCCGATGTCAAGGTCCGAGGGCGGTTCTAGGCTGGATGCCATGCGTCTTGCCACCTGGAACGTCAACTCCATCCGCGCGCGGGTGGCCCGCACGGTCGACTTCGCCGTCCGCGAGAGCATCGACGTGCTCGCCATGCAGGAGATCAAGTGCCGGCCCGACCAGTTCCCCTACGCCGAGTTCGAGGCCGCCGGGTACACGGTCGAGGCGCACGGGCTCAACCAGTGGAACGGCGTCGCGATCGCCAGCCGCGAGCCGATCGACGACCTGGAGCTGTCGTTCCCGGGCATGCCCGGCTTCGCGAAGGGCTACGAGGGGCCGGATGCCCCGCTGGAGGCGCGCGCGATGGGTGCGACGATCGGCGGCATCCGGATCTGGAGCCTGTACGTGCCCAACGGGCGCGGCCTCGACGACCCGCACTACGTCTACAAGCTGCACTGGCTCGCCGCGCTGGAGCGGTACACGCGCGACGCTCTCGCCGCGGACCCCGACCTCCCGCTGGCACTGACCGGCGACTTCAACATCGCGCCGACGGATGCCGACAACGGCGACCCCACGGTCGTCGAAGGCGCCACGACCCATGTCTCGCCGCCCGAGCGCGCCGCGTTCCAGGCGCTGCTCGACGCCGGGCTCGCCGACACCGTCCGCCCGCTCGTGCCGACCGGCTACACCTACTGGGACTACAAGCAGCTGCGCTTCCCACGCAACGAGGGCCTGCGCATCGACTTCGTGCTCGGCTCGCGCGCGTTCGCGAACGCGGTGGTGGGCGCCGGCATCCATCGCGACGAGCGCAAGGGCGAGGCCCCGAGCGACCACGTCCCCGTGGTCGTCGATCTCGACATCACGAACCCCGACGACGACGACCGCCCGATGATCTTCTGACCGACACGGGCGACGGGATCCGTCGCGCGGGGGATGCCGCGGCATCCGCTCCCCCGTACCGTGGAGGGATGCCGTCATCCGCCCTCTCGCGCGAGAGCGTCCCCGAAGCGCCGCGCGAGTCCGCCCCCTCGCGCGCCCTGACCCCGGCCGAGCAGCGCTCCGACGTGCTGCTGGCCGCGGCGATGCTCATCGGCGCGATCGTGAGCGCCGGCCTGCTGTCGGTCGCCGGCATCTACGACGACGAGCAGGCCCCGCTCGCCTATGCCCTGGTCTACGCGGTCGTGATCTCCGCCCCGCTCGCGGTGCGCCGGCGCTGGCCGGCCGCCGTCGCGGTCGTCGTGTGCGTCGCCTACTTCGCCGGCGGCAGCCTGCACGTGCCGGAGATCTACGCCGGCAGCATCGCGATGTTCATCGCGCTGTACACGGTCGGGGCATGGTCGGCCGATCGTCGGCGCGCGGCTGTCGTCCGGATCGCACTGAGCATCGGCATGATCGTGTGGCTCCTCGTCGTGATCTTCCTCGAGTCGACGAGCACGTCGACCGAGGGCCTGTCGCGCGCCGGCACGTTCTCGCCGTTCGCCGCGTTCATGCTGCTGCAGATCCTCATCAACCTGCTCTACTTCGCCGGCGCCTACGTGCTCGGCGACCGCGCCTGGGCCGCCGCGCGGCAGCGCGAGGAACTGGCCGAGGGCAGGGCCGCACTCGAGCGCGAGCGCGAGCGCACCGCCGCACAGGCCGTGGCGCTGGAGCGCGTGCGCATCGCGCGCGAGCTGCACGACGTCGTCGCCCACCACGTCTCGGCGATGGGCGTCCAGGCCGGCGTCGCGCGGACCGTGCTCGATAGGGACCCGGATGCCGCGCGCGACACGCTCGCCGGGGTCGAGGCATCCGCCCGTACCGCCATCGACGAGCTGCACCACCTGCTCGAGACGCTGCGCTCTCCCGGCGAGGAGACGGATGCCCCGTCGACCGTGCGCCTCGACGCGCTCGGCGAGCTCGTCGACCACGCCCGTGAGAACGGCCTGCCCACGCGGCTCACCGTCGTCGGCGAGCCGCGTCCGCTCCCCGCGCTGACGCAGGTGAACCTGTACCGCATCGCCCAGGAGTCCCTCACCAACGCGCGCCGGCACGGCGGTCCGCACGCCGCCGCGGACGTGCGGCTGCGCTACGGCGATGACGACGTGGAGCTGGAGGTGTCCAACACGGGGCGGCCCCCGGTGTTCGGGCGCACGGGGCTGGGGCTGGTCGGCATGCGCGAGCGCGCCGCGGCCTCGGGCGGCGCGCTGGAGGCCGGTCCGCGACCGGACGGTTTCGTCGTGCGCGTGCGGATCCCGCTGCGCGCGGCGGTGCCGACATGACCCGCGGTGCACCGGTGCGCGTGCTGCTGGTCGACGACCACAGCGTCATGCGCGCGGGCTTCCGCACGATCCTGGAGTCGGCGGGCGGCATCGAGGTCGTCGGCGAGGCCGCGACGGGAGTCGAGGCGGTGGCCGCGGCATCCGCCCTGCACCCCGATGTCATCTGCATGGACGTGCAGATGCCCGACATGGACGGCATCGCCGCGACGCGGAAGATCCTCGCCGACCCGGATGCCGGTGCCGCGATCGTCGTCGTCACCACCTTCGACCGCGACGACTATCTCTTCGAGGCGCTGTCGAGCGGGGCGAGCGGGTTCCTGCTGAAGAACGCCGGACCGGAGGAGCTCGTCTCGGCCGTCCGTGTGGCCGCCGCCGGCGACGCGCTCCTGGCCCCGGAGGTCACGCGCCGGGTGATCGAGCGCTTCGCGCGTGCCGATGCGGATGCCGCCGCCCCCGCGCACGGGACGGGCGCCGTCGGCGCGAGCCCCGCGCACGGGACGGGCGCTGTCGGCGCGAGCCCCGCGCACGGGACGCAGGCCTCCGGCGCGAGCCCCGGCCCGGCCCGAGCGGCCCCCGCCGAGCCCGCGCCCGCGCCGGAGGCGGAGCTGCTCACCGAGCGCGAGGCCGAGGTGCTGCGCCTGCTCGCCCAGGCCCTCAGCAACGCCGAGATCGCCGCGCGCCTGTACATCGGCGAGGCCACGGTCAAGACGCACGTGTCCAACGTGCTGCTCAAGCTCGGCGTGCGCGATCGCGTGGCAGCCGTGGTCTACGCCCATCGCCACGGCCTGGCCTAGCCGCAAACCTGGCGCATCTGGTCGCGGCATCCGCCCCACGCGACCATACCGGCCCACCGAAGCAACGCCCGCACCCGCCAGAGCCGCAAACCTGGCGCGTATGGTCGCGGCATCCGCCCGCCGCGACCATACGCGCCAACCCACGCGGCGGCCACATCCCTCCCGCGCCCCAAACCTGGCGCATGACGTCGCCACACCGCCGCCCGCACCCGCCACTCATACCTCTGACCCACCACAACCTCCACACACCCGGTGTTGCAATAGCCCCCTGAAGCCGCCGCCCCGTGGCGACCATACGCGCCAACCCAAGGCGAGCGCGAAGGCGAGCGCGAGCGCAAAGGCGAGCGCGAGCGCACCACAACCCCTCCCCCGCACGGCGGACCCGGGCACGATCCCCCGCGGGACGGATGCCACGCCGCCACGGCGCCCGTACCGTCGAAGCAGGCCCGCACGAGACCGTCGATGCAGGCCCACCCAGGGAGGAACCATGCTCGCACTGCGCGGCATCACCAAGAGCTACGGCGGCCGCCGCGTGCTCGACGACGTGTCGTTCGATGTCGCCGACGGCCGCCTCACCGGCTTCGTCGGCGGCAACGGCGCCGGCAAGACCACGACCATGCGCATCGCGCTGGGCGTGCTCGCCGCCGACGGCGGCACCGTCGACCTCGACGGCCGCCCGATCACCGCCGACGACCGGCGCCACTTCGGCTACATGCCCGAGGAGCGCGGCCTCTACCCGAAGATGAGGATCGGCGAGCACATCGCCTACCTCGCGCGGCTGCACGGTTATTCGAAGGCGGATGCCACCGCCAACGCCCACGCCCTCCTCGACCGGCTGGGACTCGGCGAGCGCCTGAACGACAACGTCGAGACCCTCTCGCTCGGCAACCAGCAGCGGGCGCAGATCGCCGCAGCCCTCGTGCACGACCCGCGGGTGCTGATCCTCGACGAGCCCTTCTCGGGCCTCGACCCGCTCGCCGTCGACGTCGTCGCCGGCGTCCTGCAGGAACGGGCCGCGCAGGGCACCGCGGTGCTGTTCTCCTCCCACCAGCTCGACGTGGTCGAGCGCCTCTGCGACGACCTCGTCATCATCGCCGGCGGCACCATCCGCGCCGCCGGGAGCCGCGACGAGCTGCGCACGCGGCACGAGCTGCGTCGCTACGAGCTCGTCTCCGAGTGCGACGCCGGATGGCTGCGCACCGAGCCCGGCGTCGAGGTGGTCGACTTCGCCGGCGGCTACGCGGTGTTCGACGTGAGCGACGACGAGACGGCCCAGCGCGTGCTCCGGCGGGCGGTCGAGCTCGGCGACGTGGCGAGCTTCTCCCCCCGGCATCCCTCCCTCGCCCAGATCTTCAAGGAGGTCATCCGATGAGACCGATGAGCACCCCGGAGACGCTCACCCTCACGAAGGCGCAGGGCGTGTGGCTCGTCGCGGAGCGCGAGCTCGGCTCGAAGCTGCGCAGCAAAGCGTTCCTCATCTCGACCGCGTTCCTGTTCCTGGTCGCGCTCGGCGCGGTGGTGTGGGGCGGGTTCGCGGCGCAGAACACGGCGGGCCACCCGATCGCCGTGGCCGCCGGCGCCGAGCAGTACGTCGACGGGCGGCAAGGCTTCGAGATCACGAGTGCCGCGGATGCCGCCGCGGCGGAGAAGCTCGTCTCCTCCGGCGAGGTCGACGCCGCCGTGGTCCCCGACGCGTCGTCGCCGACCGGGTTCGCCCTCGTCGTCGAGGAGAGTCCCTCGACGTCGCTCCTGATGTCGTTCGCGGTGATCCCGAAGGTGACCATGCTCGACCCGAGCTCGACCGACGAGATGCTGCGCTACTTCATCGCGATCGGCTTCGGTCTTGTCTTCATGCTCTCCGCGCAGGTGTTCGGCTCGACGATCGCCCAGTCGGTGGTCGAGGAGAAGCAGACGCGCGTCGTGGAGCTGCTGATCTCGGCGGTGCCCACCCGCGTGCTCATGGCGGGCAAGGTGCTCGGCAACACGATCCTCGCGATGGCGCAGATCCTCGTGCTCGTCGCGATCGCGGTCGTCGGGCTCACGGTCACCGGACAGGTGGCGGTCCTTCAGGGGCTCGGCACGGCCCTGGTGTGGTTCGCGATCTTCTTCCTGTTCGGATTCGTGCTGCTGGCGGCCCTGTTCGCCGCCGCGGCCGCGATGGTCTCCCGTCAGGAGGACATCGACTCGACCACGACGCCGCTCATCCTCCTCATCATGGCGCCGTACTTCCTGGTGATCTTCTTCAACGACAACCCGGTCGTGCTGACGATCATGTCGTACGTGCCGTTCTCGGCCCCGGTCGGCATGCCCATGCGCCTGTACCTCGGCGAGGCGCAGTGGTGGGAGCCGCTCGTGTCGCTCGCGATCCTCATCGTCACCTGCCTGGCGGCCATCGCCCTCGGCGCGAAGATCTACGAGAACTCGATCCTGCGCATGGGCGGTCGCGTCAAGCTCGGCGAGGCCCTGAAGGGCTGAGCCATCGCCTACGAGACGGATGCCTCGGACTCACCCGCGCGGGTCGGTCCCAGGCATCCGTCGTCCGTCGGAGGGTGTCAGATCACGCCCTCGGTCAACGCCGTGGGGTTGCCGAAGCGGTGGTTGGTGAGCGAGACGGCCTGCTCGTGCAGGAACGGCAGCAGCTCCACGCGCCCCGCCCCGGTCACGGGGTGCGACCACACCGCGACGTCGGGCGAGCCGTCGACCGCCTCGTAGAGCGCGGCCGCGTCGTCGCCGACCAGCCGCACGCGCAGCGGCTCGTGCCGGCGCGCAGCGATGCGCTCGGTCCACACCCGGTCGCTCTCGCGCCGCACCGACAGGCCGCCGGCGATCGCCGCGCGACGCACCGGATCGGGAAGGGCCACGGCAGAGGACAGCACGACCGGCGCGCCGCTGCGCAGGGCCGCGGCGGCGACGCGGATGCCGTCGGCCAGCGCCGACCCGTCGGCGATGCGGACCTCGACCTCGGTCGGGCGGTAGCGGAAGACGTTGCGCTCGACGCCGAGGGCCGAGACGTCCTCAGCGACGCCGAACTCGGTGCGCCAGGCCTGCTCGTCCGACGCCGCAGCCGTGAGCAGGCGCTCCGCGTCGTCGCCGTCGAGCACGGTGCGGGCAGCGCGCACGAGCTCGGCCACGGGGGCTGCGAGGTCCTGCAGCGCGTGGCCTGCGGCCTGCTGCGGCGCCGGCACCCACTCGCCGAGGCCGAACAGGTAGTTCGGGCCGCCCGCCTTGGCCCCGGCTCCCACCGCGGAGCGCTTCCAGCCGCCGAAGGGCTGGCGCTGCACGATCGCGCCGGTGATGCCGCGGTTGACGTAGAGGTTCCCCGCCTCGACACGGTCGAGCCACACCGCGAGCTCGTCGGCGTCGAGCGAGTGGAGGCCCGCGGTCAGGCCGTAGTCGACGGCGTTCTGCAGCGCGATCGCCTCGTCGAGGTCCTTCGC
The DNA here is from genome assembly GCF_047605725.1 of Microbacterium sp. GTDB lineage: Bacteria > Actinomycetota > Actinomycetes > Actinomycetales > Microbacteriaceae > Microbacterium. The sequence continues at coordinate 7,404 of NZ_JASGFE010000030.1, forward strand.
GCGCATGATCCCGAGCACCGGCCCGAAGAACTCGGTGAGGTGGAAGTACGAGCCCGGCCGCACGCCGGTCTTGACCCCCGGCGACCACAGCGTGCCGGTGTCGTCGAGCGCCTTGGGCTCGACGAGCCAGCGCTCCCCCTCGTCGAGGGTGGTGAGCGCGGTCAGGAGCTTCCCCTGGGCGGGCTCGACGACCGGGCCCATCTGCGTGGCCGGGTCGGCGGGGTAGCCCACGCGCAGCGAGGTCACGGCATCCACGAGCTGACGCTCGAAGCGGGGCGAGTCGGCGACCGATCCGACGAGGATCGCGAGGGATGCCGCGGAGCACTTCTGCCCGGCGTGCCCGAACGCGCTCTTGGCGAGGTCGGCGGCGGCCAGGTCGAGGTCGGCCGACGGGGTCACCACGATGGCGTTCTTGCCGCTGGTCTCGGCCAGCAGCGGCAGGTCCTTGCGGAACGAGCGGAACAGCTGGGCCGTCTCGTAGGCGCCGGTGAGGATGACCCGGTCGACCTCGGGGCTGGAGACCAGCCGCGTGCCGAGCTCGCGCGAGCCGAGGTCGACGAGGGCGAGGAGGTCGCGCGGCACGCCCGCCTCCCACAGCGCCTCGACCATGACCGCGCCGCAGCGCTGGGTGAGCTTGGCGGGCTTGATGACCACGGCCGAGCCGGCGGCAAGGCCCGCCAGCACGCCGCCCGCAGGGATCGCGACCGGGAAGTTCCACGGCGGGGTCACCACGGTCAGCCGAGAGGGCACGAAGCGGGCGCCGTCGACGGTCTCCAGGTCCTTCGCGCGCTCGGCGTAGTAGTGGGCGAAGTCGATCGCCTCGCTGACCTCGGGGTCGGCCTCGGCGATGGTCTTGCCGGCCTCGTGCGCCATGATCTCGATGAGCTCCCCGCGACGGGCGGCGAGCATCTCGCCGGCGCGGTGCAGCACGGCGGCGCGTTCGGCGGCGGGGCGGGCTCCCCACTCCGCCGCGGCCGCGACGGCGCGCCGCAGGACGTCGTCGAGCGCGTCGGCGTCGTCGACGCGGGCCGCGGCGATGGCGGCGACGCCGAGCTCGGTGTCGACGGAGCGGGCGAGGATCTCCCGGCCCCACATGCGGTTCGGCGCCAGGGCCGGGTCGGTGTCAGGCTCGTTGCGGAACCCGGTCACCGTGCCGGTGGCGTGGTCGGGCTCCGCGGTGCGGTCCTGGGTGCGGTTGCGCTGCGGCACGTCGCGGTCGGCTTCGAGCGCCTGCAGCGAACGCTCGAAGCGCGCGCGCTCCCGCTCGAACAGCTCCTCGCTGCCGGCGAGCTCGAACACGGCCGACATGAAGTTCTCCTGGCTGGCGTTCTCCTCCAGGCGGCGCACGAGGTAGGCGATCGCGACGTCGAACTCGGCCGGGTTCACCACGGGCGTGTACAGCAGCAGCCGGCCGACGTCCTTGCGCACGGCCTCCGCCTGCCCGGTGGCCATGCCGAGCAGCATCTCGAACTCGACGTCCTCGGTGACCCCGCGGGCCTTCGCGGTGAGCCACGCGTGGGCGATGTCGAACAGGTTGTGCCCCGCGACGCCGATGCGCACGGCATCCAGCCGCTCGGGCGTCATCGCCCAGTCGAGGACTCGCTTGTAGTTCGTGTCGGAGTCCTGCTTGGTCGAGTACGTCGCCAGCGGCCAGCCGTGCACGGCCGCGTCGACCTCCTCCATGGCGAGGTTCGCGCCCTTGACGATGCGCACCTTGATCGGCGCGCCGCCGGCGGCGCGGCGCGCGGTCGCCCACTCCTGCAGGTGCTGCATCGCGCCCAGCGCGTCGGGCAGGTAGGTCTGCAGCACGATGCCGGCCTGCAGCTCCTTCAGCTGCGGCTGGTCGAGCAGGCGCGTGAAGGCGGAGATCGTGAGGTCGAGGTCGCGGTATTCCTCCATGTCGAGGTTGATGAACTTCGACCTCCCCTGCTGCTCGCTGCGCGCGGCCAGCTCGTAGAGCGGCGTGAGCTTGCCCACGACATCGGCGACGGCCTCGTCGAACGACCACATCGAGAGCTGGCTGACGACGCTGGACACCTTGATCGACACGTAGTCGACGTCATCGCGCGCGAGGAAGTCGTAGGTGCCCTTGAGCCGGCGGCCCGCCTCCCGCTCGCCGAGCACAGCCTCGCCGAGCAGGTTGAGGTTGAGGCGGTTGCCGGTATTGCGCAGCTTCGCGATGGCGGGGCCGAGCTTGGCGGGGGTCGCGTCGAGCACGAGGTGACCGACCATGGCGCGCAGCACGCGGCGGGCGATGGGGACCACCACGGCCGGGACCTTGGGCGCCATGAAGCCGCCGACCCCGATGGCAGAGCGCAGGTACAGCGGCAGGAACTGCGGCGTGATGGCGGCGAGATCGGCGAGGGTGCGGCCGGCCACGTCGAGGTCTTCCGGGCGCATCACGCCGTCGACGAAGCCAACCGTGAAGTCGAGGCCGTGCGGGTCTTTGAGCACTTCGGCCAGCCGCTGGGCGGCCGGCTCGACGGGGTACGACGTGCTCTCCTCCAGCCAGCGGCGGACGACCGCCACGACCTGGTCGGGGGTGACGGAGGGGGAGACATCGACGGTGGACATCGGTCGAGGGGCCTTTCGAGTGAACGGGCGGGCCGCGCGTCGGCGGCCCCATGCGCCCATTGTCGGTCGGCGCGATCGGGTGCGTCTATCAACCGATTCAGAAGGATTCCGTTCACCGATGTCGAACAATGGGTCGCGAATGCCGGATGCCCGGCGCCCCGGCGGGAGTTCTTCTCCCGCGTCGATCACTCGATCCAGCCGCGCTCCTTCGCACGACGCTCGATCGCGGCGGCGATGCGCTCTCCCACATCTCGCTCACGCGGGATCTCGAGCCGCCCCGCGCTGTCGGGAAGCAGCCCCTGCAGGAAAGGCAGCACAGCCCGTTGTGGATGCGTCGCACGCGTGACCGGCATCGACAGCGACAGCGGCGTCGCGTCGACGCGTCGACGATATGACTCGTCATAGGCGAAGGCGACCGCCCCCGACACGCTCTGCCGGAGCTCTCCGACGAAGACGCCGTCGATGAAGACATGGAGCTCGCGAGTGCTCACCGCTGCTCCAACTCGACGACCAGCCCGAGCGCCCCGATGACATCGAAGACGCGATCCATCCGAACTCCCGGCTTTCCCGCCTCCAGGCGCACGATCCACTCGCGGCTTGTGCCGGCACGCTCAGAGAGCGCCTGTTGGGACCAGCCCAGCGCTTCGCGTCGCTCTCTCACGAGACCGCCGAGCTCCCGCACTGTTCTCACCCGCATCTCTCCCCCTTCGCGGTGTGCGCGATCACGCACACTCCCCAGTGTGACAGATCGCGCACAGCAAAGGAAGTGCACGATCGCTCACTCCGCGGGCTAGCGTGGAGCCATGCGCACCGAGGCCGGCGACGACGCGTTCATCCGGGTGACCCGGGCTCGCACCAACAACCTGCGCGACGTCTCGCTCGACGTGCCGAAGAAGACGATGACGGTCTTCACCGGGGTCTCCGGGTCAGGGAAGTCCTCGCTCGTGCTCGACACGATCGCCGCCGAGGCGCAGCGTCTCGTGAACGACTCCTACTCGTCGTTCCTGCGCGCCCGACTGCCGCAGCTGCCGGCACCCGACGTGCAGGCGATGGCGGGGTTGACCTTCACGACCCTGATCGACCAGCGCCGCTTCACCGGCAACGCCCGGTCGACCGTGGCGACGGCGACCGACCTCGCTCCGCTCCTGCGGCTCGTCTTCTCACGCATCGGCGAGCCGTCGGCGGGGTATTCGCCGGCCTACTCGTTCAACGACCCGCGCGGCTCGTGCCCGCGCTGCGAAGGGCTCGGCACGATCGTCGACATCGACGTGGACGAGCTCATCGACCCCGCGAAGAGCATCGATGAGGGCCCGGTGCGCTTCAGCATGTTCCGCCCCGGCTCGTACCGCTGGAAGCGGTTCGCCTACTGCGGGTTCTTCGACCGGCACAAGCCCCTGCGCGACTACACGCCCGAGGAGCTCGACCTGTTCCTCTACGCCGAGGAGGTCAAGCCGGTCGACCCCGATCCGCGGTTCCCGGCATCCGGTCGCTTCGACGGGGTCGTCACGCGCCTGCGGGACGTGTACGTGCGCCGGCGCCCGGAGAAGATCTCGAAGGACGTGCGCGCCGAGCTCGACCGCATCATGACGCGGCACACGTGCCCGGAGTGCCACGGTGCACGCCTGAACGCGGCTGCCCGGGCGAGCCTGATCGACGGACGCTCGATCGTCGACTGGATGGCGATGTCGGTGACGGAGCTGCGGGCTCTGCTGGAGGAGACGACCGACGCACGCGTCGCGCCGGCGCTTCACGGCATCCGTCGCGTGCTCGACGCGCTGCTGTCGGTCGGTCTCGGGTATCTGACCCTCGACCGCGAGTCGGGCACGCTCTCGGGCGGCGAGGCGCAGCGCGTGAAGATCGTCCGTCACCTCGGCAGTGCGCTCACCGATGTCACCTACGTGTTCGACGAGCCCAGCGCGGGGCTGCATCCGGCCGACATCCGACGGCTCATCGCCCTCCTGCAGCGGCTGCGGGATGCCGGCAACACGATCCTCGTCGTCGAGCACCAGCCGCAGGTGATCGCGGTCGCCGACCACGTCGTCGACCTCGGCCCCGGGGCGGGTGTCGACGGCGGCACCGTGCAGTTCGAGGGGACTGCCGCCGAGCTCGTCCACAGCGACACGATCACCGGACGCGTGATGGCCGAGCCGTTGCACGTGCGCGGTGTCGTGCGCACGCCCCGCGGACACGTGCGCGTCCGCGACGCGCGGGCGCACAACCTGACCGGCTTCGACGTCGAGGTACCGCTGGGCGTCTTGACCGCGGTGACCGGTGTCGCCGGGTCGGGCAAGAGCTCGTTCGCGACCGTGGAGCTGCCCCGGCAGCATCCGCGGTTCACGGTCGTCGGGCAGGATCCGCTGCGCGGGGGCGTGCGCTCCACGTCGCTGAGCATCCTCGGTGTGGGCGAGGCGGTGCGGCAGGTGTTCCACGACGCCTCGGGGCTGGATCCGTCGTGGTTCAGCTTCAACGCGCGGGGCGCCTGCCCGATGTGCAAGGGCAAGGGCTACCTCACGACCGAGCTCGCGTTCCTCGACGACGTCTCCACGCCGTGCGACGCGTGCGGCGGGCTGCGGTTCAACGACACCGCCCTGTCGGTCACCGTCGGCGGGCGCACGATCGCCGAGGTCCTGCGCCTGAACGCGGCCGAGGTGGCCGCGCTCCTGGGCGACAGGCCCGACATCGTCGCCGCGATGGACTGGCTCGGGCGCGTGGGGCTCGGCTACCTCGACGTGGGCCGGTCGCTCGACACGCTCTCCGGCGGCGAGCGCCAGCGGCTGCTGCTGGCCCGTCACCTCGCGGCATCCGGTCGCATCGACCAGGAGCACATCGTGCTCGATGAGCCCACCGTCGGGCTCCACCCGAGCGACGTCGACACGCTCGACCGGCTGTTCGCCGAGCTGGTCGACGAGGGCGCGACGCTCGTGGTCGTGGAGCACAACCTGCGGGTCGTGGCCAGCGCCGACCACGTCATCGACATCGGCCCTGGAGCGGGGTCGGAGGGCGGCCGGCTCGTGTTCGCCGGGACGCCGGCGGACCTCATGGCCGACCCCGCCTCGCTCACCGGCCGCGCCCTCGCCGTCGCGACGGGCGACCGGTCGACGCTCGGTCGGTAGAGCCTCGACCGCGTCGCGCAGCACCGTGACGCCGGTGCGCATCTCTTTGCGCACGAGTGTGGCGACATCGACCTGGGTGAGATTCGATGGGCCGCGTGCTCGGGCGGGTCAGGGCGTGATGTGCAGGTCCCACAGCCGCGACGGGGTGCGGCGTCCGTCGGGGGCGTCGGGCACGTCGAGCGTCTCCAGCGTCCACAGGTTCAGCGAGGGCGCGATGGCCTCCCAGTCGTAGTACCGTCCGGTGCTGACGGTCCCCACGACGCGAGCGATGTTCTGGATGTCCGCGAGCGGGTCGCCGTCGATGACCACGAGATCGGCGACGTATCCCCGTTCGATGCTGCCGACGCCGTCCAGCCCCAGCAGTTCGGCGTTTCCCCGCGATGCCTTGGCGATCGCATCGGCGGGGCTCAACCCGATCTTCTCCACCAGGATGATGATCTCGTCGAGCAGCAGCTCGAGCGGCGATCCGCCCTGGGCGTCCGAGCCGAGCCCCCACGCGACACCCTCCTCGATCGCGACCTCGAGAGAGCGGCGTTTGGGCTCCGCGAGCGCGGCGCTCTGCTCCTTCGTCGGATGCGACACGCGCGCGGCGACGTTGTCGTAGATCGAGAACGTGGGGACGAGGAAGACGTCGTTGTCGCGCATCGCCCGCGCAGCGTCTCGGTCGACGAAGCTGCCGTGCTCGATCGAGTCGACCCCCGCCTCAGAGGCCATGATGATCGGCGCGCTTCCGTGCGCGTGCGCGGCGACGCGCACGCCCAGCGCTTCGGCCTCCTCGCAGGCCGCTCGCACCTCGGCCGGAGAGAACTGCATGGCCGACGGCGACTCCTCGGCGTGGTCGAAGCCGCCCGAGCACATCAGCTTCACCCAGCGGTGCCCATCGCGCACCTCGGCGCGCACCGCCTTCCTCAGCGCATCGGCCCCGTCGACCTCGATGCCGTTTCCCGATGCGTGACCGCCCGTGATGCAGAGGAAATGCCCGGCCGACACGATCCGCGGCGCCGCGATCAGGCCCTGCCGGCCGAGCTCGTCCAGTACGCGATCGGCGCGACCGGCGCCGCCGAGCGCACGGATCGTCGTCACGCCCGCGCGAAGGAGCCTGAGTGCGTGACGGACCGAGTAGATGGTCTGATCGACGGCACGGTCCTTGTCCAGCCGCGCGTGCGCGGACGGATGGGCATGGAGGTCGATGAGCCCCGGGACGATCGTGCGGCCCGCGCAGTCGATCGTCACGATCTCCGCCCCCAGGGGGCTGTCGGCATCGATCACCCCGTCGATCAGCCCGCCCCGAACGAGCACGGTCCGGGGGGCGAGGGTCCCGTCCGGAAGGAAGACCCTCGCATTGACGAAAGCCGTCGTCTGGTCGTCGCGTGCGGTGTTCATGGTGGTCCTCTCACGGGCGGTGCGGGACACACGAGTGGCGTGTGTCCCGCACCGCCGGCGCGACTCTTCGGCCGCGCGTTGGGTTCAGGTGGTGGCGGCGTTGAGCTCGGGCGAGGTCATGAATCCCGCTTCGGGCCAGTACCACTTCTCCAGGATCTCGGCGTAGGTGCCGTCGTCCATGATCTGCTGGATGCCCGCCATCAACGCATCGGTGAGCTCTTCCCGATCCTTCTTCACCGCGATGCCCGCAGGGCTCGGCGCGTAGTTCACATCGGAGAGGATCTCCAGCGTCTCCGCTGCATTGCCCTGATTTCCGTCGAGGTTGTGCGCGAGGTTGATCGAGAAGCCGGTTCCGCCCGCCGTCGCGGCCACACGGTCGGTCTGAAGGGCCAGAATGCACGCGGGGCGGTCCTTGAACGGCATCAGCTGCAGAGGGTTGTCACCGCAATTGGCAGCCGACCACTCCGTGAGGTAGGCCTGATCGGAGCTGCCCTGCACGATCGCCATCGTGAGGCCGCACAGATCCTCGAGCGCGGTGATGTTGGACGGGTTGCCCTTCTTGGTGATGACGACGTTGACACCGGTCCACCAGTCGATCATGTCGACCTGCGCCTGCCGCTCGACCGTGTCGGACAACGAGTTGACGCCCAGGTCGTAGCGGCCCGATTTGACGCCGGGAATGATCGACTCGAAGGTCGCCTGCTGCCACTCGAACGTCACTCCGAGCACCGGCTCGAGCGCGCGCAGCAGGTCCGGCTCCACCCCCGCCCACCCATCGGGGTCGTCGGACGGACGGAAGTTCGTCGGCGGCCCGAACTGCGGGTCGGTCGCCACGATGAGCTTGCCCGCGTCCTTGACGTCCTGCGGAAGCATGTCGTAGATCGCGTTGTCCGCGGTCGTGTCGCTCTCGGTCGGCTCGGGCGATGCGCCGCCGGAACACGCGGTGAGGGCGAGGCCTGCCAGCGTGAGCGCCGACAGCGCGGCGATCACGCGGTGATGTTGTTTCATTGCGGGTCTCCTTCGGAGGGTCGGGCGCCGGAGCGCACCTGAGGTGGACGTGCGACAGGGGGACGTCCGCTGGTCGTCATGGCACTGCGCTTGCGGCGTCGAGCGCGCTGAGCTCCTCGCCGGTGAGCCGTAGATCGACGGATGCCAGGATCATCGGCAGCTGCTCGACGGTGCGCGCGCTGGAGATCGGAGCGGCCACCGTGGGACGGGATGCCAGCCAGGCGAGCGCAACGCTGCCCGGGGCGACGCCGTGGGCGCCGGCGACCTCGTCCAACGCGCGGAGCACCCGCTTGCCGCGCTCCATCGCCAGGTATTTGTACCCCGTCTCGGCCCGCGCGCTCTCGATCGCCGTGCCCTCACGGTACTTGCCCGTCAGGAACCCACGCGCCATGGCGTTGTAGGGCAGCACGCTCAGGCCGAACTCCTCGGCCAGCGCCCCGTACTCGTCCTCGAAGCCGCGCTCCATCAGGTTGTAGAGCGGTTGCAGCGCGACCGGCGCATGCAGGCCCTCGGCGGCGGCGAGCTCCATCCAGGCCCTGATGCGGTCCGCCTTCATGTTGGAGATCGCCGGGTGACGGATCTTGCCTTCGTCCACGAGCGCACTGAACGTCGACGCGATCTCCTCGATCGGCACCTCGGGGAAGTCGAAGTGCACGTAATACAGGTCGATGTAGTCGGTCTGCAGGCGGCGCAGCGAGGCTTCCAGCGCAGCACGGACGGTCGATTCGGCGAGACCCTTGTACTCGGGATGCTGGGCGACCTTCGTGGCGATGACCAGGTCGTCGCGGTCCCCGCGCGCGGCCAACCAGGATCCCAGCTCGGTCTCGGACTCGCCCCCGACGTGACCTTCGACCCACGCCGAGTAGACATCTGCGGTGTCGACGAAGTTGCCGCCCGCGGCGACGTAGGCGTCCAGGACGTCGTGGCTCTCCCTCGTGTCGGAGGTCCATCCGAAGGTGTTGCCCCCCAGATTCAGGGGGAACACTCGGAGGTCGCTGGCACCGAGGCGGACTCGTTCGGTCATCTCTTCGTCAATCGTGGTCGTGGCGGGCGGTGTGGTCGGACGGGGGTCAGCGGACCTGACTCAGGAAACGCTTGGTCCGCTCTTGGGTGGGGTGGTCGAGCACCTGGATCGGCGTCCCCTTCTCGACGACCATCCCGGCATCCATGAACAGGAGCGTGTGGGCGGCGTGACGCGCGAAACCCATCTCGTGGGTCACCACGAGCATCGTCGTGCCCGCCTTGGCGAGGTCCTCCATGACCTCGATGACCTCGCCCACGACCTCAGGGTCCAGCGCCGAGGTCGGCTCGTCGAACAGGACCAGCGCCGGCTCCCCGGCCAGCGCCCGTGCGATCGCGACGCGCTGCTGCTGACCGCCGGAGAGCTGGTGCGGGTAGGACTTCTGCTTGTCGCCCAGACCGACGCGCTCGAGCAGAGCCGCCGCGCGGGGCCGTACGACGGCGGGCTTCTGCTTGAGCACCTTGACCGGACCGTACATGACGTTCTCGAGAGCGGTCATCTGCGGGTAGAGGTTGAACTGCTGAAAAACCATGCCGATGCGCGCGCGCATGAGCCCGATCTCCCGCTCGGGAAGCTCATAGAGCTTGCCCCTCTTCTCCCGGTACCCGACGAGCTCTCCCTCGAAGCGCACCTCACCGGCATCCACCTTGGTCAGGTGGTTCACGCACCGCAGCAGAGTGCTCTTCCCCGACCCCGACGGACCGATGATGCACAAGACCTCTGCGGGGTGCACATCGATCGACACGTCCTTCAGCACGGTGTTCGCCCCGTAGTGCTTGTACACATGGCGCATCGTGACGATCGGCTCGTCGCGTGTCATCGCATACCCGCCTTCCTGAGGCGTCTCGCTGTCGCCTGACGCTTGATCAGTCCCATGAGCCAGGAGGCGCGCTCGTTCTGACCGATCCGGTCAGAGCTCTTGCCGAGTTTGCGCTCCAGGAAGTACTGCAGGATGCTCGCCACCGTGACCATGAACAGGTACCAGATGCAGGCGACGATCAGCAGCTCGATGATCATGAAGTTCTGGTTGTAGATGACCTGGACCTGCGTCAGCAGCTCGGCGGCGGCGACCACGGACACGATCGACGTGGACTTCAGCATCGAGATCGTCTGGTTCCCGATGGCGGGCACGATCGCCGGCATGGCCTGCGGCAGGATGATGCGACGCAATGCCTGGCCGCTGGTCATCCCCTGCGAGATCGCCGCCTCACGCTGGCCGGAGGGGACGCCGAGGATGCCGCCGCGGATGTACTCCGCCATGTACGCGCCCTCGTTGAGCGAGAGCGCGAGGCAGGCGGCCATCATCGAGGTCATCCACGTGTTGGTGTCGATGCGCCACTCGCCCACGGTGAGGTAGGGGATGAAGAGCGAGAGGTTGAACGCGAAGATGACCTGGACCATCAACGGCGTGCCACGGAAGAACCAGATGTAGACATCGGCGAGCGCCTTGAAGCCCCAGATGGACGAGAGCCTGCCCAGCGCTGCCAGTGCGCCCAGGACGACGCCCGCGATCATCGAGATCACCGTGAGCAGGAGGGTCAGCTGCACCCCGCGCAGGAGCTGCGGGGCGAGGATGTACTGCCCCACAACCTCCCAGCGGATGTTCGGCGACGTGGCGAACACCCAGATGATTCCGGCGAACAGGCCGATCACCACAGTCGCGATCACGGCGCTTCCCGGCCGGATCTGAAACGCCGGGGTCACCGGAACGGGCTCGGTCAACGGGATCGCCCCGGCGGGCCTGTCATCGACCCGGTCGCGCGAGGCGCCACTGTCCATGCCGGCTCCCTTCTGCTCTTCGTCAGCGGTGTGACCCGGGTCGACATCGGACGGTGATCGACATCTCTCTCGGTCGTACACGTGACTGTATACGGGAACGTACGCGCAAACAAGCCCCGGCGTCCGCCAACGACACGCGTATACTGTCCGGTATGCAAAGCACCGTCGCTACCGAGAGGGCGCGCCTCTCGCCCGAGGAGAGCCCGTTCCGCCGCCTTCACCACGTGTGCGTCATCGTGCGCGACCTCGAGGCCGCGGTCGCCTACTACGAAGGCATCGGGATCGGCCCGTGGTTCGACTACCCGAAGTCGAGCCCTTATGTGGAGCTCGACGTGCCGAGCGAGGAGGGCACCAAGGCGATGCGCTACAAGTGCTGCGACCTGGAGAACTTCCAGCTGCAGCTGTGCCAGCCGTCCGAGCATGACACCCCGCAGCGCCGCTTCCTCGATGAGCGCGGCGAAGGCGTGTTCCACCTCGGCTTCGACGTCGAGGACCTGCCGGGCAGCACGCAGGTGGGACGTGATCTCGGCCTCGGGATCATCTCGCGCGGTATGCGCGAGAACGGCACCGGGTTCTGCTACTTCGACACGCAGCACGGCGCGGGGACGATCCTGGAGATCCGGAAGAGCTGATGGTCGAGGGGACACCGACCGAGGCCCTGCCGGTCCCGGATCGGCACCCCCGAGGTCGCGGGCTCGTCCGAGCCCTCGGCATCCCGTCCTTCCGCACCTACATCGGCGGACAGCTCGCCTCGACGATCGCGGTGTGGACCCAGCGCATCGCGCAGGACTGGATGGTGCTCGAGCTCACCGGCAACGTCGCCGCCGTCGGAGCGCTCGTGCTGTTCCAGTTCGGTCCCATGCTCCTGTTCGGCATGTGGGGCGGCGTGGTCGTCGACCGCCACGCGACCAGGCGCATCCTCTTTCTCACCCAGAGCGGTGCTCTCCTGGTCAGCGTGGCCCTGGCCGTGCTCGCCCTGTCCGGACACCTCTCCACCGCGTCGATCTTCGTCGCCGTGACGGTCGTCGGCCTCCTCTCGCCGCTCGACCAACCAGCCCGGCAGATCTACGTCAGCGAGCTGGTGGAGCCCGGTGACCTCCCGAACGCGATCAGCCTGAGCTCGACCACGTTCCAGGTGGGCACCATGGCCGGGCCCGCTCTCGGCGGGCTCCTGCTCCCACTGGGGCCGCAGTGGGCCTTCCTCGCCTCGGCGGGGCTGTCGGTCATCGCCCTGCTCGCGCTCCTCGCGATCCCGCGCTCTTCGCTGCTCCCCCGCGAGCGCGCGCCACGCGCGAAGGGGCAGATCGCCGAGGCGCTGCGCTATTGCCGTCGCAAGCCCGCCATCTTCTGGACCCTCCTGCTGCTGCTGTTCGTCTCGCTGGTCGGGCTCAACTGGCCCGTGCTGCTCACAGGCATGGCCGACCGCGTCTTCGGATCCGGCTCGACCGGGTACGGCTTCTACACCTCGATGGTGGGCGCCGGCGCCCTGCTGGGCGCCCTGCTCTCGCTGCGTCGGCGCAGCGTGAGCCTGCGCGCGGTCTACCTCGCCACAGCCGGCTTCATGACGTTCAAGCTGCTCGCGGCCTTCGCGCCCGAGCCCGTCTCCTTCGTCACGCTTCTCGCACTGTCCGCAGCCGGCAGCATCCTCATGTGGACGGCGGCGAACACCCTGCTGCAGTTCTCGTCGAACCGCTCCATCCGCGGGCGCGTCATGTCGCTGTACCTCCTCATCGCCGTCGGCGGGCAGGCCATCGGCGGACTGCTGCTGGGGTGGATCGTGGAGCACGCGGGGCCGCGCGCGGGCCTGGCGGTCTCCGCCGGCATCCCGCTGCTGGCATGTCTCGGGATCGGCGGTTTTCTCCTCATCCGCGCCCGCCGCCGCTGACGCGAACGCACGCGGTCCCCTACACTGCTCCTGATGGGGGAAGGAACTCCTGTGCCAACGAAGGTCGATCGCGGAACCGAGACATCGGCAGACTTCACGCACTCCAGGCTGCGGGACTCGATACTCAGCGGCGACCTGCGCCCGAACCAACGGCTCATCGAGGAGGAGCTGGCCGCCGAGCTGGGCGTGAGTCGAACCCCGGTGCGCGAGGCGCTGCTGCGCCTGCGTCAGGAGGGGCTCGTCGTCCGGCGGAAGGGCTGGACGGTCCGCGACCATCACCCCGCCGAAGTGCTGGAGTTCCTCGAAGCCCGCGGCGAGCTGGAGGCCGTCACCGCCCGGCTCGCCGCCACCCGTATCGACAAAGCCACCCTGAAGGAGCTGGAGGACCTCGTCGAGCAGATGGCGCGTACCGAGGACCGCCAGGACGTCAACACCCTGAACAGCCGATTCCACGCGCTCATCGCGGATGCCTCCGGCAACAGTCTGCTGGCGAGGTTCACGCACGGCACCGACATCAACTACTGGAGCTTCTCGCGTCCGGTGTTGTTCTCGGATGCCGACGGTGCACAGGTCGACGCCGACCACCGCGCCCTGCTGGCTGCGCTGACCGCCGGCGACGCCGACGAGGCGGAGCGCATCGCGCGCGTGCACGTGGCGCGGACCGCTCGCATCGTTGCCCGCTCGCTCGGACTGTCCCCGCGCGCCACACCCTGACCCGGGCAGCCCCGGCACGCGCAGACGACGACGCGCACGACGCCCTCTCACCGAGGGCGCGTGCGCGCTGTCCCGACGGCCTCAGCGGCTGTCGGCGGAACGACCCGGTGTGGCCGACGGCATCGGACGCTCGAAGTCGGGGCATTCGGCCGCCTCCTCGAACGTCTTCTCGATCGACTGGACGTACTCCTCGGGGAAGTTCTGCTGCCGGAAGCCGTTAGGCACCCGCTCCCAGTAGAACCGCGGCGGACGCATGCGCTTGCCGGGCTGCTGCAGCACGTACGTGAAGCAGTCGTAGGCCTTGCCGTCGTCGCCGTGCACGGTGAGGAAGATGATGTCGAAGTCGTCGAAGTCGTCGTGGATGCGCGCATCGTCCACCTCGTAGACCATGCCCTGCGCGACCTTGCCGTAGGCGGAGCCGCGATCGGCGAGGTGGCACCAGCCGCGATCCTCGCGGCCGCCGGCCGCACGGAACTGGATCTCGTGGTTGGGCGCCTTGGCCTTCGTGATCGTCTTCGCTTCCGGGATGTACTTCACGCGCTCCTCGTCGAGCAGGTACGTGCAGTAGCCGAAGTAATACATGCGTCTCCTTAGACCTAGATCCGAACAAGAGCCATCGTACCGTATGCATCTATGTATACGGTAGCGTCGTCAGCGCCGATCGCCGCGGAGCCGCCGCACGCCGGACCAGCCGAACAGCGCGACGCCCGCGCCGATCACCGCCAGCGCGAGAGACCCGAGCACGGTCGGCCGTTCGCCGAGGACGACGACTCCCAGCAGCACCCCCACCACCGGCTGAAGGTAGGTGTTGATGCTCGTGGCGGTCGACCCCCAGGTCTTGATGAAGAAGAAGAACAGCACGTAGGCGAACGCGGAGCCCAGCAGCCCCAGCTCCAGCACGGCGAGGATCGGGAGGATGCCGGCATCCCCCACCCGCCAGCTCCCCGTCAGCGTCGTCACGGGCGCCAGCCACAGAGCGCCGAACCCGAGCTGCAGCAGCGCGGTGACGAGCGGATCCACCGAGGAGACGAAGGTGCGCGTGTAGATGTTGGCTGCGGCGTAGACGACAGAGGTGAAGACGATCACGACCGGCCAGAACCAGCCGGACGACCCGCCACCACCCGCGGTGAGCAGGACCACACCGGCGAACGCGACCACGATCCCGATCAGGCGCAGCAGCGAGAACCGCTCGGTGCGCGTGACGAACGTCGCGAACAGGAACACGAAGATCGGCGTGGTGCTCGACAGCACGATGGCCGTCGAGGAGTCCACCCACACCTGTGCCCACGTGAGGAGCGTGTAGGGAAAGGCGATGCTGAACAGGCCGAGCACCACGAAATGCGCCCACATGCGGCGCGAGGTCGGCAGGTGCCGGCGGGTCGCGGCGACGAAGACCCCGAGCACGGCCGTCGCCAGCATCATGCGCAGCTGCACGAGCAGGAACGGGTTGAACTCGCGCAGCGCGATCGCGGTGAAGAAGAAGCTCGACCCCCAGATCGTCGTCATCAGCGCGTAGAGCCCGACGCGACCAGGGGTGACCTCCTCGCTCCTCGCGAGGCGGACACCCCTGGTCAGGTCGGTCGC
This sequence comes from Microbacterium sp., assembly GCF_047605725.1. Taxonomy (GTDB): domain Bacteria; phylum Actinomycetota; class Actinomycetes; order Actinomycetales; family Microbacteriaceae; genus Microbacterium. The sequence goes on from NZ_JASGFE010000030.1 coordinate 22,465, forward strand.
TGCCGTCACTCGCCCATCTTGTTGAGGAAGGACTTCGTGCGCTCGTTCTCCGGGTCGTGCAGCAGCTTCTCGGCCGGTCCCTGCTCGACGATCCGGCCGTCCACCATGAAGATGATGTAGTCGGAGATGTCGCGCACGAGCGGGATGTCATGCGTGGCCATCAGCATCGTTCGGCCACTGGCGGCCATGTCCTTGATCACCTGGGCGACCTCGACCCGCAGCTCGGGGTCGAGCGCGCTCGTGGGCTCGTCGAGCAGGATCATCGCGGGGTCCATCGCGAGGGCCCGCGCGATGGCGACACGCTGCTGCTGCCCGCCGGACAGCTGCACCGGGTAGCGGTCCTCGCGGCCCTTCAGGCCCACCTTGTCGAGCAGGTCGCGAGAGACCTGATCGGCCTGCTTGCGCGAACGCCCCAGGACCTCCATCTGACCGTACGACACGTTGCCGAGCGCGGTCATGTGCCGGAACAGGTTGAAGTTCTGGAACACCATGCCGACCTTGGCGCGCTGAGCCGAGGCGACCTTGTCGGGGAGCTCCTCGAGCTGGTCGCCGACCTTCTTGTAGCCGATCAGCTCGCCGTCGATCTCCACGGTGCCCGAGTCGATCGGCTGCAGGTTGTTGACGCAGCGCAGGAACGTCGACTTGCCGGCGCCGGACGGGCCGATCAGCGCGACGACCTCGCCCTCGTGCACCTTCACCGAGACGTCGTGAAGAACCTTCACCTCCCCGAACGACTTGTAGACGTGGGCGGATTCCATCTTGAGCTTGCGTTCAGTCATCACATCACCTCGCCGGGAAACGGCGCTCGAGGACGTGCTGGAGCGCCGTGATCGCGGCGGTCAGCACCAGGTACCAGAATGCGGCCACGAGCAGCAGCTCGAGGTACTTGAAGTTCGCGTAGTAGATGCGGCTGACCGTGAGCAGGATCTCCATGTAGCCGATCGTGTACGCGAGGGAGGTGTTCTTGATCATCATGATGTACTGGTTCGCCGTGGCGGGCATCACGATGCGGATCGCCTGGGCGAGCACGATCTGGACGGTGATCTTGCTCCGGGGAACGCCGAGCGCCTTGGCGGCGTCGCGCTGACCGGCATCCACTCCGAGGATGCCGGAGCGGATCACCTCGGCCATGTAGCCGGTCTCGGCCAGCGACAGGGCGAACAGCCCCGCCACGAACGGCGTGAAGAAGGTGCTCGCCGGCTGATCGACCCAGATCACGTCGGTGAACGGGATCCCCAGCTTCACCTGCCCGACCATGCGCGGGATCGCGTAGAACCAGATCAGCAGCTGCACCAGCATGGGCGTGCCGCGGAAGATGAACACATAGACGGATGCCGCACTGGACAGCACCCTGTTCTTCGAGATCCGCATGAGGGCCACGAGCGTTCCGAGCACGAGCGCGATCGCGGTGGACAGGGTCGCAAGCGTCAGGGTGTTCCAGACCCCCAGCAGGATCTGCGGACCGATCAGGTACTGCACCACGGTGGCGAAGTCGAAGACGCCGGACGCGGCGAAGGCCCCGACGACCCAGATCACCACGAGGATGACGATGCCGCCCTGGATGATCTGACCCCACGGAGTCTTGGTTCGGACGGGGAAATACACTTCTGGCGCCTGGGCCAGCATCTCTGTGCGTGTCATTGCTTCTCCTTTGTCGGAGCGGGCAACGCGGCGCGGACGCCGCGAGAACAGGATGGGGGCCCGCCGCACGGCGGGCCCCCACGAGGGTCACGGGGTCGCGTCGAGCTCGCCGTTGAGGGCGGGCTTGTCCAGCCCCCCGGTGTCGATGCCCCACTTGGTGAGGATCTCGTCGTACGTGCCGTCGTCCATCATCTCCTGCAGCGCGTCGTAGACCGCGTCGCGCAGCTGGGTGTTCTCCTTGGTGAACGTGTAGTTGATCAGGTAGTCCACGAGCGTGTAGTCGCCGATCGGCACGAAGTCGTCGGGGTTCTGCTTGACGATGTACTGCGTCTGGGCGACATCGGGCGTGTAGGCCGTGATGCGGTCGGACAGCAGCCCCTGCAGGCCGAGCGGGGTGGACGTGTAGTGCTCGATCTGGATGGGCGAGGAGCACGTCTCGTTCTCCTTGGCGACGGCGGCCTCGAGCGTCGAGGAGCCCTCCAGCATGCCGATCGTCTTGCCGCACAGCGACTGCGCGTCGGTGTACTTGCCCTCGTCGGCCTTGCGGAGGATGAAGGTCGCGCCGGACTGGAAGTAGCCGACCATGTCGACCTGCGCGAGACGGTCGGGGTTCGGGCTCATGCCGCCCGAGCCCATGTCGAACTGCCCCGACTGGAGCCCCGTGATGATGGCGGAGTAGTCCACCTGGACCCACTCGGGGGTGAGGCCCAGGCGCTCTGCGATCTCGTCGATGAAGTCAACGCTGAAGCCCTGGACCTGGTCCGAGCCCTCCTCGAAGAACTCGCCGGGGATGTACGACTGCTGCGAGCCGATCTTCAGCACGCCGGGCGTGATGGTCTCGACAGTGGCGGCGCCGGCATCGGCGCTGGCGCTCGATTCGGCGTCGGGGGTGCTCGACGAGCAGCCGGCGAGTGCGAGCGTCCCGACGGAGACGATCGCGGCGGCGCACAGCGCTGCTCGACGAAGAACTGACTTTCTCATCGTTCCTGCTTTCCCTGGTGTGTGGCGCCGCTGATGCGGACTGCCTTCGGACTCCCCACGAGAGCGCGGTCAGAGCGGTGAAACGGTTGATCGAACGATGGGATGCTCGGCTCTCTGTGGGCAGAACTGCATGCAGTTCTGTATGCTTGCTATTGTGAGGCAGCACGGCACGGTGCGTCTATCAACCGATGTGGACCTTGTCCGTTCACTGAAACTGAACGATGGTGGACGCATGCTGGACACTCATCGACTGCGCATGCTCGTCGAGCTCAGCCGCCGCGGCACGCTGTCCGCCTTCGCCGACGCGATGTCGTACAGCAAGGCATCCATCTCTCAGCAGCTGAGCGCCCTGGAGCGCGAGGTCGGGGTACCGCTCATGGTGAAGGTCGGCCGCGGCGTGCAGCTCACCCCGCAGGGCCACCTGCTGGTCGAGCACGCCATCGGCATCCTCGACCAGCTCGAGGGTGCGAGCGTGGCCGTCGCGCGCTCGCTCACCGAGGCGACCGGGACGGTACGGGTCGCCGTGCTGCAGTCCGCCGCGCACTCGCTCCTGCCCCGCACGCTGGAGGTGCTCGCGCAGGAGCACCCGGCGCTGCGCGCGGAGGTCACCGAGTGCGACCCCGAGACGGGCCTGGTCGGGGTCTCCAGCCGCGAGTTCGACCTGATCCTCGCCGAGCAGTACCCCGGTCGCACCCGCCCGATCCACGCCGACCTCGACCGCGTCGTGCTCGCCTACGACGACATCATGCTCGCCCGGGCGCCGGGCACCGACGACGACCCCGACAGCGTCGCGGCGCTGTGGGCGACGCGGCACCTCGCCTGGGTGCTCGAACCGATCGGCACGGCCTCGCGCTCGTGGGCCGTGCAGCTGTGCCGCTCGGCCGGCTTCGAACCCGACGTGCGCTACGAGCTCGCCGACCTCACCGCCCATGTCCGCCTCATCCGGTCGGGCCTGGCCGTCGGGCTCCTCCCGGATCTGGTCTGGGCCGGCGAACGGCCGAGCGTTGCGGTGACGGCGCTGCCCGGCGACCCGCGGCGGGAGATCTTCTCCTGCGCCCGGCGCATCTCCGCCCAGGCTCCCGCGATCCGCGCCGTGCGCGACGCCCTCGCCGCCGCGGCGGCTGCCAGTCTCGGTCCGTGAGCCCGGCCGGAAGTACGCTGCATCGTGCAGCCCAGAGACTCGCCGAGGTCTCTCCGGGCGGACCGAGGAGGCCACCATGCAACGCATCCGCTCTGTTCCGAGGCTCTGATGGGCGGTGACGAGAGCGCCACGAGCGCAGACCCGCAGCTCCCGAGGGCGTGGGCGGTCATCGCGTTCTGGCCGATCATCGTCGCGCTCGTGAGCATCGTCCCTCTCGCGGGCGCCGTGATCGTCGCCGACGGCGAAACCCCGGAGGTCCTGGCGACCCTTCGCCTGATCGGTTCGTGGGCCGGCCCGCTCTACGACGACGCACTCTCCCTCATCGCCATCATCGCGACCTTTCTGGTGACCCTCGCCGCCGCCGCCGGTTTCGCGGGCGACTGGAAGGAGGTCCCGCGCATCGGCAGGCTCTCGATCACCGCCACCCTTTCCGTGTCGCTGGCCGCACTCGGGTTCATCGCGATGTTCGCCGCACCCGCGCTCATCGCCGGGAGCGTGGCTGTCGGTCGCGTGCTGTTCGTCCTGATCGCGGGCTGGCTCACGGCCCTGGTCGGGATGACCGTCGTGGAGGTCGGCTCTCCGGAACAACGTCGCACCAAGGCACGCGACGCGTGGCGCGCCCGGCGCGCGCGGGCGGCAGGGGTGGGTCTGACCAGGCGCGACCATGTACCCGTTCACCGGCGACTGATCGCCGAGCTTCTCGTCTGCGTCGCCCCGCTGGCCGCCTGGACTCTGCTCGGCACGGTGCTTGCGCTGATCGTCCTCGGGGACGCGGCCTACCTCGCCCCCTCGATCGCCGTGGTCGGCGCGTTGAACTATGGCCCGGTGATCGTGATCCTGGGATGGCATGCGACGGCGGACCTGTCCGAGAGCCGACGTTCCCGAGGGTGGTACCGCCTCGCGGGAAATGCCCTCGGCATGCTCGTCTCCACGATCCTCGGAGCAGCTGTCATCACGTCGACCGTGCTCGCGCCGCTGGGCTGGGCGATCATCGCCTACACGGCGCTTCTGGAGGTCGTGCTCTCCCTTGAGCAGACGGCGCAGCGGTGCTGGCCTCTTCGCCTCATCCAGCAGGACATGACCGCCCATGCGCTTCAGCGTGCACGGCGAGCGTACCGGGCAGCGCGCCGGGCCGCTCCTCACGGGTCGCGACGTTCTAGGAGCGGCAGTCGGATGCCGTGACGCCCCGTGCCACCTGCGGTACCATATATGGCATGGTCAAGACCACGCTCTACCTTCCCGATGAGCTGAAGCGCCGGATCGAGCACGAAGCGCGACGGCTTCATTCATCCGAGGCCGAGGTCATCCGCAAGACGCTCGACGATGGGCTTCCCGCCCAGGCACGACGCCCCAGAGGCGGTCTCTTCAGCGGGAACGAACCCATTGCGGAGCGGGCGGACGAGTTGCTCGCGGGCTTCGGAGAATGATCGTCGACACGAGCGCTCTGCTCGCCTACTTCGACGCCGCCGAGCCGCGCCATGCAGAGGTCGCCGGTGCGATCGAGGTCACTGACGAGCCGCTCGTGGTCTCGCCCTACGTGATCGCCGAACTCGACTACCTCCTCCTCAGCCGACACGGCTCCCGTGCCGAGCGCCTCGCGCTCGAAGAGTTGGGCTCGGGCGCCTGGGAGCTCGCGCAGATCGACGCCCGCCGCCTCGCCGCCGCAGCGAGGATCGTCAGCGACTACGCCGACGTGCCGATCGGCGTGGCGGATGCGGCGAACATCGTGCTCGCCGACGCGTACGGCACGGAGACGATCGCCACCCTCGACCGCCGTCATTTCAGCGTGCTGCGCCTGGGCAACGGTCGCCCGGCACACATCGTTCCGTAGCGGACCGGCCTAGCGCTCGGTCGCGTGAGCGCGGGGCTTCGGTGGTCCCGCTTACAGGGCGAAGTCGCGGACCCGGCCACGGCGAACGCGGCTGAGGCTGTTTCGCCCTGTAAGCGGGACACGAATCCGCCGATCCACTCGGGCCTACTCGATGAGCTCGGCCTCGATCACGTCGTCGTCCTCGTCAGGCGCCCCGGGTACCTCGGCCGGGCCGGCGCTGGTGAGCACGAGGCCGGAGCCCGAGGCATCCACGTCGACACGGACCACGTCACCGTCGCGCACGCCGCCGGCGAGGATCGCCATCGCGAGGCGGTCCTGGATCTCGGACTGGATGAGCCGACGCAGCGGACGCGCCCCGAACAGCGGGTCGTAACCGCGTTCGGCGAGCCAGGCGCGGGCGTCGGGCGTGACCGCGAGCGTGAGGCGGCGGTCCTTGAGCCGGCGCTGCAGCACATCGACCGACAGCTCGACGATCTGGGCGAGGTCGTCCTCCGACAGCGCCGCGAACATGACGATGTCATCGAGCCGGTTGAGGAACTCGGGCCGGAACGCCTGGCGCACGAGCGCCATCACCTGCTCGCGCTTCTGATCCCACGAGAGCATCGGGTCGATGAGGATCGGTGAGCCGATGTTCGACGTCAGGATCAGGATGACGTTCGTGAAGTCGACCGTGCGGCCCTGGCCGTCGGTGAGGCGGCCATCGTCGAGCACCTGCAGCAGGATGTCGAAGACCTCGGGGTGCGCCTTCTCGACCTCGTCGAGGAGCACCACGCTGTAGGGACGGCGCCGTACCGCCTCGGTGAGCTGGCCGCCCTGCTCGAAGCCGATGTAACCCGGAGGGGCGCCGACCAGGCGCGCGACGGAGTGCTTCTCGCCGTACTCGCTCATGTCGATGCGCACCATGGCGTGCTCGTCGTCGAAGAGGAACTCGGCGAGCGCCTTCGCGAGCTCGGTCTTGCCGACACCGGTGGGCCCGAGGAACAGGAACGAGCCGGTGGGTCGGTTCGGGTCGCTGATTCCCGCGCGCGAGCGGCGCACGGCATCCGACACCGCCTTCACCGCCTCCTTCTGACCGATCAGGCGCTTCCCGAGCTCGGCCTCCAGATGCAGGAGCTTCTCCGTCTCGCCCTGCATGAGCCTTCCGACCGGGATGCCGGTCCACGCCGCGATCACGGCGGCGATGTCCTCGTCGGTCACCAGCTCGTTGACCATGCGCTCCTCGGACGGTCCCGCCTCCGCGCGCTCGGCCTCGACGAGGTCCTCCTGCAGCTTCTTGATGGTCTCGTATTCGAGCTTCGACGCCTTCGCATAGTTCGCCTCGCGCAATGCCAGATCGCGCTCGGTGATGGCGGCGTCGAGCCGCTTCTTGAGGTCGCCGACCCGGTTCAGCCCCGCGCGCTCGCGCTCCCAGCGCGCTTCGAGCGCCTTCAGCTCGGACTGGGCGGCATCCATCTGCTCACGCAGCTTGGCGAGGCGCTCTTTCGACGCGTCGTCCTTCTCCTTCTTCAGCGCGAGCTCCTCCAGCCGCATGCGGTCGACCTGCCGGCGCAGCTGGTCGATCTCGACCGGGCTGGAGTCGATCTCCATCTTGAGCCGGCTCATGGCCTCGTCGATGAGGTCGATCGCCTTGTCGGGCAGTTGGCGGCTCGGGATGTAGCGGTTCGAGAGGGATGCCGCGGCCACGAGCGCGCTGTCGCTGATCGTCACCCCGTGGTGCGCCTCGTAGCGACCCTTGAGTCCGCGGAGGATCGCCACGGTGTCCTCGACGCTGGGCTCGCCGACGTAGACCTGCTGGAAGCGGCGCTCCAGCGCGGCATCCTTCTCGATGAACTCGCGGTACTCGTCGAGCGTCGTCGCACCGATGAGGCGCAGCTCGCCGCGCGCGAGCATGGGCTTGAGCATGTTCGAGGCTGCGACCGACCCCTCGCCGCCGCCGGCGCCCATGAGGACGTGCAGCTCGTCGATGAACGTGATGATGCGGCCGTCGGACTCGGTGATCTCCTTGAGCACGCTCTTGAGGCGCTCCTCGAACTGGCCGCGATACATGGCGCCTGCGACGAGGGCGGAGATGTCGAGGGTGACGAGGTCCTTGTCCTTGAGGCTCTCGGCGACATCGCCCGCAACGATGCGCTGGGCGAGACCCTCGACCACGGCGGTCTTGCCGACGCCGGGCTCGCCGATGAGCACAGGGTTGTTCTTGGTGCGGCGGGTGAGCACCTGGCTGACGCGGCGGATCTCGCTGTCGCGCCCGATGACGGGGTCGAGCTTGCCCTGCCGGGCGCGGTCGGTCAGATTGATGCCGAACTGCTCCAGGGGACTCTGCTGCTCCTCCTGTCCGGGCTGGGGTTGTGCGTTCATTCGTTCTCCTTGAAGCCTGCGCGGCCCAAAGTTGAGCCTAATCGACTCAACTTTAACAGAGGGGCGTCTCCACGGCAATCCCGCACGGGCCGCCCGCGCTGTCCCCGGGGCACGAGGCGGCGGCTGGCCCGTCCCCGCCCGTAGACCCGGGCGGGACAGGGGGTAAGGACCCGGATGCGGGGGCGCGGCGACGCCTCGCTCAGCTCGTTGCGTGGGCCCGCACCTCACGCTGGCCGGGCGTGCCGCTGGTCTTGGGCAAGCAGCGCGATCTCGGAGCCGAAGCCGATCACGATCATCATGTCGTCCTTGAGGCCTGTGACGGTTTCCAGCGTCCTGACCCCATCCGGGATGCGCATCGATGCGTCAAGGCGCCCAATGCGATGAAGGCTCCAGATCCGCACGAAGCCGTCGCGCCCACCGGTGACGGCGATAGGAATGTCACCGAGGGTGGCGCACGCGATCGCGGTCACGAGTCCAGTGTGGCCGGTGACAGAAGTGCCGATCTGGCGCTGGGTGACGATGTCCCACATCCGAACTGTTCCGTCACGGTGGCCGGTAACAGCCACGGGGCGGTCGCCGAGCGTCGCACAGGCCAACGCCGTCACCCCGTCAGCGTCGACGGACAAGAGATGGCCGATCTGACTGCATGTGGTGAGATCCCAGATCCGCACGGACCCGTCCTCGCCGCCGGTCAGGGCGATGGGCCTACCGTCCTGGGCGGTGCACGCCACCGCGTACACCCCGCCGGAATGGCCGGTGAGGGGGGCGCCGAGCGGGGTGCCAGCGGCGAGGTCCCAGATCCGCACCGTCCCGTCGTACCCGCCGGTGACGGCGACAGACCGGCCATTCAGGGTGGCACACGCGATCGAATGCGCCGCGCCGGAGTCGCCGGCGAGGGGGTCGCCGAGCGGGGTGCCCGCGCCGAGGTCCCAGATCCAGAGCGTGCGATAGTTCCCTGCGGCGACGGCCACGGGCCGACCGCCAAGGGTGGTGCACGCGACCGAGGCCACCCAACCGATGTGGCCGGGAAGGGGCTCGCCGACACGGGCGCCCGTATTGAGGTCCCAGATCCGCAAGGTGCCGTCGTCCCCGCCGGTAACGACCACCGACTCGCTCCCGACGGTGCTGCACGCGACCGAGGCCACCCCGCCGGCGTGGCCGGAGCGCGGGTCACCGATCGGATCCCGCATGGTGAGGTCCCAGATCCGCACCGTCCCGTCGTTCCCACCGGTCACCGCAACAGACAGGTCGTCCAGCGCAGCGGAGGCGACCGCGGTCACCGCACCGACGTGACCGGTGAAGGGGCCGCCGACGGCGGCGCCCGTGGAGAGATCCCACAGCCGCACCGTCCCGTCGTCCCCACCGGTCACCGCAACAGACAGGTCGTCCAGCGCAGCGGAGGCGACCGCGGTC
>NZ_JASGFE010000031.1:0-31619 GCF_047605725.1 Microbacterium sp.
CGAGTGAGACACTACGAAACGAAATCAACGTTGCAATAGCAGCTTGAACCCGCCGGCGCTATGGCGACCAGACGCGCCAACTCAGCGGGATGCCGCGGCGCTCACTGGGCGCATATTGTCGCCGGCCACGCCATGGGTGATGATGCGCGCCCCGTGAGCCGAGGGTCCAGCGTCTCTACTTCGGACCCGGGTCGTTGATCTCCTCGATCGTGAGCTGCGAGGTCTCCTTGAGGCCGAGCGAGCACACCGTCATGACGAGCGAGACGAAGATCGAGTAGAGCTCAAGACCCAGGTATCCGCCGTCGAAGGCGAGCAGCAGCGCGGCGCCGATGACCGAGGCGGTGCCGCCGCCGAGGGCGGCTCCGATCTGGTAGGTCAGCGAGATGCCCGAGTACCGCACCCGACGCGGGAACTGCTCCCCGAGGAAGGCGGGGATCGGCCCCTGCGTCGCCCCGGCGAAGATCGCGTTGAGCACGAACATCAGGAACAGCAGCGGCACCGAGCCGGTGGCCAGCACCGGGAAGAAGACGAGGATCACCACGATGCCGCCCAGCGAGCCGAAGATCATGACCTTCCGCCTGCCCCACCGATCGGAGAGGCCGCCGAACAGCAGCGCGGCCAGGAACAGCGCGACCGTGCTGATGTTCTGCGCGTTGAGCGAATCGGTCTCGGAGTAGCCGATCTCGACGGTGTACGTGATGAAGAACACGCCGACGAGGTAGGCGAGCGCGGTGTAGCCGTAGCTGATGCCCACCGCGCACAGGACCGCCTTCGGGTAGGACTTGATCGCCACCACGAGCGGCAGCTTCTTCTCCGGCGGCGCCGTGTGCCCCGGGTCGTGCTCCTCGTCGGGCAGCGTGAGCCGCGCCACGAGACCGACGGCGATCAGCAGGCAGCCGGCGATGAACGGGATGCGCCAGCCGATCGACACGAGGAACTCGTGGCCGGGCAGCGAGGCGAACGTGAAGGCCAGCGTGCCCACGAGCGTGCCCAGCCCGATGCCGACGCTCGTGAAGCTGCCCCACAGCCCGCGGCGCCCGGGCGGAGCGGCCTCGATGCCGACGATCGACGAACCGCCCCACTCGCCGCCGGCGGCGAAGCCCTGGATGAGCCGGAGCACGACGAGAATGATCACGACCCCCTCACCCATCACCTCGTGCGCGGGAAGGAAGCCGATCAGCATCGTGCTCACGCCCATCGTGATGAGCGTCGTGATCAGCACGGGTCTGCGGCCGATGCGGTCGCCGAAGTGGCCGAAGAAGATGCCGCCCAGGGGGCGCGCGATGAAGCCGGTGCCGAACGTCGCGAACGCGATGAGCGATCCGACCATCGGCGACTGGTCGGGGAAGAACACCTCGGGGAACACCAGGGCGGCCGCGAGCCCGTAGATGGAGAAGTCGTAGAACTCGAGAGCCGTTCCAAGGCCCGAGATCATGAAGATCCGTAGACCGGACGGCCGTGCCGCGCGGGCAGGGGCATGGGTCATCGTAGATTCCTTTCACACGGTCGCCGACATGGGCCGGGAGGTCGGACGACGTCGAAGCCGGCGCTGACTGCGCTCGTGTCGTCGAGGACTGGTACCGACGACGCGCGACACAACCTACGGGCATGAACGCGTTCATACAATGGACGCACCTTTCCCGGGTGAGGAGGCTGGCATGCAGCCGCGCCGCAGCACCACCGTCCATGACGTCGCACGCCGCGCCGGCGCCTCCGTGGCGGCCGTCTCGCACGCGCTGAACGGCACCGGCACGCTCAGCCACGCGACGCGCGAGCGGATCATCGCGGTCGCGTCCGAGATGGACTACCGGGCCGACGCGGTGGCGCGGGAGCTGCGGCGCTCTCCGCTGGGCGTGTTCGGGGTCGTCATCCGGCCGCTCGACGTGTTCGGCCACTATCGGCCCGACGGGGTCGACGTGTATCGCCGCGTCATCGGCACGCTGGCATCCGCCGCACTCGATGCGGGCAAGGGCACGATGCTCCTGCCCGACCTGACGCGCCGCCCGCTGCCGCCGCTCGCGCTCTCGCTCGACGGCTACATCGTGATCGACCCCGTCTCGAACGACCCGGTGATCGAGCTGCTCGACTCCCGCGAGATCCCCTATGTGACGCTCGGGCGGATCCCCGGCCGGCCGGCGTTCTCCTGGTGGGTGTCGGAGAACGACGCGCAGACGATCGAGCTCATCCTCGACTCGCATTTCGCACGCGGGGCACGGAGCATCCACCTCGTGATGGGGACGCTTCGCACCGCCTGGAACCTGGACAGCGAGAGGATGTACCGCACCTGGACGCGTGCGCGGGGGCTCACGCCGCACGTGGTGCGCGTGGCCGAGGACCTCGGCGCCGAGGGCGGCCGCGACGCGGTGGCCCGACTCCTGCGCCGGGGAACGCCGGATGCCGTGCACTGCCTCACCGGCCGCCACGCCGCCGGGGTGCTCGAAGGCCTGCGGGCGCACGGGCTCGAGGTGCCGAGGGACGTGCTGCTGTCGGCCGGATCGGATGCCGAGCCGGCGCTGCGCGCCCGGCCCGCCATCTCGGCGGCCGTCCTCGGGCACCCCGAGCTCGGGCAGGCGCTGGTCGGCCTGCTCATCGACCGGCTCGCCGGCGGAGCCGCACCCCCGCCGCGGCTGCTCACGCCGGAGTACATCGAGCGCGAGTCCACGGGGCTCGCCCGGCCGGCCGAGCCCCGACCCTAGAACCCGAGGCGGCCGAGCTGCTTGGGGTCGCGCTGCCAGTCCTTGGCCACGCGCACGTGCAGCGAGAGGAACACCCGGCCGCCGACGAGGGGCTCGATGCCCGCTCGCGCCGCCGCTCCCACCTCGCGCAGGCGCGAGCCCTTGCGCCCGATGATGATGGCCTTCTGACTGTCGCGCTCGACCACGATGCTCGCGTACACGTCGGTGAGGTCAGACCCCTCGCGGGGGGCCACGTCGTCGACGGTCACCGCGATCGAGTGCGGCAGCTCGTCGCGCACGCCCTCCAGCGCCGCCTCGCGGACGACCTCGGCGATGCGGTCCTCCAGCGACTCGTCGGTGACCACGCCCTCCGGGTACAGCGCCGGCCCCTCCGGCATGAGCCGCAGCAGCTCGTCCGTCAGCACGTCGAGCTGCTCGCGCGTGAGAGCGGACAGCGGAATGACGGCATCCCAGTCCTCGCGCAGGCCGTCGACCTCGATGAGCCGCTCGGTGATCTCGTCGCGCGACGCGGCGTCGGTCTTGGTGACGATCGCGACCTTCTTGGCGCGCGGGTAGCCGCCCAGCGACGCGGCGATGCGCCGGTCGCCGGGGCCCACCCTCTCGGTCGCCGGCACGCAGAACCCGATGACGTCGACGTCGCCGAGCACCTGCTCGACGAGGTGGTTGAGCCGCTCGCCGAGGAGGGTGCGCGGCTTGTGGATGCCGGGGGTGTCCACCACCACCAACTGCCCGCCCGGACGGTTCAGGATGCCGCGGATCGCCCGCCGCGTCGTCTGCGGCTTCTCGCTTGTGATGGCCACCTTCTGTCCCACGAGGGCATTGGTCAGCGTGGACTTGCCGACGTTCGGCCGCCCCACGAACGTCACGAACCCCGATCGCGTCATGATCCCTCTCCCCTGCCCGGCAGGCGCACCTCACCCGTGCGCGGTCCGCCGTACGGCGGCTCCTCGTCTTCCGCGCGCTCCACGAACACGGTGGCGATGCCGCGACCGCGGCCTCGGGACGCGCCGCCGGTCATGACGATCCCGCCGTACTCGGTCGTCACCCCGGGTTGCGGGACGCGGCCGAGCACCTTGCCCAGGAGCCCGCCGATCGAGTCCACGTCCTCGTCGTCGAGCTCGATGCCGAACAGGTCCCCGACCTCGTCGAGGCCGAGCCGTGCGCTGACCCGGAAGCGGCCCTCGCCGAGGTCGACGACCTCGGTCTGGCGCGGGTCGTACTCGTCGGAGATGTCGCCGACCAACTCCTCGATGAGATCCTCCAGCGTGACCAGCCCCGCCACACCGCCGTACTCGTCGACGACGAGGCACACGTGCACGGCATCCCGCTTCATCTGCTGCAACAGCGTCTCGGCCTTCATCGACTCCGGCACGAACACCGCGGCCCGGGCGATCGTGCTCGCCCGCACGTCGCGCCACGCGCTCTCGTCGCGGAACGCGAACTGCACGAGGTCCTTGAGATACACCACCCCCGTGATATCGTCGCCGTCGGCGACCGGGATGCGGGAGACGCCCTTGTCGAGGAACAGCCCCATGGCCTCCTGGGTGGTGGCCGCGGCATCCACCGTCACCATGTCGGTGCGCGGCACCATGACCGCGCGCACGAACGTGTCGGTGAACTCGAACACCGAGTGGATGAGCTCACGGTCGTCCTCTTCGATGAGGGCCTGCGAGGCCGCCTCGTCGACCATGCTCAGGAGCTGCTCCTCGGTCGCGAACGACGCGCGCCGCGAGACGCCCGGCGTGACGCGGTTGCCGAGCACGACGAGCAGGTGCGCGAGCGGGCCGAGGAAGATCCGTGCACCGCGCACCGCCCACGCGAACGCGCGCAGCATGCCCTTGGCGTGCTGCCTCCCGACGCTGCGCGGGCTCGCCCCCACGAGCACGAACGACACGCCGGTCATGAGCACCGCTGCGGCCAGCATCGCCCACCAGATGTTGTCGAACAGGAGGAACAGCGCGATCGTGACGAGCACGGCGGCGGTCGTCTCGGTGAGGATACGGATGAACACGACAGCGTTGCCGTGCGCCTCCGGGTCGGCGGCGATGCGCTCCAGCCGCTCGCGGCGGGGACCGGACGGCGCGAGCTCGACCAGCTCGGCGCGCGAGGTGACCCCGAGCGCGGCGTCGAGAGCCGCCATGAGTCCGCCGACGCCGACGAGGAGAACGGCGACGACGAGAAGGAGCGTCGCGGTCATGTGCGTCGGCGGCGCCGTTCGCTCAGGTGGAACGACACGATGAGGTCGCGCTGCAGCCCGAACATCTCGCGCTCCTCGTCGGGGTCGGCGTGGTCGAAGCCGAGCAGGTGCAGCAGGCCGTGGGTGGTGAGGAGAACCAGCTCGTCCATCAGTGCGTGACCGGCGGCCGCGGCCTGCGCCTCGGCGACCTGCGGGCACAGCACGATGTCGCCGAGCAGGCCCGGAGGGCTCGGCGCGTCATCGGTGCCAGGTCGCAGCTCGTCCATCGGGAAGCTCAGCACGTCGGTCGGCCCGGGCTCGTCCATCCACTGCACGTGCAGGGACTCCATGGCGCCCTCGTCGACGAGGAGGATCGCCACGTCGGCCTCGGCGCTCACGTTCAGCTCGACCAGGTTGTGCGCCATGAGGCGCAGCAGCACGGTCTCGTCGACCTCGACGCCCGACTCGTTGGTGATCTCGATCGTCATGACCGTCCTCGCTTGGGCAGCCGGTCGCGGGGGCCTGCCGGGCGGGCTGCCGCACGCCGCTCGGCTCTGTTTGCGAACTCGGATGCCTCGTCCCGCTCGCGCCGGGCCACCAGGCGCTGCTCGTCGTAGGCGCTGTAGGCGTCGACGATGCGCCCCACGAGCGTGTGCCGCACGACGTCGTCGCTGGTCAGGTGCGAGAACGAGATGTCATCGATGTCCTTGAGCACGCGCGTGACCAGCCGCAGGCCCGAGACGCCCTGCGGCAGGTCGACCTGGGTGATATCGCCGGTGACGACCATCTTGGTGCCGAAGCCGAGGCGAGTGAGGAACATCTTGATCTGCTCCGGCGTCGTGTTCTGCGCCTCGTCGAGCACCACGAACGAGCTGTTCAAGGTGCGCCCACGCATGTACGCCAGGGGTGCGACCTCGATCGTGCCGGATGCCATGAGCTTGGGCACCAGCTCGGGGTCCATCATCTCGTTGATGGCGTCGTACAGGGGGCGCAGGTACGGGTCGATCTTGTCGGTCAGGGTGCCCGGCAGGAACCCGAGCCGCTCGCCCGCCTCGACCGCGGGGCGGGTCAGGATGATGCGGTCGACCTCCTTGCGCTGCAGCGCCTGGACGGCCTTGGCCATCGCCAAATAGGTCTTGCCGGTGCCGGCCGGACCGATGCCGAACACGATCGTGTTGTCGTCGATCGCGTCGACGTACGCCTTCTGACCCGGGGTCTTCGGTCGGATCGTCCTGCCGCGCGAGGTGAGGATCGCCTCGCCGAGCAGCGCGGACGGTCGCGGGCCGCCGTCGGCGCGCAGCATGCGGCTGGAGACCCGCACGTCGGCGGGGTCGAGGCCCTGGCCCGTGCGCGCGAGCGCGATGAGCTCCTCGACGAGCGCGCGGGCGGACGCCACGGCATCCCGCCCCCCGCTGAGGGTGATCTCGTTGCCGCGCACGTGCACGTCGACCTCGGGATGCTCGTGCTCCACGACCCGCAGCAGCCGGTCCTGCGGGCCGAGCAGCTGGACCATGGCGACGCCGTCGGCGTAGATGCGCTCCTCCGTGCGGTCGCCGTCGGTACTGTCAGCCACCGAGCGTCCCCTCCGCCAGGCCGCCGCCGAGGATGTGCGCGTGCACGTGGAAGACGGTCTGCCCGGCCGCGGCGCCGGTGTTGAAGATCAGCCGGAACTGCCCGTCGCAGTGCTCCTCGGCCAGCTGCGCGGCGAACGCGACCAGCTCGGCGAGCAGGGCCGGGTCGCCCGCGGCGAGCGCGACGACATCGCGGTACTCCTGCGTCTTCGGGATGACGAGCAGGTGCACCGGCGCCTGCGGTGCGATGTCGCGGATCGCGAACAGGCGGTCGGTCTGAGCGATGATCTCCGACGGGATCTCCCCGGTCAGGATGCGGGTGAAGATCGAGGGCTCGCTCATGGCGTCCAGTCTAGTTCGCGCCTCCCCCGGCCGTCCGGGCGCGCTCACCAGCGGCCGAGGCGTACGTTCACGAGCGCGAGGGCCGCGGGGCCGGCGGTCGAGGTGCGCAGGACCGTGTCGCCGAGCCGCACGAGGGTGGCCCCGGCATCCTGCAGCGCGGACAGCTCGGCGGGGGCCATGCCGCCCTCAGGGCCGACCACGAGCACGACATCGCGCGGGTCGTCCACGTCGAGGTTCACGTCCGAGAGCCGAGCGGATGCCGTGGGCTCCAGCACCAGCGTGCGCGCCTGGCCGGCCCGGGCCACCAGGTCTCCCAGACCGGCCGGTGCGGTCACCGCGGGGAGCCATGCGCGGTGGGCCTGCTTCGCGGCCTCGCGCACGATCGCGCTCCACCGCGCCACGCCCTTGGCCGACTTGGCTGCGTCCCATCTCGAGACGCTGCGCGCGGCCTGCCACGGCACGATCTCGTCGGCGCCGAGCTCGGTGGCCGCCTGCACGGCGAGCTCGTCGCGGTCGCCCTTCGCGAGCGCCTGCACGAGCACGACCCGCGGCGACGGTGCCGGGAGCACCGCCACATCGGCGACGCGGATGACGACCTCCTTCGGCGTGACGGACTCCACCTCGCCGCCGCCCCAGGTGCCGACGCCGTCGCCGACCGTCACCCGCTCGCCGACGCGCACCCGCCGAACCACGGCGGCATGATACGCCTCCGCGCCGGTGAGCACGACGGCGCCGCCGCGCTCCCAGACCGGCGGCTCGCCGATGCCGTCGACGAGGAAGTGCAGCGGCATCCGTCCGCTATCCGTTCCGGAGGCGATCGCGCAGCTTCGCGAACAGCCCCTGGTGGAACTCGGACAGCCGCGGCGGCGGAGCCTTCGTCTTCGCGGCGAACTGCTCGATGAGCGCCCGCTCGCGCGCGTCCAGGCGCGTCGGGGTGACCACCTGCACACCCACTCGCAGGTCGCCGCGCTGGGTGCCGCGCAGCGGCGTGATGCCGCGGCCCTTGATCGTGAGGACGTCACCGCTCTGCACGCCCGGCCGGATCTCCAGCGGCACCGGCCCGTCGAGCGAGGTGATCGTCGTCGTCGTGCCGAGGATCGCGTCGGTCATCGACACCTCCAGCGTTGCGAGGAGGTCGTCGCCCTCGCGGCTGAACGTGTCGTGCGCGGAGACGGTGACCTCCAGGTACAGGTCGCCGTTCGGCCCGCCCGCCGGCCCCACCTCGCCCGAGCCGGGAAGCTGCAGGCGCAGCCCCGTCTCCACCCCCGCGGGGATGTCGATCGAGACCGTGCGGCGCGCCCGCGTGCGGCCCTGACCCTGGCACGTCGCGCACGGGTACGGGATCGTCGTGCCGTACCCCTGACAGCTCGGGCACGGCTGCGAGGTGACCATGTTGCCCAGCAGGCTCCGCACCGTGCGCTGCACCTGTCCGCTGCCGTGGCAGATGTCGCACGTGACCGGCTGCGTACCGGGTTGGCAGCACGCGCCCTGGCACGTCTCGCAGATCACCGCGGTGTCGACCTCGATGTCGCGGTGCACGCCGAACACGACGTCGGCGAGGTCCAGGGTCACGCGCACGAGCGCGTCCTGTCCGCGTTCGCGGCGCGAGCGGGGCCTGCCCCCGCGCTGCCCGCCGGCGGCGCCGAAGAACGTCTCGAAGATGTCCCCGAAACCGCCGAAGCCCCCCGCGCCGCCGAACGCGCTGTCGCCGCCTATGTCGTAGCGGGCGCGCTGCTCAGGGTCGCTCAGCACGTCGTAGGCGTGCGTGACGAGCTTGAAGCGCTCGGCCGCCTCCTCGCCCGGATTCACGTCGGGGTGCAACTGCCGTGCCAGACGGCGGTACGCCTTCTTGATCTCCTCGGGACTCGCATCGCGCGACACCCCGAGGACCTCGTAGTGGTCAGCCACTTTCGCCTTCCTGCCCTGCCGGGCGCGGTATGCCGGTGTCAGCGCGCCTTCTCGTCCTCGTCGAGCAGGCGGCTGAGGTAGTGCGCGACGGCACGTACCGCCGCGAGGTTGCTGGGGTAGTCCATGCGCGTCGGGCCGAGCAGGCCCACGCGGGCGTGCGAGCCGGTCGCGTCGTAGTCGCTCGTGAGCACGGATGCCTCGGCGAGCCCGAACGACTCGTTCTCCCGCCCGATGCTCGTGGCGAGTCCCTGCTCGTCGGCGACCATCTCGCTCATCAGGCGCAGGAGCGTCACCTGCTCCTCGATGGCCTCCAGCAGCGGCGAGATGCTGCCGCGGAAGTCGGACTCGCGCCGGGCGAGGGTCGCGCTCCCCGCCATGACGAGCCGATCGGTGCGGAACTCCTCGAGCTCCTCGGAGACGATGCGCGCGACCGCGCGCACGATGTCGTCGAGGCGGTCGCCGCTGCGCGGGGTCTCCAGGAGCCCGGCGATCGCCTGCACGCCCTCGCGGATGCCACGACCGGTCACCAGCGCCGCGATCCTGGCCTTGACCACCGCGACGTCGGTCTCGACGATCTCGCCGCGCAGGAGCGCCGTGCGCTGGGAGACCCGACCGGTGTCGGTGACGACGATCACGACGATGCGCGAGCCGCCCACGTGCACGACCTCGACGTGCGACACGTTGGCGCGTGCGAACGACGGGTACTGCACGATCGCCACCTGCCCGGTGAGCCGCGTGAGCGCGCGCACCGTGCGCACGAGCAGGTCGTCGAGGTCGCCGGAGTCGCGCAGGAACGAGGCGATCGCCGCGCGTTGGGCGGAGGTGAGCGGACGCAGCTCTGCCAGCTGGTCGACGAAGACCCGGTAGCCCTTGTCGGTGGGGATGCGGCCCGACGAGGTGTGCGGGGCGACGATGAGCTCGTCCTCCTCCAGCAGCGCCATGTCGTTGCGGATCGTGGCGGCCGACACCCCGAAGGCATGCCGGTCGACGATCGACTTGCTGCCGACCGGCTCGCGCGTCTCGACGTAGTCCTCCACGATGGCCCGGAGGACCTGCAGCCCGCGTTCGGTGACCATGGTCCTCCCTCACTGGCACTCGCTGGTCTTGAGTGCCAATCCTACCGCGAGCGGCCGACTCCGGAAGGTCGGCGGGGCCCCGGCTGCGGCTCAGGCGGTCAGCGCACGCACGACGGCATCGGCCAGCAGCCGCCCGCGGCGAGTCAGCACGATGCGTCCGCGGACGGCATCCGTCCCCTCGATCAGGCCGTCCGCGATGAGGGATGCCACGGCGTGACGGCCCGCACCGAGCACCTCCGAGACGGGGAGCCCTTCGCTGATGCGCGAGCGCAGGAGCACCCGCTCCAGTTGACGGGCCTCGTCGTCGGGGCGCTCGCGCGCGGCTGCGGGCGAGGCGCCGGTCGCGAGCCGCTCGGCGTAGGCGGCGGGATGCTTCACGTTCCACCAGCGCAGGCCCGCGACGTGGCTGTGCGCGCCCGGCCCGTACCCCCACCAGTCGGCGCCGGTCCAGTACGCGAGGTTGTGCCGCGAGCGATGCGCATCGTCGCGCGCCCAGTTCGACACCTCGTACCACGACAGGCCGGCCGCGGCGAGGAGGTCGTCGGCCTGCTCGTACATCGCCGCCTGCAGGTCGTCGTCGGGCGCAGGCAGCTCGCCGCGGCGGATCCGCCGGGCCAGCTTCGTGCCGTCCTCCACGATGAGCGCGTATGCGGAGACGTGGTCGGGCTCCAGCGTGAGCACCGTCTCCAGGGAGACGCGCCAGTCGCCCAGCGACTCCCCCGGCGCACCGTAGATGAGGTCGAGGCTCACGTCGAGGCCGGCGCCGCGCGCGGCCGCGACGGCGGTGCGGACGTTCTCGGGGTCGTGCGTGCGATCGAGGGCCGCGAGCACGTGCGGCACCGCGGACTGCATGCCGATCGACAGGCGCGTGACGCCGGATGCCTTCAGCTCGGCGGCGACGGCATCCGTCACCGTGTCGGGGTTGGCCTCGACCGTGACCTCCGCGCCGACGGCGAGGCCGAACGCGTCGCGGACGCCGTCGAGCATGCGGGCGAGGTCCCCCGTCGGCAGGAGGGTCGGCGTGCCGCCGCCGAAGAACACGGTCGCGGCGGGTCGGAGAGCACCGCGCTCGGCGAGCACGGCGCGAGAGAGCGCGATCTCGCGGCGCACCTCGTCGGCGTAGGCGTCCTGCCGGGCGCCGCGCAGCTCGGTGGCGGTGTAGGTGTTGAAGTCGCAGTAGCCGCAGCGCACGCGGCAGAACGGCACGTGGATGTACGCGCCGAACGAGGTCGCGGGGTCGACCGCGAGGTCGTCGGGGAGCCGCCCGTCCGGCGGCGCGGGCTCGCCCGGCGGAAGGGCGGCGCCCATCAGGCCGGGGTGGTGTACAGCGGCGAGATGGCGCGCAGGTAGCGGGTGAACAGCTCGCGGCGGCGGCGGCGGACGAGGAACGGGAGCATGCGGTAGGGCAGTGCCACCGCGGTGTCGAACGCGCGCACCGTGAAGTGCACCTCGTCGTCCTCGCGCCATTCGACGAGGAAGGACTCCTCGCCGCTGACGACCGAGCCGCCCATCGTGCCGAGCGTGAAGCCCGCGCGGCGGGCCTCCTCGACGACCGAGATCACGCGCAGCTCACCCCCGGCATCCATGCGCCGGAACCGTCCCGCCACGCGCAGCGTCGTGCCGGGACCGACCAACGGCGTGCCGTCGGCGTCGAAGTGCTGCTCGAGGTCGGAGCGGCTGGGGGCGACCGCGTTGCCCTCCGCGTCGAAGCCGACGCCGGAGTAGGCCGGGCCGGAGGCGGGGCGGATGTCGCTGAGCTCGAGCCCGGCGCCGCGCTGCGCACCCCAGGCCAGCAGGGCGTCGCTCGCGGTGCGGAAGCGCTCCTCGCCGCTGCCGATCCGCCAGGACTGCTCGGCGGGGATGCTCCGCTCGGGCGGGTACTGCATAAGGTCGGCGGCATGGGTCGCTCCGACCGCGGCGTAGTCGACCGTGCCGTCCTGGAAGTTTCCGCGGCGCATGGAATCCAGCCTATGACGCCCGCCTGATCGATCGGTGGGTGCCGGTGCAGGACCGGGGGCCGAGTGGCAGACTCGGGCGGGTGAGCGGGATGTTCTCTCAGCCGCCGGTCGTCGGCGTGCACGTGCACCACGAGCGCGTCGGCGACCGCGGCCGCTGGCCCGCGACCGTGCCGGCGGTGGCCCAGCTGCTCGACGACGGGCTGGAGCTCTCCCCCGGCGTCACGTTCCTGGTCGGCGAGAACGGGTCGGGAAAGTCCACGGTGCTGGAGGGCATCGCCCTCGCGTACGGCTTCTCCCCGGAGGGCGGTTCGCGCCACGCACGGCACAGCACGCGCGCGAGCGAGTCGCCCCTGTCGGACTGGATCGAGCTGCAGCGCGGCGTCGGCAGCAGCCGGTGGGGCTTTTTCCTCCGGGCCGAGACGATGCACTCGTTCTACACCTATCTGGAGCAGAACCCCGGCACGAGCAGCGAGCCGGCGTTCCACGAGCTGAGCCATGGCGAGTCCTTCCTTGCGATCCTCGATACGCGTTTCGACGCACCGGGGTTCTACTGCCTCGATGAGCCCGAGGCGGCGCTCTCCTTCCAGTCCACGCTCACGCTGATCTCGATTCTCGACCGCATCGCCCGGAGCGGTGGGCAGGTGCTGTGCGCGACGCACTCGCCCGTCCTCGCGGCCCTCCCCGGCGCGCGGCTACTGGAGCTCGGCGAGTGGGGCATGCGCAAGACGACATGGGACGACCTCGAGCTCGTGCGGCACTGGCGAAGCTACCTCGACGCCCCGCAGCGCTACCTCCGCCACCTCCTGGACTGAACGGCGTCACCGCGAGACCGCCGCCACTTGTGCCGTGAGACCTCCCGTTTGCAACGCGACACGCCGTGTCGGCGTTGCAAACGGGAGGTCTCGCGGGGGCAGCCGCGAGGTCTCAGGCGTCGGAGGGGCGGGGATGCGGGTCGTGCGGGTGCGCGGGATCGGCGGCGAGGATCTTCTCGTAGAGGTCGTAGATGACCCACGCCTTGGCGTTGTTGTAGAGCATCTCCTCGGTGTAGCCCTCCGCGGCGACCGCGCGCTTGACCTCGGCGTACCGGACGCGGTCCTCCGGGTGCGCACGCAGCCAATCACGGAACATGCGGTGCCGGCGCGGTTCACGCGCGGTCGCCGACCACACGTGCAGGTTGGTGCGCGGCTCCGCCCCGTGCAGCATCCGATGCTCCTCCCAGTGCGGCTCGCGACGGGTGAGCACGAACCCCGCGGCCTCCAGGTCGGGCAGCCACGCGGCCTCGTCCGCGGAGTCGGCCACCGTGAGGTCGATGTCGATCACGGGCTTGGCCCACAGGTCCGGCACCGCCGTCGACCCGACGTGCTCGATCGCGAGCGCGCGCTCGCCCAGGGCCACGGCGATGCGGTCGCGGACGCCCGCGAACCACGCCGGCCACGCCGGGTCGGGGGCGACCACCTCCACGCGCGCGATCGGCACCGGGCGGGAGACGCGGCCCGCCTCGATCTCGGCGATCGACGGAGGATCGTACGGGTTCCACAGCGGATGCGTGCGCACAGTCAGATCGTAGGTGCGCCCCGCCGCTGTCGTAAGTGGCACCCTCGCGGGAGGAAGTGGCACCCTCGCGGGGGGAAGTGGCACCCTCGCGGGGGTGGGGCTACTTCTTCTTGGTCTCGACGTCGCCGGAGAGCGCAGCGATGAACGCCTCCTGGGGGACCTCGACGCGGCCGACCATCTTCATGCGCTTCTTGCCCTCCTTCTGCTTCTCCAGCAGCTTGCGCTTGCGCGTGATGTCGCCGCCGTAGCACTTGGCGAGCACATCCTTGCGGATCGCGCGGATGTTCTCGCGCGCGATGATGCGCGCGCCGATCGCCGCCTGGATCGGCACCTCGAACTGCTGCCGCGGGATGAGTTTGCGCAGGCGCTCGGTCATGAGGGTCCCGTACGCGTAGGCCTTGTCGCGGTGGACGATCGAGCTGAAGGCATCCACCTTCTCGCCCTGCAGCAGGATGTCGACCTTGACGAGGTCGGCCTCCTGCTGGCCGTTCGGCTCGTAGTCGAGCGACGCGTAGCCCTGCGTGCGCGACTTCAGCTGGTCGAAGAAGTCGAACACGATCTCGCCGAGCGGCAGGTCGTAGCGCAGCTCGACGCGCTCCTCGGAGAGGTAGTCCATGCCCAGGAGCGACCCGCGACGCGACTGGCACAGCTCCATCACGGTGCCGACGTAGTCCTTCGGGGTGAGGATGCCGACCTTCACGACCGGCTCGGAGACCGAGGCGACCCTCCCATCGGGGTACTCGCTCGGGTTCGTGACCGTGACGGTCTCGCCCGTGTCGGTGGTGACCTCGTAGGTCACACTCGGCGCGGTGGTGATGAGGTCGAGGTCGAACTCGCGGGCGAGCCGCTCCGTGATGATCTCCAGGTGGAGGAGCCCCAGGAACCCGCACCGGAAGCCGAAGCCGAGCGCGACCGAGGTCTCCGGCTCGTACTGCAGCGACGCGTCCGACAGCTTGAGCTTGTCGAGCGCTTCGCGCAGCTCCGCGTAGTCGCTGCCGTCGATCGGGTAGATGCCGCTGAAGACCATCGGCTTCGGGTCGGTGTAGCCGGCGAGGGGCTCGGATGCCGGTTTGCGCTGGTTCGTGATCGTGTCGCCGACCTTGGACTGACGCACGTCCTTCACGCCGGTGATGAGATAGCCGACCTCGCCGACGCCGAGGCCCTTGGTGGGCATCGGCTCGGGGCTGGACACGCCGATCTCCAGGAGCTCATGCATCGCGCGCGTGGACATCATCTGGATGCGCTCGCGCGGCTCGAGCTTGCCGTCCACCATCCGCACGTACGTGACGACGCCGCGGTACGAGTCGTAGACGGAGTCGAAGATCATCGCGCGCGCGGGGGCGTCGGCGCGGCCCTTCGGGGCGGGGATGTCCTGGACGATCCGGTCGAGCAGGGCCTCCACGCCCGCACCGGTCTTGCCGCTGACCCGCAGCACGTCGTCGGGGTCGCCGCCGATGAGGTTCGCCAGCTCCAGCGCGAACTTCTCCGGATCGGCGGCGGGCAGGTCGATCTTGTTGAGCACCGGGATGATGTGGAGATCGTTCTCCAGCGCGAGGTACAGGTTCGCGAGGGTCTGCGCCTCGATCCCCTGCGCCGCGTCGACCAGCAGCACGGCGCCCTCGCATGCGGCGAGGCTTCGCGAGACCTCGTAGGTGAAGTCGACGTGGCCGGGCGTGTCGATCATATTGAGCGCGTGCGTGCCGGATGCCGTGGCCCACGGCATCCGCACCGCCTGCGACTTGATCGTGATGCCGCGCTCGCGCTCGATGTCCATGCGGTCGAGGTACTGCGCGCGCATGTCGCGGTCGGCCACGACGCCGGTGATCTGCAGCATGCGGTCGGCGAGCGTCGACTTGCCGTGGTCGATGTGGGCGATGATGCAGAAGTTGCGGATGAGCTCCGGCGGCGTCGCGGACGGCTCGAGGGGCGTGAGGGCGCGCGGTGACATGTCCCGACGATTCTACGGTCTCGTTCTCGCCCGCCCGCCACGCCCGTCCGCGGCATCCGCTCGGCTCGCCCTCGTAGGCTGGCGGCATGACGGTGCAGGTGGTGCTGGTGCACGGCATCCGGACCTCGGCGACGATGTGGCGCGCACAGCTGGCGCACCTGGCCGAGCGCGGCATTCCGGCGACCGCGGTCGACCTGCCCGGCCACGGCACGCGGATGGCGGAGGAGTTCACTCTCGACTCCGCGTTCGCGACGATCGGTCGCGCCGTGACCGATGCGGCCGCGCGCGGACCGGTGCTGCTGGTGGCCCATTCGATGGGCGGGCTGCTCTCGATCGCCTACGTGGGCGGCGAGGAGGCTCCGCCGGTGGCCGGCTTCGTCGCCGCGTCCGCGACGACGGCTCCGCGGCCCGGCAGGGTCGCCCTGTACCGCACCCTCGCGCGCATCCTGGACGCGCTTCCGCGACGCGGGCAATGGCTCGCCGACTTCGTGCTCGATCGCACGCTGCCGCCCGAGACCCGCGCGGACTTCGGCGCCGGCGGGTACGCGTACGACGCGCAGGACGTCGCACTCGGCGCGCTCTCCGACCTCGACCTCATCGCCGCCCTCCGGCGCATCGACGTGCCGACCTGGTTCGTGAACGGACAGTTCGACCAGCTGCGCTTCGACGAGCGGGCGTTCGCCGCGCTCGTCCCCGGATCGGAGCTCATCGTCGTGCCGCGCACGAGCCACCTGGTGACCGCGATGCGTCCGCGGGTGTTCAACGCGGTGCTCGACGTGGCGCTCGCAACCCTTGAATCACGCATGGTGGAGGCGACCTGATAGACTCGGTGTTTGGCTTGCGTGTGGGCTTCTGCCTTGCACGACCGCCGTGCGGCATCCCTCTCCTGCCACCCGGCACCCCGACCGAAAACTCCGAACGAAAGATACGTCGAACGTGGCGAACATCAAGTCGCAGATCAAGCGCAACAAGACCAACGAGAAGGCGCGCGAGCGCAACAAGGCCGTCAAGAGCGAGCTGAAGACCGAGGTGCGCCGCACCCGCGAGGCCATCGCCGCCGGCGACAAGGCCACCGCCGAGAAGGCGCTCGCCAAGGCGACCAAGAAGCTCGACAAGGCCGTCAGCAAGGGCGTCATCCACGAGAACCAGGCCGCGAACCGCAAGTCGGCGATCGCCAAGCAGGTCGCCGCGCTCTGAGCTCTTCGCGAGGGCCCGCTCCCCGCTGGGGGCGGGCCCTCCACCGTCTCTGCCGCCGGGCCGTCTCTGCCGCCGGGCTCAGGATGCGTACGGGGAGCGGGTCGCGATCACGGTCACGAGCCGCTCCACCGCGAAGACCGGGTCGCGCGAGGCGCCCTTGATCTCGGCATCCGCCCGCGCCGCGGCGTGGATCGCCCGCCCGAGCGACTGCTCCGACCAGCCGGACAGGTCGCGCCGGGCGCGATCGACCTGCCAGTCCTTCATGCCGAGGCGCGCGGCCAGCGCCGCCGAGGGCTCGCGGTTGCCGGCGACCCTGGCCATCGTGCGCAGCTTTGAGGCGATGGCCGCAACCAGCGGCACCGGGTCGGCGCCGCTGGCGAGGGCATGGCGGAGCGCGATGAGCGAGTCTCCGTAGCGCCCCGCGATCGCGGCGTCGGCGACCGCGAACGCCGAGGTCTCCACGCGACCGCCGTAGTAGCGCTCGACGACCTGCTCGCCGATGTCGCCGGGGACGTCGGCGATGAGCTGCTGGCACGCCGCGGCCAGCTCGGTGACGTCGTCGGCGAAGGCCGCCACCAGGGCACGCAGGGCGCCGGGGGCGATGCGCCGGCCCGCGCCGCGGAACTCGGATGCCGCGAAGTCGAAGCGGTCGGCATCCCGCTTGATCGCGGGGCACGCGATCTCGATGCCGCCGCCCTGCCCTGCACGGATCGCGTCGAGCAGCTTCTTGCCGCGCACGCTCGCCCCGGTGTGCCGCAGCACGACCGTGGCGCCCTCCTGCGGTGCGGCGAGGTACGACAGCGCCTCGCTCAGGAATGCGTCGCTGCAGCGCTCGACGCCCGACACGCGCACGAGGCGCGGCTCGCCGAACAGCGACGGCGAGGTGAGGGCGAGGAGGCTCCCCGACACGTAGTCGTCGGCGCGGAGGTCGGACACCTCCAGGCTGGCGTCTTCGGCACGCAGGTACTCGCGGATGCCGGCGATGGCGCGCTCGGCGCACACCTCTTCCGGACCCGACACGAGCACGATCGGGGCGGGTTGCGGCGAGCGCCACGACACCTGCGGGATGGCGCTGCGCGCGGACGATCTGCGCGGGGCCGGGCTCATGGCTCCAGCGTACTGCGCAGCTCCGACAGCGCCGCTGCCGAATGAGGCTGACCGCCGCACCGGTTCACAACTCAGGCAGAACAGGATCGTGCGGGCAAGGTTCGGCGCGAGTTCGGCGAATTGCCTGAGTTATGAACGTCCGGTGCAGCAGCCCGAGCCGGCTACTGCCGCTGCTACGGCATCGCCGGCGCGCGCTCGCGCCACACGTGCAGGCCGTCGGGGGCCAGGGTCACGGCGACCGCGCCGTCGGTGTCGGTGCGGGCGACCGTCGTGCCGAGTCCGGTCAGGAGCGACAGGGTCTCCTCACGCGGATGCCCGTAGTCGTTCTCGCCGACGGTCACGAGCGCGAGGGCCGGCGAAGCCTGGCGGTACAGCTCCGGGGCCTGATCGGCGCTGCCGTGGTGGGCGACCTTCACGAGCGCGTATCCGGGGGCGAGCAGGCCGGATGCCACGACGGCGCGCTGCGGCCCGGCGGACAGGTCTCCGAGGAACAGGCTCGTGGGCAGTCCTCCGCCGGTCACGTCGACGACGACGCTCGCATCGTTGCCGGGCGGATAGCCGGCGCCGGATGCCCTCGGCCACAGCACACGCCAGCGCGCGCTGCCGAGCGTGCCCGACATGCCAGCGTGGGCCTCGGTCAGCTGGGCGCCGCCGTCGGCGAGCCGCTTGAGCAGGCGCTCGTCGTCCGGGCCGCCGGGCGGTCCGTGCAGCAGCAGGCCGATGCGCCCGATCACGGCGTCCACTCCGCCGCGATGGTCGAGATCGAAGTGGGTGAGCACGAGCAGATCGACCCGCTCGACACCGAACCTGTCGAGGCAGGCGGCCAGGGGCGCCGGATCCGGGCCGGTGTCGATGAGCGCGACACGGCTCCCGGAGCGGAGCAGGATCGCATCGCCCTGCCCCACCTCGCACGCCACGACGCCCCAGTCGGTCGGCGTCTGCAGCCGGTCGGCGAGGCCCGCGCCCGGCCCGAGTGCCAACACGCACGCACCGGTCGCTCCGAGGACGACGATCGCGAGCGCGCGCACGCGGCGCCGGCGCCGGTCCGGCGAACCGCTCGGACCCGGGCCCGCGTGATTCCGCGCGACCGCGCGCACCGGAGGCTCGTCACGCACGATCACCACCGCGCCGATCGCCGCCCCCACGAGGGCGAGCGCGACCACCCCGCCCCACCCCGCAAGCCACGGCACACCGCTGCCCGGCAGGGCCGACATCGTCGCCGCGGTCTGCGCGATCCACGCGGCCGGCGCCCATGCGAGCGCGGCGAGTCCGTACGAGACGACCGGCAGCGGGCTCGCGAGGCACGCCGCGAGCCCCAGCACGGTGCCGATCGGCGCGGCCGGCGCGGCCAGGAGGTTCGCGAGCACGCCGTAGAGCGGCACCGTCGGGTTCACGAGCACGAGCAGCGGCCCGCACGCGAGCTGAGCGGCCAACGGCACCGACAGGGCGAGTGCGAGCGGCGACGGCATGAACCGCGCGAGGCCCTCGGCGAGCGGACCGGCCGCGAGCAGCAACGATCCGGTCGCGGCCGCGGACAGCGCGAACCCGAGCGATCCGGACAGCCAGGGGTCGAGCACGAGCAGGACGCACACCGAGAGGCTGAGCAGTGACACGCCCGCTCCGATCCGGCCGAGAACGAGGCCGAGGAGCGCGATGGTCGCCATCGCCGCCGCGCGCACGACGCTCGGCTCGGGCGAGACGAGCACGACGAAGCCCGTGAGACAGACCAGGCCCGCCGCCACGCGGATGCCCCGGCGAGCCCCGCACAGGGCCGCGAGCCCGAACGCGAGACCCACGACCAGCGCGCAGTTCGCTCCGGACACGGCGGTCAGGTGCGACAGCGAGGAGGCCTTCATCGCGGCGTCGAGCTCCGCCGAGACCGCCGAGGTGTCTCCCAC
This sequence comes from Microbacterium sp., assembly GCF_047605725.1. Lineage (GTDB taxonomy): Bacteria > Actinomycetota > Actinomycetes > Actinomycetales > Microbacteriaceae > Microbacterium. The sequence continues at coordinate 19,432 of NZ_JASGFE010000031.1, forward strand.
GGCAAGGCCCGCGATCAGGCCCGCCGCCGGCTGCGGCAGTCCGTCGGTCGCGCGCAGCAGACCGCGCCGCAGCTCGGCGGCGACCTCCAGGACGCCCTGCGGCGGCGCACGGACCTGGATGCCGCGCCCGGCGCGGACGACGAGCACCTCCCGCTCACCCGGATCCGCCCGCACCGCGGTGCCCCGCGCGGAGATCGACGCGCCGAGGTCGAGCCCGTCCGGACGCGTCGCGGCGAACACGACGACCGGGAACGAGACCGCGCGCTCGACCGGACCGTACGCCAAGCCCTCGGCCACCGCGTCGAACCGCCATCCGAAGGCCGACGGCTCGACCTTGCCCACCACCGTCGCGACGACGGTCACCGCCCGACCGCCCTCGACCGCGAGCGAGGCCGCCAGGGCACGCGCAGGCTGGGCGATGGCGACCTGGGTCGCGACGCCGCCGGCGCTCGCGAGCGCGACGGCGGCGAGCGCGGCCGCGGTGCGGAGGGAGCCGCGACGAGCCCGGGCCGCGAGCATGAGCACGACCACGACCCCGGCCCACAGGCATCCCGCCACGACCCGGGCCGCCTCCGGGGCGTGCGTGGCGACGGATGCCGCGACCCACGCCGCGGCGGCGACCGGCACCAGCCGCAGGTCGCGTCGTCGCGCGGAACGCAGACTCATACCGTCACCAGGTCGCGCAGGGATTCGAGCATCTTCTCGCCGATGCCGGGCACCGCGAGCAGGTCGTCGGCGCTCGTGAAGCGCCCGTTGCTCTCGCGCCAGTCGATGATGCGGGCCGCGAGGGCCGGTCCGATGCGCGGGAGCGTGTCGAGGGCGGCCTCGTCGGCGGTGTTGAGGTTGACGCGTCCGTCGGCCTGCCCGGCCGCCTCGGGTGGCGCCGCCTCGCCGACCAGCGGCACGAACACCTGCTCGCCGTCGGTGAGCGGGCGGGCGAGGTTGACGGCATCCTGTGCGGCGCCGTCGGTGAACCCGCCCGCCGCCGTCACGACGTCGACCACGCGCGCACCCTGGGCGAGCCGGTAGAGCCCTGGCGCGGCGACGGCGCCGGACACGTGGACGAAGAGGGCTGCCGGCTGGGCGGATGCCGTCGTGTCGACACCGAGCGGCACGGTCTGCGCCGCCGGGGCGCGGACGATCCCGATGATCACCGTGATCGCGGCCGCCGCGACCACGAGGACGATCGCGGCGCCGACCCCGATTCTTCGCCGATTGGATGCCATGCCCACGCGGTCACGCTAGGTCGCGCCGGAGCGGCGTGGGGGCCGGAACTCCCGATCCGTGGAGAGCTCGGGCACTTCCTCGAATGTGGAGGAGTCCTCAGCGCGTGGAGAAGCTCACGACCTTGGGCGCCCGCACGACGGCGCGCGTGATCTCGCGGCCGGCGAGCGAGCGCACGATCCGCGCATCGGCGCGCGCGAGCGCCTCCAGCTCCTCGGCGCCGATGCGGGCGGGCACCGTGAGCGTGCCGCGCACCTTGCCGTCGATCTGCACCACCGCGGTCACCGACTCCTCCACGAGCAGCGTCGCGTCGGCCTGACGCCACGGCGCCAGCCCCACGAACGGCTCGTAGCCGAGCAACGACCACATCTCCTCCGCCGTGTGCGGGGCGAACAGGTCAAGCACCAGCGCGGTGGCCTCCGCAGCCTCGCGCACGGCGGGGTCGGCCGCGCCCGCACCCGAGTCGATGACCTTGCGCGTCGCGTTGACGAGCTCCATGAGCCGCGCCACGACGACATTGAACTTCGTCTGCTCGACGAGGACGGGGGCATCCTGCCACAGTCGGTGCGTGACGCGGCGGAGCGCCGCATCCCCCTCGGCCCAGATGACGTCGGGGGCGCTCGTCACATCGGCGGCGACCCGCAGAGCACGGGCGAGGAACTTCGCGGCCCCGGTCGTTGAGACGTCGTCCCAGTCCTTGTCGTCCTCCACCGGACCCGCGAAGGCGAGCGCGACGCGCAGCGCGTCGGCCCCGTGCAGGTTCAGCTCGTCCTGGAACAGCACGAGGTTGCCCTTGCTCTTGCTCATCTTCGCGCCGCCGAGGATCACCATGCCCTGATTGATGAGGCTGGAGAACGGCTCGGTGAACTCGACCAGGCCCATGTCGAACAGGGCCTTGGTGATGAACCGCGCGTACAGCAGGTGGAGGATCGCGTGCTCCACGCCGCCGATGTAGAAGTCGACGGGCCCCCATTTGTCTGCCTCGCGCACCGAGAAGGCCTCGGTGGCATCCCCCGGCGAGAGGTAGCGCAGGAAGTACCACGAGCTGTCGACGAACGTATCCATCGTGTCGGGGTCGCGTCGGGCAGGCACCCCCGTCTCGGGGTCGACCGTGGTGACCCACTCGGTCGCCGCCCCGAGCGGCGAGGAGCCCTTCGGGGTGAGGTCGAGCCCGGTCGCGGTGGGCAGCTCCACCGGCAGCTCGTCGTCGGGGACGGGGACGATGCGGCCGTCCTCGGTGTGCACCATGGGGATCGGCGTGCCCCAGAACCGCTGCCGCGAGATCAGCCAGTCGCGCAGGCGATAGGTCTTGGCGGCGCGCCCGGTGCCGCGCGCCTCCAGCTCCTCGATCACGCGGGCGATCGCGTTGCGCTTGCTCAGTCCGTCGAGCGAGCCGGAATTGATCATGCGGCCCTCGCCGGTGAGGGCGACACCGGTGGATGCCGGGTCGAGCACATCCAGGTCGGCCCCCTCCGGTACGACCGGTACTCCGTCGTCATCGAGCTCGATCACCGGGATGGCCCCGGTCACCGGTGCGGTCGTGTCGACGACCACCTTCACCGGCAGGTCGAAGGCGCGCGCGAAGTCGAGGTCGCGCTGATCGTGCGCGGGAACGGCCATGACGGCGCCGTGACCGTAGTCGGCCAGCACGTAGTCGGCGGCCCAGATCGGGAGGCGCTCCCCGTTGATCGGGTTGATCGCATACCGTTCGAGGAATACACCGGTCTTGGCCCGGTCGGCGGTCTGCCGGTCGATCTCGCTGGTCTTCTGCACGCGCTCCAGGTAGTCCTGGAACCGCATGCGCACCTCGGCGGGCGCCCCCGCGGCAAGCTCCGCGGCGAGATCCGAGTCGGGCGCGACGACGAAGAACGTCGCGCCGTGCAGCGTGTCGGGCCGGGTGGAGAACACGGTCACGCGCGAGGGATGCCCCTCGATCTCGAAGTCGATGTCGGCGCCGGTGGACCGGCCGATCCAGTTGCGCTGCATCTGCAGCACCTTGTGCGGCCAGAAGCCCTCGAGCTGGTTGAGGTCGTCGAGGAGGCGATCGGCGTACTGCGTGATGCGGAAGTACCACTGCGTGAGCTTCTTCTTGACCACCTCGGCGCCGCACCGCTCGCAGCGTCCGTCGACGACCTGCTCGTTGGCGAGCACCGTCTGGTCGGCGGGGCACCAGTTGACCGGGCTCTCTTTGCGGTACGCCAGGTCGCGCTCGTACAGGCGCTGGAACAGCCACTGGTTCCAGCGGTAGTAGTCCGGGTCGCTCGTGCGCAGCACGCGCGACCAGTCGAACGAGACGCCGTACTGCTGCAGGCTCGCCCGCTGCTGGGCGATGTTCTGGTAGGTCCACTCGCGCGGGTCGGCACCCCGCTTGATCGCGGCGTTCTCGGCCGGCAGGCCGAAGCTGTCCCACCCGATCGGGTTCAGCACGTTATGGCCGCGGTGGCGCCAGAAGCGCGCCACGATGTCGGAGTACAGGTAGTTCTCCGCGTGCCCCATGTGCAGGTCGCCGGACGGGTACGGGAACATCGCCAGCACGTACTTGCGGGGCCTCGTGTCGTCGTCGCCGCCGGCGCGGAACGGGTCGGCCTCGGCCCACCGGTGCTGCCACTTCTCCTGGATCTCGTGTGCGTCGAAGCCGGCGGCGTCGGAGGCGGGGATGGAGGTCATGGACGGGGGAACCAATCGTGCGGCGGGCGGGACGCGTGACGACGCGACTCTCCAGAGTACCCGACGGCGCCGACGCGGAATCGGGCCGGCGACGGTTCCGCCCCGATGCACCCGATGCCCCGAGGGCAGGTTTTCAGGGTAGCGGCGACGCCGAGCAATAGGCTCTCAGCGTGAATGAGACCCTGACATGGCTGCTGGATGCCGTGCAGAGCGTCGACCCGATCGTTCGCACCCTGATCGCGACGCTCGCGATCGCACTGGAGACCAGCATCCTGATCGGGCTCATCGTCCCCGGCGACACGGTCGTGATCGTCGCGGGCACCGCGGTCACCTCGCCGACCGAGGGCGCCGTGCTCGTGGTCGCCGTCATCGTCGGCGCGCTGATCGGCGAGAGCGTGGGATTTCTCCTCGGCCGCTGGCTCGGCCCGAAGCTGCGCTATTCGCGGTTGGGGGCTCGCGTGGGCGAGCACCACTGGACGAGGGCCGAGCGGTACCTGCGCCGCCGCGGCGGGCCGGCGATCTTCCTGTCCCGCTTCCTGCCCGTGCTGCACTCGCTCGTGCCGGTCACGGTGGGCATGAGCGGCTTCTCGTACCGCCGGTTCCTGGCCTGGACCACCCCGGCATGCGTGCTGTGGGCTGCCGTGTACGTGACAGCCGCCGCGCTCGCCGCAGACACCTACCGGGAGCTCGCCGACCAGCTGCACGTCGCCGGCTACCTGTTCGTCGGGCTCATCGTGCTCTTCCTCGGCGCGGTGTTCGTCGTGCGGCGCCTGCTCGTGCGCGCCGAGGCGCGCCACCTCGCCCACGGCGACGACGCCGACGTGGAAGACTGAGGGGCTATGTCCCGCTCCCGCGAACCGGCCGCCAAGGTGCTCTGGTTCGCGCGCCTGGAGTACCGGTTCCACGCGTGGCGCGAGCGGCGCGCTCGCGCACGCGGCCAGGTGCCGACGGTGGCCGCCTTCCCCGGCTACGGCGGCGAGGACTGGGTGCGCGTGGTCGGTCGCGTGCTGATCGTGCCGCCGGGGCCCCGCAAGCGGCAGCGCGGCGAGTACGCGAGCGTGCGCGGCTGGCGCAGCTTCGCGGCCGTGCCGGTCGGCTACGCCCAGGTGTCGGTCACGATCGACGGCGTCGTGCACGAGGTCGTCTCCGACCGCGGCGGCGTCGTCGACACGGTGCTGCCTGCCCGCCTCGCGCCGGGCTGGCAGCCGATCACCATGGCCGTGGAGGGCTCCGAGCCGGTCTCCACGCGCGTGTTCGTGGTCGGGGCCGACGTGCGCTTCGGCGTCGTCTCGGACGTCGACGACACCGTCATGGTGACCACGCTCCCCCGTCCGTTCCGCGCCGCGTGGAACTCGTTCGTGCTCGACGAGCTCGCGCGCCAGCCCGTCCCCGGCATGTCGGTGTTCCTGGAGCGCGTCGTGCGCGACCACCCGGGCGCGCCCGTCGTGTACCTGTCCACCGGAGCCTGGAACGTCGCACCGACGCTCATCCGCTTCCTCGGCCGGCACCTGTTCCCGCCCGGTGCGCTGCTGCTGACCGACTGGGGGCCCACGCACGACCGCTGGTTCCGCAGCGGCACCGCCCACAAGGAGGAGAACCTGCGGCGCCTGGCCCGCGAGTTCCCGCACGTACGGTGGCTGCTCATCGGCGACGACGGCCAGCACGACGACGCGCTCTACACGGCGTTCACGCAGGAGTTCCCCGAGCACGTGGCCGCCGTCGCGATCCGCCAGCTCTCCCCCGCCGAGGCCGTGCTGGTCGGCGGACGCACGGCGGTCGACGACCACTCCGCCGCCGAGGTGCCCTGGGTGACCGGGTCGAGCGGGGCGAGCCTGCTCGCGCGGCTGCGCGACGCCGGCATCCTGTCCCCCGACTGACGGATGCCGGGGCTCGGCGTCCCCACGAAGTTCGGAGTCTTGCGCGAAGTTCGGAGGATTTTCGCGAGATCGTCCGAACTTCGTGCGATTCTCCGAAGTTCGTGCGGCGCGGAGCCGAGCGGCACGTGACGGCGGGCGGATGCCGGGGCTCGGCGTCGGAGGTGCGGCGTACGCTGAGAGCATGTGCGGGCGATTCGTGGTGGCAAGCGTCGCCTCCGAGTTGGTCGGCGTGCTGCGGGTCGACCTGGAGGGCGACGACCTGCCCGCGCCCTCGTACAACATCGCACCCGCCGCGAGAGTCGCGATCGTGCTCGACTCGGCGAAGACCGAGCCGCCGACCCGGCGCCTCGAGGCGGCGCGCTGGGGCCTCGTGCCGGCGTGGGCGAAGGATCCGTCGGTCGGCGTGCGCGCCTTCAACGCCCGGGCAGAAGACGTCGAGGGCAAACCCATGTTCCGCCAGGCGCTCATCAAACGGCGCGCGGTGATCCCGGCATCCGGCTACTACGAGTGGAAGACCGAGGGCGGGGTCAAGACGCCGCACTACGTGCACCCCGCAGACGACTCGCCCATGCTGTTCGCGGGCCTGTACGAGTGGTGGAAGGACGCGAGCAAGGCCGACGACGACCCCAGCCGCTGGCTGCTGTCGTTCACGATCCTCACGCGCGACGCGATCGGGTCGCTCGGCTCCATCCACGACCGCATGCCGCTGTTCGTCGACGTCGACCACGCCGACGCGTGGCTCGACCCCACGACCGACAACGTCGGCGACGTGCTGGGTGCCGCGATCGACGCCGCTCCGGCGCTGGTGCCGGGACTGGAGGTCCGCGTCGTCGACCGCGCGGTCGGCAACACCCGCAACGACTCCCCTGCCCTGATCGAGCCGGCCGCCGGAGAGGATGCGCCGTGTCCATCGACCTGAACAGCGACATCGGCGAGTCCTTCGGCGCGTGGACGCTCGGCGACGACGCCGCGATGCTCGGGCTCGTCTCCAGCGCGAACGTCGCATGCGGCTTTCACGCGGGCGATGCCTCCACGGCCCGGCGCGTGTGCCGCATCGCCGCGGCGGGCTCCGTCGCGGTCGGTGCGCACGTCTCGTACCGCGACCTCGCCGGCTTCGGCCGCCGGTTCCTCGACGTCGACCCTGTGACCCTCGCCGACGAGGTCGTGTACCAGCTCGGCGCGCTGCAGGCGATCGCGCGCGCCGAGGGCGCCGAGGTCACCTACGTGAAGCCGCACGGAGCCCTCTACAACGCGATCGTCCACCACGAGACGCAGGCGCGCGCGGTGGTGGAGGGCGTGGCATCCGTCTCCCCCGCCCTCGCCGTCCTCGGCCTGCCCGGGTCGGCGTTCCTGCGCCTCGCCGGCGAGCGCGGGCTGCGCGCTGTCGCGGAGGGCTTCGTCGACCGCGCGTACCTGCCGGACGGCACCCTCGTGCCGCGATCGCAGGAGGGCGCCGTGCTGCACGATCCGGCCGCGATCGCCGCGCGCGCCGTGCGCATGGCCGAAGGCCGCGAGGTCGTGGCCCTCGACGGGTCCACGATCGCGCTGGACGTCGAGAGCCTGTGCGTGCACGGCGACACCCCGGGCGCGGTCGCGATCGCGCGGGCCGTGCGCGAGGTGCTCGACGCGGCATCCGTCGCCGTCGCGCCGTTCGCGCCCTGATCGGATGAGCAGGCGATGATCCCGGATGCCGGTGGGCACGAGGTGGCTCCGCTCGGATCGCGCGCGCTGCTCGTGCGCCTGGGGCCCGTCGACCCGCACGCGGCTCGGCAGGCCCTGGTGGCCTCGCCGCTGCCGGGACAGGTCGAGGTGACCGCGGGCGCCACGACCCTGACCGTGCGCTTCTCCTCCGCCCGGGCCGCGCGAGCGGGGCGCGCGGCGCTGGCAGCCCTCCGGCCCGATGCCCGCGACGCGGCACCGGGTCCGCTCGTCACGATCGACACCGTGTACGACGGCGACGACCTCGCCGAGGTCGCGGCGCTGACCGGCCTCGGCGTCGACGGGGTCATCCGCACTCACACGGCGACCCAGTGGCACGTCGCCTTCGTCGGCTTCGCGCCCGGGTTCGCGTACCTGCGCAGCCCGGACGCCACGCTGCACGTGCCGCGCCGCGCGACGCCCCGCGTGCGGGTGCCCGCGGGGGCGGTCGCGCTCGCGGGCGACTATTCGGCCGTGTATCCGCGCGCCTCGCCGGGCGGCTGGCAGCTCGTCGGGCACACCGCCATGCCCCTGTGGGAGCCGTCCGAGGATCCGCCGCTGCGCCTGCAGGCCGGCGACCGCGTGCGGTTCCACGCCGTGCGCGAGCGCGTCGAGGTCGCCGAGCCGGCCCGACCGGCGCTGCCTCCGCTGCCGCGGGACACATCCGGTCTGCGGGTGCTCGCGACCGGCGCCCAGACCCTGATCGAGGACGACGGCCGGGAGGGCAGGTCGGGGTGGGGCGTCTCGCGCTCGGGGGCGGCCGACCGCGGCGCGTTCCACCAGGCGAACCGGCTGGTGGGCAACGACCCGGGAGCCGCGGCGATCGAGCACGCGGGCGGCGGGCTCGTCGTGCAGGCCGTGGGCGAAGTGGTCGTCGCCGTCACGGGAGCGGATGCCGCGGTCACCGTCTTCACGCCCGAGGACGAGCTCGACGCAGCTCGCGCCACGCCGTTCCCGCTGTACGACGGCGAGGTGCTCGAGCTCGGCATCCCGCGGGCGGGGCTGCGCAGCTACGTCGCCGTCCGCGGTGGCATCGAGGCGCCGCGCGTGCTCGGGAGCGCGTCCACCGACACCCTCGCAGGGCTCGGCGTCCCGCCCCTGGCAGTCGACGATGAGCTGCGAGCCGGCCCCGCGCCGAGGGCGGCCGTCGGCGAGCCGGAGGTCCCGGCATCCGTCCCCGGGAGCCAGGCGACGGTACTGGAGCTCGTCCCCGGCCCGGACGACGACTGGTTCGACGAGGCCGCGCTGACCGCGTTCTTCGCAGCGGAATGGGTCGTGACGGCGCAGTCGAACCGGGTCGGGCTGCGCCTGGCCGGACCGCCCGTCGCGCGCGCTCGCGAGGGCGAACTGGAGAGCCAGGGACTCGTGCCCGGAGCGGTGCAGGTTCCTCCCTCGGGCCAGCCGGTGCTGTTCCTCGCCGACCACCCCGTCACCGGCGGCTACCCGGTCATCGGCGTCGTCGCCGATCCGGATCTCGACCGCGCGGCACAGCTGCCCGCGGGCGCGCGCATGCGCTTTCGGCGCCGCTGAGCTCTCGGGCCCGTGAGTCGTCGACCTGGCACGTTCTACCGCCGGATGCCGCGCCCGCGACGATATGCGCCAACCCACGCCCGCAGCCATCCCCCGTCAACCACGGGTCAGCCTTCGCCGCTGAGCACGACGAGCCGCTCCGTGGCCCGCGTCATCGCGACGTAGCGGTCGACGGCGCCCTCGATGCCCGTGCCGAAGGCATCCGGGTCCACGAGCACGACGAGGTCGAACTCGAGCCCCTTCGCCTGCTCGGGCGTGAGCGCACGAACGCGCGACGTCGCCGGGAGCGCGCGAGTGTCGACCGAGGTGCCGATCACGGCGGCGATGCCCTCGGCGTGCGTGGCGAGCCACTCGTCGAGGATCGCACCGAGCTCCGACACTGCTCCCCGCGTGACCGGGATGCCGTTTTCCCGCACCGACACCGGCACGTTGGCCTCCGGGATCGCCGCCCGGATCACCGGCTCGGCCTCGGCCATGACCTCGCGCGGAGTGCGGTAGTTGATCGTGAGGGTTGCGACCTCGACGTGCGAGAGTCCGATACGGGCGAGCCGCTCCTGCCATGACGGCGCGAACCCGTGCCGGGCCTGTGCGCGGTCGCCGACGATCGTGAGGCTGCGCGACGGGCAGCGCCGCAGGATCATGTCCCACTCCGCGTCGGTGAGCTCCTGCGCCTCGTCGACGACCACGTGCGCGAAGGGGCCGGCGAGCCTGTCGACGTCGATCGCGGGGAGGGATGCCTCGTCCATGAGCGAGTTCTGCGCGTCCTGCCCGCGCAGCATCGACATGACCGACATCTCTGAGTCGTCCGCGGCGATGATGTGGTCGATGGCCTTGTCGCGCTCCTCGCGCTCCGCCGCCAGCGCGGCCTCGCGCAGCCGCCGCTGGCGTGCCGCCTCGGGCTCGCCGATGCGCTGGCGCGCGGCATCCAGCAACGGCAGGTCCGCGACGGTCCACGCCCGGGGGTCGTCGCGCTGCAGCCGCCGCATCTCGTCGTCGTCGAGCCACGGCGCGCACCGCCGCAGGTACGACGGCACCGACCACAGGTCGGCGGCGACGCCGGCCGGATCGAGCAGCGGCCAGGCGCGAGTGAACGCGCGACGCAGGTTCTCGTCGTGCGCGAGCACAGCCCGCACCAGCGCGGGCGGCGCCTCTTCGTCGTCGACCGCGTCGGCCAGGATGCCGAGCAGCTCCTCCCACACGAGGTCGCGTGCGTCGTCGTGCGGGATGCCGCCTTCCGCGGCCTGGAACGCCTCCGCCCACTCGGCGGGGCCGACCCGCACGTCGGCCCAGGGCGTCTCGACCACAAGCTCGTCGCGGGGCGGCTGCTCGTGGTAGCGCACCGCCGCCTCGACCGCCTCCAGTAGTCGCGTCGACGACTTGAGCGCCGCGACCTCCGGATCGGACTCGGGCGTCGCCGCGACGCCCTCGGGCACGAGGTCGCGCAGCGTGCACAGCTGTACGGTGTCCTCGCCGAGGCTCGGCAGCACATCGTCGACATAGGCGAGGTAGGCGGGGCTGGGACCTATGAACAGCACGCCTCCCCCACCCTGCGTGAGGCGCGGCTCGGAGTAGAGGAGGTACGCGGCCCGGTGCAGGGCGACGACCGTCTTGCCCGTGCCGGGGCCGCCGTCCACGACGAGCGCACCCCGCGAACCGGCGCGGATGACGGCATCCTGGTCCGACTGGATCGTCGCGAGCACGTCGCGCATGCGCGGCGAGCGGCTGGTGCCGAGGCTCGCGATGAAGGCGGACTGGTCGTCGGCCGCGGCGCTTCCCGCCGCGGCATCCGGGTCGAAGATCTCGTCCCAGTAGTCGGTGATGCGCCCGCTCGTCCAGCGGTAGCGGCGGCGGCTCTTAAGGCCGAGGGGGTGGGCGAGCGTCGCCGCGAAGAACGGCTCGGCCGCGGGGGCGCGCCAGTCGACCAGCAGCCGGCGACCAGCGGCGTCGGTGAGGCCGAGACGACCGATGTAGACCGGGTCGGCGGCATCCGTCGTCACCATGCGGCCGAGGCACAGGTCGAGCCCGAAGCGCCGGAGCAGCCGCAGTCGCCCGGTGAGCCGATGGATCTCGAGGTCGCGCTCGAGCGCCGCCTCGCCGTGGCCGCCACGCGCGAGGCGCCGGGCGTCGAGGCGGGCGGCGAGGTCGTCGGTCTGGCGGCGCAGCTCGACGCCGATGGCGGCGAAATGCCGCTCGTCGGCGCCGATCAGAACCGGATCCGCCTTGGCGGACAGGTGCGGCGGAAGGCGGAAGGCGCTCTGGATCTGGGTGGTCATATCGGCTCCGTATCGCCGTCTCGGGCGCCGGGTGGGCGCTCGACATCGAGGCGGAAGAGCGATTCTGCCCGAAGACCGGGGCCTTGCCGCAAGCCCCCACCCCCGCGGTATCCTGGAAGTGCAAGGATCGATCAGCGCACCCGAGGCGCGATCGCCGCGCCGAGGATCGGCTGATCCTTCACATCGAGGGCACGCCAGACGGGTACCGCAGGGCTGACAGCAGGACGTTGGTGTCGGCGAGGACGCGCTCACGTGCGAATCCGTCCGCCGAGCTCCTTGCGGACCTCAGCGCGATCCCGAGGATGAGTCCGACGTCGATCACCACCGTAGCGCGTCGCACTCGGTCGTATGGGAAGGGGCTATTCCTCGATCGAGCGCAGGGCCTCGGTGACGAGGTCATCGAGCACGATGCTCAGCTCGGGCACCCGATTGGTGACAGCACCCCAGACGATCTCGTAGTCGATGTTCTTGGCGGCCTCGGCTGCGTCCCAGAGATGGGCGCCGGCCTCAAGCCGCATAAACGTCCTGTGCCGACGTGAACGCAGACGCCTTGAAGAACGGGTTCTTCACCGAGCGGGCCATCACGAGGTCGACGTCACGACCGAGGATGCGATCCGAAGACGCGCAGCCGCTCCACGCCATACTGTTCGCAGGCGCGACGGATCGCCTCGATGTCGAGGAGGGTCGCGCTGATCATGGCTCCATTCTCCCAGACTTGGGCCTGTCGGTGAGAGTATCGGGCGCGGCCCTGCTCGAAGGCGGGGGTGTGCGGCTCGATGTCGTAGCCATCGGTGATCGCCCGTTTATGGCTCCGGAGCACGAAATCCCCGATCGGTTAGGCTCGAAACCTTCACTGACCAGGGATTTTGTGGACCTGAGGGGACTCGAACCCCTGACCCCCTGCATGCCATGCAGGTGC
>NZ_JASGFE010000032.1:0-31556 GCF_047605725.1 Microbacterium sp.
CACGACCCGCGGATTAAAAGTCCGATGCTCTACCGACTGAGCTAGAGGCCCTCGACCCTCAAGCCTACTGGGCGAGCAGAGCAGGCGACCGCTCAGGGAAGCGGGGGATACTAGGACCCGCCGGCACCCGCGCACTGCAACGAGGAGGACGCCGTGGCAGAGGAACCCGAGCCCGCCGACGAGGCGACGCCGGCGCGCGAGGCCGCCCGGGAGCCGGCATCCGAGGGGCCGCCGTCGACCGACGTGATCCAGACGATCCAGCGACGCAACTGGACGAGGGGCGTCATCGCGGTGGTCGGGGCGATCGTCGTGCTCGTGGGCATCGGCTGGGGCGCCGGAGCGATCGCGAACAGCCTCGCACCGCCCGTGGCTGCGCAGCTCCTGGAGCAGATCCGGGAGTCCGCCGACGCGGAGTCGGCCACCGCGATCGACGGCCCGACGGCGAGCCTGCACTGGTCGGACTCGCTCGGGCAGGTCGTGTTCACCGCGTCGGGTCTGCCCGAGCTCGACGAGGGCGAGCAGTTCGAGGCCTGGTACGTCCGCGGGAAGGCCGTCTTCTCCGCCGGCACGTTCACCTCGACCGCCGGTGCGGCGACGGTCTCGCTGAACTCCGCGTTCCGGCCGGGCGACACGGTCGAGGTCACCGTCGAGAAGCGCGGCGGCACGAGCACCGGACCGACGAGCGATGCGGTGATCCGCATCCCGACGGACTGAACGGCGATTAGCCTGGGGGGATGACGGCGCGTCACCCTCGGCCCGTCCGCCGACCGGCCGAACAGCTGGACCAGCTTCTGCCCGCGACCGACCCGGCCGAGACGTCGCGGATCGCCCATGCGACGGCATCCGCGCTGCTGGCGCGCGTGCGGCAGGATCCGACGGATGCCGTCGTCGAGCGCCTCGTCTCGTTCACCGGCGAGCACGGGATCGACACGATCGCCGAACTGTGGTCGCACGCACCTGCGCGGACGCTCCCCGGTGCGTTGTGGCGGCTGTACCTGCTGCAGCTGATGATCCACGAGGATCCCGCCTCCGCGGCGCTGCTGTACGAGCGGGGGCGGGTGGCGGGACTGTCGCCCGACGTGGTGGTCGCGGGCGTGCCGGCGCCGGCCGCGCCCGAAGAGCTCGTGACGCTTATCGACACGATCCTGCGCGGTCTGTTCCGCGGAGACCTCGCCATCGCGCTGGAACGTGCCGCCGCGTTCTGCCGGGTGCAGGCTGCCGGAGCCGTCGCGATCGCCGACGACCACGACCCGACCGAGCCGGAGCGGGCCAGCGCGCTGACGACGAAGGCCCTGCGCCTGAGCACCTACGCGCACGACCTCGCCACGTGCGCGTGGCTGTGGCGGCGCGACGCGCTGACCTGACGCGCGGCGCGCTGCACGGCGAGGCGTTGTCCACCCCGGCATGGAGATGCCGGGCCGCAGAACGCCTCTCGGCGCGAGGCCGCTCGTAGCGGCAGAAGTTGGAGCCCGGGGTTACTGCGGCCCGGCCGATCCAGTGTAACCGAGCGGCGGCACCCGGCATTCCCGTCCCGCTTACAGGGCGAATCGGCATGACAGGCCACGGACGGCACAGATTGTCGCGATCGGCCCTGTAAGCGGGACGCGTACGCTCGGATCATGGCCTGGCGCTACGCCCTCATGATCGATCCCGCGTCCCGCGACGACCCCCGCACGGACTTCTCCGGGTCGTTCACGCCGGTCGACCCGTCCGCGCCGGCCCTCACGGTGGGGGAGCTGAGCACCCAGCGCGGCGACGGCATCTTCGAGTCGATCGGCGTCGTCGACGGGCATGCGCAGGAGTGCGAGGCGCACCTTGACCGCCTCGCGCACTCGGCCCGGCTGTGCGACCTTCCCGCGCCGCTGCTCGCCCAGTGGCGGCAGGCGATCGCGCTCGCCGCCGCCGAGTGCGGGCCGGGCGAGTCGGTGATCAAGCTCATCCTGAGCCGCGGGGTCGAGCACGGTCCGACACCGACCGCCTGGGTGACCGCCGCGACCGCGGGGGACTTCACCGATGCCCGCACCCGCGGCATCCGGGTCGTCACGCTCGACCGCGGCTACGGCATCCGCACGCCGGCGCAGGCGCCGTGGCTGCTGCTGGGGGCCAAGACGCTGTCGTATGCGGTGAACATGGCGGCGATCCGCGAGGCGAAGCGCCGCGGCGCGGACGACGCGATCTTCGTCACGAGCGACGGGTTCGTGCTGGAGGCGCCCACCGCGTCGCTCATCCTCCGCCGCGGCGACACGTTCGTCACGCCGGCGGCGGCCGGCGGCATCCTGCACGGGACGACCCAGGTGAGCGTCTTCGCCCACCTCGACGCTCGAGGCTTCGCGACCGCGTACGAGACCATCCCATCGGCCGAGCTGGCGTCGGCGGATGCCGCGTGGCTCGTCTCCAGCGTGCGGCTGGCCGCACCCATCACCGCGATCGACGGCGCCGAGATCCCGCTCGACGCCGAGCTGACGGCGTCGGTCAACGCCTATCTCCTGAGTCCGCGCGACTGACAGTGACGGCCGGGTCTGTCAACGACAGGTCGGTCGGCGAGCCCCCCGACTCGCCGACCGACCTTCCGAAACCCTACCCGAAGCGGCCGGAGACGTAGTCCTCGGTGGCCTGCTCGGACGGGGTCGTGAAGATCGTCGTGGTCTCGTCGTACTCGATGAGCTTGCCTGGCTTGCCGGTGCCGGCGATGTTGAAGAACGCGGTCCTGTCGCTCACGCGCGAGGCCTGCTGCATGTTGTGGGTCACGATGACGACGGTGTAGTCGTTCTTGAGCTCACCGATGAGCTCCTCGATCGCGTACGTCGAGATGGGGTCGAGCGCGGAGCACGGCTCGTCCATCAGCAGTACCTGCGGCTCGACCGCGATCGCCCGCGCGATGCACAGACGCTGCTGCTGACCGCCGGACAGGCCCGAGCCGGGCTTGTCGAGCCGGTCTTTGACCTCGTTCCACAGGTTCGCGCCCTGAAGGGACCGCTCGACGAGCGCGTCCGCGTCGGAGCGGGAGATGCGTTTGTTGTTCAGGCGTACGCCCGCGAGCACGTTCTCCTTGATCGACATCGTCGGGAACGGATTCGGGCGCTGGAAGACCATGCCGACCTGACGGCGCACGGCGACCGGGTCGACGCCCGGGCCGTAGAGGTCGTCGCCGTCGAGCAGGACCTCGCCCTCGACGCGGGCGCCCGGGATGACCTCGTGCATGCGGTTGAGCGTGCGCAGGAACGTCGACTTGCCGCAGCCGGACGGGCCGATGAATGCGGTGACGGTGCGGGGCTCGATCTGGAGCGACACCCCTTCGACGGCGAGGAAGTCGCCGTAGTAGACGTTGAGGTCGTTGACGTCGATGCGCTTGGACACGGGTATTCCTTTAGGCTCAGCGGCCGGTCTTGGGCGCGAACAGCTTCGCCACGAGACGGGCGAGGAGGTTCAGCACCATGACGATGAGGATGAGGGTGAGCGCCGCGGCCCACGCGCGGTCGGTGTAGGCCTCGGGCGGGATGCCCTGGTTCGCGTACTGGGCGTACGTGAAGACGGGGAGCGTCTGCATGCGGCCGTCGAAGAGATTGAGGTTGAGGGAGTCGGTGAAGCCGGCGGTGACCAGCAGCGGCGCGGTCTCGCCGATCACGCGGGCGATGGAGAGCATGATGCCGGTGGTGATGCCGGCGATCGCGGTGGGCATCACGACCTTGAGGATCGTGAGCCACTTCGGCACGCCGAGCGCGTACGACGCCTCGCGCAGTTCGTTCGGAACGAGCCGTAGCATCTCCTCGCTGGAGCGCACGACGACCGGGATCATCAGCACCGACAGCGCGATAGATCCCATGATGCCCAGGCGCACGCCCGCTCCGAAGAACAGCGCGAACAGGGCGTAGGCGAACAGGCCCGCGACGATCGACGGGATGCCGGTCATCACGTCCACGAGGAAGGTGATGCCCCGCGCGATACGCTTGCCCGCTCCGTACTCGACGAGATAGATCGCGGTCATGAGGCCGATCGGGATCGAGATGACCGCCGCGGCCAGGGTGACCAGGACCGTGCCCCAGATGGCGTGGACCGCGCCGCCGCCCTCGCCCACGACGTTTCGCATCGAGGACGAGAAGAAGAGCGCGTCGAAGCGGGCGATGCCGGCCGACACGACGGTCCACGACACCGAGATCAGCGGCACCATCGCGATGAGGAACGCGACCGTGACGAGGCCCGTGACGAACCGGTCGGTCGCCTTCCGGCCGCCCTCGACCAGCGACGAGAGCAGCGTGATGAGGGCGAGGTAGCCGATGGCCGACAGGATGAGCCAGCCGGCGACGTCGAGCCCATTGCCGCCGGCGGCGGCGAGCAGCCAGAAGACGAGGAGCATCGCGGCGATGACGCCCCCCAGGAGCGCCCATGGCGCCCAGTCCGGCAGGCGTCCGGAGCGCAGGGACGTGCGTGGCGTCACCTGGCGGGGTGCGGGAGCGGGTGCGGTGAGTGTCATGTCAGTTCGCTCCCGAGAATTCCTTGCGACGGCTCACGATCCAGCGGGCGATCGCGTTGACCGCGAACGTCACGACGAACAGGATCAGGCCGGTAGCGATGAGGACGTTGATGTTCACGCCGTAGGCCTCGGGGAAGGTGAGGGCGATGTTCGCGGCGATCGTGGAGGGGTTGGTGGAGGTGAACAGCTGCAGGCTCACCGTGCCGGTGGCGGAGAGCACCATGGCGACGGCCATGGTCTCGCCGAGCGCGCGGCCCAGACCCAGCATGGCGGCCGACACGATGCCCGAGCGGCCGAAGGGCAGCACGGCCATGCGGATCATCTCCCAGCGCGTGGCGCCGAGGGCGAGCGCAGCCTCTTCGTGCAGCCGCGGGGTCTGCAGGAAGATCTCGCGGCAGATCGCGGTGATGATCGGGACGACCATGACGGCGAGCACGATGGATGCCGTGAAGATCGTGCGTCCGGTGGCCGACACCTCGCCGCCGAAGAGCGGGAACCAGCCCAGGTGCTCGTTGAGCCAGGCGTAGGCGGGCTGAGTCGCGGGGGCGAGCACCAGGATGCCCCACAGGCCGAAGACGACCGAGGGGACCGCCGCGAGGAGGTCGACGATGTAGCCGAGCGCCTGAGCGAGGCGGCGCGGCGCGTAGTGGGTGATGAACAGGGCGACGCCGAGCGAGAGCGGCACCGCCATGATGAGCGCCAGGAGGGCCGCCCACACGGTGCCGAACAGGAGCGGCCAGACGTAGTCCCAGAAGTCGGTGGTCAGCAGGCTCGCGTCGGCGCTGGTGGCGGTCAGCGCCGGGACCGACTGGATGATGAGGAACAGGGCCACCGCGGCGAGGGTGGCGAGGATCATGGACCCCGCGAACAGCGCGGAACCCGAGAACCAGAGGTCGCCGGGGCGCTGCTTCGCCCTGGCCGGGGCGCTGGTGGCGGTCATGGGCGCGTCTTCCGTTCGTGCGATCCGGTCCGGGGCAGGGCTGCCCCGGACCGGATCGTCGTGCTCACTCGATGGCGTCGACCGCTGCTGCGGCCTTGGTGCGCAGGTCGTCCGAGATCGGAGCCGAGCCGGCGTTCTCGGCCGCGGCATCCTGTCCCTCGGAGCTGATCGCCGCGGAGAAGAAGCCCTTCACGAGCGCCGCGGTGCCGGCATCGTCGTACTGGGCGCAGCCGATCAGGTAGCTCACGAGCACGATCGGGTAGGCGTCCTCGGCGGTCGTGGTGCGGTCGATCTTGATGGCGAGGTCCGTGTCGGCGCGGCCCTCCTCGAACGGCGAGGCGTCGACGGCGATCGCGGCGCCCTCGGCCGAGTGGCCGACGAACGCGTCGCCCACCTTGACGCTGACCGACGAGATGCCGGTGGCCTGCGAGGAGTCGGCGTAGCCGATCGTGCCCTCGCCGCCCTTGACCGCATTGACGACGCCCGAGGTGCCCTGGGCGGCCTCGCCGGTGGCGGTCGGCCACTCCTCGACGGAGCCGGAGGTCCAGACGTCGGGGGCGTTGGCGGCGAGGTAGTCGGTGAAGTTGGCGGTGGTGCCCGACTTGTCGGAGCGGTGCACCGGCGTGATCTTGGTCGCCGGGAGGTCGACACCGGAGTTGGTGGCGGCGATGGCCGGGTCGTCCCACGAGGTGATCGTGCCGGCGAAGATGCCGGCGAGGGTCTTCGCGTCGAGGTCGAGCTCATCGATGCCGTCGAGCGTGAAGATCACGGCGATGGGGGAGACATAGGCCGGGATCTCCACGATGTCGGTGCCGTCGGCGCAGGCGCCGAACGGTCCCGCAGAGATCTCGTCGGTGGTGAATGCGCGGTCCGAGCCGGCGAACTGGACGGCGCCCGACTGGAAGGACTCGCGTCCGGTGCCGGAGCCCTGCGGGTCGTAGTTGACGGTGACGGCATCGTTCGCGCTCTGGAACTGTGCGGTCCAGGCCTGGATGGCGACCTGCTGCGAGGTGGCGCCGGAGCCGTTGAGCGTTCCCTCCAGCGACGAGGCGGACTCGCTCGTGGCGGGGGTGCTCTCGTTGCCGGCACAGCCGGCGAGGGAGAGTGCGGCGACGGTGGCGACCGCGCCGAGTGCGGCGCGGCGGTGGAGTTTCACGGATCGTTCCTTCGGGTCGGGTCGTGCCCGGGCGTCGGACACGACTCAGAACGTAGACAGCGACTCTTAAGAGAGTGCGCTGGCATGGTGAACGCCAGGTGAACGGCTCAGAACTTGGGGTCGTGCGTCTCGATCGACACGATCCCGGAGCCCGGGTTCGTGGCCGAGAGGTGCACGACCGAGAACGATCCCGGGGCCAGCGCCGAGGCGCTCTCCAGATACGACCCGCGCAGTGTGCCGGTGGCGAGCGCCAATTCCTCCAGGATGCCCGGCAGCACCGGTCGGTGACTGCACAGCACGGCGGGCTTTCGGGCCCTCACGCGCTTGCCGACAACCGAGCGGATATCGGCGCTGCCCGACTCCCACGCGTCCTGGCCGATCAGCGGGGTGCGCTCGACCTTGCGCCCGATCGCGGCGGACAGCGGAGCGACCGTGGTGACGCACCGCACGGCGTCGCTGGAGACGATCCGCTGCACACCGAAAGCGCGCAGCGGCCCGACGATCGCGTTCGCCTGTCGTGCCCCGCGCGCGGTGAGCGGGCGGGCCGCATCCGCACCCTTCCAGCCCTCGCGCGCCTTCGCCTTCGTGTGCCGCAGCACCACGACGGGGAAGGTGGCGAGGATGCCGTCGTCGACGAACGTGAGGAAGCTCTCCAGGATCTCGACGTCGACCGGGTAGCTCAGGTAGGTCAGTGCCCGTTTCGGGGTGACCCACTCCAGCGCGGCGATCTCGCGGTTGGGCACGAAGGCCGAGGCACGGATCGCCTCCTCGGTGGCCTCCGCCGACCAGTAGTGCACGATCTTCTGCCGCTTGTTCGGCATGCGATAGTGCGAGACGCCGACCGAGATCCCGAGTGCGACGCGGATGCCGGTCTCCTCGAAGATCTCGCGCGCCGCGGTCTGGGCGAGGGTCTCGCCGGGATCGACCTTGCCCTTGGGCAGGGTGACGTCGGCGTACGCCGTCCGGTGGATCACCAGGATCATGAGCCTGCCCTCGACCAGGCGCCAGACGACGCCGCCGGCCGCATATACCGCCGTGTCGGTCATCGCACCGCGCGAGGGCGCCGGCGGCGCTGGATCTCGGCCATCGTGTACTCCTGCAGGTCGGTGAGCGGCTTGCCCTCGGCGTCGACGCTGTGGCGCGTCCACTGGTCGTCGGCCCCGAGACGCCACGAACTCGTGTCGTCGCTCATCGCGACGTCGAACCAGTCCTGGATCTCCGTCAAGTGCTCGGACGAGGTCACCCGCACCAGCGCCTCGACGCGGCGATCGAGGTTTCGGTGCATCATGTCGGCGCTGCCGATGTAGACCTGCGGGTCGCCGTTGTTGTGGAACGCGAAGATGCGCGAGTGCTCCAGGTAGCGGCCGAGGATCGAGCGGACGGTGATGTTGTCGCTGACACCGGGGATGTCGGCCTTGAGGGAGCAGATGCCGCGCACCCAGACCTCCACGCGCACTCCGGCCTGACTCGCGCGGTACAGCGCGTCGATCATCTCCTCGTCGACCATCGAGTTGACCTTGATGCGGATGCGCGCCTCCTTGCCGGCCCGCGCGTTGCGGCGTTCCTTGTCGATGTGGCGCAGCAGCCCCTTGCGCAGGTGCAGCGGGGCGACCAGCAGGCGCTTGAACTTCTTCTCGATCGCGTAGCCGGACAGCTCGTTGAACAGGCGGGTGAGATCCTTGCCGACCTGGGGGTCGGTCGTGAACAGGCCGAAGTCCTCGTAGAGGCGGCTGGTCTTCGGGTTGTAGTTGCCGGTGCCGATGTGACTGTAGCTGCGCAGCATCCCGTCCTCCTCCCGGATGACGTGGAGGAGCTTGCAGTGCGTCTTCAGGCCCACCAGGCCGTACACGACGTGGACGCCTGCTTTTTCGAGCTTGCGCGCCCACACGATGTTGTTGGCCTCGTCGAAGCGCGCCTTGACCTCGACGAGCGCGAGCACCTGCTTACCGCGTTCGGCGGCGTCGATGAGGGCCTCGACGATCGGGCTGTCGCCCGAGGTGCGGTACAGGGTCTGCTTGATCGCGAGCACGTGCGGATCGCGCGCGGCCTGCTCCAGGAACGCGACGACGCTCGTGGTGAAGGACTCGTACGGGTGGTGCACGAGCACGTCCGCCTTGCGGATCGCGGCGAAGACGTCGGCGCGACCGCCCTGGTCGGCCGGCTGGAACGCCGCCGCGGTCCTCGGGATGTGCGGAGGATAGTGCAGCTCGGGCCGGTCGATGCGCGTGAGGGTGAACAGCCCGCGCAGGTCCAGCGGCTCGGGGAGCCGGTAGACCTCCTGCTCGGTGATGTCGAGTTCGCTGATCAGCAGGTCGAGCATGACGTCGTCCATCCGATCGGTGACCTCGAGCCGGATCGGCGGGCCGAAGCGGCGGCGCAGGAGCTCCGTCTCCAGCGCCTGGATGAGGTTCTCGGTCTCGTCCTCCTCGATGACGACGTCCTCGTTGCGGGTGAGCCGGAACGGGTGGTGACCGAGGATCTCCATGCCTGGGAAGAGGTCCTCCAGGTTCTCGGAGATCAGCTCCTCCAGCGGCAGGTACCGCGACGATCCGTTGCTGCCGGGGATCGGGACGAAGCGCGGCAGCATCGAGGGCACCTTCAGGCGCGCGAACTCCTGGCGGCCGGTCTTGGCGTTGCGGATGCGGATCGCGAGGTTCAGCGACAGCCCGGAGATGTAGGGGAACGGGTGGGCGGGATCGACCGCGAGCGGCATGAGGACCGGGAAGACCTGCGCCTGGAAGTAGTCGTACAGGTCGGCACGCTCCTGGTCGGACAGGCTCTCCCACGAGACGACCTCGATGCCCGCCTCGGCCAGGGCGGGACGCACGAGGTCCCGCCAGGCCTCGGCGTGGCGGACCTGGAGTGCGTGGGCCGTCGTGGAGATGTCGGTGAGCACGTCGTGCGGGGCGCGGCCGATGTTGGTCGGCACGGCCAGGCCGGTCACGATGCGGCGCTTGAGACCGGCGACACGCACCATGAAGAACTCGTCGAGGTTGCTCGCGAAGATCGCGAGGAAGTTGGCCCGTTCCAGCAGCGGCGTCGACGGATCCTCCGCGAGCTCGAGCACGCGCTGGTTGAACGCGATCCAGCTGAGCTCGCGATCGATGTAGCGGTGCTCCGGGAGCTGCTCGTCGTGGACCTCGACCGCCTCGTCGAAGTCGTCGTCGTCGGCGTCGCCCAGCCCGGAGTCGAGTGCTTCGGTTTCCATCATCCACTCATCATTGCAGGCGCGCCGATGCGATCGTGAACTCCGGGCCGGCGCTCGGGTCCTCAGGCCTGCGAGCGCGTGCGGGGCGCGGCGAGGCTGTCGTCCTCGTCGACGTTGAACCGGTAGCCCACGTTGCGCACCGTGCCGATGAGCTGTTCCAGGTCGCCGAGCTTCGCGCGCAGCCGGCGCACGTGCACATCGACGGTGCGGGTGCCGCCGAAGTAGTCGTAGCCCCACACCTCGCTGAGCAGCTGCTCGCGTGTGAACACCCGGGACGGGTGCGTGGCGAGGAAGTGCAGGAGCTGGAACTCCTTGTAGGTCAGATCGAGCGTCTTGCCGCGCACCTTCGCCGAGTACGACGACTCATCGATCGAGATGCCCGAGGTCTGCACGCGGGTGGACGGCTGCTCGGAGCTCTGACGTCCGAGCACGAGCCGGATGCGCGCGTCGACCTCGGCCGGTCCCGCCGAGGTCAGGATGACGTCGTCCAGGCCCCACTCCGTCGACACGGCGGTGAGCCCGCCCTCGGTGACCACGGCCACCAGTGGCGCGTCCAGACCTGTGGTGGTGAGGATGCGGCACAACGACTTCGCCGCGACCAGATCGACGCGCGCGTCGACGAGGATGACGTCGGCGCTCGGCGCGTTCACGAGCTGTGCGGGCTCGGCGCGGATCTGTCGCACGCGGTGACTGAGCAGCTCGAGGGCCGGCAGGGCGGCCCCGGCGACGGGGTCGGAGCTCAACAGAAGCAACTGGGCCACAGGGTAGTTCCCTCCCGGTGCGGCTGCACGCACCGTGCACCTATTGTAGGGCCGACGCGCACGCGTGTCCGGACGGACCTGCCCATCGGCGGCGGCGCGCGGGCCCCGTGTGCGTCACAATGGAGGCATGTCCGTGCCCGAGCTCGCCCCGCGTCGCACCTTCGGCGGTGTGGTCGCCGTCTGGATCGCCGCCGCTGTGCTGGCCGTCGCGATCGGGATCATCGCGCCACCGGACTGGCGCGCCGCGTGGATGGCAGTGGGGCTGGGCGGATGCCTCTTCCTGTCGTTCGTGGTGCAGCTTTCCTACGGCGTCGTCGCCGGATTCATCGAGCGGGTCGCAGCCGGCATCCTCGGTGCGCTGCTGGTGATGGGCTTCATCGGGGTCGGCTTCGGGCTGTCGACCCTCTTCGCCGTCTGAGGCAACACCGGCGGCGTAGAGTGGAGCCATGGACCTCGTCGCGCTCGAACTCTTCTTCGTGGGGTTGCTGGGACTCGCGTCGCTGGCGATCCTCTTCGTCTCCGGCGTCGTGATCAAGAACCTGTTCCGCGGCCAGCGCTGACATCGTGATCGAGCTGCCGACCGATCTGGCCGCCGACCTCGTTCCGTTGTCGTGGCTGCTGGGCGTGTGGGAGGGCACCGGCGTCATCGACTACCGGGCCGCCGGCCGCTCATTCGAGGGCGAGTTCGGCCACCGCGTGAGCTTCAGCCACGACGGCGGCGATTACCTCAACTACGCGGCGAGCGCGTGGATGGCCGCCGACGGCTCGCCCCTGGTCGCCGAGACCGGCTACTGGCGGCTCGTGCGCCCGGCCGCCGACGCCGACGCCGGCCCGGGACTGCTCCCGGCATCCGGTTCCGTCCGCCGCACCGCCGACGACGTCGAGGCCCTGCGCGCGCCCTCGGGCGGCTTCGACATCGAGGTCGCCCTGGTGCACTCCGACGGCATAGGCGAGCTGTACCTCGGCCAGGTGCGCGGCCCGCGCATCGACATCGCGACCGACGCGGTCGTGCGCCCCGAGAGCGCGAAGGCCTATACGGCGGCGACCCGCATGTACGGCCTCGTGGACGGGCATCTCCTGTGGGCGTGGGACATCGCAGCCCTCGGCGGCGAGTTGGCCTCGCACGCCTCCGCCCGGCTCGCGAAGGTGTCGTGATGGCAGTGACCGACGACGCGTTCGCACGGGTGTCCGGCGCCGTCGTCGACGCGGACGGCCTCCTCCACGTCGGCGACCCGCTGGGCGAGCAGCGCCGCCTCGCCGCAGGTGTCGCGCTGGCGCCGCTCGGAGACCGGGCGGTGCTCATCGTCTCGGGCGAGGACCGGCTCTCGTGGCTGGACTCGCTGACGTCGCAGTCGTTGACCGGGCTGCGGCCGGGGGAGAGCACGGAGCTGCTCGTGCTGGACCCGCACGGCCATGTCGAGCACGCGGCATCCGTCGTCGATGACGGCGAACGCACGTGGCTCATGGTCGATCGCTCGCACGCCGAGGCGCTGCGGGCCTGGCTCGTACGCATGCGGTTCCGCCTCAGGGTCGACCCGCAGGACGTGTCGGACCGCTACCGCGTCGTCGGCGGGACGCGGGGTGCGGTGGCGGGGCTCGCCGCTGCCGCGGTGTGGTACGACCCGTGGCCGGGCGTCATCCCCGGCGGGTGGGGCTATGCGGCGACCGATCCGCATCCGGGCCGGGAGCGGGACTGGGCGGAGGCGGTCGTCGAGGCGGCCGAGTACGAGCGGGTCGCGGATGCCGCGGCCCGGGGCGCGCAGGCCGTCGCCGGGCGCCTCGCGGCCGAGGCGCTGCGGATCGCCGCGTGGCGGCCGCGCGCGGCCACCGAGGCCGACGGACGGACTCTCCCGCACGAGGTTGACTGGCTGCGGACGGCCGTGCACCTGGACAAGGGCTGCTACCGCGGGCAGGAGACCGTCGCGAAGGTGCACAACCTCGGTCACCCGCCGCGGCGGCTCGTCGCGCTCCAGCTGGACGGCAGCGAGGGCATGCTGCCGGAGCCCGGGGCCGCCGTCCGGCATGACGGTGCCGAGGTCGGCGCCGTCACGGCATCCGCCCGCCACTTCGAGGAGGGCCCGATCGCCCTCGCGCTCGTCAAGCGCACGACCCCGGTCGACGTCCCGCTCACGGTCGAGGTGGGCGACGGCGACGGCCCGCCGCGCGAGATCGCCGCGGCGCAGGAGCAGATCGTGCCGCCCGACGCCGGGCGGACGGCATCCGTCCCGCGCATGCCGCGCCTGTCCCGTCGCCGCTGAGCCTCCGTCCTGTTCCCGTGACCGGGTTCACTTGTCCTGGATGCACGCCGGATGCGGCTTCAGACGTACATCCAGGGCAACCGAACATCGGGTCAGGGGGAGGGGGCGACGGCGGACCACGGCACCGTGAGCTCGCCCAGCCGCCAGCGGGCTCGACCGCTGAGCGGCCAGCCGGCCTCCGTCAGCGCCTGCAGCGCGGTGCGCCAGCGCTGCACCGGGCCGAACGTCGAGGAGGCGACCGCGCGCGTCCACTCCGCCTCCAGCGCCGCGAGGAACGCGTGCACGCGCTCGCCGTCCACGTTGCGGTGGATGAGCGCCTTGGGCAGGCGCTCTGCGGCCACGGCGGGGGTCTCCAGCCCGGTGAGCCGCAGCGACACCGTGAGCGTGCGGGCCACGGCATCCGGGCCCACCTCGATCCACGTGCACACGCGGCCCAGCTCGTCGCACGTGCCCTCGACGAGGATGCCGCCGGGTGCCAGCCGCGCCGCCATGCGGCTCCATGCGCCCGGCACGTCCGCCTCGTCGTACTGGCGCAGCACGTTCATCGCGCGGATGACCGCCGGCCGCCGGCCGTCCGGCGTCGGCACCTCGAAGCCGCCGCGCCCGAACGTCACCCGCGCGGCGGCGGCGAACGGCGTTCCGCCGGTGCGCACGGAGTCCAGCTGCGCCCGGGCGCGCTCGACGCGTGCCGGATCGATCTCCAGCCCGTGCACCTCGACGTCGTCGCGCACCCGCCGCAGGCGCGCTTCGAGCTCGAAGGCGGTCACGCCGCTCGCGCCGTAGCCGAGGTCGACCACGAGCGGGTCGGATGCCGTGCGCAGAGCCGGATGGCGGGCGATCCAGCGGTCCACGCGGCGCAGCCTGTTGGTGCCCGTCGTGCCGCGCGTGATCTGCCCGACGGGAGCGCGCGTCATGCGTCCATGATGCCAGCGGGCGCGTGAACCGCATGAGTAGGATGGCGCCATGACTGCGCCCTACACGTTGATCCTGCTCCGCCACGGCCAGAGCGAGTGGAACGAGCTGAACCTGTTCACCGGGTGGGTGGACGCCCGCCTGTCCGAGCTCGGCAAGGCCGAGGCCACCCGCGGCGGCGAGCTGATGGCCTCGACCGGCATCCTTCCCGACATCCTGCACACCTCGCTGCTGAGCCGTGCGATCCAGACCGCGAACCTCGCCCTCGACTCCGCCGACCGGCTGTGGATCCCGGTGAAGCGCTCGTGGCGTCTGAACGAGCGCCACTACGGCGCGCTGCAGGGCAAGGACAAGGCGCAGACGCTCGCCGAGTTCGGGCCGGAGCAGTTCCTGCTGTGGCGCCGTTCGTTCGACGTGCCGCCGCCCGACCTCGCCGACGACAGCGAGTTCAGCCAGGTGAACGACCCGCGCTACGCCGGCATCGACGGCGACGTGCCGCGCACCGAGTCGCTCAAGCTCGTCATCGATCGCCTCCTGCCGTACTGGGAGGGCGAGATCGTCCCCGACCTGCGCTCCGGCAAGACCGTGCTCGTCACCGCGCACGGCAACTCGCTGAGGGGCCTCGTCAAGCACCTGGAGGGGATCAGCGACGCCGACATCGCCGAGCTGAACATCCCCACCGGCATCCCGCTCGTGTACCGGTTGGACGAGAACCTCGCGCCCCTCGGTCCGGGCGAGTACCTCGACCCCGAGGCCGCAGCGGCCGGCGCCGCCGCCGTCGCCGCGCAGGGCAAGAAGTAGCGCGGCCTCAGCCCAGCGGCGGGAGCACGATCGCGTCGGTGTCGGTGGTCCAGTCGCCGGTCGCAAGGTAGGCGACCTTCTTCGCGACCGACACGGCGTGGTCGGAGAAGCGCTCCAGGTAGCGGCTCGCGAGCGTCGCGTCGACGGTCGCGGCCGCGTGGCCGCGCCAGTTCTCGCCGAGGACCTTCTCGAACACCGCGAGATGCAGGTGGTCGAGCCGCTCCTCCTGATCGCGCAGGCTCTCCACGAGCGCCAGGTCCTCGGTGCGCAGCAGCTCGGTGAGGTTGCGGGCGACCTCGACGTCCACCTCGCCCATCGCCGTGAACGTGCTCTTCAGTCCCTTCGGGATCGCCCGTTCCGGGAAGCGCATACGGGTCAGCTGCGCGATGTGCTCGGCGATGTCGCCCATGCGCTCCAGCGACGCGCTGATGCGCAGCGCGCTCACCACGATGCGCAGGTCGCGCGCGACCGGCTGCTGTCGGGCGAGGATCTCGATCGCCAGCTCGTCGAGGGCGATCGCCTTGACATCGATGATGGCGTCCTCCTCGATGACCTCCTCCGCCAGCGCGACGTTGCTCGTGCCGAACGCGCGCGTGGCCTTGTCGATGGCCACGGTGACCAGCTCTGAGATCTCCACGAGGCGTCCCTGGACGTCCTCGAGCGACTGGTGGAACACTTGGCGCATCACGCCACCCTCTCTTCTCACGGGCACGGCTCGACCCGGTGACGCCGCGATTGTCACCCCCGAAGGTTAACGAAGGGTGCCGCGGCAGTGAACTCTCGACGCGGATGCCGTGGCGCAGGGCTTTCGGTGAGATGGACGTCCGTGGCCGATCTACCCTGTAACCATGGACTCCACGCAGGCCGCGCTGCTGGGGCTCGTCGTCGGGGGGTCGATCGGCGCGATCGTCGTCCTGCTCGTCGTGCTGGCTCTGCGCGTCCGGGCTCGCCTGCTCGTGGATGCGTCCACGGAGGTGCCGGACGGCGCGCAGGCGGTGCTGCGCGGACTCGACGACGCGGCCGTCGTCGTCGATCCGTCGCTCGTGGTCGTGGCCGCCTCACCGGCCGCCGAGCCCTACGGCATGTCGGTGGGACGCACCCTCCCCGGCGACCAGCTGCGCACGCTCGTCCACGCGGCTCAGGAGGCCGAGCACCCCGAGGTCCAGCTGATGCGCGTGCAGCGCGGCGAGGGGCCGCTGGCCGAGTCCCGCCTCGCGACGGCGCGCGCGATCACGATCGCGCCGCGGCTGACCCTGCTCGTGATCCGGGACATCACCGAGCGCGAGCGCGTGGAGCAGATGCGCCGCGACTTCGTCGCGAACACGAGCCACGAGCTGAAGACCCCCGTGGGCGCGATCGCACTGCTGGCCGAGGCGATCTCGGCGGCCGCCGACGACCCGGAGCAGGTGCGTCGGTTCTCCCATCGGCTGCAGGCGGAGGCGGGCCGGCTGGGGTCGCTGGTCGCTCGGGTGCTGAGCCTGTCGCGGCTGCAGTCCGCGGTGGATCCCTCCGAGGACCGCGATGTCGCCGTCGACAAGGTCGTGGATCAGGCGATCGCCGCTCACGCCGTGGTCGCCGAGGCCGCCGGTGTGGAGCTCGCACGCGGCGGCGATCGTGGCGTCGTGGTGCGCGGCGACCAGCAGGTGCTCACCGAGGCCGTCGGGAATCTCCTGGCCAACGCGATCGCGCATTCGCCCGCGGGCGCCGTGGTCGGGGTGGGCGTGCGGATCGTCCACGGTGTGGTCTCCATCGCGGTGACCGACCGTGGTCCCGGCATCCCGGAGGCGGAGCAGGCCCGCATCTTCGAGCGGTTCTACCGTTCGGATGCCGCGCGCTCGCGGCGCACCGGCGGCACCGGTCTGGGGCTGTCGATCGTGAAGCACGCCGCGCAGCGCCACGGCGGCGATGTGCAGCTGTGGTCGCGTCCCGATCACGGGTCGACGTTCACGATGCGGCTGCCGGCGCGGTCGGAGTCCCCGACCGCGCCGCGCCGCAAGAAGAAGAGCAAGAAGAAGGCGGCCCGCAGCGGCCATGACCGAGGGGAGTCGTCGTGAGCCGTGTCTTGATCGTGGAGGACGAGGCGGATCTCGCCGATCCGCTCGCCTACCTGCTGCAGCGCGAAGGCTTCGAGGTCGAGATCGCCGCGGACGGCCCGGCCGCGCTGAGCGCGTTCTCGGCGCGGGGCGCCGACATCGTGCTGCTCGACCTCATGCTTCCCGGCATCCCCGGCACCGAGGTGTGCCGCACCATCCGGGCGACCTCCAGGGTGCCCATCATCATGCTCACGGCCAAGGACAGCGAGGTCGACATCGTCGTGGGGCTGGAGCTGGGTGCGGACGACTACCTGGCAAAGCCGTACTCCACGCGGGAGCTGCTGGCGCGCATGCGTGCGGTGCTGCGCCGCACGGAGGCCGTGCCGGTGGACGAGCTGGAGGAGCGCGTGGTCGCCGCGGGACCGGTCGTGATCGACCTCGACCGGCACGCCGTCTCGGTGGACGGCACGGAGATCGCGATGCCGCTGAAGGAGTTCGAACTGCTGGAGGTGCTCGTGCGCAATGCGGGGCGGGTGCTCACGCGCGGTCAGCTGATCGACCGCGTCTGGGGCAGCGACTACTTCGGCGACACCAAGACGCTGGACGTGCACATCAAGCGCATCCGCTCGCGCATCGAGCAGGATCCTGCCCAGCCGGTCCTGCTGCGCACTGTGCGCGGGCTCGGCTATCGCTTCGACGGCTGAGGGGAACGCGCTGGCCGGCTCAGCTGTTCGGGACGAACTCCTCGTAGTAGGGGAGCTCTCCGTCGATCACAG
Organism: Microbacterium sp.; assembly: GCF_047605725.1. GTDB lineage: Bacteria > Actinomycetota > Actinomycetes > Actinomycetales > Microbacteriaceae > Microbacterium. Next base: position 17,317 of record NZ_JASGFE010000032.1, read on the forward strand.
GCACCGCGAACTCGACCGCCGTGCCGTCGCCGGACTGGAACGTGACGGCAAGGCCCGCACCGGGCTTGGTGTCGATGCCCGAAAGCAGCAGCGGCTTGTCGTCGGCGCCGAGGCTCACGATGGAGCGCGCGTCGACGTTCACGGTCTTGGTCTTGCCGTTCACGCCGATGTTCAGCGTCTGCTTCTCGTCGGTGTCGTTGACGATCGCGGCGACGAGGTTGCCGTCTTCGCCGCTCTCGTCGGCGACGATGAGGGCGTTTCGCACCTTGAGCGGACCGGAGGAGGGGATGTTGACCCCGTCCGAGGCGGAGTACGGGATCGTCGTCGCCTGCGGTGCGATCATGTTGCAGCCGGTCGCACCCAGCACGACGGCGACGCCCACGGCGAACGAGGCGATGAGGCGCGGTTTCACGGATCCTCCAGGGGGCAGACGGCGTTGTTTGCATTCTAGGGGGTCGGAGCCCCTTCGCACGTGCTCTTTCCGCGCACGTCGCGAGGAGGCCGGAGCGAACTCTAGCGTATGCCCGCTGTGGTATCCTGGGATTCGCCGAAGGGATATAACTCCATGCTTTTTGAGGTTGGCGAGACCGTCGTCTACCCCCACCACGGGGCTGCAACGATCATCGAGGTCAAGAACCGGGTCATCAAGGGTGAGACCAAGAAGTACTTGAAGCTCAACGTCACGCAGGGCGATCTGATCATCGAGGTCCCGGCCGACAACGTCGATCTCGTCGGCGTGCGCGACGTGATCGGCAAGGAGGGGCTGGAGCGCGTGTTCGACGTGCTGCGCGCTCCCTTCACCGAGGAGCCCACCAACTGGTCGCGCCGGTACAAGGCGAACCTCGAGAAGCTCGCCTCGGGCGATGTGATCAAGGTGAGCGAGGTCGTGCGCGACCTGTGGCGCCGCGACCAGGACCGCGGGCTGTCGGCGGGCGAGAAGCGCATGCTCGCGAAGGCACGTCAGATCCTCGTGTCCGAGATCGCCCTTGCGCTGAAGGCCGACGAGGAGCACGCCTCGGGCGTGCTCGACGAGGTGCTCGCCTCCTGAACCGGTGACGGCGGCTCGCCGGACGATGTCTTCGAGTGCGCCGGACCTCTCGCGTCGTGACCTGACGCTCGATCTCGCACGGGTGACGTGCGTGCTGTTCGTCGTGCTCGTCCACGTCCTGATGGTGGGGATCGGTCCGGGTCCCGGCGGCGGCCTCGTGGCATCCCGCCCCGCGGAGCAGGAGCCGTGGTTCGCCGCGGCGACCTGGGCGGGTCAGGTCATGCCGCTCTTCTTCGTCGTCGGCGGGTTCGCGGCGGCAGCGGGCTGGCGCTCGTGGGTGCGCCGGGGCGGCGACGCGGTGGGTTTCGTGCGCGTACGCACGCTCCGGCTGGTGCAGCCCGCGCTGCCGCTGTTCGTCTTCTTCGCGGTCGTGCTGGGCGCTGCCACGGCGGCCGGGCTCGCGCCTGAGCTCGTCGCGGCGGCGGCTGTCGGGGCCGGCACCCCGCTGTGGTTCCTGGCCGCCTACCTGGTCTGTCAGGCCGTCGTGCCGCTCATGGCGAGACTCCACGCGCGGATGCCGCGGGCGACGGTGCTGCTCCTCGCGGTCGGGGTGATCGCGGTCGACATCGCGCGGTTCGCAACGGGGATCTCCGAGCTGGGTCTGGCGAACCTGCTGTTCGTCTGGCCGCTCATCCAGCAGCTGGGGTTCTGGTACGCGGACGGCTGGTTCGACCGGCGGCGCTCGGCGGCGCTCGTCGCGATCGCGGCGGCGTGCTTCGCCGCCCTGTGGCCGCTGACGACGCTCGGACCCTATTCGGCGAGCATGCTCGACAACCTCAACCCGCCCACGTCGCCGCTCGTGCTCCTGGGGCTCGCACAGGCCTGCGTGCTCCGTCTGCTCCGGCCGGCGCTGAATCGCCTGATGGGGCTTGCGGTCATGCAGCGCGTCGTCTACGTGCTCGGGATGCGTCTGATGACGGTGTATCTGTGGCACCTGCCGGTCATCCTCGCCCTCACCGGGCTGACGCTCGTGATCCCGGGCGCAGCGCCCGCGCCGTCGTCCGCCGCGTGGTGGTGGTCGCGGCCGCTCATGTTCCTCGCGGCGCTGGCCGCGGTGCTCGCCCTGTCGCTTGTGATCGGTCGCTGGGAGGTGTTGGGTGCGCTCGGCGCGACGCCGGGGCCGGTCGCGGTGGCGGCGGGATGGATGCTGGGCCTGATCCCGCCCTTCGCCGTCATGCAGTGGGGGCTGGGCATCGTCTTCGCGATCGGCGGCGCCGTGCTGCTGGCGGCCTCGGTGCTGCTGCTGCGACACCGCCCGCGTCGTTAGTGCGCGTGCGGTGCGGGACCGGGACGCCCCGCTAGGGTCGAGGACATGAGCGTCGTTCCGGTGCCCCGCGTCGCGGTCGTCGTCGTGGCCGCGGGTTCGGGCACGCGACTGGGCGCCGGCGAGCCCAAGGCGTTCGTCGGGATCGACGCGCACTCCATCCTGCGGCACGCGCTGCGCGGCGTGTTCGCCGGGCCGCTCGCCCAGGTCGTGGTCGTCGCCCCGGCCGGCCGGGAGGGCGACGCGCTCACCGATGCACGGGAGGCGGCGGGTGCACGCCGCGACCTGGTCGCCGTCGTCGCCGGCGGCGCGTCGCGGCAGGAGTCCGTCGCTGCGGGCCTTGTGGCGGTGTGGCCCGATGTGGAGATCGTGCTCGTCCACGACGCCGCGCGCGCCCTGACCCCGCCGGAGGTGTTCGACCGGGTCGTGGCCGCTGTGGCGAGCGGACAGGATGCCGTCCTCCCGGTGCTGCCGATGGTCGACACCGTCAAGCGGGTGCGGGGCAGGAGCGTCCTGGCCGCCGTGGATCGCGACGAGCTGGCGGTCGCCCAGACGCCGCAGGGCTTCCGGCGCGACATCCTCGAGTCCGCCTATCGCACCGCGCGCACCGCGTTCACCGACGACGCGGCGCTGGTACAGGCCGCCGGTCACGAGGTGTTCACGGTGCCGGGAGACGCCCTCTCGTTCAAGATCACCGCGCCGGCCGATCTCGATCGTGCCCGGACGGCGGCGCTTCCGATCCCCGGTGTGCGCGCGTCGCTGGCGCCGGTGACGCTCTCGGCCCGCGTGGGCGTGGGCACCGACGTGCACGCCTTCGGCGGCGACGGCGTGCTGTGGCTCGCCGGGCTGGAGTGGCCGGGGGAGCAGGCCCTCTCCGGGCATTCCGACGGGGATGCCGTCGCGCACGCGATCGTCGACGCGCTGCTGACGGCGGCCGGGCTGGGCGACATCGGCACGCACTTCGGCCTCGACCGGCCCGAGTTCGCCGGAGCCCACGCCGACGTCTTCCTGCGCCGCACCGCCGAGCTCCTCGGCGAGGCGGGCTGGCGCGCCGGGAACGTGTCGGCGCAGGTGCAGGCGAACCGGCCGCGCTTCGCGGCGCGGCGTGGCGAGGCCGAGGCCGCGCTGTCGGCGGCGCTCGGGGCACCGGTGTCGGTGTCGGCGACGACGACCGACGGGCTCGGGTTCACCGGGGCAGGGCAGGGCGTGGCCGCGTACGCGGTCGCGCTCGTCGTGCCGCAGTGAGCGGAGGAGTGTTTTCGCCGGTCTGTGAGGCACGCGCTTGCGCGCCGGTAGGCTGATGCGGTGACGGTCCGGCTCTACGACACCCAGGCGCAGACGCTGCGCGACTTCGTGCCGCTCGATCCGGACGAGGTCACGATGTACGTGTGCGGCCCCACCGTGCAGTCCGGCCCCGGCATCCATCACCTCCGCGCCGCACTCGCCTTCGACCTGCTGCGCCGCTGGCTCGTGCACCGGTTCGGGCGGGTCGTGTTCGTGCGCAACGTCACCGACATCGACGACAAGGTGCTCGCCAACGCGACCGAGCGGGAGCCGTGGTGGGCGCTCGCATACCGCATGGAGCGTGAGTTCTCTCATGCATATTCCGCCATCGGCATCCTTCCCCCCACTTATGAGCCGCGCGCGACCGGTTCCATTCCGCAGATGCAGGAGCTCATCGCTCGGCTCATCGAGCGCGGTCACGCCTATGCCGCCGCGGGGGACGTGTACTTCGACGTGCGATCGTGGTCGGAGTACGGTGCGCTCACCCACCAGTCCGTCGACGCGATGGAGCCGGCCGGCGACGCCGACCCGCGCGGCAAGCGCGACCCGCGCGATTTCGCCCTGTGGAAGGGCGTCAAGGCCGGCGAGCCGGAGGATGCGACGTGGAGCTCGCCGTGGGGAGCGGGCAGGCCCGGCTGGCACATCGAATGCTCGGCTATGGCGCGCCGCTACCTGGGTGCGCAGTTCGACATCCACGGCGGCGGGCTCGACCTGCGCTTCCCCCACCACGAGAACGAGCGCGCACAGTCGACCGCGGCGGGCGACGGCTTCGCCCGTTACTGGGTGCACAACGGGCTCGTGACCGTGGGGGATCAGAAGATGTCGAAGTCGCTCGGCAACTTCGTGCTCGCGCACGACGTGCTCGCCGAACGCGACCCGCTCGTGGTGCGTTACGCGCTCGCCGCCGCGCACTACCGCTCCAGCCTGGATGTGTCCGCGTCGAGCTTCGACGAGGCCGAGGCCGCGCTCGACCGCATCCGCACGTTCCAGCGCCGCGCGGCGCGCGTGCTGGGCGAGAAGTCCTGGCTCACCGTCGCCGACCTGCCCGACGCCTTCGGCGCGGCCCTCGACGACGACCTCGGCGTGCCCCAGGCCCTCGCGCTCGTGCACGAGCAGGTGCGCGCGGGAAACGCGGCGCTCGATGCCGGGGACCGCGACACCGCCGCGCGCGCGGCCGTCCGCGTGGGGCGCATGACCGGCATCCTCGGTCTGAACCCGGAGGATCCGTTCTGGCGCGCACCCGGCACCCGGGCCGAGACGGCGCTCGACGCGCTCGTGCAGACGATGATCGCCCAGCGGGCGCAGGCGCGCGCAGAGCGCGACTGGGCCACCGCGGACCGCGTCCGCGACGCGCTCGCGGCGGCGGGCATCGTCCTGGAAGACACCCCCGACGCGACGCATTGGAGTCTTGACGATGGCTAGGCCAGGCCGGCCCGGAGCGGGCAACAGCAAGAAGAAGGGCCCCACGAAGGGCACCGGCGGCCACGGCCGCAAGTCGCTGGAGGGCAAGGGCCCCACGCCCAAGGCGGAGGACCGCAGCTGGCACGTCGCCGGCAAGCGCAAGGCGGCCCAGGAGCGCTATGTCGCCGCCGGCGGCAAGGCACGCCCGGGCGGCTCCGGGGGCGGGGCTGGACGCAAGCCGCGCACCGGCGACGACACCGAGACCGTGACCGGGCGCAACAGCGTGCTGGAGGCGCTGCGCGCGAAGATCCCGGCCACCGCGCTCTACATCGCTCAGCGTGTGGAGATGGACGACCGCGTCAAGGAGATGCTCGCCGTCGCCACCCACCGCGGCATCCCTGTGCTGGAGGTCACCCGGCCCGAGCTCGACCGCATGGCCGGGTTCGACGGCGTGCACCAGGGGGTGGCGCTGAAGGTGCCTCCGTACGCGTACGCGCACCCGCAGGACCTCCTGGAGGACGTGCGGGTGCGCGGTGCGACGCCGCTGCTGGTGGCCCTCGACGGCGTCACCGATCCGCGCAATCTCGGCGCCATCATCCGCTCCACGGCGGCATTCGGCGGGCACGGTGTCATCGTGCCGCAGCGGCGTTCGGCCGGGGTCACCTCCGCGGCGTGGAAGACGAGCGCGGGCGCTGCCGCCCGCATCCCGGTGGCGATCGCGCCGAATCTCACGACGACGCTCAAGGAGCTCAAGAAGCAGGGCGTGTTCGTCCTGGGCCTCGACGGCGGCGGTGACGTGGCCCTTCCGGCGCTGGAGCTCGCCGATCGACCGGTGGTCATCGTCGTCGGCTCGGAGGGCAAGGGACTGTCGCGCCTGGTGACCGAGACGTGCGACCAGATCGTCTCCATCCCGATCTCGTCGGCGACCGAGTCCCTGAACGCCGGGATCGCGGCATCCGTCGCGCTCTATCAGATCGCGACCCTCCGCGCCGCGCCGTAGCGCCGACGCGGGATGCCGCCGGGCCGTGCGTTCGGTCGGCGCGTCTGGTCGCGCTTCGGGCTGCAGGCGGCAGGATGCGCCAAGTGAAGCCGCGGATGCCGCGGGGCATGCGCCGGGTCAGCGCAGGTTGACGCGGATGCCGGGACGAGGACGGGCCACCACGGCACGCTGCCGCACGGCGTTCTTGGGCTTGAGGGAGGCCAGGGCCTTGTCGGCGAGCGCTTCCAGGCGCGCCAGCTCGGCCGGATGGTGGACGGTCTCGCGGGCGCCCTCGATCAGCTCGCGGATACGCAGCTTGACCGAGCGCCGACGATCGTCGAACGCGACGATGGTGGCCACGTCGCACAGCATGCCCAGGAGGGCCCGGAGGACGGCGGGCTCCCCGACGCCGCGACGCAGGATCTGGCCGCACGCGATGTCCATGTAGTAGTTGAAGTTCCGGGCGGGGAGGATGACGCGAGGCGTGCCGCTGATGCTCTTGTAGAGGACGGGTCCGAGCGGCAGGCGCGCCAGCTCGCACAGCAGCACGGACAGCTCGTTGATGCACTGCACGCCCGTGTTGTAGTCGAAATTGTGGATGGCGAGCACACCGATGTCGACGATCTGATGGAAGCCGACCGAGATGTCCTGGCGCCGGCTGCGCTCCAGTCCGATCTCGATCCCGACGGCGATCGCGTGGCGCAGCTCGTCGGTGCACGCCTCCGGCGGCCATACCCAGGCGATCGGGGTGCCCGCCACGATGTGCGCTCCGACCGGGGACTCCAGCAGCACGGTGGCGCCGCTGCGCTCGGCGGCGGTGACGATCGTGCGTGGTGCGATGAACTCGATGTAGCCCGACGCGGACGACAGCACCGGCACGGCATCGGCGGGCGGACCGGCCGCCACCGCCAGATCGCCGGACCCGGCGTCGCCGCCCACGCCCGGCGGCTGGTCGGCGATGCTCCGGATGCCGGACTGGCTGATGCCGGTGAGGACACGTTCGATCTGGATGGCGTGGACCATCCGGTCGAGGTAGAACACGAGCGCGGCGATGCACACGAACAGCAGCAGCAGCCCGAGGGCGACCGCAAGACGCGGGTACTCGCCCTCCCCGTTCTCGTGCCCGGCGCCGACGGTGAACAGTCCCGCGGCGTTGTAGGTGAACGCGCCGACGAACACGGCGATCACGAGCTGGGTCGTGCGGTCGCGGATGAAGTTGCGCAGCAGCCGGGGGGAGTAGCGGTTCGCCGCCATCTGCAGCGCCACCATCGTGAGACCGACCACCAGTGCGAGCACACCCACGATGGAGGTCGCGCAGGCGATCAGGAGCCGACGCGCCTCCTCTGCGGAGCCTTGGAACAGCAGCGGCGCCAGCCAGGAGTCCGGCGGCGGCTGGACCAAAGAGACGACGGAGCCGAGGACCAGGGCTCCGAGGGCGAACAGCAGCGGCATCACCCACAGCTCTCCGCCGAGTTTGCGTCGCCGCTGGTGCAACGTCATGCGGCTCATCCGCATCACCATCCGTTCGCTGTTCACCGGATGTTGGCGAAGTGTTCATCCGACGTTCTCGATCCTGCCAGAGTCGACCGGCCCCGGGAATAGCGCGCCGCGCGTCGGACTTGTCCTCCACGACACCACCGGAAGGAGACACGCATGTCACACGTCGTCGTCATCGGAGGGACGGGCTACGCGGGTCGTCACATCGTCGCCGAGGCCGTCCAGCGAGGGCACGACGTCGTCGCCGTCGCCCGTACGGCACCGACCGATCCCGTGCCCGGCGCGACCTACGTCGAAGGCTCCGCTCTCGACCTCGCGGCGCTGGAGGAGGTCCTGGCGGGTGCGGACGTGGTCGTCTCGGCCCTCTCGCCGCGCGGCGACATGTCCGACCGCGTGCTCGACGCGCTGCAGGGGCTCGTCGACCGTCTCACCGGCACGTCCACACGTCTCGGCGTGATCGGCGGCGCGATGGGGAGCCTCAGCGCGCCGGGCGGTCCGCGCCTGTGGGACCTCGGCGTGCCGGAGGAGTACCGCCACGAGGCGCAGGTGGGGATCGACAGCCTCGCGCTGCTGGAAGCCTCGGACGAGGGGCTCGACTGGTTCCTCGTGCACCCGCCGCGCTCGTTCGGCGCGTGGGTGCCGGGTGTGCGAACCGGCAGGTATCGCATCGGGGGCGAGGTCGTCGTCGAGGATGCCGCGGGGAACTCGGAGATCTCCGGCGCCGACCTCGCGGTGGCGATCGTCGACGAGATCGAGCGCCCGGCGCATCGCCGGGCGCGCTTCACGGTCGGCTACTGAGCCGCGCCGGCGCGATCAGACGAGGTCGCGCCAGTCCACGGCATCCGTGTCGTCGTCCGCGTCCGTCTCGTCGGCGATCATGCCGATGCCGGTGGTCTCGGTGGGAGGCCCCATCACGGTCGCCTCGTCGCGCCGATGCCGCAGCACGTCGTCGACGTAGGAGCCGACCACCTCGGCCAGCGGCACCGAGCGCCCGCGCGCCTGCGACATGTACCAGCGGTGCTCGAGCACCTGGTGGTACACCTCGGCCGGCTCGAGCTTGGCGCGCAGGTCCCACGGGATGGACTTGACCACCGGTTCGAACACCCGGGTGAGCCACTCGTGGGCGACCATCTCCTCGTCCGAGCCGAGGCGCGAGACGCGGGCGCGGAACTCGTCGAGGTCGTTGAGGAGGCGACGGGCCTGGTTCTCCTCCACGTCCAGGCCGGTCAGGCGCAGCAGGCGCCTCTGGTGGTGCCCGGCGTCGACGACCTTGGGCTGAATGGACACGACCGTGCCGTCGGAGGTGGTGTCGATGGTCATCTCGTCGATGTCGAAGCCGAGCGCGTTGAGCCGCTGCACCCGCTCGGTGATGCGCCATGACTCGTTCGCCGCGAAGGACTCCTGGTCGGTCAGAGCCGCCCACAGCGAATGGTACGAGGACAGCAGCCCGTCGGCGATCGCGACGGCATCCACGCCGTCCTCCAGCCGTCCGCCGGCCTCCAGATCCAGGATCTCGCCGGCGATGTTGACGCGCGCCACCTCGAGGTCGTGGACGCGCTGGCCCGTGGTGAGTCCGGCCTCGTGCAGCTCGCCGGTCTCGGCATCGACGAGATAGGCGGAGAACGCGCCGGCGTCGCGGCGGAAGAGGGTGTTCGACAGCGATACGTCGCCCCAGAAGAGGCCGACGTTGTGCAGGCGCACCAGGAGGGCCGCGAGGGCGTCGATGAGGCGGCCCGCGGTGTCGGGTCGCAGCACCTGCGTGAACAGCGCCCGGTACGGCAGCGAGAAGCGCAGGTGAGCTGTCACGAGCGCGGCCGGCAACGGCGAGCCGTCGGCGTCGCGTCGCCCGTCGATCACCGCGACGCGCTCGACGCAGGGCGCATCGAGTCGCCGTAGCGATCCGAGCAGCTCGTACTCTCGGCGAGCCATCTCGGCGGTGGTCTCCTTGACCGCGACGACCCGTCCGGAGAGGTTCGCGAATCGCACCAGATGGCGGGAGATCCCCTTCGGAAGGGAGACGATGTGCGTGCTGGTCCACTCCGCCAGCGGCGTCGACCACGGCAGCGCGAGCAGGCCCGGGTCGATGCTGCTGGCCGTGATCGACAAGGAATCTGGCACGTCGCCGCCTTTCTCGGGGAGATCACGCGATGCGGCGCGGGAGGTCCAAGCAGACCCGCCCGCGCCGCATCGCGTGGAAGAGAGGCTACGCCGAGGCGATCGCCTTGTCGGTCAGGCGCTCGCCCGAGTCCTTGTCGAACACGTGCACGTGGCCGGGCACGGCGGCCAGGACCACCGTGTCGCCGGCGTGCGGGTGACGACGGCCGTCGACGCGCGTGACGATGTCGGTGCGCTTGCCGTTGATGTCGGTGTGCCCGTAGAGGTAGCCGTCGGCGCCGAGCTCCTCGACGAGGTCGACGATCACCGTCAGGCCCTGGCCGTCAGCCGGGTTGACGATGATGTCCTCGGGACGCACGCCGATGGTGACCTCCGAACCGTGCGCCTTGCCCAGCGTGTCCGCCTCGACCGGCACGACCGCCGAGCCGAAGCGCACGCCGCCGGGGGCGAGGTCCACGGGGAACAGGTTCATGGCGGGGGAGCCGATGAAGCCGGCGACGAACACGTTCTGCGGGCGCTCGTACAGGTCTCGGGGGCTGCCGACCTGCTGCAGGATGCCGTCCTTGAGCACCGCGATGCGGTCGCCCATCGTCAGAGCCTCGGTCTGGTCGTGGGTGACGTAGACCGTGGTGACGCCGAGGCGGCGCTGCAGCGACGCGATCTGGGTGCGCGTCTGCACGCGCAGCTTCGCGTCGAGGTTGGACAGCGGCTCGTCCATGAGGAACACCTGCGGCTGGCGCACGATCGCGCGGCCCATCGCAACGCGCTGACGCTGGCCGCCGGAGAGCGCCTTCGGCTTGCGGGTCAGGTACTGCTCGAGGTCGAGGAGCTTGGCCGCCTCGAGCACGCGTGCGGCGCGCTCCTCCTTGCTGACACCAGCGATCTTCAGGGCGAAGCCCATGTTCTCGGCGACGGTCATGTGCGGGTACAGCGCGTAGTTCTGGAAGACCATCGCGATGTCGCGGTCCTTCGGCGGCACGTCGGTCACGTCGCGGTCGCCGATGAGGATGCGGCCCTCGTTGACCTCTTCGAGGCCGGCCAGCATGCGCAGCGTGGTGGACTTGCCGCAGCCGGACGGGCCGACGAGCACGAGGAACTCGCCATCGGCGATCTCGAGGTTGAACTTGTCGACCGACGGGCGCGTGGCCCCGGGATAGACGCGAACCGCGTTGTCGAATGTGACGGACGCCATGTGTTCTTCTCCTTCACCGGCAGGTACGTGCCGGACGATCCGTAGTGAGGATTGAGGCCGAAGGCCCGCAGACCATCATGGGCTGCAGAAGTCAGTATGGCACGCGAGAGAGTGTTCGCGCCGGGTTTGTGTCTGGGGTTTTCCCAGACTGCCTCATTACCATCGTGACGGCTGCCCCCCGAGCGGCCCAGCCCCACTGAGCGGCATCCTTCTTCGTCGAGAGGTCCCATGTCCCACGAGAGCCCGAGCACGCCGGTTCCGCGCGACCGTCGAGAGGCGGTCCGCGAGAAGGCCGAGCAGGTGCACGCGCGCCAGTCCCGCGCCCGCGTGGTCCGACGCGTATCGCTCGTGATCGGCGTGGTCGCGGTGGTGGCCGCGGTGGCCGTGGTCGTGACCTGGACGGTGTCCTCGGCCGTGAACCGCCCGCAGCTGTCGCCGTCGGGGATCACCGATGACGGGTTCACGATCACCACCGCGTCGGTGTCGCTGCCGCAGGCCGCCGACGTGCCCGATTCGGGTGAGGTCGCCAAGACCACGGCGACCGAGGCCGCCACGGCCGAGGCGACTCCCGCTCCGACCGCGACGGCGCGTCCGGTCGTGGAGATCCGCGTCTACGTCGACTACCTCTCGCCCGGGGCGCGCGAGTGGCAGCTGGCGAACGCGCAGCAGCTCACCTCGTGGGTGGGCGAGGGCGCCATCACGCTCGCCTATCACCCCGTCGCGATGCTGACGGCGAAGTCGAACGGGACGAAGTACTCGCTGCGTGCCGCCGGCGCCGCCGCATGCGTCGCCAGCCACTCGCCGGACACGTTCTTCGCCTTCAGCAACGAGCTGCTGAGCCGCCAGCCCGCCGTGGACGCCGACGGCTTCACCGACCAGGAGCTCGCCGACCTGGCGATCGCCTCCGGCGCCACCTCTCCCAAAGCCGTGCGTGCGTGCATCGAGGAGGAGAGCTACGCGTCGTGGGCCCGGGCGGCCACGGAGCGCGCGGTCGCCGGCATCCCGGACACCGACCACGTCGCCCTCACCGGAACTCCCATGATCCTCGTCAACGGCGAGCCCTACGTCGGCGCGCTCGACGATCCCGCCGAGTTCTCGCAGTTCGTGCTCTCCAGCGCGAGCGACGAGTTCTACAAGACGCAGACCTCCGCCCCGACGGCGACTCCGACCCCGACAGCGACGCCGGACCCGAACGCGACCCCGACCCCGTAGCCTGCGCGGATAGACTGATCGTCCTCGCCGGCTTGGCGCAATTGGCAGCGCACCGTACTTGTAATACGGGGGTTGCGGGTTCGAGTCCCGCAGCCGGCTCCGTGTTCTTTGCGCGTCAGGTCTTCAGCCTGCCGAGGAATCGACGCGCGTCGATCGTCTTGCGGCGGCCCGCCCGGGCGCGCGCAGGCTTGCCGCCCACGTACAGCCAGCCGAGCAGCTCCTCGTCCTTGTCCAGCCGGTGCAGCTTCGCGACCGGCTTGGAGCGCGTGTACGAGCCGGTGCGCCAGATCACGCCCCAGCCCGCCTCGTCCAGCAGCAGGCTCAGCGTGTGCGCGACGCCGGATGCCACGGCCTCCTGCTCCCAGCGCGGCACTTTGTCGCTCTTGCGGTAGCTGGCGACGATCGCGATGAGCAGCGGCGCGCGCATCGTCTTGGGGTAGTCGCCCTTCTCGCCGAGCGCCTTGCTGATGGCGCGACCGAGAGCAACGCGGTCGTCGCCGCGCAGCTCGATGAGCCGCCACGGGCGCAGCGACGAGTGGTCGGCGACCCGGCCGGCCGCCGCGACCAGCGGAAGCAGCTCGGCGCGGGTGGGCGCGGCATCCGTCACCTTCGACCACGAGCGGCGAGCGCGCACCGCCTCGAGCGCGCCCGTCATGCCCCGGCCTCGGCGGTGAAGTCGAGCGAGACCGAGTTCATGCAGTACCGGTCGCCGGTGGAGGTGCCGAAGCCGTCGGGGAAGACGTGCCCCAGGTGCGAGCCGCACGCCGCGCACCGCACCTCGGTGCGCAGCATGCCGAGCGAACGGTCCTCGAGCAGCTCGACCGCCTCCGGGCGGATGGACTCGTAGAAGCTCGGCCAGCCGCAGTGCGAGTCGAACTTCGTGCCGCTGCGGAACAGCTCCGCACCGCACGCGGCGCACGTGTAGAGGCCGGCGCGGTGCTCGTCGAGGAGGTCGCCGGTCCATGGGCGCTCGGTTCCCGCCTGGCGCAGCACCGCGTACTGCTGCGGGGTGAGCTCTGCGCGCCACTGCTCGTCGGTCTTGGCCACGGGGTAGGTCATGTCGGACTCCTTCTCACGTCCATTCAACAGGGCTTCGCGAGTCCGTGTTCCCGCGTCCGGCCGGTGTGGCGGGCCGCGCGCGGCGCGGGGCGCGGCTAGCGTCGGATCGTGCCCCTGACCGATCGCGACCGCGCGCTGCTGGACTTCGAGGCGCGCTGGCGGCGCCACGACGGCGCGAAGGAGGAGACGCTGCGCCGCGAGCTGTCCCTCACTCCGGCACGGTACTACCAGCTGCTGGACCGACTCATCGACACGACCGACGCGCTGGCCTACGACCCGATGCTCGTGCATCGCCTGCGGCGTCTGCGCGAGGCGAGGCAGACCCGGCGCGCGCTGCGGACGTCGAGTGTGCGCTCCGGCCGGTAGCATTCACGGATGCCGAACATGCGCGAGCCCACGGATCGTTTCGACGATCTGCCCGCCGATGTGCGGCGCGTCGGAGCCCATCGCGCCGAGCAGCCGCGACTGCGGCCCGGTGTCGTGCTGCTGTGGGCGGCCGCGGCCACGATCGTGCTGACCGGCGCGGGGATCTTCGGGACCCTGGTGGCCACGGGGCGCGTGGCGCTGTTTCCCGCGACGGTGCCCTCGGTCGCGCCCGTGGAGACGCCGGATGCGCTGGTGGTGGACACCTCGTACAGCGTGCTCGTGCTCAACGCGACCCCGCAGGAGGGTGCCGGCGATGCGATGCGGGACCTCGTGATCGCGGCGGGATGGTCCGAAGAGTCCGTCTACGCGGGGGATGCCGGCTCCGAGGACTTCCCGGCGACGACGGTGTTCTACGCAGACCCGGACGACGAGGGCGCGGCGCGGGCGCTGGCGCAGGCGATCGGCGGTGCGCAGCTCACGCTCAGCGATGTCTACCAGCCCGCCGACGATCCGGACGCCGAGGGCGAGCAGAAGCAGCTGACGATCGTGGTGGGGCTGGACAGGACGACCACCGCGGAACCCTCGCCGTAAGGCCTGCGGCGGAGGCGCCTCCGACGCGCCGGGCCCGGCGGCTTGCACTCCCCATGGTCGAGTGCCAGAATGGATTAGCACTCGCATTCGTCGAGTGCTAAAGACTGCAAGCCAACGTCCGGGAGGGACGACACACCCATGGCAAAGATCATCGCTTTCGACGAGGAGGCCCGTCGCGGCCTCGAGCGCGGCCTCAACATCCTGGCCGACGCCGTCAAGGTGACGCTCGGCC
>NZ_JASGFE010000033.1:0-27682 GCF_047605725.1 Microbacterium sp.
TCGCCCCGCCCGCGCCCCCGCCGCCCCCGCGCCCGCGCGCCGCCCCGCCCGACCGCGAGACTTCACTGGTGCACCGAGACTGCATGCTCAGCGTGCAGTCTCGGTGCGCAGATGACTTCTCGCGGAATCGGGAGGGGCGCGGGGGCGGGGCGCGGCGGCGGGACCGGGGGACGGGGCGCGGGGGACGGGACCGGGGGGGATGCCGGGGGTCAGGCCAGGGCGTCGACGATCGGGCGGAACTTGACCCGGGTCTCCAGGAGCTCGGCCTCGGGGTCGCTGCCGGCGACGATGCCCGCCCCGGCGTGCGCGACCAGGGGGATGCGGTCCGACGTCCCGGCAGAGGCGGTGCCCAGGTCGACCTGCGCGCAGCGCAGCGCGATCGCCCACTCGCCGTCGCCGTGCGCGCCGATCCAGCCGACCGGGCCCGCGTAGCGTCCGCGGTCGAAGGGCTCGAGGCTGCGGATGACCCCGATCGCGGCATCCGTCGGCGTGCCGGCCACCGCGGCGGTCGGATGCAGCGCGCCGACGAGATCCAGCGCCGACGAGCGGTCCCGAAGTGTCCCCTCGACGTCGGTCGCGAGGTGCCACACGTTCGGCAGCCGCAGCATGAACGGCTGCTCGCCCGCGGCGAGCGCGCCCGTGTGCGGGCGGAGCGCGGCGAGCACGCTCTGCACCGCGTACTCGTGCTCGTCGAGGTCCTTCGCGCTCGTGGCGAGGGCGACGGATGCCGCGGTGTCGGCATCCGCGTCGGCGCCCCGGGCGATCGTCCCGGCGAGCACGCGAGCCGTGACGGTGCCGCCCGACACCGTCACCAGGGTCTCCGGGCTCGCGCCGATGATGCCGTCGACGGCATATGTCCAGGTGTCCGGGTACTCCGACGCGAGGGTGCGCACGAGGCGGCGGAGGTCCGCGCCCGACGGGATCGAGCCGACGAGGTCGCGCGCGAGGACGACCTTACCCACCTCGCCCGCCGCGATCGCGGCAAGGCCCGCGCGCACAGCGCGCTGGTAGCCCTCCGGCGTGAGGGCACCCGGGCCGAGCGTCGCCGACCAGTGCGGACCGTACGGGGTGCGCGGAGGGATGCCGGAGCCGTCCGCCGCGGACGGTGCGGTCGTCGCGGGCGCCGACGGCGCATCGTGGCTGTCGGCCTCGTCGATCACCGCGATCGTGGTGACCCACGACCGGCCGCCGCGGCGCCCGACGACGTGCCGCGGCACGGTGAGGCGCCCCGGGCGCTGCGAGGACGCGTCGAACGGAAGCGCGCCGAACGCGATGAGCCCGGTACCGGGAAGGCCGACCGGGTCGTCGACTTCGGCGCGCGCTGCGAGCTCGCGCCACCACCGTGCGGCTTCGTCCGCCTGCCCGCGGCCCGTGTCGCCGGGGCGGGACGCCTGTGCCGACAGGTCGGCCGTGCAGCCGTGGCCGACCATGACGTCGGCGCGCCGCGACCACACGGTCGGGTTCTCCGGCGCGGCGTGCTCCAGGACGTCCTCGATCGCTGTCACCTCGCGGGTCGTCACCCGCAGCCGCGGCGGGGTCGGGGCAGGGCGAGGCACGTCCTCCAGCCTAGAGTGGGCACATGGCCGACCGCCCTGCACCGGGAACACCGCTCACCTTCCGCTGGCGCAAGTGGGACGGCTCGCCGCACTGGACGCAGGAGTGCGTCTACCTCGGCAGCGACGAGTGGGGTGACTGGCTCGGGCAGCAGCCGGGCTGGCGCAGCGAACGGCCCGGCCGCGTGATGCTCGCCGACTCGCCCAGCGTCATGCTGGTGCCCCCGAGCGGCGACCACACTCTGCTGGTGAACGGATCGCCGCACCGGGTGCGGGTCTACATCGACCTCGCGTGGGACGTGCGCTGGCGTGACGGCGAGCCGACCGGTATCGACATGGATCTCGACGTCGTGCGGGCCCTCGACGAACGCGGGGTCTATATCGACGACCGCGACGAGTGGGACGAGCACCGGGTGCGCTACGGCTATCCGCTCGACCTGGTCGACCGGCTCGAGGCCCTCGCCGTCGACCTGGAGCAGCGGGTGTCCGCCCGCACGCCCCCGTTCGACGACGCCACCGCCGACCGCTGGCTGGCTGCGCTGGCCGCTCTGGCGCCGCGGTAGCGCCGTGCCGTGCCGCGCCGCGCCCAGCCTGCGGGAACCGGCCGCAGGAGCGGGCGACGGGGTCGACGGAAGGCTCCGGCCCTACACTCGGGACGATGGGCCAGTCACGCGGAGGCGGAGGGCGCGCGATCGGCGTGCGCGACGTGGCTGCGCGCGCCGGCGTCTCGCGTCAGACCGTGTCGCGCGTACTCAACGAGCACCCCGACGTGGCCCCGCACACCCGTGAGCGCGTGCTCGCGGCGATGGGCGAGCTCGGCTACCGCATGAACAACGTCGCGCGCGCCCTCGGCACGCGGCGCTCGCGGACCATCGGCGTGCTCGCCCCCGCGGCGCTGCACTACGGCCCGCTGCGCAGCATCGAGACGATCGAGGCGGCCGCGCGCGCGGCGGGGTACTGGGTGTCGGCGGCGTTCGCCGACTCCGCGACCGATGACGCCGTCCGCGCGGCGATCGGGCACCTGCTCGGGCAGGGGGTCGACGGCCTGGTCGTGGTCGCCCCGCACGCGGACACCGTGCGGGCGCTGGATGCCATGGATCTCGGCATCCCGACGGTCGCCCTGCATTCGGCGGGGCGGGGCGGGCGGGCTCCCGCCGTGGATCAGGTCGCCGGGGCGCGGCTCGCGACGGCGTGCCTGGCCGATGCCGGGCACCGCCGCATCGCGCACCTGGCCGGACCCCTCGACTGGCTGGAGGCGCAGGCGCGCCGGGACGGTTTCGTGCAGGAGCTCGCCGCGCGGGGCGTGGAGCCCGGCCCGGTGCTCGCCGGCGACTGGACGGCGCGGGCCGGGTTCGAGGCCGCGGCCGCCGTGGTGGGCTCGGGTGCCACCGCGGTGTTCTCGGCCAACGACCGGATGGCGCTGGGGCTGCTGGGCGGACTGCGCGAGCGCGGCATCCGTGTGCCGGAGGAGCTCAGCGTCGTGGGCTTCGACGACGAGCCGGATGCCGCGTACTACGCGCCGGCGCTGACCACGGTGCGGCAGGACTTCGCCGAGCTCGCCCGCCGCGCGATCGCCCAGCTGCTCGGCCGGCCGGTGCCGGCGGAGCCGGTCGCGCCCGTGCTGGTGTCCCGCGCGTCGGTCGCCCCGCCGGCATCCTGACCTCGCCCGGGCCGCATCCTGACCTCGCCCGCGCGGCATCCTGACCTCGCCCGGGGATTGACGCCGCCGCACGAGGCTGTCACACTAGCTGTGACCGGTCACAGATCCGGCGCACAGCCGAAACGCACCGCGGCGGATCGCCGAGTCACTCCTCTCCCGGCGAGTCACTGCGCTCCAGCACAGTGACTCGCACGCGGGGCAGTGACTCGGAACCGCAAGGGCCGCAGCGACCTCAGAGGAGAGCACACGCGCATGACGACCTTCACCGCCGAAGTCGAACAGGCCATCGCCCGGGTCCGCGCCGACGTCGCACGGCTGCACGGCGAGCTCGTGCGTTACGGCTTGGTGGTCTGGACCGGCGGCAACGTCTCCGGCCGTGTGCCCGGCGCCGACCTGTTCGTCATCAAGCCCAGCGGCGTGAGCTACGACGACCTGACCCCCGAGAACATGATCCTCTGCGACCTCGACGGCGCCGTCGTGCCCGGGACCCCCGGCAGCGAGCGGTCGCCGTCGAGCGACACCGCCGCGCACGCCTACGTCTACCGCCACATGCCCGAGGTCGGCGGCGTCGTGCACACCCACTCCACGTTCGCGGTCGCGTGGGCGGCGCGCGGCGAGGAGATCCCCTGCGTCATCACCGCGATGGCCGACGAGTTCGGCGGCCCCGTGCCTGTGGGGCCGTTCGCGATCATCGGCGACGACTCGATCGGCCGCGGCATCGTGCAGACCCTCACCGGCCACCGCAGCCGTGCCGTGCTCATGCAGAACCACGGCCCGTTCACGATCGGTGTCGACGCGAAGGATGCCGTCAAAGCCGCGGTCATGGTCGAGGACGTGGCGCGCACCGTGCACTACGCCCGCCAGGGAGGACCGGTGATCCCGATCCCGCAGGAGGACATCGACCGCCTCTTCGACCGCTACCAGAACGTCTACGGACAGGACACGGACGCACGACGATGAGCACCACAGCAGACCTCATCCGCGAGGGGCGCACGGCCCTCGGCATCGAGCTGGGCTCGACCCGCATCAAGGCGTGCCTGATCGACGCCGAGACCCACGAGGTGCTCGCCACCGGAGCCCACGACTGGGAGAACCGGTTCGAGGAGCGCCTGTGGACCTATCCGCTGGATGCCGTCTGGACGGGGCTGCAGGAGGCGTACGCGGCGCTCGTCGCCGATGCGGTCGAGCGCCACGGCATCCGTCCCGACACGTTCGGCGCGATCGGCGTCTCGGCCATGATGCACGGCTACCTCGCCTTCGACGAGGCCGGAGAGCTCCTCGTGCCGTTCCGCACGTGGCGCAACACCCACACCGGGCAGGCCGCCGCCGAGCTCACCGAACTGCTCGGGGTGAACATTCCGCTGCGGTGGTCGGTCGCGCACCTGCGCCAAGCGCAGCTCGACGGCGAGCCCCATGTTCCGCGGGTGCGGTTCCTGACGACCCTCGCCGGTTACGTGCACTGGCGCCTCACCGGCCGCCGCGTGCTGGGCATCGGTGACGCGTCGGGCATGTTCCCGATCGACTCGGCTGCGCGCGACTACGACCAGGAGCTCGTCGACCGCTTCGACCGGCACACCGGCGGCGACCTGCGTGCGGTGCTCCCCGAGGTGCTCGTGGCCGGGCAGGACGCCGGTGCGCTCACCGCCTCGGGCGCCGCGCTGCTCGACCCCTCCGGAGCGCTGCGCCCCGGCATCCCGCTCTGCCCGCCCGAGGGCGACGCCGGCACCGGGATGGTGGCCACCGGCGCGGTCGCCCCGCGCACCGGCAACGTCAGCGCCGGCACGAGCATCTTCGCGATGGTCGTGCTCGAGCGCCCGCTCGCGGGAGTGCACGACGAGCTCGACCTCGTGACCACTCCGGCCGGCGACGCGGTCGCGATGGTGCACTGCAACAACGGCGCCAGCGAGCTGGCGGCGTGGGTGGGCCTGTTCGCGCGCTTCGCCGAGGCCGCAGGCACGCCCCTGCCGGCCGACGCCGTGTTCGAGACCCTCTTCACCGAGGCGCTGGGCGGCGAGGCGGATGCCGGAGGGCTCCTGGCCTACAACCACCTCGCCGGCGAGCCGATCGCCGGACTCGACGAGGGGCGCCCGCTGTTCGTCCGCACCCCGGACAGCCGGTTCACCCTGGCGAACCTCGTGCGCGCACAGCTGTACGGCGTGTTCGGCACGCTGAGCCTCGGCATGCGGGTGCTGGCCGACGAGGGCGTCGCACTCGACCGGATGTTCGCGCACGGCGGCATGTTCCGCACCGCCGGCGTCGCGCAGCGCTTCCTCGCTGGGGCGCTGGGCGCGCCGGTCGCCGTCGGCGACACCGCGTCGGAGGGCGGAGCCTGGGGGATCGCGGTGCTCGCCGCCCACCTCGGCGCCGACCAGGACCTGAGCACCTACCTCGACGAGCGCGTGTTCGCCGGCGCCGAGCTCCGCATCGCGGAGCCCGACCCCGCCGACGTCGCCGGGTTCGCCGCCTACCTCGACCGCTATCGCGCGGGACTGGCGGTCGAGGCCGCCGCCGTCGCCGCCCTCTGACCCCGCCGCCCGCACGGACGGACACCGAGACGAAGGACCAGCCATGACCCGAACTCCGCTCACCACCTCGTTCGACGGCTACGAGGTCTGGTTCCTCACCGGGAGTCAGCACCTGTACGGCCCCGAGACGCTCGCCCAGGTCGCCGAGCAGTCGCGCGCCATCGCCGAGCAGCTCGACGACGCCGCCGAGACACCCGTGCGCATCGTGTGGAAGCCGGTCCTCACCGACGCCGCGGCCATCGCTCGCACCGCGCGGGAGGCGAACGCCGACGACCGCGTGATCGGCCTCGTGGCATGGATGCACACCTTCAGCCCGGCCAAGATGTGGATCGCGGGGCTCGACGCGCTGCGCAAGCCCCTCGCGCACCTGCACACCCAGGCGAACGTCGAGCTGCCGTGGGCCGACATCGACTTCGACTTCATGAACCTCAACCAGGCCGCGCACGGCGATCGCGAGTTCGGGTACATCCAGACCCGGCTGGGCGTGCCGCGCAAGACCATCGTCGGCCACGCCTCCGACCCGCGCGTGCGTGCCGAGCTGGGCACGTGGCAGCGCGCGGCGGCGGGGCTCGCGGCATCCCGCAGCCTCAAGCTCGCCCGCTTCGGCGACAACATGCGCTTCGTCGCGGTCACCGAGGGCGACAAGACCGAGGCCGAGCTGCGCCTGGGCGTGCAGGTGAACACGTGGGGGGTCAACGAGCTGGCGGATGCCGTGGCCGCGGCATCCGATGCCGACATCGACGCGCTCATCGCCGAGTACGAGGAGCTCTACGACGTCGCGCCCGAACTGCGCCGCGGCGGCGAGCGGCACGCGTCGCTGCGCGATGGCGCCGCCATCGAGCTGGGGCTGCGCGCGTTCCTGGAGGAGGGCGGCTTCGGGGCGTTCACCACGTCGTTCGAGGACCTCGGCGCGCTCAAGCAGCTGCCCGGGCTCGCGGTGCAGCGGCTCATGGCCTCCGGCTATGGCTTCGGGGCCGAGGGGGACTGGAAGACCGCCGTGCTCGTGCGCATCGCGAACGTCATGGGGGCCGGCCTTCCCGGCGGGGCGAGCCTCATGGAGGACTACACGTACGACCTCACGCCCGGCGACGAGCTGATCCTCGGTGCGCACATGCTCGAGGTGTCGCCGTCGCTGTCGTCGGCACGGCCGACGCTCGAGGTGCATCCGCTCGGCATCGGCGGAAAGGACGACCCGGTGCGCCTCGTCTTCACCGCCGACCCGGGCCCGGCGGTCGTCGTCGCGATGAGCGATATGCGCGACCGGTTCCGGCTGACGGCGAACGTGGTGGAGAACGTCGCGCCCCGGGCCGCGCTCCCCAAGCTCCCGGTCGGCCGGGCCGTATGGCGGCCGCAGCCGGACTTCCGCACGAGCGCCGCGGCCTGGCTCATCGCGGGAGCCGCGCACCACACCGTGATGTCGACGGCGGTGGGCGTCGAGGCGTTCCGCGACTTCGCCGAGCTGGCCGGGCTCGAGCTGCTCGTGATCGACGAGAGCACGACGCTGACTGAGTTCCAGCGCGAGGTGCGGTGGAACCAGGCCTATTACCGCCTCGCGCAGGGCCTCTGACGAGGCGACGGCAGCCGCGCCGCCCGCGTGGGGGCCTCCGCCGAGCGGTTATCGCCGCTGGGCGTCCCGCTTACAGGGCCGATTGCACTCTGCCGGCCGTTTCCGGCCCGGAAACGTCGGTTCGCCCTGTAAGCGGGACGCGACGGCGGCGCGACCACACGATCCGGGCGCCCTAGACTCGATGGGTGATCGAGCACGAGCCCAACCGCGCCGACCTGGGCAAGGATCCCGCGCGCGTGAGCGGCATGTTCGACCAGGTCGCGGCGGGCTACGACCGCACGAACTCGGTGATGACGGTCGGCAACGACGCGCTCTGGCGGGCCGCCACCACCCGCGCGGTCGCCCCGAAGCCGGGCGAGCGGATCCTCGACCTCGGTGCCGGCACGGGGTCGTCCTCGGCGTCGCTCGCACGCTCCCGCGCCGAGGTGGTCGCCGCGGACTTCTCGGCGGGCATGCTCGCCGAGGGCAGGCGCCGGCACGGCGACCTCCGAAACCTCACGTTCGTGCAGGCCGACGCCATGGAGCTGCCCTTCGGCGACGCCGAGTTCGACGCGGTCACGATGTCGTACAGCCTGCGCAACGTCCAGCAGCCGAAGAGGGCGCTCGCCGAGCTGTTGCGCGTCGCCAAGCCCGGCGGACGACTCGTGATCAACGAGTTCTCCACGCCGCCCTCGCCGGTGTTCCGCGCGTTCTTCCGGTTCTACAACGCGCAGATCCTGCCGCGCGTCGCGCGCGTGGCCGGCACGAACGGCGACGCGTACGACTATCTGAACGAGTCGATCCGCGACTGGCCGGACCAGAGGACGCTCGCGGCCTGGATCCGCGAGGCCGGTTGGACAGAGGTCGCCTGGCGGAATCTGTCCTTCGGCATGGTCGCGCTGCACCGTGCCGTCAAGCCCCGAGGTCGATAGTCATCCGGGTGCCGCCGGGTAGGCTGGACGGGTGATTCCGAGCCTGCCCGCGCCCGGCTCGCCGCTGGCGAGTCGGATCGGCCTGACCGAGCGCGTCTTCGCAGGACCCCGGATGCGGCGCCTGCTCGGCGCGGTCGATGACGGACTCGCGCAGGTCGAGGCCAAGCTCGCCGTCGAGCTGCGGGTCACCGATGCGCTCGCCGATGCGACCAGCCGCTATCTCTACGAGGCGGGGGGCAAGCGCGTCCGTCCGCTCCTGACGGTCCTCACCGCCCAGCTCGGCCAGGGCGTCACCCCGCACGTGGTCGCCGGTGCCACCGCACTGGAGATGACCCACCTCGGCTCGCTCTACCACGACGACGTGATGGATGCCTCGGACGTGCGCCGCGGCGTGCCGAGCGCCCACGTGGTCTGGGGCAACAACGTCGCCATCCTCGCCGGGGACCTGCTGTTCTCCCGCGCCAGCCAGCTCATGGCTCAGATCGGCGAGCGCGCCATCAGGCTGCAGGCCGACACGTTCGAGCGGCTCGTCCTCGGCCAGATGCACGAGACCGTCGGAGCCCAGCCGGACGACGATCCCGTCGAGTTCTACCTGCGGGTGCTCGCCGACAAGACCGGGTCGCTCATCTCCGCCGCCGCGCAGGCCGGCGTCCTGTTCTCCGACGCGCCCGCCGAGTACGCCGGGCCCGTGCTGGAGTACGGCGAGAAGGTCGGCATCGCCTTCCAGCTCCTCGACGATGTGATCGATCTGTCCGCCGACCCCGAGGTCACCGGCAAGGTGCCCGGCACCGACCTGCGGGCCGGGGTTCCGACCATGCCGTACCTGCTCCTCTCGCGCTCCGGCGACGAGGCATCCCTTGCGCTGAAGGACGTCATCGACGACGGGGTCGCCCGCATCGCCGACGGCGCCGACCCGGCCGTGCTCGACGACGCCCTCGACCGGCTGCGCGCGCACGAGGCCACCGAGCGCACGCGCCGTCTCGCGGTGGACTGGTCGGTCGAAGCGGTCGCCGCGCTCGCGCCGCTGCCCGACGGCCCCGTGCGCGATGCGCTGACCCGATTCGCGCAGGTCGTCGTCGATCGTTCGAGCTGACGCCCCACACGCACAAGGTAAGGACTCCATGACCACGCTCAGGCTGGCTATCGTCGGCGCGGGACCCGCCGGCATCTACGCGGCGGACATCCTGCTGAAGGCGGAGCGCAGGTTCGACGTGTCGATCGATCTGTTCGACCGGCTGCCGGCGCCCTACGGCCTCGTCCGTTACGGCGTCGCCCCCGATCACCCGCGCATCAAGGGCATCATCACGGCCCTCCGCGACATCCTCGATCGCGGCCAGGTGCGCCTGTTCGGCAACGTCCGCTTCGGGGTCGACCTCACGATGGACGACCTCACCCGTCACTATCACGCGGTGATCTTCGCCACCGGCGCGATCCGCGACGCCGACCTCGACATCCCCGGCATCGACGCGGCGGGCTCCTACGGCGCCGCCGACTTCGTGAGCTGGTACGACGGCCACCCCGACTTCCCGCGCGAGTGGCCGCTGGATGCGGCATCCGTCGCCGTCGTCGGCAACGGGAACGTCGCACTGGACGTCGCCCGCATGCTCGCCAAGCACGCCGAGGATCTCCTCCCCACCGAGATCCCCGACAATGTGCACGCGGGTCTCGTGGCCTCGCAGGTCACCGACGTGCACGTGTTCGGGCGGCGCGGCCCTGCCCAGGTGAAGTTCACCCCTCTCGAGCTGCGCGAGCTCGGCGAGCTGCGCGACGTCGACATGGTGCTCTACGACGAGGACTTCGACTACGACGAGGCGTCGAAGGATGCCATCGCCAATAACAAGCAGGTGATGGTCATCGACCGCATCCTGCAGTCGTGGCGAAAGCGCCCCGGTACGGGCAGCGCCTCGCGCCGCCTGCACCTGCACTTCTACGCGCGTCCGGTCGAGGTGCGGACGGATGCCGAAGGCCGGGTCGCCGCGCTCGTGTACGAGCGCACGCGCTCGGACGGCCACGGCGGGGTCGCCGGCACCGGCGAGCTGCGCGAGGTTCCGGTCCAGGGGATCTACCGCGCGGTCGGGTACTTCGGCTCGCCGCTTGAGGGCGTGCCCTTCGACGACCGGCACGGGGTCATCCCCAACCACGAGGGCCAGGTGCTGCACCAGGACTCCAACGAGCGGGTGCCCGGCGTGTACGCCACGGGCTGGATCAAGCGGGGACCGGTGGGCCTGATCGGCCACACGAAGTCCGACGCGATGGAGACGGTGCGCCACCTCATCAACGACCAGGGCTCGTGGTGGCATCCGGAGGACCCGTCGCCGGAGTCGATCGTGGCGCTGCTGGCCTCGCGCGGCATCGCCTGGACCGACCTGGAGGGCTGGCACCGGCTCGACGACCACGAGATCGCGCTGGGCGCGGCGCGCGAGCGCGCCCGCATCAAGGTCGTCGACCGCGACGAGATGGTGTCGGTGTCGCGCGGGGAGTGACCGCGCCCGCGAGACTGCATCGGCGCACCGAGACTGCACGCCCAGCATGCAGTCTCGGTGCACCAGTGCACTCTCGCGGATACGAGGGGGCGCGGGGCGGGGGGCGCGGGGCGGGGGGCGCGGGGGCGCGGGGCGCGGGGGCGTGGATAGGCTGAGGGCATGCCGGAGTGGGTGCCCGATGTGCTCGGATACCCGTTCGAGCGGATGACGCTCCCGCTGGGGGAGGATGCCGAGGGCCCGGTCGTCGCGACACTCGTGCGGCGTCTGCCGGGGCCTTTGGCCTTCGCCCGGCCCCTGCACGACGTCGATGTGCTGTATGTGCACGGCTGGTCGGACTACTTCTTCCAGACCGGGCTCGCCGAGTTCTGGAACGGCCTGGGCGCGCGCTTCTTCGCCCTCGACCTGCGCAAGTACGGACGCAGCCTGCGGCCCGGCCAGACGCCCGGGTTCGTCACCGCGCTCACCGAGTACGACGCGGACCTCGAGGCCGCCCTCACGGCGATCGGATCGCACGGGCGGGGGCGCCTGATCCTCGTGGGCCACTCCACCGGCGGGCTCACGCTCACGCTGTGGGCGGCGCGGCATCGGGGTGCGGCATCCGCGCTCGTCCTCAACAGCCCCTGGCTGGAGCTGCAGCTCGGCGCCTTCGGCAGGCATGCGCTCGCGCCGATCCTGCACGCGCGTGCCGTGATCGACCCGAAGGGCGACCAGCCGGTGGTCGACTTCGGCTACTACACGCGGGCGCAGCGCGAGCTCGGGAGCCTTCCGCGGGGGAGCGAGCGTGAGCGATGGCGCCCCGATCGCGGCTTTCCGACCACGCCGGCGTGGCTGAGCGCGGTGCTCGCGGGCCAGCGCCGGCTCGCCGACGGGGTGGAGGTCGGATGCCCCGCCCTCGTGCTCCTGTCGGCGCGGTCGGTCTTCCGCGGGCGGTGGGTCGACGAGATGACGACGTCCGACTCGGTGCTCGTCGTCGACGAGATCGCGCGGGCGGCGACCCGCATCGGCCGCTCGGTCACGATCGAGCGCATCGACGGCGCGGTGCACGACGTGTTCCTCTCCGGCGCGGACCCTCGCCGAGCGGCGTACGACGCCGTGGAACGGTGGCTGCTCTCGGGTGCGCTTGCCCGGTGATCGCCCAGGCGGCGAGCCCGCCGGTACGGCATGATGGAACCACTCCCGCTGCGAGCGTCGCGGAATTGACGCCCGACCGTCCCGCTTCGAAGGAGACCACCATGCCGACGCCCGCGTCCGCCCCGCAGTCGAGCCCCGTCCTGCACTCCCGCCCCGTCGCCTACGCCGTGCGCGCCGACTTCTTCCGGCCCTCGCCGGTGCGCGCCGTCTTCGACATCTCGATGCGGGAGGGGATGATCTCCCTCGCCGGCGGCAACCCCGACCTGGGGGTGCTTCCGCTCGACGAGCTCGGTGCCGTCGCCGGGCGACTCATCGCCGAGCACGGCCTCGAGGTGCTCCAGTACGGCACCGGCGCGGGACTGGAGCCGCTGCGCGAGGCGGTGTGCGAGGTCATGAGCACCGCCGGCATCCGCGCGGTCCCCGGCGACATCCTCATCACCTCCGGCTCGCAGATGGGCCTGGAGCTGGTCACGTCGCTGCTGTGCGACCCGGGCGACGTCGTGCTGGTCGAGGCGCCCACCTACGTCGGCGCGATCGGCACCTTCCAGGGGCTGGAGGCCGATATCGTCCACGTCGCGTGCGACGACGACGGGCTGATCCCGGCGGAGCTGGAGCGCACGATCGCCGAGGTGCGCGCGCAGGGGCGGACGATCAAGCTGCTCTACACGATCCCGAACTTCAACAACCCGTCCGGGATCACGCTGCACCCCGACCGCCGTCCCGTCGTCGCGGAGCTCTGCCGGAACGCGGGCATCGCGCTCGTGGAGGACGACCCGTACGGGCTGCTCGACTTCTGGGACACTCCGCTGCAGGCTATCCGCTCGTTCGACGAGTCGGTGATCTACCTGGGGTCGATGAGCAAGATCTTCTCGCCCGGCATCCGTATCGGGTGGGTGCTCGCGCCGCGCGACGTGCGCGACCGCCTGCAGCTGGCGGCCGAGGCCACGACGATCTGTCCCTCGGTGCTGAGTCAGCACCTCGCCAACATCTACCTGCGCGAGTTCGACTGGCGCGGGTACATGAACCGCGCGATCGACCGGTACCACGAGCGCGCGCAGCGGCTCGACGCGGCGCTGGCCGCGCACCTGCCCGAGTCGGTGCGGTGGACGAGGCCGCACGGCGGGTTCTTCGTGTGGCTGACGCTTCCCGAAGGGCTCTCCGCCGAGGCACTGCTGCCGCGCGGCATCGAGGAGGGCGTCGTCTTCGTTCCCGGCACCGCGTTCTTCGGCGACGGCAGCGGCGACGGCAACCTGCGCCTGTCGTTCTCGCTCGAGTCGCCCGACCGCATCGAGGAGGGCGTGCGGCGCCTCGCCCGCGTCGTCACGGCGGCCCTCGAGATCTGAGAGGGGGTCTTCTCTGAGGCCGACAGCGGTGTTAGCGTGCGAGCATCGCAGTTCTTCCCGATACGAGTTGCTGAGGCTATGAGACCCAAGATCGTTGCAGGCATTTGTGTGTCCGTGCTCCTGGCCGCATTGACGGGATGCGCGCAGCAGGTCGCGGTTTCGGGCGCAGCGACGGACAGCGCGTTGCCGACGACGTGCACGGGGCAGGGCCTTGAGTTCGCCCGGCAGTACGGCGAAGGCGCGCGTGCGCTGACGGGCAGCACCGCGAGCGCTGCCGAAATTGCCGACTGGGAAGCGAAACGCCTCGGCGCGACCGCACCCGCGGTGACGGAGGCGGACGAGGGGCTGTACACGCTGTGCTACTACGACGGGGTGACGGTGGCGGCGCCGCATCCGCCGGCCGACGATTCCTCCTCTGAGCAGGAGGAGTACACGGTGCTGTGCGTGATCATCGACCCGAAGGGGGAAGCGTCGTTCTCCTCGGCTGCGACGGCCGACAGTGCTGATCCGCACGACTTCCCCGAGGCCACGTAGCCTCGGCGCACGGTGGTGACCGAGGCGGTAAAATCCCAGGTCAGCAGGCTTCTTCAGCGGTAGTTGACGAACTGCAGGTCGACGTCGAGATCGGCGTCCTTGAGCAGGCGCTGCACGGTCTGCAGGTCGTCGCGGCTCTTGGACTGCACGCGCAGCTCGTCGCCCTGGATCTGGGCCTTGACCGAGCGCGGGCCCTCGTCGCGGATGAGCTTGCTGAT
The DNA here is from genome assembly GCF_047605725.1 of Microbacterium sp. Lineage (GTDB taxonomy): Bacteria > Actinomycetota > Actinomycetes > Actinomycetales > Microbacteriaceae > Microbacterium. The sequence continues at coordinate 13,926 of NZ_JASGFE010000033.1, forward strand.
CTTCTTCGCGTTCTCGGACGAGATGCCGTCCTTCAGCGAAGACACGAGGCGGTACTCCTTGCCGCTGGCGACCGGCTCGCCGGCATCCAGGCTCTTCAGCGAGATTCCGCGCTTGATGAGTTTCGACTGGAACACGTCGAGCACGGCCTTCGCGCGCTCCTCGGAGTTCGCCTTGATGAGGATCTGCTCGCCGGACCATTCGATCGAGGCGCCGGTGCCCTTGAAGTCGTAGCGCTGCTCGACCTCTTTGCGGGCCTGGTTGAGCGCGTTGTCGGCCTCTTGGTGGTCAACTTTGGAGACGATGTCGAAGGAGCTGTCGGCCATGACGCCGAGTCTACCGAGATCGGATGCCGCGACCCCCGGCGATGCCCGCGCGGGCCGTCCTAGACTGACGCCATGCGTGCGCTGACCGAGGACGACGTGCGTGCGGCGTTCGTCAACGCCGCGCCCGACGAGGTCGCACAGCTCGCGGTGCCGCACGACTTCGTGCTCATCGACTGGGATCACCTCGACTTCCTGGCCTGGAGCGATCCGCTGCTGCGCGGCCGCGGTTACGTCGTCGCCGAGCTCGACGGCGAGCCCACCGGCGTTGTCCTGCGAGCCGCGTCGGGAGCGAACCGCGCCCGGGCGGCGATGTGCAACCTCTGCCACACGATGCAGCCGGGCAACCAGGTCGCGCTGTTCACGGCGCGCAAGGCGGGGGATGCCGGCATCCGCGGCGACAGCGTCGGCACCTACATGTGCACCGACCTGTCGTGCCACGAGAACGTGCGGCTGGCCGGCCCGCTCGCGCCCAGCGAGGTGCGCGCGAGCGTCGACCGGCGCATCGACGGCACCCGCCACCGCATCGAGGCGTTCGTCGGGCGCGTCGCGCACGGCACGGGCTGAGCCTCGGGGTGTGCCGGGGTCGAGTGGGCTTCGGTTGGCGCGTTGTGTCGCGTGCGTGGCATCCGCGCGACGATATGCGACCAGTGAGAGGTGAGCGCCAGGAGAGAAGCGGATGCCGGCGCACGGCCCCCCGCCGGTTTCTGCGTTGCCGGAGGTGCGAGTAGGATGGACAATCGCGCCTCCGGTCGACTGCACAAGCCGGCCGGGTGCGCCCCGGCGAGTTACCCAAGCGGCCAAAGGGATCTGACTGTAAATCAGCCGGCATAGCCTTCGGGGGTTCGAATCCCTCACTCGCCACCACCAGAAAAGGCCCGGCAACACTGACACTCTCGGTGTCCGGGCCTTTCCCGTCCTCCGGCGGCTCGGGCTCAGCGAGACGAAGCACGCAGGGGTGACCGAGCAGGACTGCAACTCCGGGGAGGATGCCGCGGGACGCATCGAGATCGTTCGACTCGAAGAAGGCGAGGAACAGATCGATCTCGTCCTCGGCGTGCGGCCGCGGGAAGGCGGGCAGACCTGTCCGTCGAACCCCGCGACCGCCTTCACCGTCACGCTCTCCGAGCCTCTCGGCGAGCGGATCGTGGTGAACGCCGGTCTGCAGAGCCGGCGCCCGCTCAGCGCCGGCTGATGCATACCGGCGCGTCGTCGGTGCTTGTATCCGCACCCGCGGACGGGCCGAGAGCGCGCACGATTCTGTGGATAACCTCCGGTCTCGATTGCGCCTGTGGACAGCGGCCGCCCGTCCGCTGTCGCGTGTGAGGATGGATGCAGGGGCCTGAGCGGCCCGGAGCGGAAAGGCGGATCATGACCGACCCGATCACCCATCCCAACTCGACGAGGCTCCTGCGGGCCGCCATCTGGGTTGCGATCGGGGCGCTCATCGCCGCGGCGATCGTCTGCGTCGTCTGGGTGCTGCTCGGCGACTCGCACGGCATGGTGGGCCGCGCGTTCCTCACGATCCTGCTGCTGGCCTCGTTCGCCGGGATCGCGATCCTGGAGGCGAACCTCGCCTCCCGCCGGCCGGCATGGTTCGCCCTGGCGAGCATGGTCACGTGGGTGCTGACCCTGCTCATCGGCGCTTTCCTCATCTGGATGCCGCCGGCCGATCTCTACTACGGCGAAGGAATGGAGCGCTTCGCGAAGTTCCTCGGCATCGTGCTGATCCTCCAGCTCGCGCTGCTCCACATCCGCCTGTACATCAAGGCGCACGAGCGGCATCGCACGACGTTCACCGCGATCGTGACGTACGTCACGATCGGCTTCGTCGTGATCCTCGCCGGCATGCTCGTGCTCCCGCTCATGCTGGGGGAGTTCGCACGCTTCCTGCCGATCTACTGGCGGGTCGTGGTCGCCCTGGCGATCCTCGCGGCCGTCGGCACCGCCCTCGTACCGCTCGTCAACGCGCTGCTGGCGCCCCGGTCGCGCGAGCCGCGACCGCATGCGCCGGCCGTGCCGCAGTGGCCGACGTATGCCGGCACCACGACGCCGCTGCCGGTCATGCCCGACGGCACGCCGGACTGGAACGCCTACTACACCGGGCAGCCCACCTATCCGCACGGCTACGCCGCCGCGCCGCCCCTGCCTCCGCTTCCGCCCGTGCCCGCCGAACAGGCGGCCGCGGCCGCCGCCGTGCCCGTGGCGGCGCCAGGGCCGCCGCCGCCCTCCCCGCAGGTGCCCGCGGAGCAGACCTCCGCCGAGCCCTCCGAGGCACCGGCATCCGACGGGGAGACCCGGCCGTACCCGCCGCCGCTGCCGCCCCGCTGACTGTCGCGCCCGCGGTCGACGCCACGGCAGCGGCACAAGGCCCGCGCCAGGCCGCGGCACAAGGTCGGAGAACTGCACAAAGTCGGAGCTCCGCCCGCTCCAGGCTCCGACGATGTGCAGATCTCCGACGAAGCGCCGCGGGTGGTCGGCCGGCGGGCCCAGCCGCGCGGGCGGGGCCCCGGCGCTGCGCGGCGAGCGCGGGCTCAGGTCCCGAGGATCTCCTGCGCGGCCATCGCCGCGTTGTGCCCGCCGATGCCGCTGACCGCGCCGCCGCGGCGCGCACCGGACCCGCACAGGAGGATCCGCGGGAACGCCGTCTTCACGCCCCAGCGCTCGGCGGGCGTGTCGAGCGGATCGTCGTCGCCCGCCCAGGGCCAGTCCAGCGCGCCGTGGAAGATGTCCCCGCCGATCATGCCGAGCGAGGCCTCCAGGTCGGCGGTCGTCCGCGCCTCGATGCACGGGGTGCCGTCCGGCGCCTCGTACAGGCAGTCCGCGATCGGCTCGGCCAGCACCGAGTCGAGCGTGCGCTGCGCGGCGGCCAGCAGGGCCTCGCGCAGCGCATTGGGGTCGGCATCCCTCGTCAGCCGGTGCGGCACGTGCAGCCCGAACAGCGTGAGCGTCTGCGCCCCCGACGCGCGCAGCTCCGGCCCGAGGATCGACGGGTCGGTGAGCGAGTGGCAGTACACCTCGGCGGGGAGGGGATCGGGGATGCCGCCGCCCTCGGCCGTGCGGTAGGCCGACTCGAGCTGCGTCATCGTCTCGTTGATGTGGAACGTGCCCGCGAACGCGGCCTGTGCAGCGACGGACTCGTCGCGCAGACGCGGCAGCCGGCGAAGGAGCAGGTTGACCTTGAGCTGGCCTCCCTCGGGCGCCGCCGGCGCGGGCACGTCGGCCCCGCCTGCCCGCAACAGCCCGGCCAGCACCGCCGGGCCGACGCCGCTGAGGATGAGCCGGCCGTGCAGGCTCGTCCCGTCGTCCAGGGTCACCTCGCCGTCGGGGCTGACGGCGGTCGCGGCGACGCCGGTGCGGAGGTCGGCTCCGGCCTCGCGCGCGGCGCGCTCGAGCGTCGCGCTGACCTGGCCCATGCCGCCCACCGGCACGTCCCAGTCCCCGGTGCCGCCCCCGATCACGTGGTAGAGGAAGCAGCGGTTCTGCCGCAGCGACGCGTCGTCCGCGGACGCGAACGTGCCGATGAGCCCGTCGGTCAGGGCGATGCCGCGGGCGAGGTCGCTCTGCAGCGAGGAGCGGACGAACGCACCCAGCGGGCGCTGGGTGAGCGCCTCCCACAGGTCGTCGTCGCGCACGAGCGCGCGCACATCCGACGCGCGCCGCAGCGGTTCGGTGACGGTCGGGAACAGCGCGCCGGCGAGCGGGAGGAGGCGCTCGGTGAAGCGCGCGAAGCGCTCCGCCTCGTCGGGGTCGCCGGTCGCACGGACGAAGCCGGCCGCGGTGGCGGCGGCATCCGCGGTGTCGACCAGGATGCCGCGCGACGGATCGGACGGATCGGGCGTGTACGACGCGTAGCGCCGCCGCCTCAGGTCCAGGGGCAGGCCGAGATCGCGCAGGATCGCCGCGGGGAACAGGCTCACGAGGTACGAGTAGCGCGACAGTCGCGCATCCACTCCGGGCCAGGGCCGCTCCGACACGGCCGCGCCGCCGACGTGGTCGAGGCGTTCGGCCACGACGACGCGACGGCCGGAGCGGGCGAGATAGGCGGCGGCGACCAGCGCGTTGTGGCCGCCGCCGACGATGACGACGTCGTGGGTGATCATGCGTTTCACGCTACCGGCCCGGCGTCGCCCACGACGATACGGTGAAGGGATGCCGCACGCACAGGAACTGGCCCGACTCGCTCTGGACATCGCGCGCGAGGCGGGCGAGCTCGCCCGCCTGCGCCGCTCGGAGGGCGTCGCGATCGCCGCGACCAAGTCGGCGCTCGCCGACATCGTCACCGAGGCCGACCGCGAGGTCGAGGCGCTCGTGCGCGACCTCCTCGGCCGGGCGCGACCCGACGACGGCTTCGTCGGCGAGGAGTCCGGGGCCGAGGAGAGCCTGAGCGGCATCACGTGGGTGGTCGACCCGATCGACGGGACGGTGAACTACGCCTACGGCATCCCGCACTACGCGGTCAGCATCGCCGCGGTGAGCGGCGACCCCGATCCGGAGCGCTGGACGGCCCTGGTCGGGGTCGTGTTCAACCCGGCCTCGGGCGAGCTGTACCACGCGGTGCGCGGCGAGGGCGCGTGGCTGGGCGAGCGGCGGCTCGCGGTGTCGACACCGTCGGATGCCGGTGCGCTGCTGGCGACCGGGTTCGGCTACGACCCCGCGACGCACGAGGGCGACTTCGCGCGCCTGCGCACCGTCATGCCGCTGGCCCGCGACATCCGCCGCGCCGGTGCGGCCTCGCTCGATCTGGCCTATGTCGCCGCCGGACGGCTCGACGGATACTACGAGCGCGGGCTGCACGCGTGGGACCACGCCGCCGGCGGGCTCCTCGTGTCCGAGGCGGGCGGCCTCCTCGGGGGAGCGCCCGGCGGCAGGCCGGGCCGGGAGCTGACCATCGCGGCCGGTCCCGAGCTGTTCCCGCGGCTCGTGGCCGCCCTCGGGACCTGAGCGGGGACCCCGCGGTCAGCGCGACGCGCGCGGATCGACGGGGACGACCAGGGGCGTCGCCGTCGCCGGATCGGGGACCACCAGCGCGCGCAGGCCGAACACGTCGTGGACGAGCTGCGCCGACATGACCTCCGCCGGTGCGCCCGTCGCGACGACCGCGCCGTCCTTCATGACGATCAGGTGATCGGCGTATCGGCACGCCTGGTTCAGGTCGTGCAGCACGGCCACGAGGGTGCGGCCCTCCTCGTTGAAGCGGCGGAACAGCTCCAGCAGCTCGTACTGGTGCGCGATGTCGAGAAAGGTCGTCGGCTCGTCCAGCAGCAGCACCGGCGCGTCCTGTGCGAGGAGCATCGCGACCCACACCCGCTGGCGCTGCCCGCCGGACAGCTCGTCCACCATCCGGCCGGCGAGCTCGGTCGTCCCGGTCGCGGCCAGGGCGCGTCCGACCGCCTCCTCGTCCTCGGGGCGCCATCGCTGGAAGAGCGTCTGGTGCGGGTACCGGCCTCGCGCGACCAGGTCGGCGACGGTGATCCCGTCGGGTGCGAGCGCGGTCTGCGGCAGCAGCCCGAGACGACGGGCCACCTCGCGCACCGGATAGTCAGAGATCGACCGCCCGTCCAGCACGATGCGTCCCGACACGGGCCGGAGCACGCGGGCGAGCGCGCGCAGCAGAGTGGACTTGCCGCACGCGTTCGGGCCGATGATGGCGGTGAACGAGCCGGCCGGGACGGACACGCTGAGCGCGGTCGAGACGATCCGCGTGTCGTAGCCGATCGTGGCATCCTCGGCGCGCAGCGTCTCGTCGGTGGGCTTCGTGCTCATCGGGCTCCTCCTCGACTGCGGCGGGTCTCGCGCACGAGCAGCCAGGCGAGGTAGACCCCGCCCAGGCACAGCGAGACCAGACCCACCGGGATCGCGCTGACGAACACGGTGCTGGTCACCGAGAGGACATCGGCGGCCACCAGCAGGACGGCCCCCGTGAGCGCAGAGCCCGCGAGTGAGAGCCCGGCCGAGCCGGTGACGCGCTGACCGATCTGCGGGGCGGCGAGCGCGATGAAGGCGATCGGGCCGGACACCGCGGTGACCGTGGCGATCGACACGACGCACACGGCGAGCAGGCCCAGCCGTGCCGTCCCGGCCCCCACGCCGTGCGACCGGGCGGCGTCGTCGCCGAGCTCGAGCTGCTGCAGGCGCGGCCAGATCACCGCGGCGACGATGAACAGCGCGGCGATGAGCACGGCCGCCGGCCCCACCTGTCCCCAGGTCGCCTTGGTGAGCGAGCCTGCTCCCCACATGCCCACCGCGACCGCTTCGAACGCGTCGGCGCGGGTGATGAGGTAGGTGTTGAAGGCGCCGAGCATCGCGCTGACGGCGATGCCGACGACGATGAGACGGAAACCCTGGATGCCGCGCCGCCAGGCGAGCAGGTAGATGACGGCCGACACGAGTGCGGCGCCGGCGATCGCCGCGGCGCTGATCGACCACGCGTCGCGGATCCCGAACACCAGGATCGTGACGGCGACCGCCGTGTAGGCACCGGCGTCCAGGCCCACCAGGTCGGGCGATCCGAGCGGGTTGCGGGTCAGCGTCTGCAGGATCGCGCCGCTCAGGCCCAGTGCCGCGCCGAAGACGATCGCGGCTGCGATGCGCGGCATCCGCCATTGCACCACGACGGTGTGCGCGAACGAGTCGTCGGCGAGCGCGGCGACGATCTCGGGCGGGGAGATCCAGATCTCCCCGATGCCGAGGTCGACGACCCCGAGGGCGAGCACGGCCACAGCGAGCGCGGCGCACGCGAGCACCCAGCGCCGGGCGGCGAGGAACGAGGTCGCGGGCGTGCGCACGACGTACGACGGCGTGCCGAGCACGTCGCGGCGGCGCGTCGCCCCGGCGGCGGTCACAGCGCGCTCATCCGTCGGCGGCGCACGAGGGCGATGAGCACCGGCGCGCCGATCGCCGCGATGACCACGCCCACCTCGAGCTCGGAGGGACGCACGACCACGCGGCCGACGATGTCGGCCGCGAGCACGAGGGCGGGCGCCGCGATCGCCGTATAGGCCAGGATCCAGCGCTGGTCGGGCCCGGTGAACCAGCGCACGATGTGGGGGACCATGAGGCCGACGAACGAGATCCCGCCGGTGAGCGCCGTCGCCGCGCCGGCGAGGAGCGTCACGGCGACGACCGCGATCACCCGGGTGAGCGCGGTGCGCGCGCCGAGGGAGACGGCGAGGTCCTCGCCGAGGGCGAGCGCGTTGAGAGCCGGACCCAGGGCCAGCGCGAGCACGAACGCCACGAGGAACAGCGGCAGACAGGCCAGGATCTCAGGCAGGCCCACGTTGGTGAGCGAGCCGATCCCCCACGAGCGGATCTGCTGGAACCGCAGCGGATCCCACAGCGTCACGGTCGTCGAGATGCCCACGAGCACGGCGCTGAGCGAGACTCCGGCCAGCACCAGCTGCACCGGGCCGGCGGTGACCCCGCCGGCCGCGCCGATGAGGTAGACCGCGATCGCGGCCGCGAGCGCACCGATCAGCCCGAACCAGACGTAGCCGCCGGCCGAGCTCACCCCGAACACGGTGACGCCGATGACGATCGCGAAACCGGCTCCGGCGTTCACGCCGAGCAGGCCCGGGTCGGCGAGCGGGTTGCGGGTGACGGCCTGGATGAGCGCTCCGGCCAGACCGTACGCGATGCCGGCGAGCACGCCCAGGAGCGTGCGCGGGATGCGCAGCTCCCACATGATGAGGCTCGTCTCGGTGTCCTGCCGGGTGAGGATGCCATCGATCGCGTCCGGGACGCCGATCGGCCGCGCACCGACGAGGACGCTCAGGACGATGCCGACGACCAGCACCACGAGGCACACCACGAAGCCGACCAGCCGACGGCGTCCCCGGGAGGACGCCGTCGGCAGGGCGCGGTCGAGCGTGGGCGCGGTCATGGGCGTGCGGTGCCGGGCGCGCGTGGACGCGCGCCCGGCCGTCCGATCAGTTCGCGAGCACCTCGGCGGCACCGGTGGAGAGCTGCTCGATGATCCAGGGCAGGTTCTGCGCGCTGGAGGAGCGCAGCCCCCACGCCGCCCAGTTCGTCGACTCGGTGCCGAAGGAGAACTCCACGTAGTTCTTGTCCTGCGAGACGGTGAGCTGCTGGAAGAGCGGGTTGTCGGTGATGTGCTCGCCCTCCTCGGCGTTCTCGCCGATGAACAGCACGTCGACGTCGATCGTGCTGAACAGCTCCTCGCTCACCGTCGAGTCCGACACGAAGTCGCCGGCGGCCGGAGCCGGCTGGAAGCCGAGCTCCGCGAGGACGGATGCCGCGTTGGTGCCGGTCGCCGAGAAGAACGTCACGCCGTACTCGGCGCCGTAGTTGACGATGAACGCGGCGGCGGCGTCCGCGAACTCGGGGTGGTCGGTGCGCGCCTGGGCGAAGTCCGCCTCGACGTCGTCGATGATCTGCTTCGCCCGGTTCTGGCGGTCGACCGCCTCGGCGATGATCGTGAGCGAGTCCTGCCAGCCGATCGAGTAGTCCTCGGTGACCTCGTCCGGATAGGCGAGCACCGGGGCGATCGCGGACAGCTGGTCGTACATCGCCTGGTCGATGCCGCCGGCCGTGTTGGCGACGGTGACGATGAGGTCGGGCTCGGTGGCGGCGACCTCTTCGAGGTGCAGGTCGTAGTCGGACGACGTGGCCGTCTCGGCGAGCGCGGTCGCCTGCTCCTCGGTGAGCCACGGGGCGTCGACGAGGGAGTCGACCGCGTACACGGGGGTGATTCCCAGCGCCGTCAGGGAGTCGAGATCCTCGGTCGTGAGACTGATCACGGCGATGCGCTCGGGGATGGCCTCCAGCTCCGTCTCGCCCCACGGCGATTCGAGGGTCAGCGGGTACTCGGTGACGCCCTCGCCCTCGGCTGCGGCTGCGCTGGAGGCGGTGGACTCCTCCGACGTCGGGGAGGAGGACGAGCATCCGGAGACGAGCGCGGTCGCGAGGGCCGCGATCGCGACCGCGGGGATCAGTCGACGGAAGGGGGACGTGCGCATCGAGGGCACCTTTCGGGACAGTGAGTAGGGTAGGCTCGCCTAAGTCTGGCACACCGCCGGCCGGACCACGACACACCCGGGAGGACGCGCGCATGGACGCCGACGTCCTCGACGGGTGGAAGCGCACGCGGGGGATCGGCCCCGACCCTGTGCATCCGGCCTGGGAGGAGCTGCTGGCCGCGGCGCGCGCCCACGGCGACGATGTCGTCGACGCCGCGCTGGCACGCGCGGGCGGCCCGCTCGTCTCGGTCGATCCGGACGACGACGGCAAGCGGCTCGTGACCTTCGTGCGGCGGGCGCCGCGGGCCACGGGCGTGGACCTCGTCGGCCATCCCGTGCACGTCGACGCCGCCGCGCTCACCAGCGGGCTGCTGGCGGGCGCGACGCGGCATCGGCTGCCGATGCACCGCGCGGAGGGCACCGGACTGTGGCACCGTACCTTCCGGGTGTCGCCGCGCCTGCGCACGCTGTACCAGTACCGCACGCATGCCGGCCCGGCCCGGCCCGAGGTCATCGGCTTCTTCGACGCCGAGACCGATCCGCACAACCCGCGCCGCTTCCCGCCGGCGCAGCCGCGTCACGAGCTTCCGGCGACGCGCCACAGCGGCGTCGTCGAGTCGGTCCTGGCGCTGGATCAGGCGCCGACGCACGAACGGTGGGGGCCGGCATCCGCGTCGACGCCGCTTGCGGAGACGACCTTCTCGGGCACGATCCTCAAGCGCACGCGGCGCGTATGGGCGTACGTGCCGGACCGGGCCGCGGGCCTGGTCGTGCTCCACGACGGTCAGCAGTGGGCTGCGCACACCGACCTCGTCGACGGGCTCGACCGGCTCATCGGCAACGCGCACATCCCGCCCGTGGCCGTCGTCATGGTCGAGGCGCTGCGGGGCGAGCCCGACGAGCTCGGCGTGGGCGAGGCGTTCACGCGCTCCATCGCGACCGAGCTCGTGCCGTGGGTGCGCGAGCGCTGGGGCCTGCCGGATGCCGCGGCGCGCACCATCGTGGCGGGACAGAGCTGGGGCGGACTGAACGCGGTGCACTCCGCGATGCGGCATCCGGAGGTCTTCGGGAACGCCATCGGCCAGTCCGGCTCGTACTGGCACGGGCAGAGCGCCACCGGCTGGGACGACTACGGGCATCTCATGGCCGAGATCGCGACGGGAGCGCGCGTCGATGTCGCCTTCGCCCTCGACGTCGGCTCGCTCGAAGGCGACATGGTGCCCGCCAGCCGGCACCTGCGCGACGTGCTCGTGGCCCGCGGCCACCACGTCGACTACCGCGAGTTCGAGGGCTGCCACAGCTGGGCGTGCTGGGAGCACTCCCTCCTCGACGCACTGGTGGCGATCACCGCGCGCTGGCCGCGCTGACGCGAACGAAAGGAACCGACCCATGGCACGCTCGCTCCGACCGGAGGCGATCTTCCCCATCACGACCCGGCGGCTGACCGTGCTGCGGGTCGCCGACGTGACGCCGGGAATGCGGCGCATCACGATCGGCGGCCCGCAGCTGGCCGCCCACGTCGCCGACAACGGCTTCCCCGTCGGCGCCTTCCGCTCGCCGGGCTGGGACGACGAGTTCAAGCTGATCCTGCCCGACCCCGAGACCGGCCGGTTCACGGCGCCGACCCAGGCCGACGGCACGCTCGACTGGCCCGCCGGCGCGTTCACCGACACGCGCACGTACACCGTGCGCCGCTGGGACGAGGCGGCCGGAGAGATCGACGTCGACGTCGTCAAGCACGGGGCGGGACCGGCCACGACCTGGGCGTACCGCTGCGCGCCGGGCGACCCCATCCACATCGCGGGCCCGAAGATGGCGTTCGGCATCCCCGACGTCGAGTGGATGCTGGTCGCCGGCGACGAGACGGCGCTCCCCGCGATCGGGCGACTGCTGGAGGAGCTGCCCGCCGGGCGTCTGGTCGACGTCATCGTCGAGGTCGGCGCGGCCGAGCACGTGCAGGAGCTGACGACGCGGGCCGACGCGACGATCACCTGGCTCAGCCGTGACGGGCGGCCGGCCGGCACCACGACCCTCCTGTTCGACGCGCTCAGGGCGACCCCGTGGCGCTCCGACGACGTGTTCGCGTGGGTGGCCGGCGAGACGCTGACGCTCACGCCCATCCGGCGCTGGCTGCGGGGCGACAAGCAGCTCGCCAAGGAACGGGTGGAGGTCTGCGGATACTGGCGGCGCGCGGGGGCCGCCGCGGAGGGCGCCGACCAGGTGCCGGCGCCGGAGGACGACGCGGGCGAGCGGCTGCACGAGCTGCTGGAGATCGTTCCGGGCGTGGCGATCAGGGTCGCCGTCACGGTCGGCCTGTTCGCTGCGCTGGGCGCGCGCCCCCGCTCGCTCGCGGAGGTCGCCGCGGCGACGGCGACCGATCCCGGTGCGCTCGCACGGCTGCTGCGCTATCTCGCCGAGCTCGAGCTCGTCGAGGCGGACGCGGCGGGGGTGTGGTCGTTGACCCCGCTCGGCTCCGAGCTCGACGACGAGGACGAGACGGCGGGCCTCGACCTGCGCGGGGCCGCCGCGCGGCGCGAGCTGGCCATCGTGGGGCTGCTCGACGCCGTCCGCACCGGCACCGCCGCCCACGAGTCGACCTTCGGCCGCTCGTTCCCCGAGCTGGTCGACGCAGATCCCGAGCTCGCGGCGAGCAGACTGTCGTCGACGTTCACCGAATGGACGGCGACGCCCTTTGCGCAGTCGACGCTGCTGGAGGGCGTCGCCGAGCTGCGGCTCGCCGGCCCCGGCGCAGCCGAGCTCGCCCGCGGCGTGCTCGAGCACCGGCCCGAGACGCGCGTGCGGCTGCTGCTGACTCCGTCTCAGGCGCGCGTCGCGACCGCGCAGTCGTGGACCGCGGACGAGCGCGTGCGGATCGAGACCGGCGGCCTGCTGGATCGGCGCATGGATCGCAGCGACGCCTATGTGCTCGTCTCCGCGCTGGAGGAGCTCCCCGACGCCGACGCCGTGCACGTGCTGGCCGAGGCCGCCGCCTCGACGCACGAGGGGAGTGTGCTCGTCTTCGAGCAGCTGATCACCGAGCTCGCGGACGAGCACGAGTTCGAGCACGACCTCGTGCTGCTGGCGGCGACCGGCGGAGCGATGCGCACCGCGGACGAGGTCGACGCGCTCGCGCGCGCGGCGGGCCTGCGCCTCGACGTCGCGGTCACGGTCGGATGGGGTGCCGGGTTGCGCCGATACGTGCGCGGGTGAGCGCGTTCATCGGTCGGCGGCACGCGGCGGCATCCACGATTCTTTAAGAACGTTCGGTTTCTGCACACCGGGCTCCCAGGCGCCCGCGGGTATGGTTACCGGATCGTTATCTTCGCTGCCCGAACAGCGCAGATCCCCCCGTGATTCGTGCTGCCCTCAGCCCCTGCGAGAGACCGCTTCGTGACCTTTTCCCCCCGATCGCCCGGCGACGTCGCCGAACCCGTGAGCGGCATGACCCGCGCCGAGCGTCGTCGCCGGGATGCCGCGGCTGCGGCATCCGCCCCCCGGCGCGGCGTACGCGGACTCGTCCAGCGCGTCACCGGCGCGTCGCTGTCGATCGGGGTGATGGGCGCCGTGGCGCTCCTGGCGATCGGCACGACCACGCCGGGCGCCGCGCTGTCCGCACCCCGCGTGGACATCCCGGTCGTCGCCGACGAGGCGCAGGCCGAGCCCGAGGCCGACCAGATCCAGGCGTACGTCTCCGGCAGCGGCACGACGCAGCCCGACCTCGATCGGGGCGAGACGTACGGCGTCGTGTCCATGTCGGGGCTTGCCGCCGAGTCCGGCGTCACGATCTTCGCCGGTACCTGGGTCAACGACCCCACCGCTCCCATCCAGTGGCCGTTCCCGGTCGGCGTGCCGATCTCGGCCGAGTTCGGCTCGCTCGACTACGCGGCCGAGTTCGCCACGCCGCACGGCGGCACCGACCTCACCCCGGGCGAAGGCGCCGAGGTCCACGTGATCGCGGCCGGCACGGTCCGCATCGCCACCGAGGCCGGCGGCGACTACGGCGTCACCGTGCTCGTCGACCACGTCGTCGACGGACAGCTCGTCTCCAGCCGCTACGCGCACATGGAGTACGGCTCGCTCCAGGTCGAGGAGGGCGACGTCGTGCAGGCAGGACAGGTCATCGGGCGTGTGGGCAGCACCGGGAAGGCGACCGGTCCGCATCTGCACCTCGAGGTGCTCCTGGACGGGGTCACGAAGGTCGACGCGATGGCCTGGCTGCGCGCGCACATCGACGGGTGATCGGATGCGGTCAGAGCCGCGCGCTCTGATATCCTCGTTCTCGTTGCCCGGCGGGCAGCACGCCCCGATAGCTCAGTGGCAGAGCACTTCCATGGTAAGGAAGGGGTCGTCAGTTCAATCCTGACTCGGGGCTCGCAGCATCCGGTTCTGTCGACCCGGATGCCACGCGGCAGGGTAGCTCAGTTGGTGAGAGCGCACGACTCATAATCGTGAGGTCGC
>NZ_JASGFE010000034.1:0-27515 GCF_047605725.1 Microbacterium sp.
GCTCGTCCGATCGCCGCCCGCGGGCTCGTCCGATCGCCGCCCGCGGGCTCGTCCGTCCGCCGGCCGCGCGTCACCGCGCGCGGTCGGCCCACCACTGGCGCAGCCGGCGCTCCGCCTCGGCCTCGTCGACGACGCCCTCGTCGAGCCGCACGTCCAGGAGGAACCGGTACGCCTCCCCCACCGCGGGGCCGGGACCGATGCCGAGCACCTCCTGGATCCGGTTGCCGTCGAGCGCCGGGCGCATCGCGTCGAGCTCCTCCTGCGCGGCCAGCTCCGCGATGCGCCGCTCGATGTCGTCGTACGCCAGCCGCAGCCGCGTCGCCTTGCGGCGGTTGCGCGTCGTGACATCGGCCCGTGTGAGGATGTGCAGGCGCTCGAGCTCGTCCCCGGCATCCCGCACGTACCGGCGCACCGCCGAGTCGGTCCAGGCGCCCTCCGCGTAGCCGAAGAAGCGCAGGTGCAGCTCGATCAGCCGGCACACGGTGGTCGTCGTGGCCGCGTCGAAGCGCAGCGCCTGCAGGCGCTTGCGCGCGAGGCGTGCGCCCTTGACGTCGTGGTGGTGGAAGCTCACGCCTCCCCCGGGCTCGAGCCGGCGCGTCGCGGGCTTGCCGATGTCGTGCAGCAGTGCCGCGAGCCGCAGCGGCACGTCGGGCGCCGAGCCCGGGTGGCGCTCGGCCTCCAGATCGATCGCCTGGCGCAGCACGGTGAGCGAGTGCTCGTACACGTCCTTGTGGTGGTGGTGCTCGTCGATCTCCAGCCGCAGCGCGGGCACCTCGGGGAGGAACCGGTCCATGAGACCCGTCTCGACGAGCACACGGATGCCGGCATCCGGGGCATCGGTCTGCAGCAGCTTCACGAGCTCGCCCTGGATGCGCTCCGGGCTCACGATGTCGAGCGTGTCGCACAGCTCGCCCATCGCGGCCAGGGTCGGCGCGGCGATCTCGAAGCCCAGCTGCGACGCGAACCGCGCGGCCCGGAGCATGCGCAGCGGATCGTCGCCGAAGCTCACGTGCGGATCGGCGGGCGTGCGCAGCGTCTGTGCGACGAGGTCCTCGACCCCGCCGGTGGGGTCGACGAGCGTGGGTCCCGGCACGCGCAGCGCCATCGCGCCGACGGTGAAGTCGCGGCGCGACAGGTCGGCCTCGAGGGTGTCGCCGAACTCGACAGTGGGCTTGCGGGTCACCCCGTCGTAGCTGTCGGCGCGGTAGGTGGTGATCTCGACCTGTTCGCCGCCGATGCGCGCGCCGATCGTGCCGAACGCGCGGCCGATGTCCCAGTGCGCGCTGGCGTGCGGCACGACGATGCGCAGGATCTCGTCGGGCCGAGCGTCGGTCGTGAAGTCGAGGTCGTTCGTCCGGCGCCCCAGCAGCGCGTCGCGCACCGGACCGCCGACGATGGCGAGCTCGTGCCCGGCGTCCGCGAATGCCGCGGCGAGGGTCTGGACCACCGGCTGCGCGGCGAGCGCGCCGAGCCGGGCGAGGCCCTCGGCCATGTTGAGCATGGACTCGAGCCTATCCGCGCCGCCGACCCGTGCCCGCTCGCCCGTGCGTTCCCGCGCCCGTGCGTTCCCGCGCCCGTGCGTTGCCGCGCCCGTGCGTTGCCGGCATCCCCCTCCACCCAACCCCCGCCGCAGTGCCCAGCGCGCGAGTCACTGCCTTACTCGCGAGTCACTGCCCTGGAACACAGTGACTCGACGCGGGAGCAGTGACTGGATGCCGGAGGCAATGACTCGCGGGCAAGCCAGGCCGAGCACCCGTCGCTGTCCTACCCGCCGAACCACTACCTGCCCCGACTCACTGCCCTGCCCCCCGCGTCACTGCCCATCACCCGAGTCACTGCCCTTCCCCCCGAGTCACTGCCTTACTCGCGAGTCACTGCCCTGGAACACAGTGACTCGACGCGGGAGCAGTGACTCGACGCACAAGGCAGTGACTGGGCGAGGGAAAGGGAGGGTGCTGGGGCGTCAGGCGCGGTGCGGGAGGCGCGAGGGCGCGAGGGCGCGAGAGCGCGAGGGCGCGAGGGCGCGAGGGCGCGAGGGCGCGAGGTCAGGCGAAGCGCAGGAACCCGGTGAACAGCAGATCGCGCACGCGCGGGAGCACGTCGGCGCGCAGCGCCGCGGCATCCACCTCGAGCAGCTCAGCTATCGCATCGACGAGCGGACCCACCGCAAGGTCGCCGTCGCACGCGCCGACGAGCGCCGCCAGCGCCGGATCGACCTCGATCACCCGACCGAACGCGCCGCCCTGGTGCAGCTCGATGACGCTCGGTGCCTCCGCGCCAGGAAGGTGGTGGCGAGCCTCGGTGACGTCCGCCGCCACGACGAGGACGGATGCCGCGAGCCCGGCCTCGTCGAGGGCTTCGAGCGCGTCGTGCACCGCCAGTGCAGCCTCCACGTGCGCACCGAGACCGTCGCGCACGGGACGGGTCACCCGCTCGTAGCGGGCCAGGGTCGGCACCCCCGAGGCCGGGCGGCGCAGGAGCAGGTAGCCGAAACCGATCGCGGTGACCGATCGCGCGGCGAAGTCATCGAGCCAGGCCTCCACGAGTTCGGCATAGCCCCCGCTCCCGGGCGCTGTCCCGCCGTCGCGCACCCACAGCTCCGCATAGGCGAGAGGGGCGAGCAGCTCACGCTCGACAATCCATGCGTCCAGCGGAATGTTCGATGCCGCCACCCACTGCTGCACGCGGTCGAGCCCGTCCTCACCCTCGCGATACTCCCAGTTGCCGAGCAGGTGCGCGGTGCCGGCGGGAGCGAGCACGGCACCGACCCCGCGGACGAATGCCGCGATCAGCTCGTCACCGGTCAGCCCGCCGTCGCGGTACTCATACGTGGGCACACCGGCGACGCGCGGCGTCACGACGAACGGGGGGTTGGACACGACCCGGTCGAACTGCTCGCCGGCGACCGGCTCGAACAGGCTTCCGCGGCGCACCTCGATGCCGTCCACGCCATTGAGCAGTGCGTTCAGACGGGTGTATTCCAGTGCACGTATGGAGGTGTCCGTCGCGACGACCCGGTCGGCCGAGAGGCGTGCGCGCAGCGCCTGGATGCCGCATCCGGTGCCCACGTCGAGCACACGGCCGACCGCCGATGAGGGCTGGAGGCCGGCGAGGGTGAGCGATGCGCCGCCCACGCCGAGCACGTGGCCCGTGCCCAGCGGACCCGAGACGACGGCCTCGTCGGGGTCGGCGGCGATCCACCAGTGCTGCGCACCGCCGTCCGCCTCGAGCTCCTGCGGTCGCACCGTCGCGACCGGACGCACGAGCGCGCCATCGGGCCGCGCGAGCCGGAGCGCGATCAGCCCGGCGCTGCCGGTGCGCGGAAGGGCCGTGTCGAGCACGTGGGCGGGGAACGCCTCGGCCAGGAAGAGCGCGCGGCACAGCACCGCGAGCGCATCGGTGCGCCCGGCAAGCGCGGCGCGGGCGGGACCGGCCAGGCCGTGACGGATCGCGTCGTCGGCCTGCTCGCCCCAGGCCGCGCGCGCCGCGCCGGCGGTGTAGCCGGCCGCGGTGAGGTCGGCGCGCAGTGCCGCGCACAGCGCAGGGTCGGGGGTCACCCCAGGATCATCCCATCCCCGGCGGCATCCCCCGCCATCGCCGAGCGCCGCGCGGGAAAGCGCACCCTTCGGCTCGTCTCGGGGACCGCTCAGGGGCGGAACCCTAGACTCTGTCCTGATCGTGCGGTCGTGGATCGCAGAGGAGTCGAGACCCCGCCATGACCCTGACCTCCCCCGAGTCGAGCCGGCCCGCCGCGCGACGCCGGCGCCTGGGTGCGTGGGTCGCGGCCGTCGCGCTCGCGCTCACGCCGCTGCTGTCGGACGCGGCAGCGGCCGGTCAGGTCAGCGTGGCCGGCGACACGGCGGGCAGCGTCTCGATCACCGTGGCCCCCTCTGGCGGCGGACTCGTGCGCGCGGAGCTGCCGCTGACCCTCACGACCACCGTCACCAACACCACGCCGTCGACCGTGGCGGCGGCCGACGTGCACGTGGCCGTGGGCCGCGCCCCGCTCGAGTCCCGCACCGACCTCGAGGCGTGGCTCGCCGACGGCACCGGCGATGGCGACATGGTCTTCGACGAGCTCGGGGTGACACACGTGGATGCCGTCGCCCCCCTGGACACGCGGACCACCGCCCTCACGGTCGACCCGACGGGCACGGGCCTGGCATCCCGCTCACCCGGCGTGTACCCGCTTCGTGCGACCTACGCCTCGGCTGCCGGTTCCCTCACCGTGACGAGCGTCGTGGTCGTTGCCCCCGCCGCGATCGCATCCACCGGGCTCGGCCTGGTCGTGCCGGTCGTCGCCGGTCCCCTGGACCACGGCCTCCTCACCGAGGACGAGCTGACCGACCTCACCGGTCCGCTGGGCGTGCTCACCGAGCAGCTCGACGCCGTGACCGGGACCTCCGCGATCCTCGCGGTCGACCCCGCGATCCCCGCCTCGATCCGCGTGCTCGGCTCCGCCGCCCCCGACGATGCCGAGGCGTGGCTGGCGCGCCTGATGGCCCTTCCCAACCAGCGCTTCGCCCTGCAGTTCGGCGACGCGGACCTCGCGACGCAGGTGCAGTCCGGCATGTCGGTGCCGCTGGCGCCCGTCACGCTGCAGTCCTACCTCGACCCCGATGACTTCGCGTCGGTCTCAGCCGGCGCCGAGCCCGACGAGACGCCGGCTCCCACCGCGACGGCCGAGACGGAACCGCAGACGAGCCTGCCGACCCTCGATGAGCTGACCGACATCGGCCCAGCGCTGCCCGGCGTGCTCTGGCCCGCCACCGGCTCGGCCGGCCCCGACGTCATCGCCGCGCTGACCGCGGCCGTCCCGGGCGCGCTCACGCTGGTGCCCGACACGACGATCTCCGACGACGCGGGGCCGAGCGCCACCGCCGACGATGCGAATCTCCTCGTCTACGACGCCGACCTCTCCTCGGCTCTCGCCGCCGTGGCCTCCTCCGACGACGGCGTCGCGCGCGCCGCCGCGACCGCCGAGGCGAACGCCTACGCCGCGGTCGCGCGCGCCCGCTCCGACCGACCGATCCTCGTCGTCGTCGACCGCGCGACCCCGTCCAGCACCGGCCTGCGCTCAGCCGTCGCCACGGCGCAGTCGCTCGCCGGTTACTCCCCGACCGACCTCGGGACTGTGACCGCGGCCGATCCCGAGAACGTGGAGATCGCCGCAGCGGATCCCGACCCGACCCGCGTCGACGCCCTCGCGCAGCTGCTCCACGACGAGTCGCAGCTCACCGCGTTCGCCTCGATCCTCGCCGACCCCGCGGTCCTGACCACGCCCGAGCGCACCACCCTGCTGCAGCTGATGGGCAACGCGTGGCGAACCCAGCCGGAGACCTGGAGCACGACCGTCGCCGAGCACCGCGCCGGCACGCACGAGACGCTCGATGCCGTCGGCATCAGCCCTCCGAGCAACATCAACCTCCTCGGCGGAGCGGCGCCGCTCGGGTTCGCGGTGCGCAACGACCTGCCCTGGCCGGTCTCGCTCACCCTCACCGCGTATCCGACCGAGCCGGTGCTGGTCGTGCAGAACACGACAGCGGTCGAGGCGGGCGCCGAGCAGAACACGCGCGTCGAGGTGCCCGTCGAAGCGCGCGTGGGCAGCGGTGCGACCACGATCGAGCTGCAGCTGCGCAGTCCGACCGGCGTTGCGATCGGCCACGCCAGCTCCGTGCCGGTGACGGTGCGGGCCGAATGGGAGTCCGTCTGGATCGCCGTGCTGGCGGCTGTGGTGGGCCTCCTGCTCGTTCTCGGCGTCGTGCGCACAGTCCTGCGCATCCGTCGACGCGGCGCCCGCGGGACGGACACCGCAGACGAGATGGATGCCGCAGACGGCATGAACCCGGACGACCCGGCCGGAAACCGCGCGACGCCGCGCGACGACTCGGCCGCGGACGAGGCTTCACGATGAGCGGGATCGGCCGGGCCAGTGCGATCGTGGGCGCGGGCACCCTCGTCTCGCGCGTGACGGGCCTGGTCCGCAACGTCGTGCTCGCCGCCGCACTCGGCACGATCGGGGCCGAGGCCGCCGACGCGTTCGCCGTGGCGGCCCAGCTGCCGACGAACATCTACTCGCTCATCTCGTCGGGCCTGCTCGCCGGGGTGATCGTGCCGCAGATCATCAAGGCCGGTCGCGACCGCGACGGCGGCAGCGCGTTCGTCTCGAAGCTGCTGACCCTCGGCGTGGTCGCGCTCGCCGCCGCGACGGTGATCGCGGTCGCCGCCGCCCCGCTCCTGGTGCACTGGTACGGCGCGCGTCTCGGCCCCGAGGGCATCGCGCTGACGCTCGCGTTCGCGTACTGGTGCATGCCCCAACTGCTCTTCTACGGCCTCTACGCGCTGCTGGGCGAGATCCTCAACGCTCGAAGCGTGTTCGGGCCGTACGCGTGGTCCCCGATCGTCAACAACCTCGTGTCGATCGCGGGATTCCTCGCCTTCATCTGGATCTTCGGCCTGCATCGGGATGCCGTCGGCTGGACCCCCGCAATGATCGCCCTCATGGGGGGCACGGCGACCCTCGGCATCGTCGCCCAGACCCTCGTGCTGCTGCTGTTCTGGCGGCAGGCGAAGCTGCGCGTGCGCCCCGACTTCCATTGGCGCGGCATCGGCCTGCGCCACATCGGCCGCCTCGCCGGGTGGACCTTCCTCATGGTCGTCGTCGGGCAGCTCGCGGGGCTTCTGCAGACGAACCTCGTCGGCGCGGCATCCCACGAAGGCGCATCGGTCGCGGCGATGCAGTACGCGTGGCTCGTGTTCATCCTGCCGTACTCCGTCGTCGTCCTCTCGATCGGGACGCCCTACTTCACGCGCCTCAGCGAGCACGTCGCGGCGGGGCGGATCGACGCCGTCCGCGACGACCTCGACTCGTCCACGCGCATCATCGGCGTGCTGATGGTGGGCGCTCTCGCGGCGATCGTCGCGGCGATCGTCCCGGTCTCACGCATCTTCACCGACACGAGCGGGGATGCCGTGCAGTTCGCCCTCGTCCTGGGCGCCTATCTCGTGGCCCTGCTGCCGCTGTCGGTGCAGTTCGTGCTGCAGCGGACGTTCTACGCCTACCACGACACCCGTACGCCGTTCCTGTTCACCCTGGTCCAGTGCGTGCTGGTCGTCATCACGGCCGTCGCCGCGTACGCCATGCTGCCGCTCGCGCTCCTGGCCTTCGGCATCGCCCTCGGACAGTCGCTGTCCAACCTGGTCCAGCTCGCCCTCGCGATGGGGCTCCTGCGACGCAAGATCGGGCCGCTCGGGCTGCGCCCGGCGATGCTCTCGCTCGCGAAGTTCGTCGCGGCGGGCATACCCGCGGCGACAGCGGGATGGTTCGGCTATCAGCTCCTGGGCGGTGTCGACGGCTGGGCCACCGCCGACCGCGGCACCGCGATCCTCTCCGCGGCCGCGGTGGGGGGTGCGACCCTCGTCGTGTACGTCGCCTTCCTCGCGCTCCTGCGCGTTCCGGAGCTTCAGATCGCCGTGCGCGCCGTGCGCCGCTTCCTGCCCGGGCGCTGAGGCGCGGCATCCGTTCCGCGCTCCCGCGCGGCATGCCGGCCGGGCTGGTCGCGCGACGCGGGAATACCGCGCGGCTACCATGGGTTGGATGCGCGGGAGCGGTTCGCGCTCGGCACGGGAAGGGGCGACGCGGTGCGTCAGGTCATCATCATCGGCTCGGGACCGGCAGGCTACACGGCGGCGATCTACGCGGCGCGGGCGAATCTGGCCCCGCTCGTGATCGCAAGCTCGGTCGAGGCCGGCGGCGAGCTCATGAACACCACCGAGGTGGAGAACTTCCCCGGCTTCCCCGAGGGCGTCATGGGCCCCGAGCTCATGGAGAAGATGCAGGCCCAGGCCGAGCGCTTCGGTGCCGAGGTGCTGTACGACGATGTCGTGTCGCTCGACGTCGACGGCCCGGTCAAGCGGGTCGCCCTCGGCAGCGGTGCCACCCACGAGGCCGCGACGATCATCTACGCCACCGGCTCCGCCCCCCGCAAGCTGGGCCTCGCCGGCGAGGCCCGCCTGTCCGGCCACGGCGTCTCGTACTGCGCCACGTGCGACGGCTTCTTCTTCCGCGACCGGGTCATCGCGGTCGTCGGCGGCGGCGACTCCGCCATCGAGGAGGCGACGTTCCTCACGAAGTTCGCCTCGAAGGTCTACCTCATCCACCGCCGCGACCAGCTGCGCGCATCGAAGATCATGCAGCAGCGCGCCTTCACCAACGAGAAGATCGAGCCGGTGTGGAACAGCGAGGTCGCCGACATCCTCGGCGACGACGCCGTGACGGGCGTCGTGCTCCGTTCCACCGTCGACGGCTCCACGCGCGAGCTGCCGCTGGAGGGGCTCTTCGTCGCGATCGGCAACGACCCCCGCACTCACCTCGTGCACGGCGTGCTCGAGCTCACGCCGGAGGGAACCGTGCGGGTCGACGGACGGTCATCGCGCACGTCGGTGCCCGGCGTCTTCGCCGCCGGCGACGTCGTCGACCCGACCTATCGCCAGGCGGTCACCGCTGCGGGAAGCGGCACGGTCGCCGCGCTCGACGTGGAGCACTACCTCGCCGCGCAGGCCGATGCCGTCTCAACCGACGAGCTCGAGACGGTCGCCGGCGCGAGCGGTGCGTGACCGGCGGAACAATCCGCGGCATCCGCGCGTTTCATACGCGTGATCCCCATTGGTGAAGGAGACCTGACATGACCGCGAAGGCCACGAGCGAGAGCACCTGGCAGCAGGACGTCGTCGACGCCGAAGGACCCGTCCTGGTGGACTTCTGGGCCGCGTGGTGCGGGCCGTGCCGCATGGTCGGGCCGATCCTCGATGAGATCGCGGCCGAGAACCCCGAGAAGATCACGGTGCTGAAGCTGAACGTCGACGAGAACCCGAATCTCGCGATGAAGTACCAGATCACCTCGATCCCAGCCATGAAGGTCTTCCAGAAGGGCGAGGTCGAGAAGACCATCATCGGCGCAAAGCCCAAGTTCGCGCTCGAGCAGGATCTGGCAGCCTACCTCGGCTGAGGTTCCCCCTCGGTCGGGGTACTCCACAGGTACATGCCGTGATCGGCATGTACCTGTCGTGACCGCGCCGTGCGGCTCAGGACGCCTCGGCCTCGGTCTCCACGGCCGCGTGCCACCGGCGGTGCGGCTCACTGCCGAGCAGCCGCCACACCGCACGCGTGAGCGGCGGGTGGTCGAGGGCGATCTGTCGCAGCACTCGATAGTTGCGCGTCGCCGAGGGGCGGATGCCGCCGTCCTCGGCGATGCTCTCCGCTCGGAGCGTCAGCACCACGAGCTCGTCGACGGTCGGCAGCTCCTCCATGAACGCCCACGGGTCCTCGCCGGCGCGCAGCCGCTCCTCGACGAGCACGGACAGCTCGTCGGCGGCCTCGGCGCGCAGCAGCTCAAGACTGGCGCGCGGGGGCCGATGCGGACGTCTGCTCACCTGAGCCAGCCTACGCCGCCCGCGCAGGCGCGCGGTCAGAGCGCGCCGTAGCCCGGCTCGCCGAGTTCGGCGAGAATGCGGTTGAGATCTCCTACTGTCGCAAAGTCAATGATGACCTGGCCTTTTCTAGCCGACATCGACACCTTGACCCGCGTGTTGAGCCGATCCCCGAGGCGCTGGGCGACCTCATCGAGATGAGCATGACGGGAGCCGGGCTGCGGACGCGAACGGCGTGCCGGAAGCGCGTCCTGGAGGCGGGCCGCCGCCTCGGCCGCTCGCACCGAGAGGTCCTCGTTCACGATCTTGTCGGCAAGCCGCTGCATGGCCTCCGGGTCGTGCAGGGACAGGATCGCGCGGGCATGGCCGGCGCTCAGCACACCGGCCGCGACCCGCTGCTGTACCGGAACGGGGAGCTTGAGGAGCCGGATCGTGTTGCTGATCTGCGGCCGGGAGCGACCGATGCGCTCGCCGAGCTCCTCCTGGGTGATGCCGAAGTCGTCGAGGAGTTGGGCGTAGGCCGACGCCTCCTCCAGCGGGTTCAGCTGCGAGCGGTGCAGGTTCTCCAGCAGCGCGTCGCGCAGCAGGTGCTCGTCGGCCGTATCGCGCACGATCGCAGGGATCGCACTGAGGCCGGCCTCGCGTGCGGCACGGGTGCGCCGCTCCCCCATGATGAGCTCGTACGTGCCGTCGCCGTTGGCGCGGACCACGACCGGCTGCAGCACGCCGAACTCGCGGACGCTGTGCACCAGCTCCGCCAGCTCGTCGGGATCGAAGTTCGTGCGCGGCTGACGCGGATTGGGCACGATGTCGTGCGGGTCGAGCTCCACCAGTCGTGTGCCCGGCACCGGGACGAGCTCGTCGGCCGCCGGTGGTGCCGGGGAGGTGTCGACCGGTGCCGTCACGGCGGGACCACCCGTGTCAGCACCGGGGAAGAACACGTCGACGGGTCGAGCCCCTGCGGGCTCCGTCGTCGGGATGAGCGCGCCGATGCCGCGGCCGAGGCCGGTGCGTTTGGCCATCAGTGGGTCCTCTCCTGCGTGGTCTGCTCCGCTTGGCCCGGCGCACCGCGGCGCACGAGCTCGACCGCCATCTCTCGGTACGCCACCGCGCCGGCCGACTGTCCGTCGTACGCGAGCACCGTCTGCCCGAAGCTCGGCGCCTCCGAGACGCGCACCGAGCGGGGGATCACCGTCTGCAGCACCTCCCGCGGGAAGTGCTGCCGCACCTCTTCGGCCACCTGCTGCGCCAGACGCGTGCGCCCGTCGAACATCGTGAGCAGGATCGTGGACAGTCGCAGGCCCGGGTTCAGATGCTTCTGGATCATCTGAACGCTCCCCATCAGCTGACTCAGCCCCTCCAGCGCGTAGTACTCGCACTGAATCGGGATGAGCAGTTCGGCGGCGGCGGCGAACGCGTTGATCGTGAGCAGGCCCAGGGAGGGCGGGCAGTCGATGAGCACGAAGTCCACGTGCTCCGGCGCCGCTTCGAGGTAGGCGTCCAGCGCACGCTTCAGCCGATGCTCGCGCGCCACCTGCGAGACGAGCTCGATTTCTGCTCCAGCCAGGTGAATTGTGCTCGGCGCGCACAACAGTCGCCGCGACTCAGGGCTGACTTCGATGATGTCTGCGAGGGGAGTCTCGTCGGTGAGCACGTCGTAGACGCTGAGGGTGTCTGCGGCGTGCTCGATGCCGAGAGCGGTGGAGGCATTCCCCTGCGGATCCAGGTCCACGACGAGCACGCGTCCGCCGGCATCCGCGATCGCTGCGGCGAGGTTGACGGTCGTCGTCGTCTTGCCGACTCCGCCCTTCTGGTTGGAGATCGTGATGATTCGCGTCGGTGCGCCGAACTCGAGCACAACTCTTTCCAGTCGCTTGCGCCGCGCAGTCAGTTTGGCCAGCTGCCTCGCCAGCGGGGTGTCCCCCAGGAAGGATGTCGTGGAGTTCGGGTTCTCCGGGTCTGGCACGTGATCACTCCCACCGCGTTCGCTCGACTTCTCTACTGTAGCCGCTGGCTCGGACGCTGTTTCACGTGAAACACCCTTCCTGATGGTCGTGTTAACGTAAACAAAGCATCGTATTGGACGAAGTCAACTCCGGTACGCTTTGACCGCGCTGGTACTCCGGTACCTCCCGCCGGTGTACCGGGCTTCGCGATTCGGGTGTTCACGACAAGAGCAGGGCCCCTACCCCGATTGTCGTGTACACCCGAATCGCTGCGCCCTCGCGTTCGCGGAGCTCCGGCAGGCTGGCTCCGACGGTTTGGTAACACACAGATCATGCCAGCGGAGACCACTCGGTGGGCGATCACGATGGTCAGTGCGAGTGCTGGTGCTGGGTGTTTCACGTGAAACATTCGGGCACGAGTGGGCAAATTGAGCCATGCAATACCACGGCGCCAAAGCGCAGACAGTGAGTTGCACACGAGCCAAATGCGCAGCCGGGTGCTGCCGCGCGCAAGGCCACACCTATCGGGCGAAGCGTCTGAATGTGTGTTTCACGTGAAACACGGGAGCCGCCTCAACACAGTCAGCCGGCACAGTTCCGATTGGACACAACCCACAACACAAAGCCAACCTGAGCGCAACTGCGAACAGAACTCGACGCATCAGCGGATTCAGCCGCCAGTATCCATACCGCGAAAGAGGCGACCGCGGCGGCAACTCATCCGCGGGGACAGGGCGCAGCGATTCGGGTGTTCACGACAATCGGGGTAGGGGCCCTGCTCTTGTCGTGAACACCCGAAGCGCGAAGCCCGATACCTCCGACAACAGCCCACGCACGAACCCGCGAAAAAGCCTGCATTCTCGCGCCGACACGCACAACAACGAATCGACATCCTTCAGTAGCACTGAAGGTATAGAACTCAGCGGACCGTGGCTCGTACGACCCGCGTGGGCTCGTCCACAATGCCTCCGCCGACGAGCTCCACCCGCACGTGCGACAGCCGGAACCGGCGCACCTGCTTCTCGGCCGCCGTGATCTCGTTCGCCGCGTTGGCGCCCTTCAACAGGATGAGCTCGCCGCCGTCGCGCACCAGGGGAGCGGTCACCGGGATCAGTGTGCGGAGCGCACTCACGGCACGGGCGGTCACGGCATCCAGCACAGGGCCGAACTTCCAGTCCTCCCCGCGCGCCCGGACGATCTCCACGTTGTCAAGGCCCAGCGCAGCGACCTGCTCCGACAGCCACGCGACGCGGCGCTCCATCGGCTCGATCAGCACCCACCGCACGTCCGGCCGCGCGATCGCCAGCACCAGACCCGGAAGCCCGGCGCCAGAGCCCACATCGCCGACGCGACCATGAAAGAGCGGTGCCGCGACGGCACAGTTGAGGATGTGCCTCGTCCACAGGCGTGGAACCTCTAAAGGCCCGATCAGGCCGCGTTCTTCGCCCTCCACCGCAAGTGCCCGCGTGAACCGGCGCGCATGCGCGATCCGGTCGCCGAACACCAGCGCCGCGGCACGAGGCTCGGACTCGAGCCCGCCGGAGGTTCCGGAGTCGTCAGGCGCGGCGGATGACGGTGTGGCGGTCATGACCCTCGCCGTACGACTCCGACACCAGTCCGCGCTCGGCGGCGATGTCGTGCACGAGCTTGCGCTCGTAGCTCGACATCGCCGGCAGCGATGCCTGCGACGCCCCGTCGTCGAGACGCGCGATCGCGCGCTCGACGAGTGCCTCCAGCTGCTGCTGGCGGGTGAGCCTCGACCCGCCCACATCCAGGATCAGCCTCGAGAACCGTCCGGTCTTGTTCTGCACCGCGATACGCGTCAGCTCCTGCAGTGCCTGCACGGTATCCGGGTCCGACAACAGCGCCAGCGAGCCGTCGCTGTCGCCGTCCTGCTCCACAGAGACATAGGCCCGCCCGGTGCGCACGTCGAGGGCGAGGTCTCCGTCGATGTCCGCGATGTCGAGCAGTCCCTCCAGGAAGTCGGCGGCGATGTCGCCCTCCTGCTCGAGTTGATCGTCGGTCGCGACCGCGCGTTGCTCGGTCGTCGATCCAGCGGTGTCGGTCATCATCGCTCCTCAGTTCATGCGGGTAAGGGAATACAGCAGACCGTTTCAGCGCCCGGGCGATCCGCTCGACCCCGGCGACCCGTCGCGGCGACCCTTCTGGGACTGCTTCTTCGCGCGCTGCTTGCTCACCGGCTGCTGGCGCTTGGGCGTGACCGCCTTGGCGCGCTCTCGCTCCTCCACGAGGCGCTGCTGCTCGGCCTCGTACTTAGCCAGCGGCACAACCTTGCCCGAGGAGTCGATCGCCTTTCCCTTGCGAGCGAGCCGCTCTTCGCGCGCCTTGGCCGCCTCTGATCCCGGTGTCGGCATATTCCGGATGACCAGGAACTGCTGCACCATCGTCCACAGGTTGCTGGTGAACCAGTAGAGCACGACGCCGAGCGGGAAGAAGACACCCGAGAAGATGAATGCCAGCGGAAGCACGTACAGCATGATCTTCTGCATCTGGTACGCCTGACCGGTCCTGGCCTCGGGAGACAGGTTCTTCGAGATGATCTGCAGCTGCGTGAGGAACTGCGAGGCGATCATGAGGATCACGAGGATCACGAGGATCGTGACGGTGATCTCCCAGCCGTCCGGCTTCTGGTTCACCGCATCCATGAGGCTCGTGTGCAACGGAGCGACACCGAACAGCTTCGCGTCGTAGAACTGCAGAGTGAGGTCCGCGTTGAGCAGGCCGACGCCGCCTATGCCCGCCTCGGCATGCTTCTTGACATCGCTGAGCGTGTAGAACAGGGCGAGGAAGACCGGCATCTGGATCAGCAGCGGCAGACAGCTGGAGACCGGCGTCGTGCCGTGCTTCTTGTACAGCGCCATGGTCTCTCGACTCATGGCCTCGCGGGAGAGCTGATCCTTCTTTCCGCGGTACTTGTCCTGAACCTTCTTCAGCTCAGGAGCGATCTCCATCATCTTGCGCTGGCTCTTGATCTGCTTCACGAAGAGCGGAATCAGCGCGGAGCGCACGACGATCACGAGACCGAAGATCGACAGCACCCAGGTCAGGCCGGCATCCGGCGACAGGCCCAGGAAGGTCAGCAGGGTGTGCCAGGCGACCAGCACGACCTCCACGAGCCACTTCAGCGGCCACAGGATCGTCGCGAACAGGTCGAAACCGCCGCCCGACGCTGCGGGGGTGGAGCTCGCGGCAAGAAGAAGACCCGGCAAGGATCAGTCCTTTCTCAGGGGCACGACGAAACCGTGCGGAGTCAGTTCGTGTCGGAAGTCGCGGTGGGGCGGCACGTCGTCGACGCCGCCCCGCGCCCACGGGTGGCAGCGCGCGAGGCGCGCGGCCGCGAGCGCGGCACCCATGAGCGCGCCGTGCTGCTGCACGGCGCCGACCGCGTAAGCGGAACAGGAGGGGTAGTACTTGCAGACGTCGCCGTAGACATGGGAGACGGTCGCCCGATAGCCGTGCAACACAGCCAGGAGAGCGTTGCGGGGGACCAGCGGCAGCGCGGCGGCGAAAGCGGATGCCACGAACCGGCCTTGACCGGTCGAGGAGACCGGCAGCGTGGACGCGCTCATGCCGCCGCCCTCCGGCCGAGGCAGCGCACGACCTCGGCGCGCAGCTCTCGATACGGCGCC
Organism: Microbacterium sp.; assembly: GCF_047605725.1. Taxonomy (GTDB): domain Bacteria; phylum Actinomycetota; class Actinomycetes; order Actinomycetales; family Microbacteriaceae; genus Microbacterium. Next base: position 15,026 of record NZ_JASGFE010000034.1, read on the forward strand.
GCCGCGGAGGACGGCAGGGCGCGGATGACGACGTCGGCTCCGGCGCGAACAGACGGGAGCGCCTCGGCGCACACCGCCTTCAGCCGACGCCGGACGGTGTTGCGGACGACCGCGGAGCCCACCCGCTTGCTGACGATGAACCCGAATCGGGGCGAGCGCATGTGCGGGGTCGTCACGACGTACATCACGGTGTGCGCACCGGCACACCGGCCACCCCCACGGACGACGGTCTTGTAGTCCGCCCCGCGGGTGATGCGATTCGCCCGCGCCAGCACCGCGCCGGGTCAGGCGGACAGCTCGGTGCGGCCCTTGGCGCGACGCGCCGAGAGGATCGCACGACCGGCACGGGTGCGCATGCGGGCGCGGAAGCCGTGCTTCTTGGCGCGACGACGGTTGTTGGGCTGGAACGTACGCTTGCTCATGAGATCACTCCGGATCGACGGTCACCGGAACGCTCTAGACCGGGGACACGGGGGCACAGGGGACGGTCCGCGCACGCGGACGTCAACCGACTAAGGCTACGTCGCCGCGGGCGAGAACTCAAACCGGACGTTGACGTCGGCCCGGCATTATCCACCGATACGAATCTGTGCTGGCGGCGACACGCGGCCCGGTCGTACAGTGGATTTTGCTTGCGCGTCACGCGATGACTAGCGTGTCACGGGCGGTTCTCCACTGCCGCGACCGCAGTCCGCCGTTCGACGACGCAGGACACCCAGAGACCCGGGGGGGACATGTCGGAACACGAGCTGCCGGAGGTGCCGGTGTGGTCTGCCGCGCTTCGCACGCTCGCCGACGACGAGCGGGTCACCCCGCAGATGCAGGGCTTCCTCAGTCTCGCTGTCGCCCAAGGGGTCACCGGCGCAGGGATGCTGTTCCTCGACGTCCCCAACGACCTCACCAAGGCGCAGCTCGACAAACGACTGCGCAGTCCCATCATGGAGGCGCTCGCGGCCGTCGAGTCCGATCCTCCGGTGTCGTCGTTCCGGGTGGTCGTCAACCCGGAGCTCTCAGAGCACCAGCCGCTTCGTTCCGCACCATCCGACCCGCCGACGAGGTTCGGCGCGCCGGCGTCCACGTCGCGCCCCCGGCCGGAGGATCCCCCGGAGCCCGTCTCGATGGCCTCGCGTCAGGACACGCGTCTGAACCCCAAGTACACGTTCGACAACTTCGTGATCGGCCAGTCCAACCGCTTCGCGCACGCGGCCGCCGTGGCCGTGGCAGAGGCTCCCGCCAAGGCATACAGCCCGCTGTTCATCTACGGCGACTCCGGGCTCGGCAAGACGCATCTGCTGCACGCCATCGGCGACTACGCCCAGCACCTGTACACCGGCGTCCGGGTGCGCTACGTCTCCAGCGAGGAGTTCACGAACGACTTCATCAACTCGATCGCGAACAACCGCGGCGCCGCGTTCCAGGCGCGGTACCGAGACGTCGACATCCTCCTCATCGACGACATCCAGTTCCTGCAGGGACGTGCCGAGACGCAGGAGGCGTTCTTCCACACGTTCAATCAGCTGCACGACCATGACAAGCAGGTCGTGATCACCAGCGACGTGCAGCCGCGCCTGCTCACCGGCTTTGAGGACCGCATGCGCAGTCGCTTCGAGTGGGGCCTGATCACCGACGTGCAGGCGCCCGACCTCGAGACCCGCATCGCGATCCTCCGAAAGAAGGCGCAGAGCGAGCGACTCCTCGTGCCGGACGAGGTGCTGGAGTACATCGCCACGAAGGTCTCGTCGAACATCCGGGAGCTCGAGGGCGCACTCATACGCGTGTCGGCATATGCCAGCCTCAACCGCGCGCACCTCGACATCGCGCTGGCTCAGACCGTCCTGCGCGACATCGTCGCCCAGGACGACATGAACGTCGTCTCGCCGGCCGACATCATCTCCACCACCGCCCACTACTTCCGGCTGTCGGTCGACGACCTCTACGGATCGAGCAGGTCGCAGGCCGTGGCCTCGGCCCGTCAGATCGCGATGTACCTGTGCCGGGAGCGCACGAGCCTGTCACTGCCGAAGATCGGGCAGCTGTTCGGCAACCGCGACCACACGACCGTCATGTACGCGTACAAGAAGATCAGCCAGCTCATGAAGGAGCGGCGCTCGATCTACAACCAGGTGACCGAGATCACCGCACTACTGGGCCGCACCGCCCGCTGAAAGCCCTTTCCCCACGCCGCGTCCGACCCCCGGACGCGGCGTCGTCGCGCGTTCTGCACAGTGTGAACAAGTTGTGGATAACTTCCCACGGCTTTCGGATTGATGTGTACGGATTCCACGACCCTGTGGACAGCGCGCTGCCCCCGACGCCGACACCTCCCGAGGTCATCCGCAGGCCGCCCACAACTTACACGCGTGTGGTTCCCGCTCCCGCACTGAGAACTCGCCCGCCCGTCCACAGTTTCCACGGGGGAGATGACTATGACAGAGACAGAAGGAGAGAAAGGGAATTCGATCACCTCGAGCGGTGCGGGATCGCCACGGCGGGCCCGGGTTCGGTGCAGGGAGGGCACTAGCATGGGAATCCCGCACACCGTCAAGGGAGCCGAAGTGAAGTTCCACGTCAATCGCGATGTGTTCAGCGAGGCCGTGTCGTTCGTCGTCAAGCTCCTGCCGCAGCGCAATCCGCAGCCGATCCTGGCCGGCGTGCTGGTCGAGGCGTCGGAGGAGGGCCTCTCCCTCGCGGCGTTCGACTACGAGGCATCCGCCCGCACGACGATCGAGGCGACGGTCGACGATCCCGGCACGATCCTCGTGCACGGGCGCCTGCTCTCCGAGATCGCCAGCCGGCTCCCGAACGCACCGGTCCAGGTGGAGGTCGACGACGACGGGGCGATCCTGCTCAGCTGCGGATCGGCGCGGTTCACGCTCGCCTCGATGCCGGTGCAGGAGTACCCGGCGATCCCCGAGGTGAGCGGCCGGTCGGGCGTAGTTCCAGCGGAGGACTTCGCGACCGCGATCGCGCAGGTCGCCTTCGCTGCGTCGCGCGACGACGTCACCCCGGTGCTCACCGGGGTGCAGCTGGAGGTCGCCGGCACCGAGCTGAGCCTGGTGGCGACCGACCGCTACCGCGTCGCGCTGCGCGACATCGCGTGGGACGGCGGGGGAGTGGCGGACGAGACCGCCACCACGACCGCGCTGGTCCCGGCCCGCACGCTCACCGAGGTCGGCAAGACCTTCGCGCACTCCGGCGAGATCTCCATCGCCTTCTCCGGATCGGGCGACCGCGAGATCATCGCGTTCACCGCGGGCAACAAGACGGTGACGTCGCTGCTGATCAAGGGCAACTTCCCGCCCGTGCGCCGGCTTTTCCCCGCTCAGAACGACCACCACGCGGTCGTGAACACCGGCGAGCTCACCGAGGCGGTGCGCCGCGTGTCGCTCGTGCTCGACCGATCGGCGCCGCTGCGGTTCACCTTCACGGCCGAGGGCGTGTCGATGGATGCCTCGGGCACCGAGCAGGCGCGTGCGACCGAATCTGTCGACGCCACCCTGGCCGGAGACGAGGTCACCCTCGGCCTGAACCCGCAGTACCTGCTGGAGGCGCTCGGAGCCGTGCGCAGCGAGTTCACCCGCATCACGTTCACCTCGAGCGAGAACGCCAATAAGCTGAGCCCGGTGCTCATCACGCCGCAGACCTCCGGCGGCGTGGAGAGCTTCAAGTACCTGCTGCAGCCGAACCTGCTGCTGCGCTGAGGCCGGCACCCGGTCCCCGTTCCGTGCCGCGCGAGTCATCGCCCCGGCATCCGCTTGCACCATGGCCCCGTGTGCGCCGGCCCCGTGTGCGCCGTCACCTGGTGGTCGGCGTGTGCCGTGCTTCGGCCACAGTTTCCTGCTTCGGCCTATACGAATATGTGGCGCCATCGCAGGGAAGTGGCGCCGTCGCCTGGAGCCGTAGCCATTGCGGCGCGACGTTCTGGCGCCATCTCAGGAAGGTGTCGCCGACAGTGAGGGGGACGGGTGTCATCGGCTCGACGTAGGGTGACAGGGTGATCGTGGAGCGGCTCAGTCTCGTCGACTTCCGCAACTATGCGGCGGCCGACGTGACGCTGGGGGCGGGCGCCAATCTCTTCGTGGGGCGCAACGGTCAGGGCAAGACGAATCTGGCCGAGGCGATCGCCTATTTCGCCACGCTCGGCTCGCACCGCGTGTCGCAGGACGCGCCGATGGTGCGCGACGGGGCGGATGCCGCGGTCGTCCGGGCCCGGTTCGCCCAGCGCGACCGCCACGTCCTGCTCGAGACCCAACTGAATCGCTCCGGGTCGAACAAGGCGCGCGTGAACGGCTCACCGGTGCGCACGGCAGAGCTGCCGCGTTACGCGCAGGTCGTGCTGTTCGCGCCAGAGGACCTGCAGATCGTGCGCGGCGATCCGTCCGGCCGACGCCGGTTCGCCGATCAGCTGCTGATCCAGCGCACTCCCCGGCTGGCCGGCGTGCTCGGCGACTACGAGCGTGTGCTCAGGCAGCGCACCGCACTCCTGAAGTCCGCGCGAGCGCGCGGCATCCGCGGCGAGGCACTCGCCACGCTCGACGTGTGGGACGACAAGCTCGTGCGACTGGGCTCCGAGGTGATCCGTGCCAGGCTCGCCCTGGCGGGCGAGCTGGCCGGGCCCGTGGCCCAGGCCTACGCGGCGATCGCGGGCGCCGATCATCGCCCGCGACTGGACTGGGCGCTCACCGTGGGCGGTGCCGATCCCGAGGAGGCCGACGGCCCCGCGACGGCGGCCGAGGCATCCGCGATCGAGCAGCTCTTCCGCACCGCGCTCGAGGCGAAGCGCCCGCTCGAGCTGGAGCGCGGCCTCACCCTCGTCGGCCCGCACCGCGACGACCTCGTGCTGCGGGTGCGCGGCCTGCCGGTCAAGGGATACGCGTCGCACGGCGAGTCGTGGTCGGTCGCGCTCGCGCTGCGGCTGGCGTCGGCGGAGCTGCTGCGTGCGCAGTCGCAGCTGGGCGACCCGGTGCTGATCCTCGACGATGTGTTCGCCGAGCTCGATGCCGATCGGCGGGCGCGGCTTGCGGGGCTGGTCGCCGGGTACGAGCAGGTGATCGTGACCGCGGCCGTCGAGGAGGACGTGCCCGCAGCTCTGCGAGCCCGCACCGTGCGCGTGGAGGCCGGCACGATCCGCGAGGACGTCGATGGGTGAGCACAGCGAGCCGCTCGGGCCGCCCGAGACGATCGCGACCTACCTGCGCCTGCGCGGCCTGGAGCCCTCTGCGCGCGGGCGGCGCAAGCGGAGGGCGCGACGCGACGACGACGAGAGCCAGCCCTTCACCTCCGGCCGCGACCCGCGCGGCGTCGGCGAGGTGCTCGCCGACCTCACCCGGCAGGCGGGCTGGGAGCCCCAACTGGCCCGAGAGGACCTCGTCCGGCAGTGGGAGGAGGTCGCCGGCGCCGAGACCGCTCGGCACGCGACTCCGGTGGCGCTCGGCGACGGCGTGCTCACGGTGCAGTGCGACTCGACCGCGTGGGCCAAGAACCTTCACCTCATGCGAGCGACGATCGTGACCGAGATCGTCCGCCGGTTTCCCGACGCGGGGGTGCACACGGTGCGGTTCGTCGGCCCGGACGTCCCCTCCTGGAAATGGGGTCGCAGAGCCGTTCCAGGGCGTGGTCCTCGCGATACCTACGGGTGACCCCAGGTTCGTGGCATCCGGACGGATTTCATCGCGCTACAGCGCCGGAGAGCGAGAAAGCGACAGCTCCAGCCGACTAGACTGGTAACCCCTGCAAAGCACGAATCTGGAGCGCTCGGAACCTATGACGTCAGACACCGCCGACAACGTTCCCGAGGAACCCGAACAGCGTTCCGTCAGCAAGGTGTCGAACGACTACGGGGCCGACACCATCCAGGTGCTCGAAGGCCTCGAGGCCGTGCGCAAGCGGCCCGGCATGTACATCGGCTCGACCGGTGAGCGGGGCCTGCACCACCTCGTCTACGAGATCGTCGACAACTCGGTCGATGAGGCGCTCGCCGGCCACTGCGACACCATCGAGGTGACGATCCTCGAGGACGGTGCGGTCCGCGTGGTCGACAACGGTCGCGGCATCCCGGTCGACCCGCACGCCTCGGACCCGACCAAATCGACCGTCGAGGTCGTGCTGACGGTGCTGCACGCCGGCGGCAAGTTCGGCGGGGGCGGCTACGCGGTCTCCGGCGGCCTGCACGGGGTCGGCTCGTCGGTCGTGAACGCGCTGTCGGCGCGGTTCGAGGTGGAGATCCGTCGTCAGGGCTTCGTGTGGCGACAGTCGTTCCGTGCCGGCGGGGTGCCGGACGGCCCGTTGCAGCGGGGTGAGACCAGCGACGAGACCGGCACGACGATCACCTTCTGGCCAGACCCTGAGATCTTCGAGACCGTCGAGTTCGACTACGACACGCTGCGGACGAGGTTCCAGCAGCAGGCGTTCCTCAACAAGGGGCTGCGGATCGCGCTGAGCGATCAGCGACCGCATTCGGCGTACGTGGTCGACGGTGAGGACGGCACGTCGGTGACCGTGCAGCCGCACGACGATTTCCTGTACCGGCGGGGGCTCGTCGACTACGTCGAGTACCTCAACCGGCTGCGTAAGGCCGACGTCGTCAACGCCGACGTCATCGACTTCGAGTCGGAGGATGCCGGCCGCTCGATCGCGATGGAGATGGCGATGCAGTGGACCACGAGCTACACCGAGAACGTGTTCACCTTCGCCAACACGATCAACACGCACGAGGGCGGCACGCACGAGGAGGGGTTCCGCGCGGCGCTCACCGCGCTCGTGAACAAGTACGCCCGCGCGCAGGGTCTGCTCAAGGACCGCGACGACAACCTCACCGGCGACGACATCCGCGAGGGGCTCACCGCCGTCATCTCGGTGAAGCTGTCCGAGCCGCAGTTCGAGGGGCAGACCAAGACCAAGCTCGGCAACACCGAGGCGAAGGCGTTCGTCCAGAAGGTCGTCGGCGATCGGCTCGGCGACTGGTTCGACCGCAACCCGGCGCAGGCGAAGAACGTCGTCCGCAAGGCGATCGACGCCGCCACCGCGCGCCTGGCCGCACGCAAGGCCCGCGAGACCGCGCGCCGCAAGAGCGTGTTCGAGTCGGCATCCATGCCCGACAAGCTCAAGGACTGCACCAGCAAGGACCCCTCGATCAGCGAGATCTTCCTCGTCGAGGGGGATTCGGCGGGGGGCTCGGCCGTGCGGGGTCGAGACCCTGAGCGGCAGGCGATCCTGTCGCTGCGCGGCAAGATCCTCAACGTCGAGAAGGCGCGGCTCGATCGCGCGCTCGGCAACAACGAGATCCAGGCGATGATCTCGGCCTTCGGCACCGGCATCGGCGAGGACTTCTCCGTCGAGAAGGCCCGGTACCACAAGATCGTGCTCATGGCCGATGCCGACGTCGACGGCCAGCACATCACGACGCTGCTGCTGACCCTGCTGTTCCGGTACATGCGCGGGCTCATCGAGGAGGGCTACGTCTACCTCGCCCAGCCCCCGCTGTACCGGCTGAAGTGGTCGAACGCCGAGCACGAGTACGTGTTCAGCGACCGTGAGCGCGACGCGCTCATGGCCGACGGGCTCGCCTCCGGCAAGCGCATCCCGAAGGACAGCGGCGTGCAGCGCTACAAGGGTCTGGGCGAGATGAACCCGAAGGAGCTGTGGGAGACCACGATGGACCCCGAGACGCGCACGCTCAAGCAGGTCACGATCGATGACGCGGCCGCCGCCGACGAGATCTTCTCGGTGCTGATGGGGGAGGACGTCGAGTCGCGGCGCGGGTTCATCCAGCGCAACGCCAAGGATGTCCGCTTCCTGGACATCTGACCCCGATGAACGAATGGATGCCACATCGCCAGCCGTCGGACGTGAGGGCGGAGGGATGCTCATCTCCGGACAATCGGGGTGCCGCGAAGCGGCGGGGTCCCCGCTCTTGTCCGGAGAAGAGCATCCCGGAGCCCGGTAGCCCTCAACGATGAGCACCCCTGAGCCCGGTACCCCCGGCATCCACATCACGACAACGGCATCCGCATGACGAAGAAGACGAGAGCACATGACTGACGAAGAACGCCCCGACCCGACCGCCGGCTACGTGCACGGCAACATCGACCAGGTCGATCTGCAGGCCGAGATGCAGCGGAGCTATCTCGACTACGCGATGAGCGTCATCGTGGGCCGCGCGCTGCCGCGGGTCGAGGACGGCCTGAAGCCGGTGCACCGGCGCGTCATCTACGGCATGTACGACGGCGGGTTCCGCCCCGACAAGGCGTACTCGAAGTGCGCGCGCGTCGTCGGCGAGGTCATGGGGCAGTTCCACCCGCACGGCGACTCCCCGATCTACGACGCGCTCGTGCGGCTCGTGCAGCCGTGGTCGCTGCGGTATCCGCTCGCCGACGGTCAGGGCAACTTCGGCTCGCCCGGCAATCAGGGCGCCGCCGCCCCGCGGTACACCGAGACGAAGATGGCCCAGCTGGCCATGGAGATGGTCCGGGACATCGACGAGGACACCGTCGACTTCGAGGACAACTACGACGGTCGCACGCAGGAGCCGGTCGTGCTGCCCGCACGCTTCCCGAACCTGCTCGTGAACGGCTCGGTGGGCATCGCCGTCGGCATGGCCACGAACATCCCGCCGCACAACCTGCGCGAGGTCGCCGACGGCGCGCTGTGGTCGCTGGAGAACCCGGATGCCACGCGCGAAGAGCTCCTCGAAGCGCTCATGTCGCGCATCCACGGGCCCGACTTCCCGACCGCGGCCCAGATCCTCGGCACCCGCGGCATCCGTGACGCGTATCGGACCGGACGCGGCTCGATCACGATGCGCGCGGTGGTCGACGTGGAGGAGATCCAGGGCCGCACATGCCTCGTGGTCACCGAGCTCCCCTACCAGGTCAACCCCGACAACGTGGCGGTGAAGATCCGCGATCTCGCGCGCGACGGCAAGATCACCGGCATCGCCGACATCCGCGACGAGACGAGCGACCGCACCGGTCAGCGGCTCGTGATCGTGCTGAAGCGGGATGCCGTCGCCAAGGTCGTGCTCAACAACCTGTACAAGCACACCCAGCTGCAGGAGAACTTTGGCGCGAACATGCTCGCGATCGTCGACGGCGTGCCGCGCACGCTCGCCCTGGACGGGTTCGTGACGCACTGGATCGACCACCAGGTGAACGTCATCGTGCGCCGCACGGCCTTCCGCCTGCGCAAGGCCGAGGAGCGCATGCACATCCTCCGCGGCTATCTCAAGGCGCTCGACGCGCTCGACGAGGTGATAGCGCTGATCCGGCGCTCGCCGACGGTGGCCGAGGCCAACAGCGGACTGCAGCGCTTGCTCGACATCGACGAGGTGCAGGCCCAGGCGATCCTCGACATGCAGCTGCGGCGCCTCGCGGCGCTGGAGCGCCAGAAGATCGTCGACGAGGCGACCGAGCTCGAGGCCCGCATCGCCGACTACAACGACATTCTCGCCGACCAGGGCCGCCAGCGCGCGATCATCCGCGACGAGCTGACCGAGATCGTCGCCAAGTACGGCGACGAGCGCCGCACGCACATCCTGCCCGGCTTCGACGGCGACATGTCGATCGAGGACCTCATCCCCGAGGAGGAGATGGTCGTCACCGTCACGCGCGAGGGCTACATCAAGCGCACGCGCAGCGACAACTACCGCTCGCAGCACCGCGGGGGCAAGGGCGTCAAGGGCGCACAGCTGCGCGCGGACGACGTCGTCGAGCACTTCTTCGTCACCACCACCCACCACTGGCTGCTGTTCTTCACGACCAAGGGCAGGGTCTACCGGGCGAAGGCGTACGAGGTCCCCGAGGCGGGGCGCGACGCCAAGGGCCAGCACGTCGCGAACCTGCTGGCGCTGCAGCCGGGGGAGGAGATCGCGCAGATCCTCGACATCCGCGACTACAGCGCGGCGACCTATCTGGTGCTCGCCACCCGTGGGGGCCTGGTGAAGAAGACGCGGCTCACCGAGTTCGACACCAATCGCCAGGGCGGGGTCATCGCGATCAAGCTGCGTCAGCACGGCGGCGACGAGGACGGCGGCGATGAGGTCGTGAGCGCCCTGCTGGTCGACGACGACGAAGAGATCCTGCTGGTGAGCCGGCACGGGATGTCGCTGCGGTTCGCCGCGACCGAGGAGTCGCTGCGTCCGATGGGCCGCTCGACCGAGGGTGTGAAGGGCATGTCGTTCCGGGAGGGCGACAGCCTGCTGACCGCGTCGGTCGCCGCGGGCGACGGCTTCGTCTTCGTCGTCACCGAGGGCGGGTACGCCAAGCGCACGTCGCTGTCGGAGTACCGCACCCAGGGGCGCGGCGGGCTGGGGATCAAGGTCGCCAAGCTCAACGAGGACCGGGGCGACCTGGCGGGGTCGCTGATCGTCTCGGAGGACGACGAGGTCTTGGTGGTTCTTGCCAGTGGCAAGGTGGTACGCTCTGCCGTGGCCGAGGTGCCCGCCAAGGGGCGCGACACGATGGGTGTCGTCTTCGCCCGGCCCGATGACGACGATCGCATCCTCGCGATCGCCCGCAACGGCGAGCGGGGACTGGCCGAGGCATCCGTCGACGATGGTGCTGACCCGAACGACGCCGATCCCACCACGCCGATCAGCCCCGAAGAGAGTAACCAGGACGAATGAGCACGGTAGCCGACAAGCTCGCGAAGAAGTCGTCGAGCAGGACCAGTGAGAAGCAGGTGCGCCTGCGGCTCGTGTACGTGGACTTCTGGTCCGCCGTGAAGCTGTCGTTCCTGGCCGCGGTGGCCCTCGCGATCGTGAACGTGGTCGCTGTGTTCCTGATCTACATGGTGCTGCAGACGACGGGCCTGCTCGGCAAGCTCGACGAGTTCTTCGTGGCGTTCACCGACGGCAGCTTCTCGATCGCGTCGTTCCTGAGCCTGCCGCAGGTGATGGCGTTCGCGGCCATCGTGTCGATCCTCAACCTCATCGTCGTGACCGTGCTCGGCGCCGTCGTCGCCGGCATCTACAACGTCATGGTGAAGGTGACCGGCGGGCTGTTGGTCGGCTACACCTCGAACTGAGCGGCATCCCTGGCCGCCGCCGGCATCCGGTCGTTGCGTTCTGGTGTTCGCCGGCGCGCGCGATGCTTTGGTTGGCGCGTTCTGCCGCGGCAGAGGTCGGTGCGCCGCGCTGCGTCTTGGTCGGCACGCTCGCGCGGCTTGGTTGGCGCGTTCTGCCGTGCAGACCCGGCGGCTTCAGGGGGCTATTGCAACACCGGGTGTGTGGAGGTTGTGGTGGGTCAGAGGTATGAGTGGCGGGTGCGGGCGGCGGTGTACTCGAGCGTGCTGGAGGGTGGCCGGGCGGGGGATGTTGCTGTGGTGCATGGTGTCAGTGCGTCGACGGTGAAGAACTGGTCCAGGATCGCGGGTATGACATTCAATGCGCCGCGTAGCGGGGGCGGGGTCGTGCTGGTGGGTACGGGCGCGCCCGGCCCGGTTCCCGGGCGCAGGTACCGGCGGCTGACCCTGGCGGACCGGGCGTTCATCGAGGCCGCGCTTGCCGGGGCGGGGTCCTGGCCGATCCGGCGGATCGCCAGTCATCTGGGGGTATCTGCCTCGACGGTGTCCCGGGAGATCGCCCGGCACCGGGTGGAGCATGGTCACGGCCGTCACGTGACCGGCAAGGAGCAGCACTACCACGCGGGCGTCGCGCACTACCAGGCGGTGAAAGCGCGGTCCCGGTCCCGGCCGGGGAAGCTGGCCGGCCCGGTGCTGCGGGCAGCGGTCGCGGAGAGGCTGAACCAGAAGTGGTCCCCGGTCCAGGTCAGCGCGAGACTGGTGATCGACTTCCCCGACCGGCCGGAGATGCGCGTGTCGCACGAGACGATCTATCAAGCCCTCTACGTGCAGGGCAAGGGCGCGTTACGTCACGAGCTGACCGTGCAGAAGGCGCTGCGGTCGGGACGCACCAGCCGTAAGCCCCGTTCCCAGCTCCCGGCCCGTAACGGGCGTCCCTGGCTGGAGGGGGCGCGGTTGTCCGCGCGTCCCGCCCAGGCCGCCGACCGTGCCGTTCCCGGTCACTGGGAAGGTGATCTCGTGGTCGGGCCCGGTAACTCCGGCATCGTGACGCTCGTGGAACGGCGCAGCCGGTTCGCGCTGATCGGGCGGCTGCCCGGGCACCGGGACAGCGAGACCGTGATCACCCGGCTGCAGGCCATGATCGGTTCCCTCCCCGGGGCGCTGTTCACCACGATCACCTGGGACCAGGGCGCCGAGATGGCCCAGCACAAGGCGTTCACCGTCCGCACCGGCTGCCCGGTGTTCTTCTGCGACCCGCATTCCCCCTGGCAGCGCGGGAGCAACGAGAACCTCAACGGGCTGATCCGGGACTTCTACCCCAAGGGCACGAACTTCAACGAGGTCACCGACACCGACCTCGCCACCATGCAGCACCTCCTGAACACACGCCCCCGCAAGACCCTCGGATTCCTCACCCCGAGTGAGACACTACGAAACGAAATCAACGTTGCAATAGCAGCTTGAACCCGCC
>NZ_JASGFE010000035.1:0-27238 GCF_047605725.1 Microbacterium sp.
GCGGCGGCGAGCGTCAACCCGGACGGGAGCGTGCTGGTGTTCGGCAGGATCCTGGAAGCCGAGCTGGCCGACGAGCACGACTACGAGGGCGACCTGATCGAGTTCGCCCTCACCGGCGGCGGTGCCCGCGACCACGATGAGCACGAGGCGCTGTTCGCCGCCGCGGGTCTCGCCCCGGCGGAGCGCACGACGATCGGGTGGGGGCTCACGCTCTACACGCTCGCCCCCGGTGAGAGATGACGGCGGCACAGGAGTCCGCCGATGAAACGCTGGGCCGGACATGGTTCGGCATCCGTCTGCCGGTTCTTCTCCAGGCCCCGGTCCAGCCGCGACTGTCCGCACCGATCCGGTACGAAGGCGTGTCGGCGACGCGGTTCGCGGTGCGGGTCATGTTCGCCGCGCGCCGGTTCACCGTGCCGGCAGGGCTCCTGCTCGCGGTGAGCATGATCGGCGAAGCGCTCGTGCCGGTGATCGTCGGCGCGGCGATCGACGGGGCCATCGCGACGGGAGATCTCGGCCGGCTGCTGTGGTGGCTGGGCGTGCTGGCGGTGGATTTCGCGGCGTTCTCCCTGGCGTTGCGCTTCGGATCGCGGCTGGGTCTTTACGGGATGCAGCAGGTGCAGCATCGCTTGCGCACGACCGTCACCGACCGGCTGCTGCACCCGGCGGGCAGCGAGCACGGTCAGTCGGACGGGGCCGCGCTGTCGATCGCGACGAGCGACGTCACCCGCCTGGCGGCGATCATGCAGATCGGCGTCTACCCGGCCGGGGAACTGGCCGCGATCGTGTTCTGCGGCGTGTGGTTGTCGCTGCTGTCGCCGTGGCTGGGCATCGCGGTGCTGCTCGGCGCGGCGGCACTGCTGGTGGTGCTGTTCACCGCCGGCGGGCCCCTGCAGCGCCGGTCGTTTGCGCAGCAGGAACTCGCTGCCGACGCCGTGGGGCGGGCCGCGGACCTGCTCGCCGGGTACCGGGTCATCAAGGGGCTGCGCGCAGAACCCGAGGCCACCCGTCGCTATCGGGAGGTCAGCCAGGCGGCACTGGGCGGGACGCTGCGGGCCAAGACCGCACACGGCGTGTTCCTCGGCGGCACCGATGCCCTCACCGGGCTGTTCACCGCCGCGCTGACGGTGCTCGCCGGGTTCCTCGCCCTGCCGTCGCATCTGGGCGGGGCCGGGCAGCTCGGCATCGGAGGGCTGATCGCTGCGGTCGGGCTGATCCAGTTCCTCGTCGGACCGCTGACGATGATGCCCGCCAACACCGGAGCGGTCTGGGCGATCGGGGTCGCCTCCGCCCACCGCGTGCTGAGCGTGCTGAACGCGCCCATCGCAGCCGATGCCCCGGATGCCGCTCCCACCCCTCGCGCCGACGGTGAGGCGCCCGTGGTCGAGGCGGTGCTGCCGAAGCTCGCGCTGCGGGTCGAGCCGGGCGAGCTGGTCGGTGTGCGCGCCGATCAGGCCGCGGCGGAGCAACTCGTCCGGCTGCTGTCCGCCCGCCGCCGATCGGGCGATGCGGGGAGCGTGCTCCTCGACGGCGCGCCGCCGTCCGCCCTCGGCGTGGATGCCTGGCGACGCCTGGTGCTGGTCGCCCCGCACCGGGCCGAGTTGTTCGACGGAACCATCGCGTGGAACCTCTCCACTCCCGCCACCGACGCCGCCCTGGTGCCGAGCGCTCTGGAAGCGGCCGCGTGCAACGACATCCTCGACGCGCTCCCGGACGGCGTGGAGACCCCGGTCGGCGAGGGTGGCACGCAACTGTCGGGCGGACAGCGCCAGCGCATCGCCCTGGCCCGCGCGTACGCCGCGCATCCGCCCGTGCTGCTGCTGCACGAGCCGGCGACTTCGGTCGACGCCGCCACCGAACAGGCCATCGCGTCGAGGCTCTGCGGCATCCGGGCGGGGCGAACGACGATCGTGCTCACGGCATCCCCCGCGCTGCTGGGCGTGTGCGACCGGGTCGTGACCGCCGGGAGCGGAACATGACCGCCACCACATTGCCCATTGCAACCGGACGGCAGACCCTCGCCGTCGCGTGGCGACTGGCGTCCCGCCGGCCCGGGCTGCTCCTGCTCGTCGTCGTCGTGATGCTCAGCGGCGCGGCTGCGGGGCTCGTGACGCCGTGGGCGCTGGGGGCGCTCGTCGACCTCATCGGCGACGACACCGCCACCGCGGCGGAAGTGTGGCGACTGGGACTCGCGATCCTCGGTGCCACGCTCTTCGCAGCCGCGACGGCCGGGGTGGGGGTCATGCTCGCCGCACGTCTGTTCGAGAGGATGCTCGCCGAGTTGCGTGAGGAGTTCATCGCCCGCGCCCTCGCCCTGCCGCAGGGCGTGGTCGAGCGCGCCGGGACGGGTGACCTCGTCTCGCGCGCGAGCGATGACGTGGCCGAGGTGTCCGACGCGATCCCGCAACTCGTCCCCGCCCTGACCTCGGCGCTGTTCACCGTCGTCGTCACCGTGGCGGGCATGGGCCTCGTCGATGGCCGCTTCGCGCTCGCGCTCGCGGTCACCATCCCCGTCTACGCCCTGACGATCCGCTGGTACCTGCGCACCGCGCCGATGATCTACGCGGCCCAGCGCGCCGCGACGGCGACGCGGGCGCACCACGTGCTCGCCGCGTTGCGCGGGCTCGACACCGTGCTCGCCTATCGGCTCTCCGACGAGCACTCGGGTCGCATCGCGGTCGCATCGTGGGACGTCGTGCGCTGGGCGCTGCGCGCACGGGTCGTCCAGAACATGCTCACCGGCCGCCTCAACCTCGCCGAATATCTCGGCCTCGCCAGCCTGCTGCTGGCGGGCTTCTGGCTCGTGCAGGCCGACCTCGCCACGATCGGCGGGGCCACGACCGCCGTGCTCCTGCTGCTGCAGGTGTTCGCTCCCGTCGGTGAGCTCGTGTTCGTCATGGACGAGGCCCAGGATGCCGCCGCGTCGCTCTCCCGCATCGTCGGCATCACGCGGAGTCCTTCCGCTGTCAGCGCGCCGCCCGCGGAGATGACGACGCCCGCAGCGGGCGGACCCGTCGCGTCGGCGCGACGCGTCACGTTCTCCTACGGCGACAGCAGGCCTGTGCTGCACGAGGTCGACCTGCACGTGGACCCGGGCGAGAGGGTCGCCCTCGTCGGCGCCTCGGGTGCCGGCAAGAGCACCATCGCCGCCCTGCTGGCCGGCATCCACGAGCCCGCCACCGGATCGGTCAGCAGGCCGGCACGGACACTGCTGCTCTCGCAGGAGACCCACGTTTTCGCCGGGACCCTCGCCGACAACCTGCGCCTCGCCCGTCCCGATGCCTCGGATGCCGAGTTGACGGAGACGCTCACCCGCGTGCACGCCGGCGGGCTGCTGCACGCGCTGCCGGACGGGCTCGCCACGCCTGTCGGGCACGGCGGGCACCCGCTCACCGCGGCGCAGGCGCAATTGCTCGCCCTCGCGCGGCTGCTGCTGGCGGATGCGGAACTCGCGATCCTGGACGAAGCGACCGCGGAGGCCGACAGCGCGGACGCGAGCCTGCTCGATCGCGCCGCCGAGACGGCCATCTCCGGGCGAGCAGCGCTGGTCGTCGCCCACCGGCTCTCCCAGGCCGCCAGCTGTGATCGCGTCCTCGTCGTCGATGACGGTCGCATCGCCGAGGAAGGCTCCCCCGCGGCGCTCGTCGCCGTCGACGGGGCGTATGCGCGACTGTGGGCGGCGTGGGAGGCCGGTCGAGGCAACCGTCCGAACCCGCGTCCACCGACGTCCAGGGGTTGTTGACAACTCGTTGAGAGATCTTTGAGAGGTCGTTGGCCGCATCCGCGCGGCGAGCCAGGAAGGCGCGTTCTCTGCTGGATGCCAGAACGGACTCCTGTTCGATGAGGAGCTCCGCATCGCGGGGGAGAGTCCACAAGCGACGACGTCAGGGCGCGCGTCAGGCGCGGCCGAGACAGCTGCGGTGTCGCCCCGCAGAGCAATGGCGGCGGCTGACGGGGAGTGCCCCGTGGTCACGGCCCACTGCCCGTGATGCGGAGGAGGAGATGCCCTCCGCATCACGGGCAGTGGATGCGATCGACGCTCGGCAGATCTCTGGTGCGGATCGCCGGAATACGGTCACGCGCGACACGGCACCCGAGCCGCGTCCGGTGTACGCGCACCCGTCACACGCTGTGTGCCGCTGTCACCGCACTCTCACCCGAGCACCGAGTCGATCATCGCGACCAAGCGCTCGGCGGCCCATTCGGTCGACAGGGGCCCGGGATATCCGAGCGCCCAGGCGATGTTGCCCTCGAACTCTTCGCCGTCGAAGACGTAGCTGGTGCCGGCGTTGTCGAAGATCACGACATGGTTGTTCTCGACGGCATCCAACTGCTGGAACAGCGACTGCGACGTGAGCAGTTCGTCGAACTCGGTGCGCTCGAGATCCTGGGTGTTGTTCGCGACGATCAGGACGTCGGCGTCGACCAGGCTGATCAGCTCCGTGCTGACCGTGGTGCGCGTGTCGTCGAAGTTCTCGGCCAGAGGGTTGGCACTGAACCCGAGGCTGAGGAACAGGGATTCGACGGTCGATCCGGTGCCGGAGTAGTACTCGATCCCCCATTCGCTCCCGAACACGACCAGGTAGGTCGCCGTCAGCCCCTCGAACTCCGGGTTGTCCTCTCTCACGTCGCTGAAGAACTGGTCGTAGCCGTCGACGACGTCTGCAGCGGCGTCACTGAGGTCCAGCGCCGTCGCGATCTGGTCGAGGCGGTCTTGCCAGGTGGCCACGACGTCGTCTGAGGTCTCGGCCGCCAGCACCGGCGCGATGGCGGACAGGCGCTCGTACGCCTCGGCGCCGATGTCCTCGGCAGTGACGATGATGAGGTCCGGCTCGCTCGCCGCGACGGTCTCGTAGGGGTAGGGCTCCGCGTCGTCGTAGGCGTAGACGGTCTCGACCTCGTGGGCAAGCGCGTCGAGGGTCCAGACGGATCGCTCGAAAGTGTCCGGGGCCAGCACAGGAGACACTCCGATGCTGGCGAGGAGCTCGACATCGGTGCCGTAGGAGTTCACGACCGCGATCCGTTCGGGACGTTCCTCGAGAGACGTCTCGCCCCAGGCCGTCGTCAACGTCAGCGGATACTCCGTCACGCCCTCAGCCGCAGGCAGCAGGCTCGTGGAGCTGCTGGCCGTCTCCGACCCCGCGCCGGCCTCGCCGCTGCAGCCTGACAGCAGGAGGAGCGCGACGACCGCGGCTCCTAGGACAGTGGCGGCGGTGGCAGTTCGGGATCGTTCCGGGCGCAGGTTCCTCATCGGTGGTTCTCTCTTGTTCGGGGTCGGTTCAGGTGCCGGGAAGGCAGGCGGCACTCGATTGAGGTTAGCTTTGCCTTACCTTCATCGGTTATCATGAAGCGACGAATCATTGTCCCGGCCAGAAGGCGTGCTCGTGCGGAGTGTCAGCAACCTCTCCATGCTCTCCGTGGATGAGCTTCCGCCCGTCTCGGCGGGACCGCTGTCGAACGATCGTCTTGTGCTCTTCCTCTGGGTGCGCGCGGGGGCAGCGATGGTCGAGGTCGCACGCCGAGTGCATCGCGTTTCGGCCGGGGAGGCGATTCTGGTTCCCCCCGGCGTCGTCCATGCGGTCCAGACGGAGCAGGGAACGCTGGCGATTCCGATCTTCGCGCCCGCGACGATGTTGCCGGCGGCGCCCCCTGACGTACGCATCATCTCCGTCCCCGCTGACTGGAATGACTGGCTCATGCACCGGTTCGCCGCCGGAGAGGTCACCCGCGTCGCCCCTTTGCAGCAGCTGTTACGCGGAGCCTCCCCGGCGAAGACCGTGGGAGAGGCCGGTGCCTATGCGGCATCCTTGCCGATGCCGCGTGCGTCCCCTGCGCGGTCTGTTGCGATGACGATCCTGCGCGCGCCCGGCAGTGACATGTCCGTGTCGGCGTTCGCGGAACGAGAGCACATCAGCGTCAAGACACTGCAGCGCCACTTCCGCAACGAGACCGGCCTCCTGATGTCTGAATGGCGCACTCGCGCGCGCGTGTCTGCGGCGGCTGCCCGGCTGATCGAAGGGCATCGGATCGGATGGACCGCCCGACACGTCGGCTATGCGTCTCCGGCCGGTTTCACGCGGGCCTTCCGCCGGCATACCGGCGTCTCTCCGCAAGAGTTCGCGCGACGCGTCGCCCTCGGCGTCGCCTCGCGCGACAACTCGAGCAGCGACATCTTCACGGACGTCGCAGCGCTGATCACGCAGAGCCACCCGGCACCGAGGATCCCGTCCGAGCTGCGGCCGGTCCAGATCGAGAACTGCCACGTTCTCCATTGGGCGTACCGAGGTCGTGTGACACTTCGCATCGGCGCTCATGACCGGCAGCTGCACCGCGGAGACCTCATCTGGGTTCCCGCGGGAGTTCCTTTCCAGGTCGAGCTCGGCGACGGATCCATATTGATCCCGGTCGGCAGCAGACATGGCCATGGGCATGTCGCGCCCGAAAATCTCGAGACGTTTACCTACCCTCTCTCCGCGGAGGAGCATCTCCTTCACGTCGCCCTGTCGGAGGAGACGTTGCTGAGGCCTGCCGCCGGGCCCGGAACGATCGTGGACGTGCTGTTCCGGGCGCAGTTCGGCCGCGACCAGGACGGCACCGCGATACAGGCTCATGCATCTTCGGTCGCGAAGATCGGCGCCGCCTTATGGCACAGCCCTGACAACGCACGATCGCTGACAGAATGGGCGGATGTCCTCCACGTCGACGCTCTTCAGCTGAGCCGGGAGTTCTCGAGACAGACGGGGATGCCCTTTGCCCAGTGGCGATCGCGACTGCGCATGGACGTCGCTCGCGCGCTCCTGTGGACCGGAAGGACACCCGGTGACGTGGCGCGACAGATCGGCTACAAGAGCACGTCGGCGTTCACGAAGGTGTTCTCCGCCACCCACGGCATGTCGCCGAGGGAATATCAGCGTCGCGAAGCCGCGATCTGAGCCGAGATGCAGCCGGCAGGGTGCGGCGGCCTCCAGACGCATGTCCGTTCTTCGGAGAATGTGACGAACTTCGTCACATTCTCCGGCCGTCGCGCGGCTCAGTTACCCACCGCCGAAGAGGCGACCCCCGAAACCGTCCCGCAGTCGGGCACGTCGCGGGCGCGCTGGTAGCGCGTGCGCGCCGTCGTGGGCCGGATACCGAAGTATCCGGCGGCGTCGACGAGGGGGAAGCGGTCCCCGTGGACGAGGATCACGATCTCGCGTTGGCGACCTGGGAGCCGGCTCACCTCCATGCGCACGAGGTCGCGGCCGTCGTCCCGATCCGGAACGTGCTCCTGCACGATGAGGAGCTGCTGGAGCGCGGATGCCTAGATCGCAGCAGTCGCGGCGCTGGGCCAGGAGCACCCGGCGGGCGACGCCGAAGGCCCACATGCGCGCCGGGGTCTCGTCTTCGGGGATTTCGGGATCTCGAGGGTCTCTTGCGCGGTCATTCCGGCCGCGCTTCCGATCGCCGCGCTCACCGCAGTGCCGCGCTGGCCCGCTTTCCGAGTTTCAGCATCGGCGGCGACGATCGAGGGGCACAGGTCTCCCCTCCACATGGCGCATAACTCAGGCAGTTCCCCACCCACCGGACAGAAAGTGCCCGGGGATGACCCATCCTGCCTGAGTTATGCGCCCGGTGCTCGGCGCTCTGCCTCCCCCATCGTTCAGTCGACCAGCGCGGACAGCTCCAGCCAGCGCTCTTCGAGGGTGGATGCCTCGGCATCCAGCGCGGTGATCCTCGCCATCTCGGCGCCGAGGAGCTGATAGTCGGACTGGTCGAGATCCGCGAGCCTGCTGCGGGCATCGGATGCCTGCCGACGCAGACGCTCCACGCGGCGCTCCAGGGAGGCGAGCTCCTTCTCGGCGGCGCGCAGGTCGGCGCCGGAGAGGGCGGGGGTGGAGGAGTCGGTCTTCTCACCGCGTTTCGTCTCGTCGCTGCGCTCCTCGCTCAACGATCGCGGAGCGGGGGTCGGAGCGGAACGCAGCTTCAGGTACTCGTCCACCCCGCCAGGGAGGTGCCGCAGCCGGCCGTCGAGGATCGCGTACTGCTGATCGGTGACCCGCTCCAGGAAGTAGCGGTCGTGGCTGACGACGATCAGGCATCCCGGCCAGGAGTCCAGCAGGTCTTCGAGCGCGGCGAGCATGTCGGTGTCGAGGTCGTTGGTGGGCTCGTCGAGGATCAGACAGTTCGGTTGATCGAGCAGGATCAGCAGCAGCTGCAGCCTCCGCTGCTGGCCGCCGGAGAGGTCCTTCACGGGCGTCGACAGCTGCGCCGAGGAGAAACCGAGGCGTTCGAGCAGCTGGCCCGGCGTAAGCTCAGCCGCCTTCGAGCCGGAGCCGAGGGTATAGGTCGTCCGCAGCCGCCCGATGACGGTGCGCACGGGCTCGTCCAGGTGCTCCGCCAGCTCGTCGAGCCGCTGGGTGAGGGTGGCGACCTTCACGGTCTTGCCACGCTTGACGCGGCCGCCGGTCGCATCGACGGTGCCCGCGATCAGGCCCAGGAGGGTCGACTTCCCCGCACCGTTGACGCCGAGGATGCCGGTGCGCTCCCCCGGCGCGAGCCGCCACTCGACCCCGCGCAGCACGGGCCTGCCGTCGAAGGAGACCGAGACGTCGAGGAGGTCGACGACATCCTTCCCCAGCCGTGAGACGGCCAGCGACTGCAGCTCGGTCTTGTTGCGGATCTCCGGCACATCGGCGATGAGCGCGTTCGCCGCGTCGATGCGGAATCTCGGCTTGCTCGTGCGCGCCGGCGCCCCGCGCCGCAACCACGCCAGCTCCTTGCGCGCGAGGTTCTGCCGCCGCTGCTCGACCACGGCCGCCTGGCGGTCGCGCTCGACGCGCTGCAGGATGTAGGCCGCGTAACCGCCCTCGAAGGGCTCGACGATGCGGTCGTGTACCTCCCACGTCGCAGTGCACACCTCATCGAGGAACCAGCGGTCGTGCGTCACGACCAGCAGCGCGCCAGCGCTTTTCGCCCAGCGCCGCTTCAGGTGATCGGCGAGCCAGGTGATCGCCTCGACGTCCAGATGGTTCGTCGGCTCGTCCAAGGCGAGGATGTCGTGGTCGCCGATCAGCAGCCGCGCGAGGGCGACCCGGCGGCGCTGGCCTCCCGAAAGAGTCGCGAGAGGCGCCTGCCAACCGAGGTCTGCGAGAAGTCCTGCGACCACCTCGCGCACGCGCGCGTCTCCGGCCCACTCGTGCTCGGGCGCGTCGCCGACGACGGCGTGCCCCACCGTGTCGTCGTCGTCCAGGGTGTCGGCCTGATCGAGGACGCCGACCGTGACGCCGCCGCGGACGGTGACCCGTCCGGCATCCGGCGCCAGGCGTCCGGCGAGCATCGCGAGCAGGCTCGACTTCCCGTCGCCGTTGCGGCCGACGATGCCGATGCGGTCGCCCTCGTCGACGCCGAGGGTGACCTCATCGAAGACGACCTTGGTGGGGAACTCGAGATGCAGCGCTTCAGCGCCGAGCAGATGTGCCATGTCCCGACCAGGCTACGCGAGCGGGCGGTGCGGCCCCGTCCGGGAACAGGCAGCCCACGTGAACGGACCGCCCCGGGGCAAACACAGGCAGCGAGAAATCCCGTGCCGCTCAGGCGGGAAGGGAGCGCAAGCGGCACGCCGGAGCGGCGCGTCGGCGAGCAGGACGATCACCGCGCGGCGGTAGGCTCCGGGTCATGCAATGCCTGTGAATCCATTCCCCCTGATCGCTGCGGCATCTCTCGCCACCTTCGAAAGGTTCACTCATGCATGCATCCGTGCCACTGCGTCCTCTGCATCCTCTGCGCGGAAAGACCGCGCTGGTCACGGGCGTCTCCCGGCGCCGCGGGATCGGCTTCGCCGTCGCGATCAAGCTCGCCGCGCTCGGCGCGAGCATCGTCACGCAGCACCATCGCGACCACGACCTCGCGCAGCCCTGGGGTGGCGACGATCTCGAGGCGGTGCGAGACGGCATCCGGTCGAGCTTGACGGAGGATGCCGTCGCCGACGACATCTCCGCCGACCTCGCCGACCCGGACGCCATCGGCGCGGTGTTCGAGCGCGCGGCGGGTTTGACCGGCTCGGTGGACATCCTGGTCTGCAATCACGCGAAGAGCGGCGACGACGGCAGCATCCTCGACATGACCCCCGAAAGGCTCGACGCGTTCTGGCAGGTGAACGCGCGGTCCACCCTGCTGCTGACGGCGGCGTTCGCCCGTCACAAGACGCGCTCCCCCGATGAGCCGCGGCGCCGCCCGGGCGAGCGCATCACGAGCGAGAGGCCCTATGTCGAGCCTCAGGGCCACGTGTTCTGGATGACGTCAGGGCAGGTGCACGGACCGATGCGGGGCGAGATCGCCTATGCGACGAGCAAGGCGGCGCTGGCGGGCGTGACGGCGTCGGTCGCGGCGGAACTGCTCGAGCTCGGGATCATCCTCAACACCGTGAATCCAGGCCCGGTCAACACGGGCTATCTGGATCCATCGACGACCGATCGGCCGCTGCACGAGCTCGACGAGTACCTGCAGACGACGGCGTTCGGCCGATTCGGAGTGCCGTCCGACCCGGCGGAGCTCATCGGCTGGCTATCGACGCCCGCCGGCAGCTGGATCGTCGGCCAAGTGCTCACGAGCGACGGTGGGTTCAGTCTCGGGTGAGTTCGACACCCCGCGGGCCTGGGACATGTGGCGCGGGATGCCCTGCCGCGCGGCGCGACTCGCCTGGCAGTCATGGTCGGATGCCAAGGAACGAGACGGCCACAACTGCCACGGCAACAGACCTGGGCACTCGGCATCCCTCGGCATCCCTTCATCTGGCACTCGTGGCCGCCCCGCAGGGCGCGAGGGGACCACAACTGCCAAGACAATGGACGCCATCCCCGCGCAGCGCGACTCGCCTGGCAGTCGTGGCCGGATGCCGGGGCAGAAGGCGACCACAACTGCCACGGCAAGAGGACGCCTTCCCCGCGCAACCCGACTCGCATGACAGTTGTGGTCAGGTGCCGAAGCGCGAGAAGGGCGCGACTGTCAAGGCAAAGGCGACGCGCACGTGGCTGGGCGTGCGCGCACGCGTCAGGTGAGCCTGAGAATCGTCTGTGCGCACCGCCACGCCTACCAGGGCAGGATCGCTGCGGCGCACTCCAGCAGGGCGGCGCGGAGCGCGGAGGGCAGTTCGATCGATGACAGCTCCTGCGCCAGGGCGAGACCGCTCAGCCCTCGCACCGCCGACCACGCGGCTTCCTTGGCGTCGAAAGCGATCTCGGCCTGGTCGAGGAGGACGAAGGCCTCGGCGACGACGTCGGGAACGGCGGGAGCAAGGCCGGACACCGTGAGAGTGAGACCGTGGCTGAGGTCGACGCGGCCCAGCTCGACGCGCAGCGCGGGCGCGAGGATCTCGTCGTCGACCACGCCCGCGTCGGCGAGTGCCGGGGCGTCGGGGAGGTCCGCACCACCGGCGACGCCGACGACCTCGAACCCCACGCCTTCAAGGCCCACGGCGCCGACGATCTCCACGACGATCTCGCGCAGCGCCGACGGCTCAGGCCCTGTCGTCGGCTCGATCGTCAGGCGCAGGTCGGCGAGGCCGTCGGGCCGAACGGTGAGAGACTGCACGAACCGCGTGAGGTTGCGATCCTCGGGCGTCGGGGCGCCCTGGCCATGGTCCTCGATGAGGTGCGACACGCCCTCGCCGGGGAACACGCGCAGGGTCAGCTTGTCCGGCACATCCCCGAGAGGCGCGAGCGCGTCGGCGAGCGGCAGCACCGCCCCCGCGCGCGCGAGCACGGGCGTCCGCTCCAGCGACCGGTGCAGCGTGACGTGCGTGCCGCCGTCGTAGCGGCGGCCCGTGAACACGTCGAACCAGGCGCCCTCCGGCAGCCAGGCACGCGCGGATGCGAGCCCTGCCTCGGGGTCGGCGGGGGTCGTGACGGGAGCGACGAGCAGATGCTCCCCCAGCAGGTACTGGTTCGGCACGGAGTACGCGGCATCCACCGCCGGCGCTTCGTGGTACATCGGGCGCACGACGGCGACGGCGTCGGTGTGCGCGCGCCACGCGGCGGTGTACAGCGCCGGGACGAGCCGGTGCCGCAGCCGCAGGAAGCACGCCATGATCCCGAGCGCCCGCGGGCCGAACGCCCATGGCTCCTTCGTCGTGAACGGGCTGGAGGACGAGTGCAACCGGTTGATCGGCGAGAACACACCGTACTGGAACCAGCGCACGGTGCGCTCGATGTCTCTGTCGCCCCACATGTGGCCGCCGATGTCGTGCGACCACCACGTGTAGCCCACGTTGGCCGCCGTGTTCGTGAAGTACGGCTGGAAGTCGAGCGAGGCCCACGTCGTGACGGTGTCGCCCGAGAACCCGACCGGGTAGCGGTGGCTGC
Organism: Microbacterium sp.; assembly: GCF_047605725.1. GTDB lineage: Bacteria > Actinomycetota > Actinomycetes > Actinomycetales > Microbacteriaceae > Microbacterium. The sequence goes on from NZ_JASGFE010000035.1 coordinate 12,339, forward strand.
CGAGTCCCGCGTAGCGCGAGAAGGTGAGCGGTCGCGTGCCGCGCCGGCCGGAGTCGTGGAAGTGGAGGTGGTTGAGCATCCACAGCGGGTCGAGCCCCGGCACCCGTGTCGCCCCTCCCGACTGCCAGTCGATCCACCAGAAGTCGACGCCCTGCTCCTCCAGCGGATGATGCAGGAACCGGAAGTACGCGTCGACGAACGCGCGCGAGGTGACGTCGAACTCGACGGGCAGTCCGCTGGCCGGATCGATGCCCATCGCCTCGGCCATCTGCGGATAGGCGTCTTCGTGGCGGCGCACGCCGTCGGCCGGGTGCAGGTTGAGAGTGACGGCGAGCCCGCGCTCGTGCAGCGCGGCGAGGAAGCGCGGCGGGTCGGGGAACAGCTCGCGGTTCCAGGTGTAGCCGGTCCAACCGGCACCGATCTCGGGGTCGATGTCGACGAGGTGCCAGTCCATGTCGATCACCGCGACCGACAGCGGGATGCGCTCGCTCGCGAAGCGGTCCATGACCGACAGGTACTCCTCTTCGCTGTAGGGCCAGTAGCGGCTCCACCAGTTGCCGAGCACGAAGCGCGGCACGAGGGGCGTCGGCCCCGTGAGGCGGTGATAGTCGCGCAGCGCCGCCGCGAAGTCGCGGCCGTACCCGAAGAGGTACAGGTCTTTGCGCCCGCGCGGGCCGGCCGGTGAGCGGGGAGCCACCCACCCGTCGGGAGAGAGCAGGGCCGATTCGGAGTCGTCGACGGCGGCGAAGCCGTAGGTGGCGAGGATGCCGGGTTCGAGCGCGATCGCGCCGTCGGCCTCGTCGAGGGTGCGCGCCGTGCCGAGGAGATTGCCCCGGTGCGGGAGCCGCTGGGGGTAGGAGTGCCCGTAGCGCCACGTCGAGTAGTGCCCGTCTGTCGCGCCGCGCAGGAGCGTCACCGTCAGCCCCGCCTCGGTGAACTCGCCGCCGTCGTAGCGCAGCCGGAGCGCGTCGGTGAGGATCTCCACCCCGCCGCCGGGAAGCTGCGTCACGGTGAATCCGGGCACGGGGAAAGCGCGCGAGGTGACAAGCTGCGTGCACTCATCGACGAAGGCGCCGCGCTCGTTCCACTCCATGCGGATGAGGCGCGGTGTCAGGACGGTGAAGCGGTAGGTGGCGCCTGCGACGACGGCATCCGGGTGCGCGGGCGCGGGGCGCCCGTCGGACATGGCGATCAACGGTTCTCCTCGGTGTCGTCTGAGTGCCGGCTCGGTGTCGACAGAGGATCGGCACCAGAAGCCGCGCCGCGGCGGGATGACCTCAGAAGATGCGCCACGTCGCGTCCAGGCTACGCGAGCGGACGCCGGGACAGCGCCAGGCTGGCAGTGAGAGCATAAGGGCGTGCCTCACGTGTCCGGGCTCTTCCGCCATCCCGTCAAGGGCTTCACGCCGGAACCCGTCGATCACGTCCTCGTGCAGGCCGACGGCCGCATCGCGGGCGACCGCGTGCTGGCGTTCCGCTTCGCGAGCGCGGTGGACCCGGAGGCGCGAGACGGGCTCGACTCGTGGCCGAAGAGCAGGGGCCTGGCGCTGATGGCCTTCCCCTCGCTGGCGCGCCTGCGCCTGCGCTTCGACCCCGAGGCACTGCGGGTCGAGATCCGGGAGGGCGCCGCGGTGCTCGCCGAGGAAGGGCTCGATGACGCCGGCCGGCGCCGGCTCGAAGAGGCGGTGACCGCCTTCGTCGCGGCATCCCCGGAGTACGCGCTGCTCGAGAACGACGGCGTCCTGCCGCTGCGGCTCGTCGGCGACGGTCGCACGTCGCGCTTCCAGGACCGGCCGCGGGGGTTCGTCTCCGTGCACGGCGAGGCATCCGTGCGCGCCGTGGATGCCATGGTGACGGCGTCCGTCGACGACCGTCGGTTCCGTTCCAACATCGTGGTCGCGGGCACAGCGCCGTGGGAGGAGCTGACGTGGACGGGCCGGGTGCGGATCGGCGCCGTGTCGTTCGTGCCGCAGGCGCCGATCGGCCGGTGCGCTGCGATCATGGCGAACCCCGACAGCGGCGAGCGCGATGCGCGCCTGCTGCGCGTGCTCACGACGCGCTTCGACCAGGACGAGCCGACCCTCGGAATGCTCCTGCTGCCCGAGCCGGCCGAGCCGACCGGGGCTGGCGGGGGCGAGATCCGTCTCGGCGACGAGGTCGTCGTCGAGCGGTAGCTGCCGCGATCAGTACCAGAAGCTCAGCCGCGGCGGGGTGAGGGTCGACAAGACGCGGGCGGCGGCATCCGCGTCGCTGGATTCCACGCGACCGGCACGGGCCAGCGTCGCGAGCGAGACACCGCCGAGATACGCAGCCGAGAGCTCTGCGACGCCGAGGCGCACGGCGACGGCATCCGTCGGGGCGTCTCCTGTGCACGCCGCGACGTGCCCGCGCCCGTCGGCGTCGACCGTCAGCAACCAGCGGCCCTCCGCGAACCCCAGCGGGTCGGCGACGTGGAGCAGAAGGCTGCCGGATGCCTCGTACCTGCGCGCCTGGAGCGCGGCCGGCACGTCGAGGATGCGCACGTAGTGGTGGTCGCGCACCTCGATGCGGGCGGCGCGTCGGTCGGCGATCATCCACCACAGCGGCTCGTCGACCGACAGCTCATGCGCGCGCACGGTGCCGACGAGGTCCATCGACAGCAGGAACCGCCACAGCCCCGCATACGCCGCGTCGGTCGCGGCGAGCAGCGACGAGACCTCGAGGGACGAGTCGGCGTAGTCGTGCTCGTTCACCGTGACGCGGTACAGCACGAGCCCGTCGACTTCCCCCGCCGCAGAGCGGTATTGCAGGACCCGCGTCTTCTCGGCGTTCTCGGCGTCGGGGCGCGTGCCGAAGAAGCGATCCCAGTGCCCGCCCGGCATGTCGATCTCCCCCGGCGAAAAGCGGCGGATGCGCTCGTGCAGCGATTCGACGACCTCACGCCCGCGCTCGCGCGAGACGAAGTCGATGCGGCCGGGCGTCTCGGGTCCGGCCCAGCCCGCGCGACGCGCGTTGATCGTCCATGATGCGGCGTGCGCGGCGGGCCCGAACCCGAACCGGCCGTAGATGGACGACTCGGTCACCGTGAGAGCGGCGACGGGGATGCCGACCGCCGCAGCGGCGCGCAGCTCGCCCGTCATCAGCTCGCGCAACAGTCCGCGGCGACGGTGCGTCGGCGCGACGGTCACCGAACTGATCGCGCACGCGGGAAGGGCCACGTCTCCCGGCACCGTCAGCTGCGCGACCCACGAAGCGAACGTCGCGACGGGAGTCTCGGGGTGCGGCGCCTCGTCGTCGTACACGCCGAGCTTGCGATAGTACGCGTTGCTGTCGAAGTGGGCCCGCCGCTGCGCGTCGTTGCGCTCGCTGTCGAGGAAGCCGCGTGCTTCGGCTTCGAGCCAGGCCGACGTCTGCGCGAGATCGGCATCCTCGACGCGGTGCAGCCGCAGCCCCGCCGCCGCGACCGCGTCCGAGGATGCCGGATCGAGCGGTGTGTCGTGGTGGTCGCGGGCGAGATCGATCATCAGCCCAGGCTACGCGCCGTGCGAAGGGCGACAGAGGTGAAGGCATCCCTTCACACGGCAGTCGTGGCCGGATGCCGACGCAGCACGCGACAACGAACGCCATCCGAACCACGAGCGGCGCACTGTGCGGGTGCGGCCAGTCAGGCGATGTGCACCACGTGGGCGCCGCGGGCGGGGGCGCCGGCGGCGACGCAGGTGCAGCCGGCGGCCGTCAGGGCGGAGGCCAGGGATGCCGCGGCGCACTCGCCTGCGGCCAGCAGCGCGACCGTGGGCCCAGAACCGGAGACGAGCGCGGCGAGCGCGCCGGCATCCGTCCCCGCCTGCAGCACGCGCACCAGATCGGGCTGCAGCGACAGTGCGGGGCCCTGCAAGTCGTTGCGGAGAACGCCCGCCAAGGCTGGCACATCCCCTGCGCGCAGCGCTTGCAGCACGGCAGGGTCGACCGTCGGCGACGCGATCCGGGGGCGGATGTCGGCCGCGGCGCGCAGCCGGTCGAGCTCGGCATAGACGGCGGGCGTCGACAGGCCGTCGGTGCGGGTGACGAGCACCCAGGAGAACCGGCCGCGCACGAGCGCGGGAGCCAGCTCGTCTCCCCTACCCGTTCCGACCGCAGTGCCGCCGAGGATCGAGAACGGCACGTCGGCGCCCAGCTGCGCGCCGAGCTCCTGCAGCTCGAGGGTGCTCAAGCCGCCGTCGAGCAGCTCGTCGACGGCGACGAGGGTCGCCGCGGCATCCGCCGACCCCCCGCCCATGCCGCCGGCGACGGGAACGCCCTTGTGGATGTCGAGGTGGATGCCCCCCGCATACCCGAGCCGGCGTGCGACGAGCTTCGCCGCCCGGACGGCGAGGTTCGAGGCATCCAACGGCACACCGGAGACATCGACGTCGCCGCTGACGGCGATCGTGAAGCCGTCGGCGACGCTCGCCCACACATCCTCGTAGAGCGACACCGCCTGATACACCGACGCGACGTCGTGATATCCGTCGGGCTGGACGTCGCCGACGGCGAAGAAGAGGTTGATCTTGCCCGGCGCGCGCACATGCACGCGCCGGCCGAAGACGCGCGCGAGGCTCACGCCGTCGCCGAGCCCGCCCACAGGTCGACGTCGATGCTGTCGGCGACGGCGTCGATGCGTTCGAGCTCCTCGGTCGAAAACGCGGGGCCGTCCAGGGCAGCGAGATTCTCATCGAGCTGCTCGGGTCGCGAGGCGCCGACGAGGGTCGAGGCGACCACCGGGTCACGCAGCACCCATTGGATCGCGAGCTGCGCGAGGCTCTGGCCGCGCTCCTTCGCGATGACGTCGAGACTACGCAGGGAGGCGAGCGCTGCCTCGGTCAGCCTCGTCCCCGGCAGCGAGGAGCGCTGCTGCGCGCGCTGGGCCGTGCCGTCGGCGAGGTACTTGCCGGTGAGCAGTCCCTGGGCGAGCGCAGTGAAGGCGATCGCCCCCATCCCCTCCTGGCGGAGGGCTCCGGTGAGGCCGTCTTCGATCCAGCGATTGAGGATCGAGTATGCCGGCTGGTGGATGATCAAGGGCGTGCCGAGCGAGGCCGCGATCGCCTTCGCCTCGATCGACCGCTGCGCGGAATACGACGAGATGCCGACGTAGAGCGCTTTGCCCTGGCGCACGAGCGTGTCGAGCGCTCCGATGGTCTCCTCCAGCGGGGTCACCGGGTCGAAGCGGTGCGAGTAGAAGATGTCGACGTAGTCGACGCTCATGCGCTTCAGCGACTGCTCGGCGCTCGCGATCAGGTACTTCCGCGAGCCGAGGGTGCCGTAAGGACCGGGCCACATGTCCCAGCCGGCCTTCGACGAGATGATCAGCTCGTCGCGGTAGGGGGCGAAGTCCTCGCGCATCATGCGACCGAAGTTGGTCTCGGCCGAGCCGTACGGGGGGCCGTAGTTGTTGGCGAGGTCGAAGTGGGTGATGCCGCGGTCAAAGGCGTGCCGGAGCAGGGCGCGCTGGCCTGCGAAGGGGATGTTGTCGCCGAAGTTCCACCACAGCCCGAGCGAGATCGGCGGCAGATACAGGCCGCTCGTGCCCACCTGACGAAACGCGGCTCCGCTGTAGCGGTCTTCGGCAGCGGTGTAGGGGCGGTGGAGGTCTCCCCCGCGGGACGGCGGGAAGCGTTCTTCGGCGTCGGTCATCCCTCCAGGCTATCGGCGTGCGCGCAGAAACGTCCGCGAAACGATCGCCGCCCAGCCACGTAACGATCACGGCTTAGGTTGGGCGCCACACCGGAACGAAAGGGGCTGCTGTGACGAAGCTGACCGCCCTCCCCCCGCACCGCCACCCGTGGGAGACCCTCGCCGCGCGCGAGGATCTGCGCTGGGTCGACGGCATGCTCCATCTGGTCCACGACGATCAGACGCCGGATGCCGCACGCACGGCCGATCTGACGCTCATCGCCGATGCCCTCGAGGCGGCCGGCGTCGAGCCCCTGCTCATCCGGCACGGGCGATCGCGCCCCGCCCTCGTCGTCACCGATGCGCAGGCGCCGGTCGCGATCGACGCGATCAGCGCGCTCGGGCACAGTGAGCCGCTCTACGTGAAGACGCGGAACGACGATCCGCGACTCGCGAGCGACAGCGCGTGGCCTGATGCCGCCCCGGCATCCGTGCGCCTCTTCCGCCCCCGCGTCACTCCCGGCGGCTCGCTGCGTTACGGACTGCGCGAGTCCGTGACGGTGGAGATCTGGCGTTTCGACGACGGCACGGTGCACGCGCCGCGCGCGAATGCGCTGACGCGGCGGGTGTTCCCCGTCTCGGAACTGGAGAAGACCACGGTGACCCGGTATGGCAGAAGCTGGCATACCCTTTCGGGAATGTTCGACCCGCAGCCCGACGAGTTCATCGGTGAGATCGACATGGTGTTCTCGTGGGTCGACGGCTCGTCGAGCGAGTTCCAGCGGCAGCGCGCTGCCCGGATGGAGGAGTACGTCGTGGGCGCCGGGGACGACGGACCGGCCCGCTATCGGCACGTGGACGAATTGCGCTACGCGCTGCGCAGCGTGCACCTTTATGCCCCGTGGGTGCGGCGCATCTTCATCGCGACCGACTCGACCCCGCCTGCATGGCTGAAGGAGCATCCGAAGGTCACGATCGTACGCAGCGAGGAGTTCTTCGCCGACCCGGCGGTGCTGCCGACGCACAACTCGCACGCGGTCGAGTCGCAGCTGCACCACATCGATGGGCTCTCCGAGCACTTCCTGTATTCCAATGACGACATGTTCTTCGGTCGCGCCGTGCAGCCCGAGCTGTTCTTCAGCGCGGGTGGGGTGTCGAGATTCGTCGAGTGCGGCATCCGGATCGGATCAGGCGGTGCGCACGTTCACCGCAGCGGCCACGACAACGCGCTGCGCGTGAACCGCGAGCTGCTGCGCGAGAGGTTCGGGCGGACGATCCTGCGCGACCTGGAGCACTGCGCGGCACCGCTGCGCCGGAGTGTGCTGTACGAGCTGGAAGAGACGTTCTCGGCGGACTTCGCGCGAACCGCCGCATCGCGGTTCCGCTCGGCGACCGATGTGTCGGTGACCAACTGCCTGTACCACTACTACGCGCTGGCGACCGGCCGCGCCGTCACGACGACGATGCCGAAGGTGCGCTACGTGCAGACGACGATGGCCTCGTCGCTGCGGCGCATGGAGAACCTCGTGGAGCGGCGGGACGCCGACATGTTCTGCCTCAACGACGGCGGCGAGAACGAGGTGCCGGAGAGCGTGCGGGTGCAGCGGGTGACCGACGTGCTCGAGCGGATGTTCCCGGTGCGCGCCCCCTGGGAGATCGACGAGGTCAGCGCAGCACCGGCGTCGGAGCAGGCCTCCGCGCAACGCTGACGCCGGAGATCCCGGCGTCCGCCAGCAGCGAGCGCGCGTGCGCGGGGTCGGTGTATTCCATGATGCGACCCGCGTCGACCGGAACGACCGAGTGCACGACGGTGTCGTCGTAGACGTGGACGAGGTTGTACGACTGCGCGCCGTCCTGCGGGCGTGTTCCGCCGACGGGAACGGTGAGGTCTTGCGCATAGCACGTGGAGGACGCCACGGACACCGGGATGCCGGCGAACGTCGCGAACGTCGAGTAGTGCAGATGCCCCGCGATGATCGCGCGCACATCGGTGCCGCGCACGACGGCGGCGAGCCGGCGCTGATCGCGCAGCTCGACGCTCGCCGCGAGCGCGAGGACGCTCGGCACCGGCGGGTGATGCATCGCGAGGATCGTCCCGAGCGGTGCGGGGGTGCTCAGCACGCCGGCGAGCCACGCGAGCTGGTCGTCGTCGATCTGGCCATAGTGCTCACCGGGCACGGACGTGTCGAGGGTCACGATGCGCAGGCCGTCGAACTCGTCGACGCGGCGCACGGGCCGGAGCGCCGCCGCGTCGTCGTCGTCGGTATGGTCCCACAGTTCGGCGCGGAACGCGGCGCGATCGTCGTGGTTGCCCATGACCCACACGACGGGGGCGCCCAGGCGTGCGGCGAACGGCTCCACCATGGCGCGCAGGTCGGCATACGCCGCGCGCTCGCCGAGGTCGACGAGGTCGCCGGTGAACACGATCGCGTCGGGCCGGATGCCGGAGGCCTCGATGCCGGCGAGAGCGCGGGCGAGGTGCTCCGTGCCCGAAACGGCGTCCCAGATCCGCGAGCCGCCGGCGCGAAGGTGTGTGTCGCTCAGGTGCAGCAGGACTCGCTCGGGGGCCGGGTACTCAGCGTTTCGCACAGCCTCATGTTACAGGCATGTTTCGTAATATTCACTGAACGTCATGTGACTTCGGCGTGACGCGGCGGTGACCCCCGATCTCTGCGATGTGCCGCGAGCAGCGCGGCCCGCGGCTCACGCGCCGCGACCGCGGGCGCGGGCGATCGCGACGAAGTCGTCGATCGTGAGCTGCTCGCCGCGCGCCGTGGGGTCGACGCCCGCGGCGGTGAGAACGGCGGATGCCTCCGCCGCCGACCCGCCGAGCAGGGGCGCGAGGGCCTGGCGCAGCATCTTGCGGCGCTGGCCGAACGCGGCATCCACGACCTCGAACGTCGCCCGGCGCAAGGCCTCGTCGCCGCGCGGCTGCGGATCGCGCTGGAAGCCAACGAGCACACTGTCGACGCCCGGGACGGGCCAGAACACCTGGCGCGAGACGGCGCCGGCCAGCCGCCACGGCCCGTACCAGGCGGCCTTGACGCTCGGCGCTCCGTAGACCTTCGATCCGGGCGGGGCGGCGAGGCGCTCCCCCACCTCGGCCTGCACCATGACGACGCCGCGCTCGATGCCTTCGAAGGTCTCCATGAAGTGCAGCAGCACGGGGACGCTGACGTTGTACGGCAGGTTCGCAACGAGCACGGTGGGGTCGCCAGGCAGGTCCGTGACGCGCAGCGCGTCGGCATCGAGCACCGTCAGCGCGCCGTCGGGAACGCCGTGCGCCGCGACGGTCGCGGGCAGCCGGGCGGCCAGCCGGTGGTCGATCTCGACGGCGGTGACGGATGCCCCGCTCTCGAGGATCGCGAGCGTGAGCGAACCGAGGCCCGGGCCGACCTCGACGACCCGGTCGGCGGAGGTGACGTGTGCCGCTTGCACGATCTTGCGCACCGTGTTGGCGTCGACGACGAAGTTCTGGCCCAGCTTCTTGGTCGGCGTGACCTCGATCTCAGCGGCCAAGGCGCGGATCTCGGACGCGCCGAGCAGGGTCACGGGCATGGATGCCAGCCTAGCGAGCCGCCCCTCACCCGGCGGAGCGGCGCCTGCGCAGCAGCCACACACCGGCAGCACCCGCACCGACCGCGACAACGCCGGTTCCGGCCGCGAGCGCCGCGAGCGGACGGATGCCGCCACCCGCGTCTGTGTTCGCGCTCGTGGTCGCGACCGCCGCCGGCGTCTGGTCGATCGACGTGTTGTCGGGCGGGTCGACCTCGGTGATGAGCTGCGGATTTTCTCCCGCCTCGCCGTCGACGGCGAGCGTCAGCACGAAACGCACCGGCACTTGCTCACCCTCCGGCGGGTCCTGCAGCGTTGTGCTGTACGCCAGGAGCATCGTCTGCGGCCCGCCGAGCCACGTCTGCGAGACGGCCGTGGTACCGGATTCGAGGTTCGCCAGCTGTACGGGCGCCACCATCCCGCCGCCGGTGAACCCCGTGCGGTCGAGGAGTATGGACGTCGAGCCGCCGACGTTCTCGCGAATCGGGTTGAACGTCGAGACCAGGAGCGTCACGAACTCGTAGGCATCGAGATCGCCGTCCGCGGGCTCGACCACCTCGACGCTCCACGAGAGCGTCTGGCCTTCCGCGACGTCGATCGTGAGCGCCCGCAGGTCTCCCGGCACCATCTCGATGGCGTAGGACCCCGGCTCGAGCGTGGGTGCCGATGCGAAGGACCGTCCGAGCTCGACGTCCTCCACAGGGGTGGTGCTCGCTTCGGCACCGGGGTTCTCGGATGCCTCGGCGGGAGTCCCACTCGTGTCGAGGTCGGCGGGTTCGATCGCCACCACCAGTTCGACGGGCAACTCGATGTCCGCCAATGCCTCACGGAAGCGTTCCACTCGGATATAGACAGCCCCCGCGTCGCACTGGTTCTCCCAGTCCTCGTCCTCGCCGACCGGTCGCGAGCGCACGCCCGAGAGCGCGGGGAACGAGCTCGAGAAGCCACCTCCGGTCTGTATCGACCACGGGGTGTCGGCGCTGCACGACTCGCCGTGTGCGTCGAGGATGTCGACGCCGGCCTCGAAGTAGGCGTCGTCCTGAGCGTCGAGGAGCCCTCCCACCGCGCCGCTGTCGCCCGGCGGGGGGACGGCGGTGGCTGAGACGTGCAGGCGCTCACCCTCGGCGAGCTCGATGCGGTAGTACTTCGTCGTGCCCTCCTCGGTGTCGCTCGCGCCGTGCTCGAAGGTGTCGAGGAACTGCCCGGGAGTGATCTCTGTCGCCGCCGCGAGGCTTTCGCCGCCGGTGATGGGCGTTCCCGAGACCTCGTAGCCTTCCAATGCGCGCGTAGCGCGTACCGTCAGCTGCTCGGCGAGGTCCTCTCCGTCCTGCGCGTCGGAGTACGCGCCCCCGGTCGCGTCGGCGATGCACTGCAGGTCCGCACGGGCTTCGGCATCCACGCGGAAGCCGATCGTGTACACCGTCAGATCGACGCCGCTTGCGGTGAGCTCTTCCGCGACGTCGCACGGTGGCGGCGGCGCGCACGTGTCGATGCCGTCACTGACGAGGACGATCGCCCCCGCCCCGTCCGACGGTAGAGCGTCCGCGGCCGCCTGCAGAGCCGAGCCGATGGGCGTCCACCCGGATGCCTCGGTCGCCTCGACGCCCGAGCGCAGCTCGCTCGCGTTTCCCGCACCGACCGGCACGACGACGGAGACATCGGCGCACCCCTCGTCGGCGCTCGCGGTGTCGGGCACAGTCGCCCCGTAGACGAGGAGCCCCAATTGGGCATCATCATCGAGGCTATCGACCAGGCCGAGGGCCGCCGTCTTGGCGACGGCCATGCGCGTCGACCCTGAATCGTCGCCGTCGGTGGCGAGCATGGAACTCGACGCGTCGAGGATGAGCATCGTGGGCACGACGCTCTGCGTCGAAGACTCATCGGTCGACGATGCCCACGTGGGCACGGCGGAAGAAATGAGACAGAACAGCAGCGCGGCCAAGAGCGCGCCGATCCGATACTGCCGGTGCGGCAGCTTCGAAGAGGTGACCGCCGTGTTCATGTCGCTCCCGTCGATCGAGGTGGCGTCCCGTCAAGGTGACAACATGTTTGCATATGCAAATCTTGGCGTCAAGATAGACTGGCGGCGCCATGGCAGAGATCATCGCTGGCCGCGTCGAGTTGCTCGCTCCCCTGGCCAGCGGCGCCACCGGGACCGTCTGGCGTGCGATCGACCGACGCCTCACGGCGATCTGCGCAGCCAAGGTCATGCGCCAGCGCGACGGGGCCGACATCCTCCGCTTCCTTCGCGAGCAGTCCGTCCGCCCGCACGCCGACGGAGGAATCGCCGCACACGAGCATCTCCTCCCCCCGTACGCCTGGGTCGCCGAGGACGACGACGTCGCCCTGCTGATGCCGCTGATGCGCGGAGGAACCCTCGCACAGGCGCTCGCCGACCACGGCGCGTTGGCTCCCGCCCTCGTCGCCGAGCTCACGCGACAGCTGCTGCTCGGGCTCGCGACGGTGCACGCCTCCGGCTGGGTGCACCGCGATGTGAAGCCCGCGAACCTGCTGCTGGAGCCCACCGGGCGCGCCACGCCGCACGTGCGCCTCGCCGACTTCGGCGTCGCGCTGCACCACGGCGCGCCGCGTCTCACCCGCGTGGGGCATGTCTCCGGCACCCCGGGGTTCCTCGCCCCGGAGCAACTGCACGGCGACGGCCCCGCGTACCCTCAGGATGTGTGGGCTGCCTGCATGGTGGCGCTACAGGCACTGGATCCGGCCCAGGACCCCGCGCACATCGCGAACCCCGCGGCGCTCGTCGACACGCTCCTCGCCGCCGACGACAGTCCCCGGGCTCAGGCGCTGCGCGCGGTGCTCATGTGCGGGCTGAGCGACGACCCCGGCGCGCGCCCGACGGCCGCCGATGCCGCCGCGATGATTCCTCCTCCGCCCGACGACCCGGCCACGTGGGTGCTCACCGGGACCGGGGAGCCGTTCGAAGTCTTCGATCAGACCGATCCGCTCGAGGCGGGAAGCCGCGGCGCGGGCCTGCCCGAGGTCCCACCCGACGGCCCCGCAGCCTTGCCCTCGAGCGCGCCGCCACCACCCCCTCGCCCTCCCCTGCCGCCGTCTCCTTCCCCTCCCCCGCATCCTGTGCCCGCGCCGCAACCACGGACTCGGCCTCGGCACGGGTGGGCAGTCCCGGTATTGTTCGGCCTGTCCGCCGTCGCGGCCGTCGCCACCGTGTGGCTCACTGTGCTGTCTGCGGGATGAACACCGTGCCCTACCGAGGGGAGCGACCATGAGCACGAACGAAACACCGGATGCCTCCGTCGTGGAGGGGCGTCGCGCCCAGCGCGAGCTGTACGGGGACACGCTCGACGTGCGCCTCGGTGCGATCATGCGCGACTACGGCATCCCGCAGCGACGCCTCGCTGCCGTCCTCGGGCTCAGCGCCCCGATGCTGTCGCAGTTGATCTCCGCTCGCCGCGTCAAGATCGGCAACCCTCTCGCCTACGAACGCATGGTCACGCTGGAACGGCGAGCACAGGAGGCACGCACGGGCGCGGGCGAGACCGTTCTCGAGGAGGTCACGGCGAGCGACATCACGACGACGACGCAGCAGCGCATCCACGGCGAGACGAGAGAGAGCGAGACGCCGTCGCTGGCGCGCCAGGTGAGGGACCACGTCGGCACGAGCGAACTCGCCGCCGCCTGCGCCGCGCTGCGCGACGTGCCGGGCGTCGCGGTGCTGGCCGCGCTGCTTGACGAAGCGCTCGACGGTGAGGCGCGATAGCCGCACCGCGAGAGCAAAGCGGCCCCCGCAAGAACTCCCCCACCCGCAGGACCTCGCCTCACCGGTATGTGGGTCGCCTCAGCCTTCGCGGCTGTCATCGATCTTTCGTCCGCGCCGCAGGACGACGGCACACAGGGAGAACGGGAGAGAGGCCGTAAGCTGATCAGAAGCACGTCAAGACCGGCGCGATAAGGGGCTCATCGCAAGGTCTCGCCTTCTACGACAAGGGTCTTGCTCGAAGCCGACTCTCCGACTTCCGGGACTCACATGCTCTCCTGACGCACCCCCCACGAGCCTCACAGTCACGGAGGCGAGAAGGCTTTTTCGCACTCAATCAAATGGAGTCACGTATGTCAGACGAAGATCACCAGCGACTGCCCCCCGTGCCGAGCAAGACAGCACTCCCCACGGAGGGGATACGTAGACGCGACCTCATCCGAGGTGCAGCGTGGACGATCCCCGTCGTCGCCCTGTCCGTGGCGGCACCTGCATATGCGGCATCCACCGCAACGAGTCTTTCCTTTCCTCAAGACGAATACACGGCGACGGCCTGCGAGCCGGTGGTCAGCGGAGTCCAGGTCCTCGCCACATCGAGCGATGGCACACCAGAAAGTGGTGTAGCCATAACAGTCACGCTTTCAGCGGGCATTCAATTCGCGGACGGTACCTCTGTATATGTGGGAACGACGGACGAGGACGGGCTGATCACTCTTCCCGACATCGAAGCGACATCCAGCGGCACTACGGCAACGATCGCCGCAACGACGTCCGACGGCAGCTCTGTCAGCGCGACAATCACCATCGAGAGCGTCACAAGCACGATCTTCTTCCAACCCGCGTCAGGCTCGGAGACGGAATATCCGGCGCTGCCCGATGGCGTGACCGTCGCTGCCCTGCAGCAGACCAACATCAACAGCATCCGCCGCACGTATGTGCTCGGCAGCGACGGCGTCCTCTACCGAAGTGTCTCGGGCGGGGCATGGTCGACACTCGCGAGCAGTGTCACCGATATCGCCGTCCCTGCCGACGGAGCTGGCGGTATCGCCTATGCCGTCGACGACACCGATGTCTACTTCCAGGCCGTGTCAGGCTCAGCGGACGAATACCCGGCACTGACCTCGGGTGTCACCGTCGCCGATCTGCAGCAGACGTATTTCAATAGCAACTTGCGCACGTATGTGCTCGGCAGCGATGGCATTCTCTACCGGAGTGTCGAGGGCGCGGCGTGGACGCAACTCGCTTCCAATGTCACTGATATCGCCGTACCGGCAGACGGGGGTGGCGGTGTCGCCTATGCCGTCGATGACACAGATGTCTACTTCCAGCCCGTGTCAGGCTCAGCGACGGACTACCCGGCACTGCCCGATGGCGTGACCGTCGCTGTCCTGCAGCAGACCAACGTCAACAGCACCGTCCGCACGTATGTGCTCGGCAGCGACGGCGTCCTCTACCGGAGTGTCTCGGGCGGGGCATGGTCGACACTCGCGAGCAGTGTCACCGATATCGCCGTACCGGCAGACGGAGCTGGCGGTATCGCCTATGCCGTCGATGACACAGATGTCTACTTCCAGCCCGTGTCAGGCTCGGCGACGGACTACCCGGCACTGCCCGATGGCGTGACCGTCGCCGTTCTGCAGCAGACCAACATCAATAGCACCGTCCGCACGTATGTGCTCGGCAGCGACGGCGTCCTCTACCGAAGTATCGCGGGCGCGGCATGGGTGGCACTCGCCAGCAGCGTCACCCATATCGCCGTCGTCGCCGCCAGCGGTGGAGGCATCTCCTACGCCACGATTCCTTCCTGCTGATCGTGGTCTTCGGTGACGAGCGGTGCTCCACCGTGATGTCGTCAGCCCTGATCCGCCCGCCGCGGGACCGACGCCGCGGCGCGGGCGGCGGCGGGGAGCGCGTCGATGATCTGCCCGATCACGGCGTCGTCGTGGGCGGCGGTGACGAACCAGGCCTCGAACGCCGACGG
>NZ_JASGFE010000036.1:0-27144 GCF_047605725.1 Microbacterium sp.
GCCAATAGAACGCGTGCTTTCGGACGACGTGGTTGTTCTTCGATTCGACGGTGGCTTGGTCGTTCTTCCGGTAGGGGCGGGAACGGGTCTGCGCGATGTCGCGGGCCTGCAGCCAGTCCGCGACGTCGTGGTTGATGAACTCGGACCCGTTGTCGGAGTCGAACACGGTCAGCGGGAACGGGAACAGTACCTGCAGGTCGCCCACGGCCTGGACGATCCACTTCGACGCGTTGTTACGGATCGACGCGTTCTCCGTCCACCCGGTGACCAGGTCCGTCATCGTCAGCGTCCGGCAGAACTCGCCCTGGAACGTCGGCCCGCAGTGCGCGACGGTGTCCGCCTCGATCACCCCCGGTGTCGTGGGCGGGGCGTCACCGGCCTTGGACAGGCCGATCGAGTTGCGCAGCACCTGCGGGACCGGCGTCGTCGTCGAGATGCCCCGCAACCGCATCCGCTCACGTGCCGGGGCCAGGTACCGGTCGATCGTTGCCGGGCTCATTGCTTCCAGTTCGGCCAGCGCGTCCTCCGTCACGAATGGCTTGTCCAGGTCCCCGGCCTGCTCCAGCAGCGGCACCCAGAGCGGGAGCATCACCGTGAGGTACTTCCCGCACGGCATGCCCATCAACGCCCACACATGCTCCAGCGTTGCCCTCGCGTCATCGCTGTATCCCTTCGCGCGCAGCCGCCGCCGGTCGATCTGCTCGGCCGGGTCAGGCAGTGCCGGCCCGGTCAGCATCCGCCGCGCGGTCGACCGGCCCATCCCCGTCGTCGCGATCACCTCGTCCAGGATCCGCCCCCGATCCTTCTTCGACGCCTTCCGGTAAGCGGTTCGCAGCTTGTTCGTAACATGACGCCTCGCGGCCATCGGGATCTTGCCTTCCACACGGGCAAGCTTCGCGCTCAAAGATCGTGAGGCACCGATCCCACTCTCGCGCTCAAAGAAGCTGAGGCACGTCGACCGCGTCGCCGGAGAACCCGCAACGTGACGGAGTATGACGGGCGATGAAGCCCGCGCGGGCGTAGCGTGGCGGCATGGGCGACTACACCTTCGCGAACGAGACGGATGCCTCGCGGTACACGTTGCACGACGGAGACGACCTGGTGAGCGTGCTCGACTATCGCGATGACGGTCGCACGGTGGCGATGACGCGCGCCTACACGATCCCCACGTTCCGCGGACACGGCTACGCGGGCGAGCTCGTCGAGCGCGCCGTGGCCGACCTGGAGCAGCGCGGCGATCGCAGGGTCAGCCCGGTGTGCTGGTACGTGGCGGACTGGTTCGAGGCGCATCCGGAGCGCGCCGGCATCCTGCAGGAGCGCGCCTGACGCCTCTCACGCGTGCGGGCGGTGCTCGGCGAGGAAGCGGAGGATCGCGGCGGCGGCGGGCCCGGCATCGCGGATGAGCGTCTCGTGACCGTGCCCGTCGAGCTCCACCAGCGGAGCGCCGGAGAGGCGCTGAGCCACCTCCGCGCACCACGCGTGCGGTGAGACGCCGTCGAGCGCGCCGCGCACGACGAGCGCGGGGGCGGTGATGCGGGGGTAGGCGTCCTCGGGACGGTGCACGAGCATCGCGCGCATCTTGCGGCGCAGGTTCGGCCCCGCGCGCAGATACTCGCGACCGCCGAGCAGGAGCTCGCGCAGGTTCTCCCTCGGCAGGTCGCGTGCCAGCCGGGCGACCTGCCGCAGGGCCCTCCGGGCGCCCGAGTCGACGGTGGGGGCGGCCAGCACGAGAGCGCCGACGAGATCCGGATGCCGCGCCGCGAGCTCGGCGGCGACCTGGCTGCCCATCGAATGACCGACGACCACCGCTGCCGACTCGCCCCGTGCGCGCAGGAGCGCCGCGACGAGGTCGGCGGTGCGCTCCATCGTGAGCGTGCGCTCGGGCTCGGGCGCCTCGCCGTAACCGGGCTGGTCGACGGTCCAGATCCGTCCGCGCCCCTCCAGGTGCGTGACCAGGTCGGCGAAGACCATGCGGCCCATGCCGATGCCGTGGATGAGGAGGAAGAGCGGCTCGCCTTCGCCGTGCTCCTCCAGGACGAGGGTCGCCCCGGCGTGCGTGAAGCGCGAGACGCGGCCGTGCACCGCTGCGCCGGTGACGGCGTCGACGAGGGCGTCGGCGTGCTCGGCGGCCGCCCGGGCCGCGTCGGCGACGGCGTCTGTCGCAGTGCGCACGGCGTCGCCGACGGCATCCGTCACCGCCTCGGCGGCATCGGCGACGGGGTTCGCGCGGGTGTCGTCTGCGTCCACGGGATCGAGCGTAGTTCGCGCCCGCCCGCTGCGTGCGACGTACTCTGGGGGCATGTGCCGCAACATCCGCCCGCTCCACAACTTCGAACCTGCGGCGACCGACGACGAGGTGCACGCCGCCGCGCTCCAGTACGTGCGCAAGGTCGCCGGCACCACGAAGCCGTCGCGCGCGAATCAGGCCGCCTTCGACCGCGCGGTCGCCGAGATCGCGCACGCGACGCGGCACCTGCTGGCCGACCTCGTCGCCGTGACCCCGCCGAAGAACCGCGAGGAGGAGGCGGCGAAGGCGCGCGCCCGCGCGGAGCGGTCGGGCCGCTACGCGCCGCGCGTCGCGTCCTGACGGCGAGGCCGGTTCGACGGCATCCCCGCACGCCTCGGCACCGGTGTCGGAGGCCCGGCCTACCGTGGCTGCATGCGCATCCTGCACACCTCCGACTGGCACATCGGGCGCACCTTCCACGGGCACGCCACGCTCGCGGCGCTGCGCGTGGTGCTCGAGGCGCTGACCGGGCAGGTGCGCGAACACGACGTCGACGTCGTGGTGCTCGCCGGCGACGTATTCGACTCCGCGACTCCGGCGGCCGACTGCTACACGCTCCTGTCCGATACGCTCCGCGCGCTCTCCGAGGCGGGCGCCGAGATCGTCGTCACCAGCGGCAACCACGACTCGGCGGCGCGGCTGGGCTTCCAGTCCGCGCTCCTGCGCGATGGCATCCACGTCGTCACCGATCCGGCCGGCGTCGGCACGCCGATCACGGTGACGGATGCCGACGGACCTGTGCACTTCTACGGCATCCCCTATCTGGAGCCCGCGCTGCTGCGTCACCTCTGGCCGGGAGTGCGCACTCAGGCACAGGTGCTCGCTCATGCGATGGAGCTCGTGCGCGCCGATCTGACCGAGCGCGGCGGCCGCTCGGTCGCGATCGCGCACTGCTTCGCGGCCGGGGTGGCGCCCACCCCGCACCTCGAACGCGACATCCAGCAGGGCGGGCTCGACGTCGTGCCGCTGGCGACGTTCGACGGGCCCGACTATGTCGCCCTCGGCCACATCCACGGGCGCCAGCGCTTGTCCGAGCGCGTGCGCTACGCCGGCGCCCCGCTGCACTACAGCTTCGGCGAGGGCGACAAGCCGCGCGGATCGTGGCTCGTCGAGCTCGACGCCGCGGGGCGGGTGGAGGCGAGGTGGCTCGACCTGCCCGTGCCGCGCCGGCTGGTCACGCTCACCGCGCCGCTCGAGGAGCTCCTCACCGATCCGCGTCACGCCGCCCACGCGGACGACTGGGTGTGCGCCCGCTACACCGACGCGCTGCCGCAGCGCGATCCGCTCCGGCGCCTGCAGACGCGGTTCCCGCACTGCGCCGCGGTGGAGCACGTGCCCGCGGGCGGGCGCGAGGAGGCCCCGCGTACGTACGCCGACCGTGTGCGCCACGCGCGCACCGACCGCGAGGTGGTCGAGGCGTTCCTGCAGCACGTGCGCGCGGGTGAGGGTGCGAGCCAGGCCGAGGCGGCGCTCCTGGACGAGGTGCTCGGCGATCGGGTGCGTGCGGAGGCTCTCGCGTGAGGCTGCACCGGTTGGAGCTGGCGGGATTCGGACCGTTCCGCGAGCGACAGGTCGTCGACTTCGACGCGTTCGCCGCCGACGGGGTGTTCCTCATCGCCGGGCGCACCGGGGCGGGCAAGTCGAGCATCCTCGACGGGGTCTGCTTCGCGCTGTACGGCACGGTGCCCCGGTACGAGCACGGCGACCGGCGGCTGCGCAGCGACCACTGCGACCTCGACGACGTCTCCGAGGTGCGGCTGGAGTTCACGGTCGACGACACGCGCTGGCGGGTGACGCGGGCGCCCGAGTACCAGCGCCCGGCCCGGCGCGGCGGCGGGCTGACGCCGGAACCGGCTCGCGTCGAGGTCGAAGAGCTCGTCGACGGCGTCTGGGTGGGGCGGGCGGCCCGGCTCCGCGAGGCGGGGATCCTGCTCGACGAGGTGCTGGGGCTGAACGCGCAGCAGTTCCAGCAGGTGATCCTGCTGGCGCAGAACCGGTTCTCGCGGTTCCTGCTCGCCCGCAACGACGAGCGGCAGGCGCTGCTGCGCACCCTGTTCGGCACGCTGCGGTTCGAGGAGTACGAACGCGCGCTGCAGGAGCGGCACCGTGACGCCCAGCGAAGCGTCGATCGGGCCGTCGAGCACGCGAGCACGCTGCTCGAGCTCGCCGAACGGTTGATCGACGAGCACGGGTTGACAGGCCCGGGCGAGGAGCGTCCGGTCGACCCGGCGTCCCGTCGCGAGACCGCCGAGCAGGCCCGCAGCCGGGCCGCGTACCGGGTCGAGGTGCGCGCGAACGATCGCGCGACGGCGGATGCCGCGTACACGGCCGCGGCCGAGCAGCACCGCCTCGCGCTGGCGGCCGCGAAGGCGCGCGCCGACCTCGACGCCGCGCGCACGGCGCTGGCCGAGCTCGAGGCCGCCGCTCCCCGGATCGACGACGATCGGGTGCGACTCGAGCGTGCCCGCGCGGCGGAGGCGCTGCGCGCGACGCTCGACGCCGCCGACCGCGCCGAGCGGGCGCACGCCGACGCGCGGGCCGGCGCGGAGACGGCCCGGCGGGCCTGGTCGCTCGTCGCGGCGGAGGCAGAGCGGCTCGGTGTGCCGGTGGCCGGGGCAGCCGATGGGCCGGTGGCCGGGGCGGCCGGCGGGTCGGCCGGGCGGGCGGGAAAGGCCCGCGGGCCCGGCTCGCGGGACAAGCCTGCCGGCGACCTCGTGACGGTCGTGGACCGGCTCACCGGCGACCTCGCCGTCTGGGCGGTCACCGCCGCGCAGGAGGCCGACCTCGTCGCCGATGAGCGCCGTCTCGGCGAGGCCGAGGAGCGCATCGCGGTGCTGTCCGCCGAGCTCGCCGGCCTCGACGCGCAGCGCGCGCGGGTGCCCGCCGAGCGCGCGCGGATCGAGTCGCTGCTCGAAACGGCGCGCGACGGCGCCGCCCGCTTCGACGCCGCCCGTGCCGGGTGCGACGAGTTCGCCGCTCGACTCGACGCGGCCCGCGACGCCGAGCGGCTCGCCGCGGACCTCGTCGCAGCCGACGCCGCCCACGCCGACGCCGCTGCGACGGCCGCGGCCGCGATGGCGGCGATCGCCGCGCTCCTCCAGCGCCGGCTCGCCGGCTTCGCGGGCGAGCTGGCCGCAGGGCTCGTCGACGGCGAGCCGTGCGCCGTGTGCGGGGCGACCGCGCATCCGCATCCCGCCCCGGCAGCGGCGGATGCCGTCACGGACGACGACCTCGCCGCCGCCGAGGCGGCGCGCGATCGGGCGGTCGACGCGGAGCGCCGCGCGGCGGAGACCTCCCGGGCCGTGCGGGAACGGCACGCCGAGGCGGCCGCGCGTGCGGGTGGACGCGAGGTCGCCGTGCTGGAGACGGAGCTCGCCGGCGCCGTCGAGGCGCGGCGTGCGGCGGAGCAGGCCGCGTCCGAGCGCGACGAGCTCACGGCTCGACTGGCCGAGCTGGCGACGCTCGACGAGAACGCCCGCGTGCTGCGCGAGGATGTCGCCGCGCGGCTGTCCGACGCGCGCGAGACCGCTGCGGCCCTGGCCGCCACGGTCTCCGCGGCCGGGGCCGAGGTCGCCGCGGCCCGCGGGCCGTACGAGACGGTCGCGGCGCGCATCGCCGCAGCGACTGCCGTGCGCGATGCCGCCCGTGCGTGCGTCGCCGCCGACGAGGCCGCGGCGGAGCGGGCCCGAGCACAGCGCGACGCCGAGACGGCCCTTCAGCGGCTCGTCGCGGCATCCGACTTCGCCGACGCCGCGGATGCTGCCGCGGCCCTCCTCGACGAGCCGGAGCGCACGGCCCGCGAGGAGCGACTGGCCGACCACGTCGCCCGCCTCGAGGCGACGCGCGCGCGCCTGCTGCAGCTGGAACTGGAGACCGCCGGGGAGCCGACCGACCCGGTCGACGTCGCGAGCGCCGCCGCGCAGCTCGCCGCCGCCGATGCCGCGCGCACGGCCGCGATCGCCGCCGAGAGCGACGCGCGGCACGTCGCGGAGCTGCTGCGCGACCTGCTCGCGCAGGCCGACTCGGCCTACGCCAGCGTGGCCGGCGAGGCCGAGGAGGCGGCGGTCGTCACCCGCCTCGCCGACACGGTCGCCGGGCGGGCGCCGAACACCATGAAGATGAACCTGGAGTCGTTCGTCCTCGCCGCCGAGCTGGAGGAGATCGTCGCCGCGGCGAACCTGCGGCTGGCGGAGATGTCGTCGGGCAGGTACACCCTGCACCACTCCGATGCGCGCGCGGCGCGCGGCGCGGCATCCGGACTCGGCATCGTCGTGCTCGACGCCCACACCGGGCGGCTCCGCTCGCCGCAGTCGCTCTCCGGCGGCGAGACCTTCCTCGCGTCGCTCGCCCTCGCGCTGGGCCTGGCCGAGGTCGTGACCTCGCGCGCCGGCGGACTGCGCCTGGACACGCTGTTCGTCGACGAGGGGTTCGGGTCGCTCGACCCGGAGACCCTCGACCTGGCGATGCGTACGCTCGACGAGCTGCGCGCCGGTGGGCGCACGGTGGGCATCATCAGCCACGTCGAGGCCATGAAGGAGCAGCTTCCCGCGCAGTTGGCCGTGGAGGCGCTGCCCGAGGGACCGAGCGTGATCCGGCAGCGCTGAGCCGCGCCGCCGGTGGGGCCGCCGTCCGGGAGCGCCGGCGCTGCTGCGGGTCAGACGCCGTAGAGTTCCCGCACCCGCTCGCGCAGCTGGGCGCTGCACGCGGCGAGGGCCGCGTGCCAGTCGGTGATGGCGTCGTCCTGGGCCCGGTCGGACACCGCCTTGAGCACTCGGATCGGTACCCCGAACTGCTGGGCCACCCAGATGTACGCATAGGTCTCCATGTCCACGAGGCTCGCACCGAGCCCGCGGATCTCGGCGACGGCATCCGCGTCGTCGACGAAGTGGTCGCCGGTGGCGATCGTCGCTCCGTGAGCGTCGGAGCCCTCGCCGACGTCGACCCGCTGCGGCAGCGACACGTGCTGGCCCGCGATGCCGTCGATATCGGACACGTCGTGCTGGATCGCGGCGGTCACCTCGAGCACTTCGAACACCTTGCTGTCGTCGTCGCCGATCGCTCCGGCGGTGCCCACGACCAGCACCTCGTCGTAGGCGTGGGCGTCGAGGGCGCGGGTGAGTGCGTACGTGGCCTTCAGCTTTCCAGGGCCGGTGACGAGCCGGTCGAACCCGTCCAAGGCGGCGGGGAAGGCGACGAGTTCGGAGTCGAGGGCGGCGACGAGGAGTCTCACCACTCCATCTTCGCCTGCGCGGGTCGGTAGGTCGCGCCGGTGGGCTCGGTTCGGTGCGCGCAACTCAGGCAATTCGCTCGGCGGCACCGGGCTCTGCCGCGTGATCATGCGGATCGTGGGTAGCGGTGCTGGCATTCTGCCTGAGTTATGCGCAGCCTTCGCCTGCGACGGCTCAGCCGGATGCCGGGAGCGCGGCATCCAGCTCGGCGAGCCACGCCGCGGCGTTGCCGTCCGACGGCGCACGCCAGTCCCCGCGCGGCGAGAGCGAGCCCGCGGCCGACACTTTCGGCCCGTTCGGGATCGCCGAGCGCTTGAACTGCGCGAACCCGAAGTAGCGCTTCAGGAACACGCGCAGCCACCGGACGATCGTCTCGCGGTCGTACCCGTAGCGGTCGTCTGCGGGGAAGCCGGGCGGCCAGGCAACGGCATCCGGATCGGCCCACGCCCTCTCCGCGAGGAACGCGATCTTCGAGGGCCGCATGCCGTAGCGGAGCACATGGAACAGCGCGAAGTCGTGCAGCGCGTACGGGCCGATCGCGTCCTCGGTGGACTGGACCTTGCCGTCCTGGCCCGCGGGGACGAGCTCCGGGCTGATCTCGGTGTCGAGCACTGACTGCAGCACGGTCACCGTGGCGTCGTCGACGCCCTCGCGCTGGGCGATGACCCAGCGGATCACGTGCTGGATGAGGGTCTTGGGCACTCCGGCGTTGACGGCGTAGTGGCTCATGTGGTCGCCGACGCCGTACGTCGCCCAGCCGAGCGCGAGCTCGGAGAGGTCGGAGGTGCCCACCACGAAACCGCCGTGTCGATTGGCAAGGCGGAACAGGAAGTCGGTGCGGGCCCCGGCCTGCACGTTCTCGAAGGTCACGTCGTGGACGGGTTCGCCGGCGGCGAAGGGATGCCCGATGCCCTCCAGCAGCTGCATGGCCATGGGGCGGATGTCGATCGTCTCGATCGAGGCGCCGATCGCCTCGGCCAGGGCGATCGCGTTCGACTTCGTGTGGTCGCTCGTGGCGAACCCGGGCATCGTGTAGGCGAGGATGTCGCTGCGCGGCCGGCCCATGCGGTCCATGGCGCGGGCGACCACCAGCAGCGCGTGGGTGGAGTCCAGGCCCCCGGAGACGCCGATGACGGGCTTGGGCGATCCGATCGCGCGCATGCGCTGCTCCAGGCCCGACACCTGGATGTTGAACGCCTCGTAGCAGTCCTGCGCGAGCCGGGCCGGGTCGTCAGGCACGAACGGGAAGCGGTCGAGCGGCCGGCGCAGCCCGATGTCGGCGGCGGGCGGGCGCAGGAACAGCTCGACCCGCACCGCGTCGCCGGGCGCGGCGACGCGGTTGTCGTCGAACGTGCCCTGGCGGAGGCGGTCCTGCCGGAGCCGGTCGAGGTCGACGTCGACGACGCTGCGCCGCGGGCCGTCGGGGAAGCGTTCGGTCTCAGCCAGGAGCGCGCCGGCCTCGTGGATCATGGTCTGACCATCCCACGACACGTCGTTCGTCGACTCGCCCATGCCCGCGGCGGCATAGGCGTACGCAGCGAGGCAGCGCAGCGACTGCGACGCGCACAGCGCCCTGCGGTCGTCGGCGCGGGCGATCGTGATGGGGCTGCCGGAGAGGTTCAGGAGCACCGTCGCCCCGGCCAGGGCGGCGTGCGAGGACGGCGGGATCGGCACCCACAGGTCCTCGCAGACCTCGGCGTGGAGCACGAGGCCCGGGACGTCGCGCACCTCGAACAGCAGGTCGTTGCCGAAGAGCGCCTCGTACCCGCCGACGGCGATCGTCTCGCCGCCGCACGGCGTGCCCGGCGCGTACCAGCGGCGTTCGTAGAACTCGCGATAGGTCGGCAGGTACGACTTGGGCGCGACGCCGAGGATCTCGCCGCGGTGGATCACGACGGCGCAGTTGTAGAGGCGGTTGCAGTGGCGCAGCGGGGCGCCCACGACGAGCACGGGGAAGAGGTCGACGGACGCCTCGACGATTCGCTCGATCGCCGTGACGACGGCGTCGAGCACGACGTCCTGCATGACGAGGTCGTCGATCGCGTAGCCGGTCAGGCACAGCTCGGGGAAGACGGCGGCCGCGACCGCCTCGGCGTCGCACTCGCGGGCCGCCTCGAGCACGGCGTCGGCGTTGGTCGCGGCGTCGGCGATCGCGACCGGGATCGTGCAGGCGGCGATGCGTGCGAACCCGTGCCGGTAGGCGCTCTCGAAGGGCAGGTCCATGCTCCCAGTCTGTCAGGTGCCGGTGTCCCGCTGTCAGGTGCCGGTGTCCGATTCGCAGGGTGCCGGTGTCCCGCTGTCAGGTGCCGGCACCCGACTCGCAGGGTGCCGGTGTCCCGCTTACAGGGCCAATCGGCCGTTCCGGCGCTTGGGGAGCCTAGAAGTGCCGTCTCGCCCTGTAAGCGGGCCGCATGACGCGCCGCACCGGGCCTCGGGCGGCCGACGGCGGGCGGCGCGGCCCGCCCACCCGTCTGCGCGTCCCTCCCTGTCATCCGGGCGATTGGCGCCACCTTCCTGCACGTCCGCCTGACTGATGGCGTCACCTTTCGGCGTCGGCGCCAGTTTCCTGCGATGGCGCTACATATTCGTATGGGCCATTGCAGGAAGGTGTCGCCAACAGTGAGGAGAGGGGCGGGGCGGGCGCGGGGCAGGAGGTGTGTCGGGGGACGCGGCTAGGGTCGAACCGGGAAGGGGACCATGCGGTACATCGAGGGCGAGGGCGAGGGCGAGGGCCGGGTCGTCTGGAGTGCGAGCGACCTGAAGGCGGCGGCCGAGTGCGAGTTCGCGTGGCTCCGCCGGCTCGACGCCAAGCTCGGTCGCATCGCCGCGGTCGAAGACCCCGAAGACCTCACGCGCGAGCGCGCGGGGCGGCTGGGCACGCAGCACGAGCTGCGCACGCTCGCCGCGTATCGCGAGCGCTTCCCCGGCCGGGTCGTCGAGATCCCCGCGACGCGGTCGACGGATGCCGCAGCCCTCGCCGCAGCGGTCGCCCAGACCAACGCGGCGCTGGCCTCTGACGCCGCCGTGATCTACCAGGCAGCATTCGCGGCCGAGGAGTTCGTCGGCTTCGCCGACTTCCTCGTGCGGGAGGATGCCGCTGACGCCGTGAGTGTCGCGGGCCCGGCGGCTCTCGTCCGCGAGTACGTCGTAGATCCGGCGATGCTCACCCACGAGGATGCCGCGGGCACCGCCGGCCCCGCGCGCTGGATCGTGCAGGACACCAAGCTCGCCCGGCATGCCCGCGTGACCGCGCTCATGCAGCTGGCCGCGTATGTCGACCAGCTCGATCTGCTCGGCGTGCCGCGTTCCGATCGCGTGGAGCTGCTGCTCGGCGACGGCAGCGTCTCAGCGCACGCGATACGCGACATCCTGCCGGTGTTCGGGCTGCGTCGGGCGCGGCTGCGGGCGCTCATCGCGGACCGACGGATCGCCGACGGCGCGGCGGGGGCGCCGATCCCGTGGGGCGACGAGCGTGGGTCGCTCCGGGTCGTCGCGTGCGGGCGCTGCCCCACGTGCGACGCGGAGGTCGTCGCCCACCGCGACCTGCTGCTCGTGGCGGGCATGCGTCCGGTGCAGCGCGAGCGGCTGCGCGCCGCCGGGATCGACACGATCGACGCGCTCGCCGCCGCGACCGAGCTCCCGGCCCGCATGGCCGCCGACACCTTCGCGCAGCTGCGCACACAGGCCCGGCTTCAGCTGACCAGCCCCGCGGGCGGCGTCGCGCCGCTCACGGCTCCTACCGATCTCGCCGCGGCGGACGCCACCCGAATCGGCCCCGCCGAGCCGGCTCCCGCAGCCCCCGCCGACGTGGCGGTGCCGACCTACGAGGTGGTGCTGCCGGCGGCCCTGGCGGCCTTGCCCCGCCCCGACCACGGCGACCTGTTCTTCGACTTCGAGGGCGATCCGCTCCACACCGAGGGAGCAGGCAGGTCCGGCGCGACGCAGTGGGGCATCGACTACCTCTTCGGCTGGGTCGACACCCGCGAGCAGTACTCCGCACTGTGGGCGCACACGCTCGCCGACGAGAAGGCGGCGCTGGAACGGTTCCTCGACCTCGTCGCGCTGCGGCGGCAGCGGCATCCGGGCATGCACATCTACCACTACGCGCCGTACGAGCCGACGCACCTGCTCGCCATGGCCGCCCGGCACGGCGTGCGCGAGGCGGACGTCGATCGGCTCCTGCGCGACGGCGTGTTCGTCGACCTGTACCCGATCGTCCGCCGCGCGCTGCGCGTGGGCTCGCGCTCGTACTCGATCAAGAAGCTCGAGCCGCTCTACATGGGTGCCGAGGTCCGCACGAGCGACGTGCAGCGCGGCGACGACTCCATCGTCAAGTACGTCGAGGCGCGGGTGTACGCGGAGGCGGGCGATGAGGCATCCGCGCAGGAGATCCTCGACGACCTCGCCGACTACAACCGCTACGACTGCGTGTCGACCCGGCGCCTGCGCGACTGGCTCGTCGAGCGCGCCCGCGAGGCGGGCCTGCACCCCTCGGCGGACCCGGAGCCCGATGAGAACGGCTATGCACCCTCGCCGCGGGCCGAGGCGCTGGCCCGGCTCGCGGCCGATGCCGTCGACGACCCCGTCGCCGAGGCGCTGCGGCTGGGCGCCGCCGCGATCGACTACTACCCGCGAGAGGCGAAGACCTACTGGGCGGCGCACTTCCTGCGCCTGCGCGAGCCGGTGTCGATCTGGGCGCAGACGCGCGACGTGATCGTGGTCGATGCCGGTCGCAGCCGCGTGCTCACGCCCTGGCACCGTCCCGAGCGCGCCCGCGTCGACCGGCGCGTCGTCGAGCTGCACGGCGATCTCGCGCCGGGTACGAAGCTCAGCGCCGACTCCGGTGTGTATGCCCTCTATGCCATGCCCGCCCCGTTCCCCGCCGAGACGCACCCCCGGTGGATCCATGTCGCGCGCCCGGTGAAGATCGTCGACGTGCTCGATGACGGCGTCGTGATCGAGGAGAACGCGACTCCGGGTGCTGCCGCGTGGTCGACCTTTCCGGTCGCGCTGACCCCGGGCGCGCCGCCGCGCGCGGGCAGTCAGCAGACCGCGATCGATGAGTGGGCGGATGCCGTGATCCAGGCATCCCCGTCGTTTCCCGCCGACCCGGCGACCGACCTGCTCCTGCGTCTCCGGCCGCGCACCGGTACCGGGACCCTGGCACGGACGGCTGCCGCAGTCCGCGATCCCGACCGCAGCGACATCGACGACATCGTCCGCACGCTCGCCGACCTCGATCGCAGCTACCTGGCCGTGCAGGGCCCGCCGGGAACGGGCAAGACCTACGTCGGCTCGCACGTCGTCGCTCGGCTCGTGCGCGAGCGCGGGTTCAAGATCGGTGTCGTGGCCCAGTCGCACAACGTCGTGGAGCACATGCTCGACGGGATCGTCGCCGCGGGAGTTCCGAAGGAGCTCGTGGCGAAGGCGATCAGGGGCACGCCCACCGGCGCGGAGTCGTTCACCGTCATCGCGAAGGACGGCATGGCCGCCTTCACCGCCGCGCACCCCGGCGGGTACGTCGTCGGCGGCACCGCGTGGGACCTCACCCATCCGGCGCGGATCCCGCGTCAGAGCCTCGACCTCCTCGTGATCGACGAGGCGGGGCAGTTCTCGCTGGCATCCACGATCGCCGTGTCGGTCGCCGCCCCGCGGCTGCTGCTCCTGGGGGACCCCCAGCAGCTGCCGCAGGTGAGTCAGGGCACGCACCCCGAGCCTGTCGACACGTCGGCGCTCGGCTGGGTGATGGACTCGGCAGCGGTCATCGCGGCCGATCGCGGCTACTTCCTGGCGCAGACCCGGCGCATGCGGCCTGAGGTCGCCGTTCCCGTCTCGCAGCTGTCGTACGAGGGCCGATTGGAGGCGCACCCGTGCACCTCCGAGCGGCTGCTCGGCGGGGTCGAGGCGGGCGTCGTGCCGGTGCCCCTGTCGCACACCGGCAATGCGACGCAGTCGTCGGAGGAGGCGACCGTCGTCGTCGGGCTCGTACGCGATCTCGTCGGTCGGCCGTGGCACGACGGCACTGCGACGCGACCGCTGCAGCCGGCCGACCTCATCGTCGTCACGCCCTACAACGCCCAGCAGGTCGAGGTCGAGGAGGCGCTCGCCGCGGCCGGCTTCCCGGAGGTTCCGGTCGGGACGGTGGACCGCTTCCAGGGGCAGGAGGCGGCGGTGTCGATCGTGTCGCTCGCGGCGTCGTCGGGGCGCGACGCCCCGCGCGGCCTGGAGTTCCTGCTGCTGCAGAACCGCCTGAACGTCGCGGTCTCGCGCGCGCAGCACACCGCCTACGTCGTCTACTCGACCGGGCTCCTCGACGACCTGCCCCGCACCCCCGAGGGCGTCGCGCGGCTGAGCGCGTTCGCACGCCTCGTCGGCGCCGCCTGACCGGGTGGCGCCGTACGCTGGGGCGGTGACCCTTCCCGTGCGCCCCGCCGACGAGCGCGCCATGGCGCGCGCGCTGGAGCTGGCGCGCGAGGCCGCCGCAGCCGGCGACGTGCCGGTGGGGGCGGTGCTGACGGATGCCGACGGCACGGTCCTCGGCGAGGGACGGAACCTCCGCGAGGTGACGCACGACCCCACCGCGCACGCGGAGGTCGTCGCGCTGCGCCGAGCCGCCGCCGCCCGCGGGTCGTGGAACCTGGAGGGCTGCACGCTCACGGTGACGCTGGAGCCGTGCGTCATGTGCGCGGGCGCCGTGCTGCAGGCGCACGTCTCGCGGCTCGTGTTCGGCGCGTGGGACGACAAGGCCGGCGCGGCGGGGTCGGTGTACGACCTCGTGCGCGACCGGCGGCTTCCGGTGCGCGCCGAGGTGGTCACCGGCGTGCGCGGGGACGAGGCATCCGCTCTGCTGCGGGCCTTCTTCGACGCGCGCCGGTGACCGGGGAGCTGCGCCCGCACGAACTTCGGAGTTCCGCACGAACTTCGGAGGATCTGGCCGGAATCCTCCGAAGTACGCGCGATTCTCCGAAGTTCGTGGGCGCCGGTCGGCCGGCCGTGCCGGTGACCTGCGCTCAGCCCTCCGACGGCGCGAGGTCCCACGCCGCGGCGAGCACGATGTTGTCGGCGAGGCGGCGCACGTCGGCGAGCTGCTCGACGTGCGGCGACGAGAAGCTCACGAGGCACAGCCCGTGCCCGTCCGGAAACTCCAGCCAGTAGTCGATCACCGCGACGGGCCGGCCGGCGAGCTCGGCAGGTCCCAGGCGCCGCGTCGTGAGCCGGAGCAGAGGGCCTGCGGCCGTCCGCGCGGTCACGAGCTCGTCCTCCGGCCCCTTCGACGCGTCGAGGCGGGCGCCCAGCGCCTCCAAGTGACCGCCGGCCGGTGCGGGGCCGAGCTCCTGCCAGTAGACGGCGACCGAGACGGCGGCCGCGGCATCCGTCGTCCGCC
Source organism: Microbacterium sp. (assembly GCF_047605725.1). GTDB lineage: Bacteria > Actinomycetota > Actinomycetes > Actinomycetales > Microbacteriaceae > Microbacterium. The sequence continues at coordinate 14,900 of NZ_JASGFE010000036.1, forward strand.
GGGTCAGGTAGGCCATGAGCCGCCCCTGCGCGGCCGCCGCGCGCCGCGCGCTCTGCCGCAGCCACGCCGTCAGCTGGCCGCGCAGCACCGGCGCGTGCGGCACGCCGCGCAGTTGCGCGTCGACGAGCTGGTCGACGCCCTCGTCGATGGATGCCGGGGACTCCAGGTCGATGGCGGCCCAGTCCTCGCCGAGGAACAGGTCGAGCCCCTGCACGCGCTCGCCCTCGCGCAGCCCCGTCTCGGGTTCGACGATCCAGGCGAGGTCGTCGTCGCCCGGCTGCGGTTCGAGGCTCGCGCGGACGTCCTCGGGGCTCGCCTGCACGGGGTGCGGGCCGGCCGCGTCGAAGACGACCCGGCGCAGCAGCGGCAGGTACGCGTCGAGGAGCGGCGCCAGGCCCGCGCCGCGCTGCAGGGCGAACTCGGCGGCATCCGGGTCGCCGCCTACCCACGCCGCGAACGTCTGCGACGAAGAGAACAGGTGCAGCTCCCAGCGGCGCTCGCCGTCGGGATCGGGGGCGCCGACGACGCGCGTCTGCGACTCGCCCTCGGGTCCGCGCATGAGCGGCACGACGACGAAATCCTGACGAAGCGCGCGCCCGATGGCGGCCACGTCCATCGCGGCCAGCGCCGCGGCGAGCCGTTCCGAGCCGACGTCGGCGGCTGGACTCGACGGGATCGGCTCGGCGTCGGCGGTCACGGGGTCTGCCTGACGATCGCGGGCTCACGCATAGCCGAACTCGATCTCCGCGAGCCGGCGGAAGTGCCGCCCCGGTGCGCGATTCGGCCGCGGCGGACTGCTCGGCGCGCCCGCGTCCACCTCGTACAGCAGCCCCATGCCCCAGGGTGTGCCGCGCACGTCGGCCGCCAGGCGCGTCCAGACGTAGCCGTACCGGCGCACTCCGTCGACGACGTAGGTGACGAACGCGCTCCGGCCCGTCAGCGGGTCGTCGGACGCCTGCACCTGGAGACCGCCGAACGGAGCGACCGAGTTCGTGAACACGAGTCGCACCGGGTAGCTGAGATCGGCGACGGTCATGGGCGCACCGACCAGACCACGTCCTCGATCAGCGTCAGCCCTTTCTCAGCCAGATCGTCCCCCACGATGATGTACTCGGGCGCGCCTCCCGGCATGCCGCTCAGTGGCAGTGCGTGCCGCTTGAGTACGACAGAACCCAAATGGTCGACCGATCCGGTGAAGAGCCGCTCCGCCGAGTTCCCGTCGGGAAGTCCCAGCGCGCTGCGATAGTCGCCGAACGTGGTGGGCGCGCGTGACGACCACGAGGCGCCTGTCTGCAGGGCCTCGTCTCCGTAGAGCCGGAACACGTCGTCGCCGACCGCGAGGTCGGGCACGGCCGTCCCCCACAACCGCTCCGACTCGGCCAGCCGGCTGGGGCGCAGGCGGATCGCCTGGCGGGCCGTCAGCCGCTCGAACGACTCCTTGCCTCCGCGCGCGGCCACCTCCGCCGCCGCTCTCGCGTTGATCCGGCCCGCTGCCGCGACGTTGCCGACGACGCGCGCGGCCGCACCCAGGCCCACCACCGACAGGGCGGCGCCGATGATGCTGACGATCGCCTCGCCCCAGCCGCGTTCGCCCGTCGCGGCGAGGACGATGTTGCCGATCGCATTGACCACGGCGGCGATCCCTGCCACCAGAAGCAGCGCCGCGCCGAGCGCCTGCCCGATCACCGGGATCCACGAGACGACGACGGCCAGGATGCCGGCGATCGTGGCGATCGCGCCCGCCACATCGGTGATGACGGCGAGCACGTCCGCGCCCCAGTCGTCCCACCACGTGTCGCCGAGGTCGTCGCCGCTCGTGGTGTTCTCGATGCTGGCGCGGGCGCTCTCGGCCGCCCGATCGCGGCGCGCGGCCGCGGCGAGGATGTCGTCGCGTGCCCCCTGGGCGGCGGCGTCGGCGTGACGGACTTCGGCGCCGGCCGCGTCGGCGAGGCGTTCCAGGCGCAGCGTCTCGGTCGGGTCGGCGGTCGAGTCGGCCAGGCGCAGGTAGCGGCGCCGACCGTCCTGCGCCTCCTCGGCCGCGCCTTGCGCGGCCTGCGCGCGCCGAAGGGCGATGACGGATTCGTCCTGCGCGCTGGCGAGCTGGGACGAATACGACACCAGGGCGTTGCCGGTGGCCCGGTAGCGGGCCTCGGCGCGGGAGATGTCGTCGGCGACGGCGCTCGCGGTCACCGCGAGCGCGTCGATCGCCTCCGACACCGTCCCGTCGAGGCCGAGCGTGCGCAGGCGCGTCGCGGTGCGCTGGATCGTGCCGGCGATCTCCAGGTAGCTCTGTCCGCCGCGGCGCACATGGTCGGGGTCGCCCGGGATCGGGTCGTGCGCGAAGCCGGCCGCCGACCAGTCCGTCGGCCTCATAGCGGCATCGCCCTGCGCGCGGCGGGAGCCGATGCCGGCTGCTCGTCGAACGCGGCGGCCAGCTCCGCGTCGGCCTGTTCGAAGGTTTCGGCGATGGCGGCGGTGGCCTCGCCATGCCCGCGGATCGACTCGGTCATGTCCTTGCGGGTGTCATCCCAGGAATGCGCGAACGAGCGGATCGCTGCGGCGAGCCCCTCGTGGCCGACGGCATCCGCGATGCTGTCGCTGTGCACGTTCGCGCCTTCGAACTCGCGCGCGATGCCGGTCACGCCGGTCGCTATCGACCGCACCCTCTCGGTGTCGATTCTCAGATCCGCCACGTCTCGACCTCCCGTGACGATCCTAGGTCGGCCGCGTGCACGAGCCCCATGGGGAGAACTCCCCGCCTCGGCCGCCCGAACTCAGACGGTGCCGTAGAGGCGGTCCCCGGCGTCGCCGAGTCCGGGGACGATGTACCCCTTGTCGTTGAGCCGCTCGTCGAGGGCGCCGAGGACGAGCGTCACGTCGCGTTCGCCGACCTGGCGCTCGATCGCCGTGACGCCTTCCGGTGCGGCCAGGATGCAGATCGCGGTGACGTCCTGCGCGCCGCGCGCGAAGAGGAACTCGATCGCCGCGCCGAGCGACCCGCCGGTGGCGAGCATCGGGTCCAGCACGAAGCACTGCCGGTCGCTGAGGTCGTCGGGGAGGCGCTCGGCGTAGGTGGTCGGCTCCAGGGTCGTCTCGTTGCGCGCCATGCCGAGAAAGCCCACCTCCGCGGTGGGGAGGAGCCTGACCATGCCGTCGAGCATGCCGAGGCCCGCGCGGAGGATCGGGACGACCAGCGGCAGCGGCTCGCCGATGCGCAGGCCCGTGGTCGTGGCGACCGGTGTCGTGATCTCGACCTCCTCGACCCGCACCGCGCGCGTGGCCTCGTAGGCGAGGAGGGTGACCAGTTCCTCGGTCAGCTGGCGGAACACCGGCGACGGCGTGCGGCGGTCGCGCAGCACGGTCAGCTTGTGGGTGATGAGCGGGTGGTCGGCGACGTGGACACGCATAGCCTCAGGCTAGCGCGCGGCCTTCAGTCCGAGGAGCTCAGGATGATGGCCTCGGTGGGCAGCGCCGGGTTCGGATGGCCGAGGTAGCCGATGTGCTCGAGCACGGCCCGCCGGAACCCGCCCGGCCGCTCCAGATGGGCGGCGTAGCCGGCGCCCTCCAGCTCGAGCTCGGTGACCTCGCCGCCGGCGGCACGGTAGGCCTCGAGCACGTCGCGCGTCTGCGACACCATCTCCTGTGCGGGGGCGAGCTCCGCGCCCGGCCAGCCGGTGATCACGCCGAGCCTGCCGAGGTGGTTGAGGTCCTGCGACGAGGCATCCGACACGACGACGTCGGCGGTCCCGTGGATCCACAGGATCGGCGGCTTCGGCACGAGCCCGACGATGCCGGACAGGTCGAGGTGGCGCGGCGCCAGCGCGTTGAGCACCCCGGTGACCCCGGCCGCCTTGCCGGGCCAGTGCGAGCTCGGCACCGCGTCGCCGGGGTAGTCCCCCGGTGCGGTCGAGGTCGACAGCATCGCCTCCACCCACACGTCCTCGCTGTCGCTGTCGTAGTCGGCACTCACGTAGTGGGAGCGGAACACGCTGCGCGGCGACGTCGAGGCATCGTCGCTCGTGTCGCCGGCGGCGATGCGGCGCACCAGGTCGGGGTTCGCCGCCGCGGCCCCGCAACCGGCGTCATCGTCGGTGAGGCGGGTGCCGTCGCGGCGGGTGCCGCCGAATCCGTAGGGCGAGATCGGCGCCTGCAGGGTGAGTGAGAGCACGGGATGCTCGAGCGCGTACTGCATCGCCACGCTCGCCCCCAGCGACCAGCCGACGAGGTGGACGGCGCCGAGGCCGAGCGTCTCCAGCGTCGCCCGCAGGTCGTCGCTGAAGTCGCGCACACCGCGGGTCGCATCGACCGGGGCGCTCTCGGTGTCGCCGAAGCCGCGCAGGTCGATCGCGATCGGGCGGATGTCGCCGGGGAGGTCCTGCATGATCTCCTGCCAGAACAGGCTCGACGCGACGTGGGCGTGCAGGAACACGATCGTGTGCTCCAGCGGGGTCTCCGGCGCGTCGCCGGTGCGCTCGAGGATGTTGACGCGGAGCCGCGGCGTGTCGATGACGCGGGCGGCGATGCCGTCGAGGAGGGTCATCGGGATATCGTCCTTCGCAGTTCCGGCGCCGGCGACACGGCCGTGCCGCTTCGACTATAACGCCGCCCGCGTGTGCAGGATCGGGGGCGACGCGTTGCGTCGCGCGCACGGCATCGCGCGCCACCGCCTCGAACCGCGGCGGCGCGGGTCGGATGCCGGCTCCCGAGTGGCCTCAGCCGGCCGGTGTCTGGCCGGTGTAGAACGCGTAGGTCGCGTCCGCGGCGCGGGCCGCCGCCTCGGCGTCCGTCCCGCCGGCCGCGTGCGCCCGTCCCCACGCGTCGGCCGCGCCGCGATAGAAGGCCCTGCCTTCGCCGGTGAGCGCCCACGCCTCGGCCTGATCGGGGGTGAGGCTGGTGTCTCCGGCGAGGTACAGTGCGAGGCCGAGCAGGCCCGCGTCCCAGCCGACGCCGGTCGCCCCGGGGCCGAACTGCTCCCAGAACCCGGGCGGGACGTCGGCGGCGCGCGCGGTGTGCTCCAGCTCCAGGCGCGTGCGATCGTCGCCGACGGACGCCAGGCGTACGGCGAGCCAACTCACCCCGCCCATGTACTCCCACGTGATGCGGTAGCCGGCCGTGCCGCCCTCAGGCGGGGCGCACTCGAGCACCTCGCCGCCGGCGTTGTCCTGCAGCTGATAGCGGCCGCCGAGGCGCAGGTCGCCGGTGATGGGGAGGAACCAACGCGGGATGCGCTGGGCGCTGGTGACGGCATCCCACACGTCGGCGAGGGGGCTCGGGTACTCCTGCGAGAGGGTCTGTACGTGCGCGGGCTTGCCCTCCCGCTCCACCGTACGGACGCCGCGCGTCACCGCGGCCACCTGTGCGTTCACATCGACCATGTCAGTTCTCCTTCGGTGCGGTCGTGTCGTCGATCTGGTTCTCGGATGCCGCTGCCCGCCGCCGTTCCCGCCGACCGCGGGCGAGCTCGGTGCCGAGCGCATCGAGCCGCGGCTGCCAGAACCGCCGGAAGGGGTCGAACCAGGCATCCGCCTGGGCCAGCGCGCGGGGGTCGAGGGCGTACAGCCGGCGCGTGCCCTCGGGTCGCACCGTCGTGAAACCCGACTCGCGCAGCACGCGCAGGTGCTGCGACACCGCAGGCTGCGAGATGCCGAACTCGCGCTGGACCACCTCGCCGACGTCGCCCGCGCTGCGCTCGCCGTCGGCGAGCAGCTCGAGCAGGCGGCGGCGCACCGGGTCTCCCAGGATGTCGAGCGCGTGCATGAGCTAATAGTTGCACCAAAGCTTATATAAGTCAAGGCTTAGGTCTTACGAGGTCGCGTTGCGCACAATTCAGGCAGAACGCCGGCTTCGCCGGCCGCAGCACGCGTCAGCGCGCGAATTGCCTGAGTTACGCGCACCCCGCACCGCGCACCGGTGCCCCGGCGCCTGCACCTCCGGCCCTGCGCCTCCGGCCCTGCGCCTCGCGCCTCCAGCCCCGCGCCCAGGCCGCGTAGGATGACGGCATGGCCGTCGCACCCTCGCTGCCCCGCATCGCGATCCTCGGAGCAGGCTCGATGGGAGGTGCGATCCTCCACGGCGTGGCCGCCTCGGGTCTTTCGGCCGGCATCACCGCGACCAACCGCAGCGCCGAGAGCGCACGCACGCTCGACGGCATCGGCGGGGTCACGAGCATCGCTCTGGCCGAGACGCCGAACGGCAACATCGAGGCGGTATCGGCGGCGGGCATCGTGCTGGTCGGGGTGAAGCCGGTGATGGTGCCCGACCTGCTGCGCGAGATCGCCCCGCACCTGGCCCCGGGGGCGGTCGTGGTGAGCCTCGCCGCGGGCGTGACGATCGCCACGTTCGAGTCGATCCTCGCGCCCGGCACCCCGGTCGTGCGTGCCATGCCCAACACGCCCGCGCTCGTGGGCAAGGCCCTCACCGGGCTCGCGGCCGGGTCGAGCGTCACGGCCGACGATCTCGCGGCCGTCCACGCGCTGTTCGCCACGTGCGGCGCGGTGATCGAGGTGCCGGAGGAGCAGATCGACGCCCTCTCCACGATCTCCGGGTCGGGTCCGGCCTACGTGTTCCTGCTCGTCGAGGAGCTCACCAAGGCGGCCCGGGGCAAGGGATTCGACGAGGCGCAGGCACGGCTCATGGCCGAGCAGACCTTCATCGGCGCGGCCGCCCTCCTCGAGGCATCCGGTGAGGACCCCGCCGAGCTGCGTCGCCGCGTCACGAGCCCGAAGGGCACGACCGAGCGTGCCGTCGCGGTGCTGCAGGCCGCTCGCCTCGACGAGCTGTTCGCCGAGGCGACCGACGCGGCCCTCGCCCGTGCGCGCGAGCTCGCCGCCGGCGGCTGAGCGTCACCGCTCCAGCGCCGCGAACCGCTCGATGTCGCTGTTGGTGCCCGACACGATGATGAGGTCGTGGTTGGTGACGATCGTGTTCGCCTCGGCGTAACGGAAGGGCTTGCCGGGGCTCTTGACGCCCACCACGGTGACGTTGTACTTCGTACGCACGCCCGACTCGGTCAGGCCCACACCGCGGAGGAACTTCGGCGGGTACATCTTGGCGAGCACGAAGTCGTCGTCGAAGCGGATGAAATCCAGCATCCGCCCGCTCACGAGGTGGGCGACGCGCTCGCCGGCCTCGCGCTCGGGGTAGATCACGTGGTTCGCTCCGACCCGCGCGAGGATCTTGCCGTGCGACTGCGAGACCGCCTTGGCCCAGATCTGCGGCACCTTCAGGTCGACGAGATTGGCCGTGATGAGCACGGATGCCTCGATGCTCGACCCCGTCGCGACCACCGCCACCTGGAAGTCCTGCGCGCCGATCTGCTGCAGTGCCTCGATGTTGCGGGCGTCGGCCTGAACGGCGTGGGTGACCCGCTCCGACCACTTCTGCACGAGGCCGAGGTCGGCGTCGATCGCGAGGACCTCCCGGCCTAGTCGGTCGAGCTCGCCGGAGCAGGCCGCGCCGAAGCGCCCGAGACCGATGACCAGGACGGCGGCGTCGCCACGGATCTGCTCAACCAATGCAATCACCTATCTACGGACGTGTGGAACAACGGTAGCGCGCGCCACCGGCCAACATCACCCCGTGCGCCGGGTCGTCGCCGCCGTCTCGGCGGTCACCGCGAGGTCCAGATCGTCGGCGCCGACCGTGCGAACGACCCTACCCGGGCGGCGCGCAGCCCGCACGATCGATCACCCCGCAAGCGGGACAGGTGTGGCTAGACGGCGTTCCAGTAGACGTCCAGGGAGAGGTGCATCGACGACCCCTGGTATCCCGCCGGGTGATTGTCGGCCGGGCCGGTGCCGCGCCCCCAAGGCGTCCCGAGTGCACGCATCTCGACGCAGAACTCGCCCGTCGGGTGGTTGATGTTCCCGTCGAGCGCGTGCACGTGCTTCTGGAGGCTGCGCTCGGCCCAATTCCACGTCTGCCACTGGCCGATCACAGGGCCGACGTACGGCACGCCGATGCGATACAGCTTGCGGCGGGTGCGAATCTGAACCCCGTTCCCCCACCCGCAAGCGTTGTGGTAGTAGCCCCACCAGGGCGCGAACGGCACGCCGCCCCCTCCGTGATTGCGTCCGTAGAGGTACTGGGTGGTATTGCCGCAGAGCACGTCAACGTCGCCGGAGGTGGAGTCTTTGGCCACGATGGGCCCTCCTTTCGTCAGGGATCGGAGCGTCAGGGGTTGATGATGAGAACCGCGCCGGATCGTAGCGAGCCGTCGAACTCCCACCCGTTCTGCTCGGCCAGCGTTTGGCCGTCGAAGCACAAGCGCTGCGCGATGCCGAGGAAGGTGTCGCCGTCAGCAACGCTGTACGACACGATTGCGCCCGAGTCGTCGGTTTCGATCGTCCCGTTCGCCATATCCATCGGCCCACGGTCGCGCGCAACCCGGCCGGCGTAAGGCGCGTACCCGTTGCAGGTGTCGGCATCGGCTGACGGCGCAACCTCTTCCGTGGTGACAGGAGGAGCCACTGGCTCCGAGCTGGGGGGGACGGTGGGAGAGGTCGTCGGCTCCGAGGTGGGGGTGACGGTGGGAGACGGCGTCGGCTCGCTCTCGCGCGTCACAGCGGCGGATGTGCACGCGACGAGCGAGACGGCGAGTGCGAGAGTAACGGCGGCGGGGAGGACGCTCGTGGTGCGCATGTGCGCAAGTTAGCATCGGCCACAAACATTACTCAAAGCGTTCACCAATCCTCGGAGGCTTCCCCCAGCCCCGGGCCGGGAGCGGCTATTCCAGATCGAGGTCGCTGATGTGGCATACACGGCATCACCGTCGTGGACTGGGTCGAACGCGGCCGCAGCACGCGGCGTGACGGAGCTGCCGTCCGACCTGGCATCGATGTGGCCCACACTCGGTCGAGAGTCAAGCGACCTGCTCAACCAACGATGGGCCTTTCCACGGGCAGCGCGTACAGCTGCGAACGGGTCGTGGCGGCCACGGCCGCCGCGAGTGTCACTGTACCAACGCGACCCATGAACATGGTCAGCGCCAGGACGTAGGCGGCGGCATCCGGCAGGTCGGCGGCGACGCCGGTGGAAAGACCCACGGTCGCGAAGCCGGAGATGACGTCGAAGAGCACGGCCTCCACCGGCTGATGGGTGAGGTGGGTGATCGTGATCGTCGACAGGGCCACGATGGTCGCGCCCCAGGCGACGACCGAGAGCGCGACCCGCTGCACGTCGCTCGGGATGCGGCGGCCGAAGGCCTCCACCGACGGGCGGCCCTTCGCCTCGGACCAGACCGCGAGGGCGAGGACGGCGAGGGTGGTCACCTTGATACCGCCTGCCGTCGAGGCCGATCCGCCGCCGACGAACATGAGCATCGAGCCGACGATGAGGGACGACCCGTTCAACTCGCCGACGTCGATGATCGAGAACCCGCCCGACCTCGTCATGGCGGACAGGAAGAATGCCTGGAAGGTCGTGTCCCAGGCATCCATCGTGCCGAAGGTCTTCGGGTTCCCGTACTCCAGGATCAGGAAGGCGGCCGCGCCGGCGAAGAACAGCGTGACCGTCGTGATGATCGTGAGTTTGGCGTGCAGCGACCACTGGCGCACGTGCCACTGGTGGCGCCACAGCGTGAAGATCACCGGGAAGCCGATCGAGCCGAGGAACACCCCCGCCATCAGCACCGTGAGCATGACGTAGTCGTGTGCGAACGGTGCCAATCCCTCGGCGTTGGGGGCGAAGCCCGTGTTCGTGAACGACATCGCGGCGTAGTAGGGCGCTTCCCACAGGGCGGTGATCGGGTCGATGCCGCCGAACAGGAGCGACGGGTAGATGAGGATCGCCAGGGCCGCCTCGATGACGAGCGTGGAGAGGGCGACGGTCGCGAGGAGGCTGCCGACCTCGCCGAGGCGCACCGTCTGGCCCTCGTTGACCGGGCCGCCGTGCACGCGCAGCGGGTTGGAGTCGCCCGCCGCGATGAGCTTGGCGCGAAGTCCCAGGCGCTTGGAGATCACCAGGCCCAGGATCGAGGCGAGGGTGAGGACCCCCAGGGCCCCCACGTTCACGCCGATGTAGACGAGCACGTGGCCGAGCGGCGACCAGTGGGAGCCCATGTCGACCGTCGACAGGCCCGTGACGCAGATCGTGGAGACCGCGGTGAACAGGGCGTCCACGAGCGGGGTGGCCTTTCCGTCGGCTGCGGCGGCGGGGAGACTGAACAGGGCGGTGAACCCCAGGATCAGGGTGACGAAGATGAGCACGGCGAAGCGTGCCGGCGACGACGTGGTGATAGAGCGCAGGCGACGCCAGAACGCGTGAGCCGGTGCGACCAGCGCGCGCCGCAGGAGCGCGCCGACGGAGCTGTCCGTCATGCTGGCCCCTTTCGACTCGGCTTCTCGACTCGCCGCGTGGCTCGCGAGGCGACAGCCGCTCGCTCAGGACATCGCATTTCGCCGAAGAACGTTGTCATGGTACTCCGGGTCGCGGCGGCGCTAACCTATGGTCATGGCGGACATCTTCGACGTGATCGCCGACGGTACCCGTCGGGACATCCTGCAGTTCCTGCTCTCGCGCGACGCGCTCGGAGACCGCGGCACGAGCGTCTCGCAGATCGTCGCCGAGCTCGGAGCCAGCCAGCCCACCGTGTCGAAGCATCTCAAGGTGCTCCGCGAGGCCGGGCTCGTCTCTGTGCGCGAGGAGGGTCAGCACCGCTTCTACAGTCTGTCTCCCGAGCCGCTGGATGCCGTCGACGACTGGCTCGTGCCGTTCCTGATCGACGACGCCGACGAGGTCGACACCGGGGTGGCCCCGTCGCTGCCCGACTCCGCGGCGCACGCCGCCGATCTCGTCGGACGGGCCGCGGCATCCGCCAAGCACGCCTTCGAGAGCGCCCTCAAGCCGTTCGACCGCCTGCGGGACCGTCCCGGCAAGTAGGGTCTCGGCCGCCTTCGCGCCCGTCCGCACCGGCTCGGCGGGATGCCGGGAGCTCGGCAGGGCCGATCGACCCGCGGTCTGGGTAGCCTTGTGGGGATGATGACCAGCCAGGCCCGTGTCGGCCGCTCCCGGATCGGCGATCTGGTCGTGCGCTGATCCGCGCTCCTCCCTGTGTGAGTGACTCGAACTCACCCCGACCACACAAGGAGAATCATGACCGCACGCTTCAACCACACGATCATCGCCTCGATCGACGCCGCCGAGATGGCGGAGTTCTACCGTGACCTGCTCGAAGCCGACGAGGCTCCCTCATGGGGCCCGTTCGTGAACGTTCAGATCGCAGACGGCGTGCTGCTGCAGTTCGCCGCCCCGCCGATGGAGTTCCCTCCGCAGCACTACGCGTACCTCCTCGATGACGCCCACTTCGACCGTGCGTACGCCAAGATCACCGATCGCGGCGTGGAGCACTGGGCAGACCCCCAGCGGTCCCGGCCCGGACGGATCAACCACGAGCACGGCGGCCGCGGTGTGTATCTTCTCGATCCCTCGGGCCACTATCTCGAGCTGATCACCCAGCCCTACCTCTGACCCGCAGCGGGCGCGACGGCACATCCCCGCAGCCCAGCTGATGCTGACCGGGGTGGGGCCGGAATCGAAACCCGACCCCCGGTGCAGCAACAGGGTCTATGCGGCGGTGCGCCATGGGGGTCGGTGGGGTGGGGGTGGGTCCCAGAGCCAGCGGAGGGAGGATTTCGAGCGGAGGGGGATGGGGTCGAGGTGCATGCCGGGTGGGGCATGCAGCACGAACCCGCCGCCGGCGCCGCGGGGTACCGGTTGGATGCGCCAGCCGGTGTTGTGCAGGTGGAGGTGGTGGTATCGGCAGAGCAGGACCCCGGTCGCGCAGTCGGTGTTCCCGCCGTCGGCCCAGTGTTCGGCATGGTGGGCTTCGCAGTAGGCGGGGGGTCGGTCGCAGCCGGGCCACAGGCACCCGCCGTCCCGGACCGCCATGACGAGTTTCTGTCGGGCGGAGTAGAGGCGTGCTTCCCTGCCCAGGTCCAGCGGGGTGCCGCACGTGTCGAGGGTGACTTCGATCGTCCCGGTGGCGCAGAGGGCGCGTTCGAGCACCGACCCGGGGATCGTCAACGATCCGTCTTCGGACTGTGCCGTCGTCACGAGTCGTCCGAGTGTGTCCCGGTGTGCCGTGTCGGTGGCGACCAGTCGTCCGAGCGCGTCCTGGTGGGTCGTGTCGGTGGTGAGGAGCCTGTCGAACGCGTTTCGGTGGACGGTGTCTCCGGTGACGGTGTCGGTGAGGGTGACCAGGCGGATGCCGGCTTCTTTGGTGCCGTAGACGTCTTCGGGCTCGGCGA
>NZ_JASGFE010000037.1:0-27112 GCF_047605725.1 Microbacterium sp.
TCGCTTCACCCTTCGACACCCCGGTCACGTCCCGCACGAACTCCACCGCGTTGCGGTGGCCGGTGCCCTGGACAAGCCCGCCGTGCCCGCGGTCCCTCCCGGACCGGGCGGCGGCGACACCGACGAGCACGGTCCGCAGCATCGCGACCTGCTTCTCCAGCCCCGCCACGGTCCCGAGCGCGTCCCGCACCGACGCATCGCTGAGCAGCACCGCAGACGCGGGCAGTTCCGCGGCATCCACGTTGAGTTCCGCGAACACACCCAGCCGCGCTACCGCGTCGGTGATATCTTCGAGAACTCCCATACCCACAGCATCCCACCACCCTCCGACATTGCAATATATGAGCACGACGCGTGCGGAGCAACGCGATGCGCGGAACGGCCGAAGCGGCCGTGTCCACCGCATCCCGTAGAATCGAGCGTCGGGCCGCGCCCGGCCGCGGGATCGCACTCGCGCCGCGCGACGACAGCCTTCCTCCCGCACACGAACGGAACCCCTCGCCATGGCATCCACCGCAGACATCCGCAACGGCGTCGTCCTCAAGATCGACGGACAGCTCTGGAGCGTCGTGGAGTTCCAGCACGTCAAGCCGGGCAAGGGCGGTGCGTTCGTGCGCACGAAGCTCAAGAACGTCCTCACCGGCAAGGTCGTCGACAAGACCTACAACGCCGGCGCGAAGGTCGAGATCGAGAACGTCGACCGCAGGGACTTCACCTACCTGTACAACGACGGCGAGGGCTTCGTGTTCATGGACATGAGCGACTACGACCAGATCACGGTGGGGGCGGCGACGGTCGGCGACGCGGCCAACTTCCTGCTGGAGAACCAGCAGGTCACGATCGCGCTGAACAACGGCAACGCCCTGTACGTCGACCTGCCGGCATCCGTCGTACTGGAGATCACCTACACCGAGCCGGGCCTGCAGGGCGACCGCTCGTCGGCCGGGACGAAGCCGGCGACCGTGGAGACCGGGTACGAGATCCAGGTGCCGCTGTTCCTGGAGACGGGCACCAAGGTCAAGGTCGACACGCGCACGGGCGACTACCTCGGCCGCGTGAGCTGAGCGGGCGGCGCCTGCCCCATGAGTGCCCGTTCGAAGGCGCGCAAGCGCGCGCTCGACATCCTCTACCAGGCTGACGTGCGCGGCGACGATCTCGCCGCGACGCTCGCGGCCGAGGCCCGGCGCGCCGTGAGCGAGCCGGCGCGCGAGGCGTCGTGGCTCTACGCGCGCGAGATCGTCGACGGCGTCATCGACAACCGCGACGAGATCGACGAGCAGATCGCCACGTTCGCGAAGGACTGGTCGATCGCGCGGATGCCGGCGGTCGATCGGGCCGTGCTGCGCATCGGCGTGTGGGAGATCCTGCACAACGAGCAGGTGCCCACCGCGGTCGCGATCGACGAGGCGGTCGAGCTCGCCAAGGAGTTCTCCACCGACGACTCCGGCCCGTTCGTGCACGGCGTGCTCGCCCGCATCGCCCGCGCCTCCTGACGCTCGAGCTCGCTCAGTGCGACACGGGATCCGTGTCGCACTGAATCCGTGGCAAACTTGACGATCGTGATCGACGACGGTGTTCTACGACGTGCACGGATGCGTGCGCTGGAGCAGGGCACGTCGGTCAACGCGCTGCTTCGTGACGATCTCGTCGGCTATTCTCAGGCCGACCGCGAACTGAGCGCCCGACGCGAGTTCGCTGCGCTCGCCCGCACATCGACGGCGTCGAGCGGCCCCGCAGGGAGGGCCTGGACGCGCGACGACCTGTATGACCGCAACGCCTCATGACCGCGACCTTCCTCGACACGAACGTGCTCGTCTCCGCGTTCGACACGCGCGATCCGGTCAAGCAGAGCCGTGCGATCGAGATCATCGAACGCTCGACCACGCCGCTCGTCGTCAGTGCTCAGGTGCTCGGAGAGTTCTATGTGACGGTGACCCGCAAGCTGCCGACACCGCTGCCGCACGCAACAGCCGCCGCCGCGATCGACAGCCTCAGCCGTGGCGTCGTGATCGAGGCGGATGCAGGCCTCGTCCGAGCCGCCGTCGAGACGTCGGCGCGTTCACAGCTGTCGTACGGGGACGCATTGATCCTCGAAGCCGCCGCCCGCGCTGACTGCGACCGCGTGCTCACCGAGGATCTCGCCGATGGTCGACGATCCGCGGCGTTCGCATCGAGAACGTTTCTCCCGGCCGGCTGAGCTCGCGGGCACCCTGAGCTTGAGCTGCAGGGCGGCGCGCAGTGTCCCTCCACATTGGCCGGGTGGTACAGTGCGGACATGCCCACCGCTCTGCGTCGTATCCAGATCACGCGCACGCCCGAGGTCGAGCGCGCTCTTGCGGTGGGGCAGCGGATGTGGCCCGACCTCCCGCTCAGCGAGCGCATCGCACGTCTCGCCGTGCTGGGCGCGGAGACCGCGTCCGGTGCGGAGGAGGCCGTGCGCCGGCAGCAGCAACGGCGCGAGGCTCTGGTGAGGTACCGCGGAGCGTTCGCGGACGCCTACCCGCCCGGCTACCTCGAAGAGCTTCGCGAGGACTGGCCGGAATGACGACGCTCGATGCGAGTGTGCTCGTCTCGTACTTCGGCGATGACGTGCACACGGATCGCGCTCACGATCTGCTGGGCGTTCCCATGATGTCGTTCCGGCTGCATCCGGCCACCCTCGCAGAGGTGCTGACGGGCCCTGCGCATCGCGGGCTCGAGACCGCGGTGCGGACGGCGGTGGACGAGCTCAGAATCGACCTCTCGATCCCTGAGGCCGACGAGCCGGTTCAGGTCGCGCGCCTGCGCGCCTCGACGGGGCTGAAACTCCCGGACTGCTATGTCCTCGCGCTCGCCGAGCAGACCGGTTCCGCTCTCGCCACGTTCGACGAGCGGTTGACCGCTGTCGCCCGCGATCGCGGTCTGACGGTCGTCGGCGCCTCGTAGCGGAGTCCGCATCGAACGGGATGCCCGGGGCACGGCATCCGTTCTGTTTCCGCGGCCGTGCTCCCGGGCTTCTCAGCCACGCCGTCGTAGACTCGGGAGCTGTTCGACACTGGAGGAGCCATGCGGATCACGGGCCTCGGCCACGCCGGGATGTTCATCGAGACGGCGGGTGGCAGCATCCTGTGCGACCCGGTGATCGGTCCGAGCTTCTTCGGCTCGTGGTTCCCGTTCCCCGACAACCGGGCCCTGGACTGGGAGCGGTTCGGCAAGGCCGACTTCCTGTACGTCTCGCACCGCCACCGCGACCACTTCGACCGTGCGCTGCTGCGCCGCTACATCCGCACGGACATCCCGGTGCTGCTGCCGGAATACCCGACCGACGACCTCGAGACCGATCTGCGCGGGCTCGGCTACACCAACATCGTCTACACGCAGGCAGGCGTGCCGATGGAGTTCGGAGACCTCAAGCTCATGGTCACGCCGCTGCGCGCGCCCAGCGACGGCCCGATCGGCGACTCGTCGTTGAGCGTCGACGACGGGACGGCCAGCATCCTGAATCAGAACGACTCGCACCCGCTGGATCTGGAGAAGCTGCTCGGGTTCAGCAAGCCCGAGGCGTACTTCACGCAGGTCTCCGGCGCGATCTGGTGGCCCATGGTCTACGACCTGCCGCAGGACGCGAAGCGGAACTTCGCGAAGCTCAAGCGCGACGCGCAGAACAAGCGTGCGATGTACTACATCGAGAAGGTGGATGCCGAGCACGTCTTCCCGATGGCGGGTCCGCCCATGTTCCTGCGCGAGGAGCTGTTCCGTTACAACGGCTGGGGCCTGGACGACGATGCGATCTTCACCGACCAGCGGCAGTTCCTGGCGCACATGGCCGAGCAGCGCCCGGACCAGAAGGGGTACGAGTTCCTGCCGGGCACGGTCGTGGAGCTGAACCACGGCGAGCTCTCCGTGACGCAGACGCTGTACACCGACGCGGAGATCGACCGGATCTTCGACGACAAGTGGGACTACCTCGCCGAGCAGCGCGACAGCCGCCAGGACGAGCTTCGCGCGGAGGAGGCGCGCCGCGCACCGGTGCTGCCGCCCGACGAGATGCTCGCCGCGATCAAGCAGTGGTGGGAGCCGCTCATCCGGCGTGCGCGGACGATCCGTAACGGGGTGGGCGGCAACGTGCGCTTCCGCATCGGCGAGCTGGACATGGTGGTCGACTTCCCGAGGGCGAAGGTGCGTGAGTACGCCGGCGAGGAGTGCCTGTACTGGTACACGATCCCGGCCGACCTTGTCTCGACGAACATCGCCGACCACGAGATCGACTGGTCGAACTCGATCTTCCTGTCGATGCAGTTCGAGGTGGGGCGAAGCGGCAAGTTCAACGAGTTCCTCACGACGTTCCTGAAGTGCCTGTCCCGCGACCGCATCGAGTACGTGGAGAACTGGTACGCCGAGCAGTCCGACCAGACCGAGGACGTGCAGCTGGGCGAATGGGTGGTGCAGCGCCGCTGCCCGCACCTGCGCGCCGACCTGTCGAAGACCGGCAAGATCGAGGACGGCGTGCTCACCTGCTCGCTGCACGACTGGAAGTGGGACCTCGCCTCCGGCCGGTGCCTCACCAGCCAGGGCCACCCCATCCGCTCGAGCGAGGTCGAGCACGCCGAGAGCGCCGCGCCCGCGGCCAGCTGACCGCGCCCGCGGCCGGCTCACGCCGGGCACCCGTCCGCTTGGACTCCGCGCCCGGTTCACAACTCAGGCAATTCCCGCCCGGAGGCGCGGTTCGTCTGCGTGCGCACCCGTTCTGCCTGAATTGTGAACACGCGGGCGGGTGTGAGCCGACCGGCCGGGCCGACGGCGTTGGCGCCGGGGCCGGCGCCGGGGCGGTCAGGCGCGGCGGTACTGGCGGGCTCGGCCGGCAATGCCGGCGAAGTGGAACGGCGCGTCCACGCCGGGCTCGACGGCGACGTCGACGCGGCTGTTGAGCTCGGCCGCGGCGGTGTGCAGCGCGCGGTACCGAGGCACGTCGACCGGCGTGCGCGCGGCCAGCAGCGCCTCGGTCTCCTCGCCGCGCGTGTGCGTGCGGTAGTCGTCGCACACCCGCAGCGCGAAGAACTCGCTGACGCTCCCCGACCCGTAGCTGAACATGCCGACGCGGCGTCCGGCGAGGTCGTCGTCGCTGTCGAGCAGCGCTGCCAGCGCGAAATACAGCGACGCGGTGTACGAGTTGCCGATGCGGCGGTTGTAGCCGGTGGATGCCGCCATGAGCTCGGCCCCGAGCGGCACACCGGTGTGGTCGGCGAGGCGCCGATGCGCCTTGACAGCCATCTTGGTGAACGGCTGGTGGTGGCAGAACCGGTCGATCTCCGACACATCCACGCCGCCGTGGGCTCGGTAGTCGTCCCACGCGCCGATCATGCCGTCGAGGTAGGCGCCGATCGACAGCTTGCCGTCGACGACGGCGGTCGCGCTGTCGTTGGGGCGGAAGAAGTCGTCGACATCGGCGGTCGAGATCCCGATGGCCGACTCGAGCTCGGCGATGGCCGGATCGGCCGTGACGAGCATCGCGACGGCGCCCGCGCCCTGGGTGGCCTCGGCGGCCGAGTCGAGGTCGTAGCGGGCGATGTCGCTCGCGACGACGAGCACGCGCTCGTCGGGCCGCCGGGCGACCATGTCCGCCGCCGCCTGCAGCGCCGCGGTCGCGGAGTAGCAGGCCTGCTTGAGCTCGACGACGCGGCAGGTCGCCGGAAGGCCCAGCAGGCGATGCACGAACACGCCGGCGGACTTCGACTGGTCGACGCCGGACTCGGTCGCGAAGAACAGCGTGCGGATGCCGTCCGCCCCGTGTCGCTCGATGATGCGCTGCGCCGCGGCGGCGCCCATCGTCACGACGTCCTCGTCGGGTCCCGGCACGCTCATCTGCTCCTGCCCGAGCCCCACGCGGTACTTCGCGGGGTCGATGCCGGCCGACTCGGCCAGCAGGTCGAGCTCCAGCACGTGGCCGGCGGTGGCGACGGCGAGGTCGTGGATGCCGACGCGGGCGCTCATCGGCGGGCCCCCGTCCGGCGCTCCAGCAGCAGATGCGAGGTCATGAGCTCTCCTTGGTTGGTCTGGGCGGCCAGCAGCGACAGCTCGCCGCACAGCACGGTGGCGGCGATCAGCGCGGCCAGGCGCCGTGCGTTGGCGCCGGGTTCGCGTTCCTCCCGGCATCCGAGCCTGTCGAGCACGTCGTCGACGAACGGCAGATCCTTGCCGTTGCCGACGGTGCCGACGATGAGGTTCGGGAGGGTGCACGAGAAGTACAGGTCGCCCTCGCCGCGCACCTCGGCATAGCTGATGCCCTGCGATCCCTCGACGATGTTGGCGGCATCCTGCCCGGTCGCCAGATAGAACGCGAGCAGCATGTTCGCGTAGTGCGCGTTGGCCGAGCGCAGGGCGCCGGCGATCGTGGAGCCGACGAGGTTCTTGCGCGTGTTGAGGTCGACGATGCGCGCGGCGGTGGAGCGCAGCTGGTCGTGCACGAGGTGCTCGGGCACGAGGATCTCGGCGATCACGTTGCGGCCGCGCCCCAGGATGCCGTTGACCGCGGTCGCCTTCTTGTCCGAGCAGTAGTTGCCCGAGATGGAGCCGTAGCGAAGCTCGGGATGCCACGCCAGCACGCGCTCCATGAACGCCTCCGCGGCGAGGGTCACCATGTTGTGACCCGACGCGTCGCCGGTGGTCAGGGCGAAGCGCACGAACAGGAGGTTGCCGACGATCTCGGTGTCGATGTCGATGAGCCGCGCGTGGCGGCTGCGCTCGGAGACGGTCGTCGCCAGCTCGTCGAACCGCGCCGAGACGTCTCGTGCCGCGGCCGCGGCCTCGGCGGCGCTGTCGGCGACGAACAGCGACGACCGCGTCATGCGCTCGTCGACGACGGAGACCCGGATGCCGTGCTCCACGAGGCGGGACAGCCTCGCTCCGCGCCCCACCGACGGCCACAGCGGCGTCTCGTAGGTCGCCAGCGGCACCTGCTGCTCGCACTCGACGTCGCCGGTGAGGCGGAGCGGGCCGACCCAGCGGGTGGGGATCGGGGTCACGCGGGAGTCGTCGGTCATTCCGGGTTCCTCTCGGAGGGGGGCCTCTCCGCCCCGGCGGGGGGCTCGGAGCGCCGCGACAGGGCCGCCACGTCGATGCCGCGTGCCCGGCAGTACTCGGCGGTCGCGCCGCGTACGACGAGGTCGGTGCCGGTCAGGCGGTCGGGGGATGCCGCGCCCACGAGCGCAAGCAGCGCGGTGAGCTGGCCGGTCCAGTCGCGGACGCGTGCGACGAGTCCTTCGGCGCCCTCGTCGAGCACGGTGGTCAGGAACGACCCGGAGACGCCGACGGCCCGCGCGCCCAGGGCGAGGGCGCGGGCGATGTCGAGCGGGCCGCGTACGCCGCCCGAGGCCAGCAGGGTCGGCGCGTCGGCGGGCGCGTCGAGCAGGCACTCCACGGTCGACTGGCCCCAGCCGGCGAGGTACGCGTATTCGCCGCCGGCGCGGCGGGCGTTCTCGACGCGCGCGAAGTCGGTGCCGCCCGAGCCGGACACGTCGGCGAGGGTCACGCCCAGTGCGCGCAGCCGCGAGAGCGTGCGGGCGCTCAGTCCGAAGCCGACCTCCTTGACGATGACGGGCACCTCGACGGCCGCGAGGAGCGCCTCCAGCGAGCTCTCCCAGCGCGAGAACGAGCGGCTGCCCTCGGGCATGACCGTCTCCTGCACGGCGTTGAGGTGGACCTGCAGCGCGTCGGCGTCGAGCACCTCGACCGCGCGACGCGCGTCGTCGGGGCTGCGCTCGACGCCGAGGTTCGCCATCACGAAACCGTCCGGGTTCTCTTGGCGGATGACGCGGAAGCTGGGGAGGCGCGAGGGGTCGTCCAGGGCTATGCTGATCGACCCCGACGCGATCGCGACCCCCGTCTCGCGCGCGGCGATCGCGAGGTCGCGGTTGATGCGGCCGGTGGCGTCGCTGCCGCCGGTCATCGCGTTGACGTAGAAGGGCAGCGGCCAGCGGGCCCCGGCGACCTCGGTGCCGAGGTCCACGCGGTCGGCGTCGATGCCCGCCAGGGCGTGGTGGAGGAACGCGACGTCGTCGAACCCGTTGCGGCGCGGGCCGCCGGCGTGCTGAGCGGCGACCAGGCGCACGTGGTCGTCCTTGCGGTCGCCGGCCAGGGCGCCCGGCAGGTCAGCGGACATGGGCGGCCCCCTCGGACGGGTGCACCGAGATCGTGAGGTGGCGGATGTCGTGAGCCTCCCACGCGCGCAGCAGCTCGGCGATGTCGGCATCCCTCGGAGCGAGCACGATGCCGCAGTCACCTCCGCCGGCGCCGGAGGGCTTGCCGGCGGCGCCCACGGCCTCGGCGGTGTCGCACAGGGCGGACAGCCGCCCGGTCTCGATGCCGACGCCGGCCTGACGGCCGAGCCGTTGCAGCAGGCGCCGCGAGCGCCGCAGCGCGGCGAGGGCAGCGTGGTCGTCGCCGTGTGCGAGCGCCTCGCGCAGTTCCGACACGCAGGCGCGGGAGTCGAGCAGGAACGCCGGCAGGTCGACCTCGCCGGCACGCACGTGCCGCATGACCTCGTCGACGAGCCGCTCGGTCGAGGCGGGGGAGCCGGTCCAGCCGACCAGCAGGCGCAGCCCGTCGGGTGGGGACAGGCGCACGATCTCCAGGCCCGCCCACGCGTCGTCCGCCCGCAGGAGCGCCGCGATCGCGCCGTCGGCGGACCGCGCGCGCAGCACGCGGCGGTCGGGGGCGCGGTAGCCGATCCAGCCGCCGAACGTGCTCGCGGCGACGTCGCTGCCGGATGCCGTGGGCGCCACCTCGATCGTCGCCAGCAGCGCCAGTTTGTACCGCTCCAGGCGGGTCAGCCCGAAGCCGTAGAACTCGTCGATCGCCTGCACCGTGGCCACCGTGACGGCCGCCGACGAGCCGAGCCCGAACTTGCGCCCGGTGACGTCGTCGAGCCCGCTGTCGATCCGCAGGTCGAAGAAGCGGGGGGCGAGGCCGAGCTCCGCCCGCAGGCGCTCGGCGACGGTGATGGCGGCCAGCACGTAGTCGTACGGGTGGTGATCGCGGTCGATCGTCACGCCGTCGCCGCTGCGGGTCCACTGCAGCGGCACCTGCCCGTACTCGGGGGAGTGGATGCTGCCGACGCCGACGCTCTCGGTCAGCCGCACCGTCAGGTAGCGGTCGACCGCCACGAGCACGGCGGGCTCGCCGGGGGTGACGACGGCGTACTCTCCGGCGATGAAGAGCTTGCCCGGCGCGCGGGCGAGGATCGCGGCATCCGTCACGGCGTCACCGCCTCGGCGCCGAGCTCGACGTGCAGTCCTGGCCCCGGGTGCGCGACGATCAGCTCGGCGAGCCCGGCGAGCGCCGCACGCACGGCGTCGGCGTCGCCGGGCCGACACAGCACGACGACGTTCGGGCCCGCGTCGGCGGTGGCAAACGCGCCGACCCCGTCCGCGCGCAGAGCCTCGACCCGGTCGAGGATCGCGATGCTCGCGGGGGAGAGGTAGCGGATCGGGGGATCGGATGCCTGGATCGCGGCGTGCATGCGAAGCGCGTTGGTCTCGGCGATGCGGCCGAGCCGGGCGACGTCGCCGTCGCGGCAGGCGGCCAGCGCTGCCCGCAGGCTCTGCTCGGTGGAGGAGATCCAGGCGGGGTAGTAGGGGGAGGTGAGCGCCGTGCGCCGCATGGCGTCGCGGCTGGAGACCGGCTTCTCCGACGCGTCGACGGTCGCGACGACCATGGCCAGTGCGGGGGCGTCGACCGGCTCGGCGAACGAGTGCTCGTCGTCTCCGGCGTGCCACACGGCGAAGCCCGCGACGATCGAACGGGCCGCCGAGCCCGATCCGCGCCGCGCCAGCCTGGTGAGCGCACGCTGGTCGAGGTCGAGCCCGTACGCGGCGGCGGCGGCGCCCGCGAGGGCGGCGAAACCGGATGCCGACGAGGCCAGTCCTGCGCCGGAGGGGACGGTGTTCGTGGAGGACACGCGGGCGCGTGTCGTGCTGCCGGCGCGCTCGCGCACGAGGTCGAGGAAGCGGATGACCCGCTCCCGCGGCACGCCCGAGGCCGCCCGGCCGTTCAGCGTGAACGCGTCGGCGTCGAGCGTCTCGTCGAGGGCGACCGTGGTCGTGGTCGGGAAGACGTCGAGCGTCATCGACAGGCTGCCGGTCGCCGGCAGGTTCTGCGCGGCGTCGCGTTTGCCCCAGTACTTCACGAGCGCGATGTTCGGGTGCGCTCGGGCGGTCGCGACGGTCATGAGGTCCGCTCCACGGTCGTGGTCCAGGCGGCGGCCGCTCCGGCGCGCCGGAGCGCTTCGGCGAGATGGTGCGAGACCGCGGCATCCGCCGCCAGCGCGAGGATGCAGCCGCCCCGGCCGCCGCCGGTGAGCTTAGCGCCCCGGGCCCCGGCGTCCCGGGCGGCGCGCACGAGGTGGTCGAGTCCCGGACTGCTGACATCCAGCTGCTGCAGCAGCGCGTGCGCGTCGTCCAGGCGTGTGCCGAGCGCATCGTGATCGCCGCGGCCGAGGTCGTCGCGCGCCTGCACGGCGAGGTCGCCGAGCTCCTCGACGGCGCGGGCCACGCGGGCGGGGTCTGTCGCGCGCTGGGCGTGGACGGCGGCCACGGCCTCGCGGGTTCCGCTCTGGGCGCCCGTGTCGGCGAGGACGAACGCGAACGAGGCGCCGACTGCCACCGGCTCGATGCGCCCGCCGTGGAACCAGATCGGCGCATCGGCCAGCACGGCCCGGGCGTCGAGCCCGCTCGGCGTGCCGTGGGCCACACGCTCGGCCTCCTGGACGAGCTCATGGTGCAGGTCGGCGTCGAGCTCGAGCCCCAGCATCCGCGCGACCGCGCCGACGGTCGCCGCCGCCACCGCCGCGCTCGACCCGAGTCCACGCTCGACGGGCACGGCCGAGCGCACCCGCAGCCGCAGCGTGAGCTCCGACGCGCCGAAGCGCTCGAGCACGGCGCGCGCGGCGGTGACGGTCGGCTGGAGCTGCGCGGGCGCGGCCTCGAGCGGCCCGCGGTACAGCGCGCTGTCGAGCAGGCTCGGTCCCGCCGTCTCGTCGGCGTCGACGTGCACCGCGAGACCGGCGACCGGGAGGGCGATCGCGGGCGCGCCGTGGACGACCGCGTGCTCGCCGAGGAGGATCGCCTTGCCGTGCGCGTCGAAGGCGCCGTGGCGAAGGGCGGTCGACGAGCCGGAGGGGGCAGGGGAGGGCATGGACATAGGGGTAAGGCCACCCTAATCCACTCGCCTCGGCCGAACCTGGGCATCCGCGGGTGCCGACGACTGCCACGTCGCGCGTCCCCTCGCGCGTCCCCTCGCAAGGCCCCGGTGCCCGCCCCGCCCGTTCAGTTGCCCTGGATGTACGCAGAACCGGCGTCGGGACGTACATGTAGGGCAAGTGAACTGAGGGAGCGACGGGGCTTGACGCGCGGGCGCGGGTGGCGCGGGTAGCGGGGGTGACGGGGTGTGCCGGCGAACGCGGGTAGGGTGGAGGCATCAGCAACCTTTAACCCCGTCCCGTGAGGCGGAGAAGGGAGCGGCGGATGCCTGTGCGCACCGTGCTGCACGACGCCGACATCGCCCGGGCGTTGACTCGGATCTCGCACGAGATCCTGGAGTCCAACCGGGGATCCGATCAGCTCGTCGTCCTCGGCATCCCGACCCGAGGCGTTGCTCTCGCCCGCCGGATCGCGGCACTGCTGGGCGAGCTCGGCGGCGACCCGGTGCCGGTCGGCGCACTCGACGTCACGATGTACCGCGACGACCTGCACCGCAACCCGACGCGCGCCCCGCAGCCGACCGACATCCCGGCCGGCGGCATCGACGGCAAGACCGTGATCCTCGTCGACGACGTGCTGTTCTCCGGCCGGTCCATCCGGGCAGCCCTCGACGCGCTGCAGGACATCGGACGCCCCGCCGCGGTGCGCCTGGCCGCGCTCGTCGACCGGGGCCACCGCGAGCTTCCCATCCGGCCCGACTTCGTCGGCAAGAACCTGCCGAGTGCGAGCGACGAGCGCGTCAATGTGCGCCTGGCCGAGGTCGACGGCATCGAGGAGGTGACGATCGAGTCATGAGGCACCTGCTCGACACGAAGACCCTGGGTCGCGAGGAGGCCCTGGGGATCCTCGACGTCGCCGAGGACATGGCAGGAACCCAGCGCCGCGAGGTCAAGAAGCTCCCGACCCTGCGCGGCAAGACCGTCGTGAACCTCTTCTTCGAGGACTCCACGCGTACGCGCATCTCGTTCGAGGCGGCGGCCAAGCGACTGAGCGCCGACGTCATCAACTTCTCCGCGAAGGGCTCGTCGGTCTCCAAGGGCGAGTCCCTGCAGGACACGGCGCAGACCCTGCAGGCGATGGGCGCGGATGCCGTCGTCATCCGCCACGGCGCCTCGGGAGCCCCCCACACCCTCGCCACGAGCGGCTGGATCACCGCCGGGGTCGTCAACGCCGGAGACGGCACGCACGAGCATCCGACGCAGGCGCTCCTGGACGCCTTCACGATCCGCAAGCGCTTCTTCGGCGACGACAGCCGCGGGCGCGATCTCGACGGGCTCGTGGTCACGATCGTCGGCGACGTGCTGCACTCGCGCGTGGCGCGCTCGAACGTGTGGCTGCTGACCGCGCTGGGGGCGCGCGTGACCCTCGTCGCACCGCCCACGCTCGTGCCGCAGGACGTGTCGGCGTGGCCCGTGACGGTGCGCTACGACCTCGATGAGGCGATCGCCGCCCGGCCCGACGCGCTCATGATGCTGCGGATTCAGTCCGAACGCATGAACGCCGCGTTTTTCCCAAGTGAACGGGAGTATTCCCGCCGGTGGGGGTTGGATGCCGAACGCCTGGCCGCACTCGGAACAGGTAGCATCGTGATGCACCCTGGGCCCATGAACCGGGGCCTGGAGATCTCCTCCGCGGCCGCCGATTCGGCGCGCTCCACCGTGCTGGAGCAGGTCGCCAACGGCGTCTCGGTGCGCATGGCCGTGCTCTACCTGCTGCTGGCGGGCACGACGGATTCAGAAGGAGAGACACGGTGAGCGAGACCTTCCTGATCCGGGGCGCGCGCACGGCCGGAGGCGACACGGTCGACCTCGTCGTCGCGGGCGGCGTGATCGAGGCGGTCGGCGCCGGTCTCAGCCGCGCCGGCGCGACCGTGATCGACGCCGCGGGCCTTCTCGCCCTGCCCGGCCTCGTGGATCTGCACGTGCACCTGCGAGAGCCGGGCTACGAGGCATCCGAGACGGTCCTCACGGGTTCGCGCGCCGCGGCGGCGGGTGGCTTCACGACGGTGTTCGCGATGCCGAACACGCAGCCGGTGGCCGACACCGCCGGCGTCGTGGAGCAGGAGCTCGCCCTCGGCGAGGCGGCAGGCTACGCGCATGTGCAGCCCATCGGTGCCGTCACGGTCGGGCAGAAGGGCGAGCGGCTCGCCGAGCTCGGCGCGATGGCCTCGTCCCGCGCCCGTGTGCGGGTCTTCAGCGACGACGGCTCGTGCGTGGCCGACCCGCTCATCATGCGCCGCGCCCTGGAGTACGTGAAGGCCTTCGACGGCGTCGTCGCGCAGCACGCGCAGGACCCGCGGCTCACCGAGGGCGCCCAGATGAACGAGGGCCGCGTGTCGGCCGAGCTGGGCCTGGCCGGCTGGCCCGCCGTCGCCGAGGAGTCGATCATCGCGCGCGATGTGCTGCTGGCCGAGCACGTGGGCTCGCGGCTGCACGTGTGCCACCTGTCCACCGCGGGATCGGTCGACATCGTCCGGTGGGCCAAGAAGCGCGGCGTCGACGTGACGGCGGAGGTCACCCCGCACCACCTGCTCCTCACCGAGGAGCTCGTGCGCGGGTACGACGCCCGCTACAAGGTCAACCCTCCGCTGCGCCGTGATGAGGACGTGCAGGCAGTGCGCGAGGGCCTCGCCGACGGCACGATCGACATCGTCGCGACCGACCACGCGCCCCACCCCGCCGAGACGAAGTCGTGCGAGTGGCCGGCCGCGGCCCACGGCATGGTGGGGCTGGAGAGCGCCCTGCGCGTCGTGCAGCAGGCTGTCGTCGACACCGGGATGCTCACCTGGGACGACGTCGCGCGAGTGATGTCCCGCACGCCGGCCCGCATCGGCCGGCTCGCCACGGCCGGCACGCCGCTGGAGGCGGGCGCCCCGGCATCGCTGACCCTCTACGACCCCGCTCCGGTGCGGGCCTTCACGGCAGACGACCTGCACGGGCGCAGCGGCAACTCGCCCTACCTCGGTCGGGAGCTGCCCGGGCAGGTGCGCTGGACCCTGTACCGGGGCGTGCCGACGGTGTGGGATGCCGCGGTGCTCGACATCCCGGGAGCGCACGCGTGACCCGGGAGGGCGCCGTGCTGGTGATGGCCGCCGCCGCGGCGCTGCTGCTGGGCCTGGCCGCGTGGGGCTGGCGGCGCCGCATCCGTCGCGACAGCGCACTGGCCGCGCCGGTCGGCGAGGTCCCCGACGGCGCGAGCGACCTCGCGCGCTTCGAGGCCCTCTACGTGGCCACCACGCGTCACGACGAGCCGCTGGAGCGGCTCGCGATCCGCGGCATGGGTTTCCGCTCGCGCGCCGGGGTCACCGTGACCGACGCCGGGGTGGCGCTGGACCTCACCGGCCGGCCGCGCCTGTTCCTGGCATCCGACCGCATCGCCGGCGTCGACCAGGCGACCGTCGCGATCGACCGCGTCGTGGAGCGCGACGGCCTGACCCGCGTGGCGTGGCGCGCCGCCGACGACACGATCGTGGACACCTACCTGCGCCCGCAGAGCGCGTCGGCGCGCGCGCTCGCCGACGCCATCCGATCCACCCTCACCCCCACCACTGGAGGCGACGCGTGACCTCGTTCACCCGCGATCCCGCCGTCCTCGTCCTCGAGGACGGCACCCGCCACCGCGGACGCGCCTACGGCGCCCGCGGCACGACCCTCGGCGAGGTGGTCTTCGCCACCGGCATGACCGGCTACCAGGAGACCCTCACCGACCCGTCGTACGCCGGCCAGATCGTGCTGCAGACGGCGCCGCATATCGGCAACACCGGCATGAACGGCGAGGATCCCGAGTCCCGTCGCATCTGGGTCGCCGGCTACATCGTGCGCGACCCCTCGCGCGTGGTGTCGAACTGGCGCGCCGACGAGTCGCTCGACGACACGCTCGTGCGCGACGGCATCGTCGGCATCAGCGGCATCGACACGCGGGCGGTCACCCGCCACATCCGCTCGGCAGGCAGCATGCGCGGCGGCGTCTTCAGCGGAGATGCCGCGGCGCTCGACCCCGAGGAGCAGCTGCGCCTCGTGCGCGAGGCGCCCGCCATGGCCGGCCGCAACCTCTCCGCCGAGGTCTCCGTCGCCGCCGTCGAGGTCGCGCACGCCGCGGCCGGTGTGGAGCGGATCGGGAATCTCGCCGTGCTCGACCTCGGCGTCAAGCGCGCGACGATCGACAACCTGGCCGCGCGCGGGTTCGATGTGCACGTGCTGCCGCAGAGCGCGACGATCGACGACGTGCGGGCGATCGACCCGGTCGCGGTGTTCTACTCGAACGGCCCGGGCGACCCGGCCGCCTCCGGCGACCACGTCGAGCTCTTGCGCGCCGTGCTCGACGACCGGCTGCCGTTCTTCGGCATCTGCTTCGGCAACCAGCTGCTCGGCCGGGCGCTCGGGCTCGGCACCTACAAGCTCCCGTTCGGCCACCGCGGCATCAACCAGCCGGTGCTCGACAAGGCCACCGGCCGGGTGGAGATCACCGCGCACAACCACGGCTTCGCCGTCGATGCACCGATCGAGGGCGAGTTCGACTCGCCGAACGGCTACGGCCGTGTCGAGGTGTCGCACGTCGGCCTCAACGACCAGGTGGTCGAGGGCCTGCGCGCCCTCGACATCCCCGCGTTCAGCGTGCAATACCACCCCGAGGCCGCCGCGGGTCCGCACGACGCCAACTACCTCTTCGACCGGTTCGCGGAGCTGGTCCGCTCGGAGGTGAGCGCGCGGAGCGGATCGTCCCGTCGCGAGGCTGGCATCGGGTCTGGCGGGAGCGCGCCGCAGGCGCGCGGGGGCATGCCGAGCAGAGGGACGATCCCGGAGCGCGCCGGCCAACCGATCGAGACGACCGAGGAAGTAAGCGACTGATGCCCAAGCGTGACGACATCCGCTCCGTGCTCGTGATCGGGTCGGGCCCGATCGTGATCGGCCAGGCCTGCGAGTTCGACTACTCGGGCACCCAGGCCTGCCGCGTGCTGCGCGAGGAGGGCGTGCGCGTCATCCTCGTGAACTCCAACCCGGCGACGATCATGACCGACCCCGATTTCGCCGACGCGACCTACGTCGAGCCGATCACCCCCGAGGTGATCGAGACGATCATCGCGAAGGAGAAGCCGGATGCCATTCTCCCGACCCTCGGCGGACAGACGGCCCTGAACGCGGCGATGGCGCTGCACGACCGCGGCATCCTTCAGGCATACGGCGTCGAGCTCATCGGCGCGAAGGTCGACGCGATCCGTAAGGGCGAGGACCGCCAGATCTTCAAGCAGCTCGTGATCGACGCGGGAGCCGATGTCGCGGCATCGGTCATCTGCCACTCGATGGACGATCTGCTCGCCGGCGCCGCGCAGCTGGGCTATCCGCTCGTGGTGCGCCCCAGCTTCACGATGGGGGGCCTCGGCTCGGGCTTCGCGTACAACGAGGACGACCTCCGTCGTATCGGCGGGGCGGGCCTGCACGACTCGCCCACGAGCGAGGTGCTGCTGGAGGAGTCGATCCTCGGATGGAAGGAGTACGAGCTCGAGCTCATGCGCGACACCGCCGACAACACGGTGGTGGTGTGCTCGATCGAGAACGTCGACCCGGTGGGCGTGCACACCGGCGACTCGGTCACGGTCGCGCCCGCGCTCACCCTCACCGACCGCGAGTACCAGCGGCTGCGCGACATCGGCATCGACATCATCCGGGCGGTGGGCGTGGACACCGGCGGCTGCAACATCCAGTTCGCCGTGGACCCGGCGACCGGGCGGATCATCGTCATCGAGATGAACCCGCGCGTGTCGCGCTCGTCGGCGCTCGCCTCGAAGGCCACCGGGTTCCCGATCGCGAAGATCGCCGCGAAGCTCGCGATCGGCTACCGGCTCGACGAGATCCCCAACGACATCACGAAGGTCACCCCGGCCAGCTTCGAGCCGACCCTCGACTACGTCGTCGTGAAGGTGCCGCGGTTCAACTTCGAGAAGTTCCCCGCCGCCGACCCGACCCTGACCACGACCATGAAGTCGGTGGGCGAGGCCATGGCGATCGGCCGCAACTACGCGACCGCGCTGCAGAAGGCGCTGCGGTCGCTGGAGAAGCGCGGATCGAGCTTCCACTGGGGCGAGGAGCCCCGGTCGGTCGATGAGCTGCTGGAGATCGCGAAGACCCCCACCGACGGTCGTATCGTCGTCGTGCAGCAGGCCCTTCGCAAGGGCGCCACGATCGAGCAGGTCTTCGAGGCGACGAAGATCGACCCGTGGTTCGTCGACCAGATCGGGCTGATCAACGAGGTCGCCGCCGTCGTCGCCGAGGCCGCCGAGTTGGATGCCGATACCCTCCGGCTTGCGAAGGATCACGGCTTCAGCGACGCCCAGGTCGCAGAGCTCCGCGGTGACACCGAGACCGAGGTCCGCGGCATCCGGCACGCCCTCGGCATCCGCCCGGTCTACAAGACGGTCGACACGTGCGCGGGGGAGTTCCCCGCTCTCACGCCGTACCACTACTCCAGCTACGACAGCGAGACCGAGGTCACCCCGAGCGAGCGGACGAAGGTCGTCATCATCGGCTCGGGCCCCAACCGCATCGGCCAGGGCGTCGAGTTCGACTACTCGTGCGTGCACGCGTCGTTCGCGCTGTCGGATGCCGGGTACGAGACCGTCATGGTCAACTGCAACCCCGAGACCGTGTCCACCGACTACGACACGAGCGACCGGCTGTACTTCGAGCCGCTGACGCTGGAGGACGTCCTGGAGGTGCTGCACGCCGAGTCGCGCTCGGGCACGATCCTCGGCGTCGTGTGCCAGCTGGGCGGCCAGACCCCGCTGGGGCTTGCGAAGGGCATCGAGGAGGCCGGCTATACGATCCTCGGCACCAAGCCCGCGGCCATCGACATCGCCGAGGAGCGGGCGCTCTTCTCGCGCCTGCTCTCCGACGCGGGGCTGATCGCTCCGCGCCACGGCACCGCGACCGACGAGGACGGCGCCGTCACGATCGCCGAAGAGATCGGGTACCCGGTGCTCGTGCGGCCGTCGTTCGTGCTGGGCGGGCGCGGCATGGAGATCGTGTACGACACCGCGAGCCTGCGCGACTACTTCGCGCGCATCGCCGACCAGGCCATCATCGGCCCGGGCATGCCGCTGCTGGTCGACCGGTTCCTCGACGACGCCGTGGAGCTCGATGTCGACGCCCTCTACGACGGCGACGAGCTGTACATCGGCGGGGTCATGGAGCACCTGGAGGAGGCCGGCATCCACTCCGGCGACTCGTCGTGCACGCTGCCGCCGGTCTCGCTCGGGCGCACCGAGGTCGACCGCGTGCGCACTGCGACCCTCGCGATCGCGAAGGGCGTGGGCGTGCGGGGGCTGCTGAACGTGCAGTTCGCGGTGTCGGCGGGCGTGCTGTACGTCATCGAGGCGAACCCGCGCGCGAGCCGCACGGTGCCGTTCGTGTCGAAGGCGCTCGGCATTCCGCTCGCGAAGGCCGCCTCGCGCATCATGGCAGGCTCCACGATCGCCGAGCTGAAGGCCGAGGGGATGCTGCCGGCCCAGGACGGCTCGCGCGTGCCGTTGGACGCCCCGGTCGCCGTGAAGGAGGCCGTGCTGCCGTTCAAGCGGTTCCGCACCGCCGACGGGGCCACCGTCGATTCGATCCTGGGCCCGGAGATGCGCTCCACGGGCGAGGTCATGGGCATCGATCGTGACTTCCCGACCGCGTTCGCCAAGAGCCAGGCCGCCGCCTACGGCGGGCTCCCCACCGAGGGAACCGTGTTCCTGTCGGTGGCCGACGACGACAAGCGGGCCGTCATCCTGCCCGCGCACCGCCTGCAGGAGCTCGGCTTCCGTCTGACGGCCACCGAGGGCACGGCCGAGATCCTCGCACGCAACGGCATCCGCGTCGAGGTCGTGAACAAGTACTCGCAGACCCAGGCGACCGGCGAGCAGAACGTCGTCGACCTCATCAACGCCGGCGAGATCGACATCATCGTCAACACCCCCTCGGGCGGACTCGCCCGCGCGGACGGGTACGAGATCCGGGCGGCGGCCGTCGCCGGCGACAAGGCGCTGTTCACCACGATGGCGGTGCTCGGCGCGGCCGTGTCGGCACTCGGCGTGCTGGGGGAGGGCTTCGCCGTGCGCAGCCTGCAGGAGTACGCGCGCGATCGGGCGGGGCGGGCATGACCGGGTTCGGCGAGCGGCTGCGGTCGGCGATGGCCGCACGCGGACAGCTGTGCGTGGGCATCGATCCGCACGAGCAGCTGCTGCACGCGTGGGGGCTGGATGCCACCGCCGGCGGCGCCCGCGAGTTCGGTCTGCGCGTGGTCGAGGCCGCGGCCGGGCGCGTCGCGGTGGTCAAGCCCCAGGTGGCGTTCTTCGAGCGCTACGGCTCGGCGGGCTTCGCGGCCCTGGAGGACGTGCTGGTGGCGGCGCGCGCTGCGGGACTGATCGTCATCGCCGACGCCAAGCGGGGCGACATCGGTTCGACCAACGACGGCTATGCGGCGGCGTGGCTCATGCCCGGGGCGCCGCTGGAGGCCGACGCCCTGACGGTGAGCCCGTATCTCGGGGTGGGGGCGCTGTCCGGTGTGATTGAGGTCGCCCTCGCGCACGGCAAGGGCGTGTTCGTGCTGGCCGCGACGAGCAACCCCGAGGCGGGCGCCTTGCAGCGGGCGAGGGTCGAGGGCGGCCCGCAGACCGTCGCGCGGGAGGTCGTCCGGGAGGTCTCCGCGCTGGCCGGGCCGCGCACGCCGGACGGGGAGTGGTCCTCGATCGGATTCGTGATCGGGGCGACGGTGGACCGCGCGAAGACCGGCCTGCCCGATGTGTTGACCCCGGTCGCGCCGATTCTCGCGCCGGGATTCGGCGCGCAAGGCGCCGCGATGTCCGATCTTGCGGGTATCTTCGATGAGTCGG
Organism: Microbacterium sp.; assembly: GCF_047605725.1. Lineage (GTDB taxonomy): Bacteria > Actinomycetota > Actinomycetes > Actinomycetales > Microbacteriaceae > Microbacterium. Next base: position 20,101 of record NZ_JASGFE010000037.1, read on the forward strand.
CCCCGTCGGTGCTGGCCAGCGCCAGCCGCAGTGTTCTGCACGCGGGACCCGACGGACTGGAGGCCGCCATCGACGCCCACAACCGAGAGCTGAAAGCGAGCACTCATGGCTGATCCGCGGACACCCCCCGAGGTCGACCGCGTCGCGGCATCCCGCCGTGCCGTCGCCGCGCGCCGGGAGCGCGCCGCCCTCAAGCGCGACGTGGCGATGCGGGTGATCACCCCGCAAGACCTGCTGCGTCGCGCCCAGCGCGACCCGGCGGCGCCGGCAGGGGCGATGCGCATCACGGAGTTCTTGACCGCGATTCCCGCGATCGGCGAGGGCAAACGCGACCGCATCCTCGCAATGCTCGGCATCTCGCCGGTCAAGCGCCTCGGCGGTCTCGGGGTGCGCCAGCGCGTCGCGCTGCGGCGCTTCCTCGACGAGCGCTGGCCCGAGCCGGCCCCGCGCGCGGACCGCAGCCGACTGCTCGTGCTGGCCGGACCCACCGCGGTCGGCAAGGGCACGGTGGCCGAGCAGGTGCAGGCTCGGCACCCCGAGATCCTGCTGTCGGTCTCGGCGACCACGCGGCCGCCCCGACCGGGAGAGCGGCACGGCGAGCACTACTTCTTCGTCGACGACGCGGAGTTCGACCGACTCGTCGCCGACGGAGCCCTCCTGGAGCATGCGACGGTGCACAACGCGTATCGGTACGGAACGCCGCGAGCGCCGATCGACGCGGCACTGGCGGAGGGCCGGACCGTGCTGTTGGAGATCGACCTGCAGGGCGCACGTCAGGTGCGTGTCGCCGAGCCGTCGGCCGTGCTCGTGTTCCTGCTGCCGCCCAGCTGGGACGAGTTGGTGAGCAGACTCAGCGGGCGCGCCACCGAGGATGCCGAGGAGCGTGCCCGGCGGCTGAAGACCGCGCGCGTGGAGCTGGCGGCGCAGAGCGAGTTCGATTACCGCGTCGTCAACGACGACGTCGCGCGTGCCGCCGAGGCGGTCGCCGCGCTCGCCCGCTGATGGGTTTCCGCGTCGTAGCTGAAGGTCGACGCGGTGGTCTTGACCGTGCCGCCCGGCGCGGTCCACACGTCGTCACGCGAACATCGTCTCGCCGTACAAAGCGTGAACATGGCAGCTACGGCTTCTTCTTCGCCACTACGAGGGTTCTCGCCGCGAGAAGCACCTGAGGAAGCACCAGGGCCATGATCCAACCGGCCATTTCCAGGGAGAAGGCGCCGCCACCGACACACATTGAAAGAGCCCACGTGACGATCAATGAAGCAAGTATCCGCAGGAAGCATACCGACACGCTGCTCAATCTCCATGCCAGATGGAGGGTTGTTGCCGACGCTACTCCTCCTAGTGTTCCCATGAAGCCAAACATGCCGACACTAAGGGCGTACCAATATACGGGCACAAAGAAGTACCAGGTGTCAGGATGGCTGATTGTGTAGACTGTCTGCAGCGTTGCGCCCAAGGTGGCTCCGGTGATGAGGCCCACCAGGATGGGCCATTTGTATATCGATGCTTGAGCATCTTCTGGTGGCATTCGACAGTCTTCCTCGCAAATATCTCTCCCGAGTGTGCCATGTTCGGCGCCCACAGCGAAGTTGCACCCCCGTTGACGTAAGAGTTCCGTGCCGTACGCTGGCGGACTGGCGAAAATACTCCCTGCGAGCGCGTTGACATGTGGGGCGTCGATCCTTTAAACCCGCGACGGTTCACCTTGGTAGTAGTGCGTGATGTAGTCGTTCATGGTGAGTCTGCTCTTGCGGACGGTCTGGATCATCGCCCAGCCAGTGGTCACCCCACCAGTCCCTGTCTCATCGAGTTGAACACTCTCAGCGTGTTCCCCGGGGTCGAGGAGGCCGTCCACGAAGGAGACGGCCTCCGCGCGGGCGACGTCGCACGACTCGGCCATGACGCAGCCCATGATCTCGCGTACACGGTCGCCTGCGACTGCATACGCGATGAACTGGATGAGCATGAGCGGCAGCCGTTCCGCGAGCTGGAGACGCGCCATCTGCACCTGGTAGGAGAAAGGGCCCGGCGACGGGCCGGCGGGAACGGGGTCAGGCTCGTCCACGACCGGCCAATACGCTGGGTTGGTGCCGGTCTCGTATGGCACGATCGGGTCCGGCAACTGGCGCGGTGCCACGTTCTCCGCCACGTACAGCAGTTCCTTGCCGCACGCCCCGTCCATGTCCGTCACGGGTCGCGGGTCCCGCACCCGCGCCCGGAACTCCTCAGGCCCGCGTGCGATGATCTCGCACCGGTAATACAGCGACGCGTCAGCACTGACAAGACGGTCGTCCCCGTCACCGAAGCCGACGGTGTTGCCCGGATGGTCGAGCTCGTGCAGCTTGGTCACCAGCGCGTCCCAGAACGCGATGATGCGGAGATGACAGGACGGGTACGGCCAGGTGGACATTTCGTCGGTCAGGTTCGCTATCGACTCCGGCGAGACCTCACCGTGCAGCAGCCCGATCAGCTCCCAGAACTGGACGTCGGCCATCGGCGTGCGGACGATCGGAGTCTCCAGCTTGATCACATCCGACGTGGCAGCGCGGACCCACGCGCCTGGATCTGTCATGACTGTCGGGAGCACCCGGTCGATGATCACGACCGGCCCCCACTCCGACAAGATCGGGAACGACGTATGCGACAACACCGTGAACACCCCGGCCGCCTCCGCGTGCAGATAATCCTCCCGAACCTGCTCCGACGGGAAGAACACCACGCTCTCCGTAAACGTGCGCCCCTTCTTCTGCAGTACCCTCAGCGCCCATCCCTCGCTGATCCGCCCCCCGATGAACCCCTGCGAATCCAGCTGCCCTGCACCCTCGACACGACTCGACAACGCCGCACGCACCCGCTCCGGCGACCACCGCTCACCCATCACGCTCTCTCCCTCACTTGCAACTCGGGTTCTGGCCCGGTGGCATCTCATCCGGTATTCACGTGGCGAACTGCCCCAGCGGATGCGCCGTTCCCGGGGCTCACTGTGAGATATCACCTCCCATCGGTGCACCGGTATGCTCGCGAAGACTACGCACCAGCCGCAGCACGCGATTGCGTCGCCCAACCGTGCACGGAAACCAGTTGGATAGCCACTTCTCGCGTACTTGTACTTCCATCATTCTCACCGAACCCACGAAAGGGATGAATCTTATTCTTACACCGAGAAGCCCAGAGTTCACGGACGAAATATCAATTCTGACAACATCGCGAGATTTGATTCTATAGTTGCGGAACCACGACTTTACAACAAACCCGTCGTCGGTTAGCCAAACGCCAAGGCCCCACGGCCGCACAGTCACAAACGCTGGGATCAGAGGAAAGAGCCAAGCGCCTACATTGTCGCGGTCATACGGCAGTCCCGCCAGCCAGGCCGTACTCAAGAGCGCACCCCAAACTGCCCCGGTTACGCGAACACCTATCGCCGATCCCGGTATATACCGCATCAGTATCTCCTCATGAGATATCGCGGTATTGGCGAGGGTTTGGTAGCAAATGGATTTTGCCACCGCCACATCGAGGGTCTGACGACTTCGGATACTGCGATTCCGATTGCGGCAACTGGACCATTTCCAACCCAACCTGATATGCGATTAATATCTTGATAGTGCGTCCGAAGGTCGCGCCGCTTGATCGTAGCTATCGGGCGTGCGGCTCGCGTGAATATGTTCGCCTTTCCCATACTGCTCAGCACTTTTGCCATTGCGCCGCCACCAAACCAGCTCGCAACCGCGATGCCAGCGGACAATGCGGCTTGGTCGGGTTTACCTTGAAAGGGGTATCCATTTAAGTCACGATGGTGCCGGGTAGGGTGAGGTGGGCAAGAGGCCCCCGCGCTGCTGGAACAGCCGGGGGCGTGGACTACACACCAAGAAGGGGTGTGCTGTCGTGGTTGAGCCTACTCTGGCGGCGCTTCCGGTCGCGGGCGAGGACTATCCTGCGGATCTCGTGCAGCTGCGTGCCTGGTTCTCGTCGGACAGCGCATGTTTGGATTATCTGGACTGGTTGCGATGGCCTGACGGATTCGCGTGTCCCCACTGCGGTTCACGCGATGCTGGACGTGATCCGAAGCACCGCTATCGGTGTCGTGGGTGCTGGAAACAGGTCTCTGTGACCTCGGGAACGATCTTCGACCGGACCCGCACGCCGCTGACGGTGTGGTTCGAAGCTGCCTGGCTGATGACGACCGACAAGGGCGGGGTGTCGGCGGCGCACTTGCAGCGTGTGCTGCCGATCTCGTCGTACCAGACCGCGTGGACGATTCTCGCGAAGTACCGCTCCGTGATGACGCAAACCAGCGGAGGGCTGCTGGAGGGCGTGGTAGAGATCGATGAAGCCTTCTTCGGCGGTCCGCGGCCCGGTTCCCCTGGCCGCGGCGCAAAGGGAAAGACCCTTGTCGCCGGCGCGATCGAGACCGGAGGATCCGGGTGGGGGCGGGCCAGGCTCGCTGTGATCCCGGACGCGTCAGCGACGTCGCTGGAAACCTTCACGCAAGCGCACGTCGCCACGGGAGCCACGATCGTCACCGATGGGTGGCCGTCATACCCGCCCGCGCTGACAGGCTACGTGCACGAGCCGATCAATATCTCGGCGACAGGACGACCCGCACACGAATCTCTTCCCGCAGTCCACCGCGTCTTCGCGCTCGCCAAACGCATGATCGAGGGAACATACCAAGGTGCGGGCACTGCCGAACACCTCCAGGAATACCTCGACGAGTTCGTGTTCAGATTCAACCGCCGCCACAGCAGGAAACGCGGCCTGGTGTTCATGCGTCTGCTCCAGAGGTCCGTCCACGCCGACCCGATGACGTATCAGAACCTCGTGCGCGTCCCCGTCGCCAAGCCCGTCAAACCGACAGGTCTCAGCGGCCCACGCTCACGACCCGGCACACTCGATACGACTCACGAACATCTGCCCTGGCGACGGGACACCATCGTGACTTAAATGGATACCCCTTTACCTTGAATCCAGTACGCCAGCGCCTCGACGGCACCGCATCCTGTGCCAATAAAGCCGGGGATGAAGCTGCAGAGGGTGAGAACAGCCTTGCCGAGTCCGGTGTCAGTGATGTTTCGGGCTACTTGATGTATGAAGTCCGTAGCTTGTCCGGTGAGGTCGTGTTTGTTGATGGGGTCGGTGGGCCAGGTGTAGTCGTTGTCGACGCCGGCCTCGATGGGGTCGACCTGCAGGAACCGGCCGAGGTTAGGGACATAGAGGCGGGCACCCATCTCGATGATGGTGGCGGTGCCGGCCGTTTCGGTGAGCTTGAGTCCTGCTTGGTGCCAGCCGGTGTGTTGCCCGTTCGTCCCGGTGTCGTCGGAGTTGGTGGTGCCCAGGGACAGGGTGGTGGGGTGGAGGGGTTGCCCGTACGGGTCATACAACCGCAACACTGACGACGATGTGCCGGTGCCGGTGGTGATGGTGTGTCCCTGGATGCCGGGGTACGCCCAGGTTCTGCTGGTCCCGGTGATGGCCAGTTGCGCCCCACCAGGGAACGCGAGCTGCCGCGTCAGGGTGGTCCCGGTGACACTGCCCCACGGGGTGTCACCGGTCCCGGCGTGCAGATAGGTGACCGTGGTCGCCGTCCCGCTGGACGGGGTGGTCGTGCGGGACACGACCCGCCCGGCGGGATCACGGGTCACCGACACGACTGTCCCGTTGGCGTAAGTGGTCGAGGTGTGCTGGTTCTCCGCGTCGTAGGTGAACGTCATATCACCGAGCGTGGTGACGTTCCCGCGGGCGTCATAGACGATCTCCCCCGCGGTGAGCCCGTCCGAGACCGCGTGCGCGGTCGACATCGGATTAGTCACCGTCGACGACGTCAACCGATCCGCCCAGTCATAACAATAGTTCGACATCGTCGTCTTCGGCGTACCGCCGGGTTCGGTCCATACATCATCACGCGAATGCCGTTCCGGCGTACAAGGCGCGGACATGAGGGCTACCGTTCCTTATTCGCCAATGCGAGCGTTCTCACAGCGAGAAGTACTTGAGGGAGCATCAACACCACAAAGCATTCGATCATTTCTAAGGAGAATGCTTCCCCGCTTGAAAAAGCCAAGAGAGTCCATGTGATAATCGAAGTCAGAAGCACTCGCAGGCAGAATACACGCCGTGCACTCAGTCTTGTTTGCAGGCCGAGAGTCAATACCGATACGGCTCCGCCAGCAAAACCAATAAATCCCATTATGCCGACGCTATAAACGTAGGCAAGCACGGGCCCAAAGAAGAGGTACCATGTATCAGGGTGCGCGAGCGCATACTCCGTCTGCAAGATTGCACCCAATGCTGCCCCCGCGCAGAAGCCAAGCAAAAATGGCCAGATATTTGACAAATTTTTGGGATGTTGTACTTCCATTCTACAGGATTCCTCGCAGGTTTCTCGCCTGCGTCCGCCAGGTTCTGCGCGCAGCGCCAAAGGCGACACCGATTATGGCAAATAGGCTTGCGTACCGCACGCGGGTTGACTGCCTCAAATATACGGCGCCACCGCGCTGATATGTTCTGAATGTGATTCGCGATCCGACGCGATCGAAGTAGCCCTTACTGGCGACCGTGAATGTTACGGAAGTCCTGCTCGTGCTTACCTTCACAGTGCCAGTTGCGCGCAATGCGCCAGCAACATTCCGGGGTGCATTGACGACATTGTGGAGGGTGCATGTTGCGCCTTCGCTGAAGGTGGGGCAGCCGGTCACTGTGAAAGGGAAGACCTTGCCCGGGTTCTGTTGGAACACGCTCATTGCGTGCTCCGCGCTCCCGACGTGCGCCACAGGCCCCAGATACCAGTCGTACGTGTAGGCGTATGCGAGAAGCATGTCCCAGTCGCAAGCCGTATATGGTGTCGCTGCACACTTCCCAGTGAGGTCGGCGGATCCGATGGGGTCGGTGGGCCAGGTGTAGTCGTTGTCGACGCCGGCCTCAATGGGGTCGACCTGCAGGAACCGGCCGAGGTTGGGGACATAGAGGCGGGCGCCCATCTCGATGATGGTGGCGGTGCCGGCCGTTTCGG
>NZ_JASGFE010000038.1:0-26802 GCF_047605725.1 Microbacterium sp.
AGAGCCTGCACCCGGAGCCCGCGGTGCTCTTTCGCGGCCCGCGATGCATGCGTTGTGAGCAGATCGTCGGGCACCTCGTTGAGGATCCGTGCCAGCACCTGCCGCTGATGCGGTGTGCATCCATCGATGTCCTTCTTCTCGACCGTGAGCGCCCACCAGAGTGTGCGGTTGATGGTGCAGTTCCCGCAGGTGCGCGGCGACACCACACCCCAGGCGCCCATCCGGGGTGGGAAGTCCCATCCTGCCTCGAAGGCTTCCTCGGACGTGAGCATGGCGGTCGCACCGCATGCCTCGCACCAGTGCTCGAACCGATTCTCGTCCATGAGGCGAGGTTAGCTCCGGCCTCCGACGTCGAGACGGGGCCGTGCATCGCATCCGTGCAGGTCCGTAGACGGAACCTTGGTTGCATCCGCTGTGTGCAGGTGTGCTTCCACGAGCGCTTCGACCCGGGGAGCGCCGAGACGGACTATCTCGTCATAGATGTCAGGGTGGTTCTCGACGCGGAACGCTGCGAAACCCTCGGCGTCGATAAGGAGTTCGCGACGCAGGCAGTAGCTCTTCATGTCCCTGGGAGCCTTGCCCATCGTTCGCGTGCTCCGATCATCTGCCCGGCGAGCCGGACTCAGGCGGTCGCTGCTACTTCCTCTGCTCATGGGTGTGCGAGCCGACCGGCCCAGGCTGAGCGACGACGTCGCTGACGGTGTTGATCCGTGCGGAGACGTGCGGCCGAGCCCACGAAATTGCAGTGAGTATGTCAGGGGTTCAAATCGCCTAGTAGTAGCGCGCACGGGCACGTCCTCGATGTCGGGGTCGCGCGGCTGCGTCTCCAGCGGATTCCAGAATCCGCAGGTCAATTGCGCGCTCCGTCATTCGAGCGCCGATCTGGTGGGCCCCGGCCACCGCCCGGACAGGAGCCGGTGCACGCGGACGCCCACTCGGCGTCCATCGCGCGCGGCTCCTGTTCCCGGTCGGTTACACGACTCTGGTCGGCGCACTACGGCAGCCGATGGGAACGACGAGACATCGGTGCGTACCGGAGCGCGTCAGGCTGTCGGCGACGCGAGCACGCGCACGAGCTCGTCCGTGCCCCGCAGATCCACCGGATTCAGTGTCACGAGGCCCAGATCGTGCGCCGCGGCGATCGCGGCGATCATCCGATCCGTGCGATGCGCCTTCGGATCGCCGCCGCGACGCTGGATGTGCGCGGAGATCCGGCCGTACTGTGCGGCGGCGCGATCGTCGAAGGGGATGCCGGTACCGAAGAGCCCCTGGGTCTCCTCCAGCGCCGCCATCCGGGCCCGGGCGACGTCGGCGGACCCGGCCATCGCAACGCCGAGCCGCAGTTCGGCGACCGTCAGACTGCTGATCGCCACACGCTCGAACGAGGCGAGAGTGAAGCGCCGCCGCTCCTGGAAAAGTGCGATGACGACCGACGTGTCCAGCAGGACCGATCTCGGGGCATCCGAGCTCTCGGTGCTCATGCCCAGAGGTCGCGATCGTCGGCCGCCCGCGCCGCGGCGAGGTCGTCGAGCCATGCGTCGTCGACGGGCAATGGGCGCAGTCGTGCCATGAGGTCAGTGCCTCCGATTCCGGGCGGCGGGAGGTGCGGGACCAGGTCCGCGATCGCCCGATTGTGCCGTAGCACGACGACGGTAGCGCCGCCCAAGACCTCATCGAGCGCGCTCGTGGGGTTCTGTCGCAGTTCGCCCACGGAGATAGTGCGTGCCATGCGTCCAGGATAGTCTGAGCTAGACAATTGTCTACTTGTTGCGCGACGCGCGAGGACGGCGCTTTGCGCTTCCGTTCAGAACCCGGGGCTCCGGCTCGGCAAGGTGGGGCGTCGGTAGAATGGTCGGGAGCGAGTCTGATCCAGGAGGTGACCACGATGAAGCGCACGGACATCACGCGTGACGTGATTCTTCGTGCCGTCGACCGGTCTACCCGTGCCTCCGCTGCCCTCGAGCGGCGCGAGATTCCGGTCGGGTTCGTGCGCTCCACGAGGGTCGAGCAGTTCCTGGCTGACCGCAAGCAGAACGCTTGATGCGTCCCGATCCGGGCCACGGCGAAACACCTGTTAACCCAGACGAACTTCCTGCGCGACCTCCACGGCCGCCTCTAGGGTGACATCTGGCGCTGGGCCGGTCGCTTCCGCGCCAGGGAGCTCAATCTCGGCGTGGCACTCGACCAGATCGCTGTCGAGCTGCGCTCGAGCCTCGACACGATCCGTTGGCGCTGGGAGCACACGTCGGACTGGATAGCACGCTCGGCATCGCCGTCCACGCCGAGACTGTTCGTGTCCATCCCTTCGTCGATGGCAACGGGCGTAGTACTCGGCTGCTCGTGTTCTTCGCCGCGCAGCCCGACGACGCCCCGATCGAGGAGTACGACTGGGTGATCGACAAGGGGGAGTACCTCCGGCTACTGCGCGAGCATCAGGTGACGCGTGATCCGGTACCGCTGGCCGCGTTCATCCCGGTCCGGCCGTTCGGCTGCCATCTGCATCGCGATGCGTGAACGCGGCACAGCGTCGGCGCTTTCACGTTGGATGACGGCGGTGGTACGGCCCCACTCACTCGCGGCCACGCGCTGGAGCTTCGCGATGCCATCGAGGCGTCGGTTGCCGACGAGCACTTGACTCCGGATCTTGCCAGGTTGCTCAGCCAGCGCGTTGCCGAAGACGACGCCGCAAACTGGGACGAATATGTCACGATCGAGCAGGACGAGCGCGAGGTCCAAGCGCGTCGTCGCCCGATCGCGTGAGCTTTCAGGGTCGATTGGGCTGACCAGGCGAGTCGCCGCCCTCGACCGTGTACTGGCGTTGGATGCCGGCGGTGGCCCGGCCCCACCCAGCCCGACGTGATCATGAACCACGTGTACTTCACCGCGCTGCGCGACGGAGCGGGGCTCGCCGCCGAGATCGCCGCCATGCTCGGGCCCGATGACGCCGTGCCGCACGTGTATCTCGTCGAGCCCACCGGCGACTACGAGAACGATCCGAACGTGGCCGACAAGAAGTTCCCGGGCAATCCGACGCGCTCGTACCGCACGAGCTCACCGCTGATCGTCGTCGAGGAAGTCGGCGACTGGACGCGCCTGACCCCCGCGGCACTGGAGACCTGGCGCGAGAATCTGGCGAAGCTCGCCGAGAGCAGGGCCGAGATCATCAACTGAGCGACGTCGGATGCCCCGGCAACAATGTCGTCATGGCAGCATCCTTCGACTTCGACCAGGTCGACTTCGTGACGTCCGACCATCACTTCGGGCACGCCCGCATCATCGAGCTGGCCGAGCGGCCCTTCTCCTCGCTCGCAGCGATGAACGGCGAGCTGATCGCCGCGTGGAACCGCGTGGTCGGCCCCGGCGACACCGTCCTGCACCTCGGCGACCTCGCGCTCGGCGACCGCGCGGAGTCGATCCCGCTGACCGCCGCGCTCAACGGGTGGAAGCTGCTGGTTCCCGGCAATCACGACACCATCTCGTCGGTCTATCGCTGCTCAGCCGCCCACAAGCAGCAGACTCGCGATCTGCTCGACCAGTGCGGGTGGACCGTGCTGCCGGAGATCATCGCGGGCGAACGCGGTGGCCGCCGCATCCGCGCGAGCCACTTCCCTTACCGGGGGGATTCGCAGACCGTCGAGCGCCACGTCGAAGCGCGCCCGATCGACGACGGGCTTCCGCTGCTGCACGGCCACACCCACGACCGGGGGAGCGGTCCGCATGGGCGTATGTTCCACGTCGGCGTGGACGGCAACGGCTTCGCGCCGGTGCCGATGACGACGATCGATGCCTGGCTCGCGAGCCTCTCCTGACGCCTGTGGCTCTTGGTAAGGTAAACCTAACTTCATTTCCTTGCCTTCCCGAGAGCAGATCCCATGTCGAACATCACCGTCACTCATGCCGACTCCGGGCTCGTGCTCACGAACGTCGCGCGCACAACGAGGCTGAGCCCTCACATCGTCCGGGTCACCTTCGCCGGTGGGCAGTTGGACCGGTTCGAGTACAAGGGCTTCGACCAGTGGTTCCGGCTCGCAGTTCCCGTCCACGATGAGGATCGCTTCGACAACCTTCCTCAGCGGTTCGGGGTCGGCGGGCTTCTGAAGTTCCTCACGCTCCCCAAGGGCACCCGTCCCGTCATCCGCAACTACACCATTCGGCAGTTCGACCCGCAGACGCGCGAGCTCGACGTCGACTTCGTCATCCACGGCACCGAAGGCATCGCCGCGCCGTGGGCGACTTCGGTGGCACCCGGTACGCAGGTCGCCTTCATCGACCAGGGATGCGGGTGGGCACCGGTTCCCGCGGAGCGTGCGCTCATCGTCGCCGATGAGAGCGCCATGCCCGCGGCCCTCGCCATCCTTCGCGACATGCCTCGCGGCGCCCGCGGCGACGCGGTCATCGAGCTCTTCGACGAGCGCGACGCGCAGGACGTCGAGGCACCGGAGGGCATGACGGTGCACTGGCTCTTCCGCGATCCGTCGGACAAGCCGGGAACCCTCGCGCTCCCGGCGCTCCGCGACCTCGATATCGGCGACAGCCTTTACGCCTTCGCGGTCGGCGAGTCGGCGCTCGCGACCGGAGCCCGCCGGCACCTGGTCAACGAGCGCGGTGTGCCGAAGGCGAACGTGACGTTCTGCGGCTACTGGCGTGTCGGGCGGGCCTCACCGAGCTGAGTCCTTCCGCGCTGCACCAGAGGCGCATCCGCGTTCACCTCTTCGACGTCGAAGGCATCGGGATGCCACCCCTCGGGGAGCCAGGCGCGTCCGGCAGCCGTGCTCTCGAACACCTCCGGTCGAAGCGCCTCGTCATAGCCGCTTCGTACCCAGTCGGCGAGCTCGTGGTAGCCCCACACGCCGCCACAGTCCTCCGGCGGGCATGCGAGCTTGCCTGTGACGCAGCGGGCGGTACCGGGCGACGCGTCGAGGATCTCCTCGACCCGGAGCACGTGCTCCCAGCCGTCGCCGAAGTCGTACTCGTGCCACAGCCGGTCGCCGACTGCCGCCATCACCTGGTCGAGGCGCACGTCATCTTCAAGCATGCCCTCATCGCCTTCCTCGACGTCGAACGGCGTGAGGAACTCCGCGGCGTTGCGATCGTTGCCGGTGCGGAACCGGTGCAGGTGGCTGTCGGTCCAACCCATCGCCGCCTGCAGCACGTCGTGCAGTCGGGCCAGCAGGACGTCTCCAGGCACCTCGATGCGCCGCCAGACCGGCGGCTTTGTGCGCCGCAGGTCGACCCGGATCCGGTAGCCGCGCGTCACCGCCGGCACCGGATGGAGCTTCGGCACCGGTCGATGCCAGCTTGTGCCGTAGCCCCGATCACCGCTGGCGAAGGCCGCGATCTGTTCGGGTGTGGCATCCGCTTTCGAGCGGTGCGGTCGTGAACGATCATCCTTCGGCGCCGGCGGCGCCGCCAATCCGCTCGCGGTCATGAGACCGGCACAACTGTCGGCGCATCGTTGCCCACGGCGACCCGCTCACCGGAACGCGGCCAGTCCGGTGATGCGCTCGCCCAGGATGAGCGTGTGCACCTCGTCGGTGCCCTCGTACGTGCGCACGGACTCCAGGTTGTTCGCGTGGCGCAGGGGCGAGTGCTCGAGCGTCACGCCGTTGCCGCCGAGGATCGTGCGCGCCTCGCGCGCCACGTCGAGCGCCATGCGGCAGTTGCTCAGCTTGCCGACCGAGATCATGTGGTGCTCGAGCGTGCCGGCATCCTTCCGCCGTCCCAGCTGCAGTGCGAGGAGCTGCCCCTTCGTGAGCTCCAGCGCCATGCGCACGAGCTTGTCCTGCGTGAGCTGGAAGCCCGCGAGCGACCGACCGAACGGCGTGCGCTCCTGCGCGTAGGCGAGGGCGGACTCGAAGCTGTCGCGCGCGGCGCCGAGCACACCCCACACGATGCCGTACCGCGCCTCGTTGAGGCACGAGAACGGACCTCTCAGGCCCGAGGCGCCGGGTAGCACGGCGTCGTGCGGCAGGCGCACCGCGTCGAGGGTCACATCGCACTGGATCGACGCGCGCATCGACAGCTTCGGCTCGATCGGCGTCGCGTGAAACCCCGGGGTGTCGGTGGGAACGAGGAACCCGCGCACGGTGTCCTCGCCGTCCTCGCCCTGCGCTTTCGCCCAGATCACGGCGACATCGGCGATCGAGGCGAGGCCTATCCAGCGCTTGGCGCCGGTGAGCACCCACTCGTCGCCGTCGCGCACGGCGCGCGTGGTCATGGCGGAGGGGTCGGAACCGGCATCCGGCTCGGTCAGACCGAAGCAGCCGATCCGCTCACCGGCCGCCATCGCGGGAAGCCACGTGGCCTTCTGCTCGTCGCTGCCCCAGCGGTGGATCGCCGACATCGCGAGCGAGCCCTGCACCGACACGAAGGTGCGGATGCCGGAATCGCCGGCCTCGAGCTCACGCATCGCCACGCCGTATTCGACGGCGGATCGCCCGGCGCAGCCGTAGCCGCTCAGGTGCATTCCGAGCAGGCCGAGCTCCGCCAGCTCGGGGATGAGCTCGAGCGGGAAGACCGCGTCCTCGTACCAACGTGCGATGTTCGGTCGCACGCGCCGCGTCACGAACTCGCTGACGGTGTCGCGGACCTCCCGCTCGCGCGGGCTCAGCCCGTCGTCGAGCCGGAGCAGGTCGCTCGGCGAAGCCGGGGATGTCGTCATCGTTGCCTCCTGTGTGCACGGCGGCGGGGGCCGCCACCTCGTGCCGCCGAGAATGCAGTGGCGCACCGAGACTGCATGCGCGGCGTGCAGTCTCGGTGCACCAGTGTCGTTTCGCGGATGTCGGGCATCGCGGATGCCGGGGTCACCGCACGAGCGCGGAATCCTGCTCCTGGGCGGCGCGCCGGGCTCGACGGCTCTCCACGATCCGGTTGCGCACCGCGACCGCGATGATGATCAGCAGCAGGCTGTACAGCGTGAGCGGGATCGGCCCGTCCAGCAGCACCGCGAAGTCGCCGTTCGCGCTCATCGCCGCGTCGCGCAGACTCGTCTCGGCGAGCGGCCCGAGGACCATGCCGATGATGAGCGGCGCCAACGGGTAGTCCGCGGCCCGCATGACGAAGCCGACCACGCCGATCGCCAGCAGCATGATCAAGTCGAACAGTTTGCCGGACGTGGCGTAGATGCCGAGGGCGCACACGACGGTGATCCCCGCGTACAGGTACGGGCGCGGGATGAGCAGCAGCTTCGCCCAGACCATCGCGAACGGCAGGTTGAGGATCAGCAGCACGATCATCGCGATGAAGAAGCTCGCCAGGAGCGACCACACCAGCTCCGCGGACCGCTCGAACAGCAGCGGACCCGGCTGCAGGCCGTACTGGCGGAATGCCGCCAGCATGATCGCCGCGGTCGCCGAGATCGGCAGTCCGAGCGCCAGGAGTGCGCCCATCGCCATGCCGGTGGTCGAGTTGCCCGCAGCCTCCGGTGCGGCCAGCCCTCGGATCGCCCCGGTGCCGAACTGCGGCTGCTTGCGCCGGGCGTCGAGCTTCTTCTCCAGCCCGTAGGCGAGGAAGGTCGGGATCTCCGACCCGCCCGCCGGCACGACGCCGAACGGGAGCCCGATCGCGGTGCCGCGCAGCCACGCCGGCAGCGCCTCGACGAACTCCGCACGGGACAGCCACGGCCGACCCTTCGGACGGATGACGCTCCCGCCGGTGATGTGCCGCTGCAGGCATGCGACGTAGATCACCTCGCCGAGCGCCAGGATCGCGACGGTGACGGTCACCAGCGACACGCCGTCGAACAGGTTCGGCGAGTCCAGAGTGAATCGCGGTGCACCCGAGACGCCGTCCACGCCGATCACCGCTATCCCGAGGCCGATGAGCAGCGCCCCGAGCCCCTTGAGCGGATTGTCGGTGACGACGGACGAGGTCGCGACGAAGGCGAACAGCGCGAGCGCGAAGAACTCCGCCGGGCCGAACTGGCTCGAAAACGCCGCGAGGGCCGGAGCGAGGAACACGACGATCACCGACGCGATGAACCCGCCGATGAAGGCGCCGATCGCGGCGGTCGCCAGAGCCTGCGCGGCCCGGCCCCGCAGGGCCATCTTGTGGCCCTCGAAGGTCGATGCGATGGCGGATGCCTGCCCGGGCATGTTCATCAGGATGCTCATGGTCGAATCGCCGAAGAGCCCGCCGAAGTACACGCCGGCGAACATGATGAACGCGGCGGTCGGCTCCAGCGCGAAGGTCACCGGCAGGAGCAGCGCGACGGCCATCGACGAGCCGAGACCGGGCATGACGCCCACGGCTGTGCCCAGGAGACACCCCGCGAGCACCCAGATGAGGTTCTGCAGCGTCAGCGCGCCGGCGAAACCTTCGCCGAGAAGTTGCAGCGTATCCATGTCAGAACCCCCATCCGAGGATGCCGGAGGGAAGCGTCAGCCCGAGCAGCATGTCGAACACGATGTAGGTCACCGAGCTTGCCACCAGCCCCGAGAAGAGGTTGAACACGGGACGCTTCGCGCCGAACCCCCATGCGACGCACCAGAACAGCAGCGCCGCGTCGACGACCCAGCCGAGCCAGGGCAGCAGCAGAGCGAAGGCGAGGAAGCCGGCGACGATCCAGGCGAACGAGATCCAGTCGACGCCCACCTGCGCCGGTGCGTCGTCGTGCGCCTCGGTCTGGGCAGCGGCCGACGACCGCCACTCCTTGACGGCCGACAGGGCCAGCAACGCGGCCACGACGTAGAGGCCGACCGTGATGATCGCGGGGAAGAACTCCGGCCCGGGGAAGGCCACGCCCTCCGGGATCCGCATCGTGATGATGCCGAACAGAAGATACGTGCCGAATCCCGCGAGGATGAGGGGCATCAGCAGTTCTCGCATGAGGACCCACGATCGCTCCCGGCCCAGTTGCAGGGGGTCTCCGACGATCGCGGAGGCGGCGGTTGGGTTGTTGCTCACTGTCCCATCTCCTCGTACAGCTTCTCGATCCGTTCCTGCTCGCCCGCGAGGAAGGCGTCGAGCTCTTCGCCGGTGATGACCTGTTCCGTCCAGCGGTAGCGCTTGATGGCATCCGCCCACTCCGGGGTTGCGAGCGTCTCCGCCACAAGGTCGCTCAGGCCCTCGACCTCTTCGTCCGTGAGCCCGGCAGGAGCCATCAGCATCCGCCAGTTCGCGAGCGTGATGTCATAGCCCTGCTCCCGTGCGGTGGGGATGTCGACGCCCTCCATGCGCTCGGCGGCCACGACGGCGAGGGCGCGCAGCCGACCGGACTCGATCTGGTCGATGTTGTCGGGGAATCCGCCCGCCGCCGCCTTCACGGTGCCGTTGAGGAGCGCCTGGATGGCCTCGCCGCCGCCGTCGGAGGGGATGTAGGTCGTCTCGACGGGGTCTATGCCCGCGGACAGGGCCAGGTCTGTGACAACGAGCTGGTCGAACGATCCGCCGCCGGACCACGGCATCTCCCGCGGATCGGCGGTCCATGCCTCGACGAGCTCTTCGAGCGTCTGATAGGGCGAGTCGGCCGGCACAACGATGACGTCGTATTCCTCGACGATCGTCGCCAGGGGGGTGACGTCGGCGAGCGTCGTGGCCGACGAGTACTGCACGGTGGCGGCGAGAAGCCCCGTGCCGCCCACCATGATGTTGTTGGCCTCGCCAGTCAGCATCGAAAGGTTGCCCAGCGCGATCGTTCCGCCGGCTCCCGGCATGTTCACGACCTGAACGTTGTTCACGATGCCGTTGGCTTTCATGGCCTGCTGCATCTCCCGCGCGACGCCGTCCCACCCGCCGCCCGCCGCGGCGGGCGCGATGAGGGTCATCGAGGAGTGGATGTCGCTGCCCGCGGCCGCCGAGCTGATCGAGCCGTAGCTGGCCACGCCGATCGCCGCTACGGCGACGACCCCGCCGACGACGCGCGCGATCTTGCGCCCCGTGGAGTTCGGGTTCTTCGGCGGCGGTCCGGAGCCGTCCGGCTCCAGCGAGATGGTCTGCACGGCGGATGTCATGATGCCTCCCTGTTCGCGGCCGCGCCGCCGAGGCACCGTCCGGACGATTCATCCCTGGGGTGGACGGCTGCCCGCGGCGTTGCGGACTTTCCGGCATTGTAGTGACAGCCGCGCCGGTCGTGGGAGATTCGTCGCCTCGGGCGCGGCTCGCGGTGTGCGCGACCGTGGGTCTCGTAGCGTAGGGGAATGAGCGCCCTCCCGTTCCCGCCCGCCGTCTACGCCGCCCGTCTCGGCCGCGCCCGCCTTCTCGCGCGCGACGCCGGACTCGACGCGATCGTGGTGGGCCCGGGGCCCGACCTGACCTACCTCGTGGGCGTCGAGGGCAGCACGTTCGAGCGGCTCACGGCGCTGGTCGTGCCCGCCGCGGGCGATCCGACCGTCGTCGTGCCGCGCATGGAGCTCGCGAAGGTGCGGGACACGGCCGTGGGCGCTCTCGGTCTCGCCGTGGCGGACTGGGTCGACGGCGAGGACCCGTACGAGTCGGTCGCGGCGGCTCTACCCGTGGCGCCTGGGCGCGTAGCCGTCTCCGACGCGCTGCCGGCCCTGCACGTCGTCCCGATCGGCGACCGGCTCGGCGTGCGCTTGGAGCTGGCGACCCCCGTGCTGCGGGAGGGACGGATGGTGAAGGATGCCGCGGAGGTGGCCGAGCTTCGCCGTGCCGGCGCGGCGATCGACGCGGTGCACCGCCTGGTGCCGGAGCTGATCCGTGCCGGGCGCACCGAGCGGGAGGTGGGGGCCGACATCGCCGCGGCGATGGTCGAGGCCGGTCACCGCGTCGCGGAGTTCGTGATCGTGGCATCCGGACTGAACGGCGCCGACCCGCACCACGACGTGTCCGACCGGGTCATCGAGGACGGCGACCTCGTGGTGGTCGACATCGGCGGACCGGTGCCCTCGGGCTACAACTCCGACAGCACGCGCACCTACGTCGTCGGCACGCCCGACCCGGAGGCGGCACGGCGCATCGCGGTGCTCGAGCGGGCGCAGCAGGCGGCCGTCGACGTGGTGCGTCCCGGGGTGACCGCGGAGTCGGTGGATGCCGCCGCGCGCGGTGTGCTCGCAGCCGAAGGGCTCGCCGAGGCCTTTGTGCACCGCACGGGCCACGGCATCGGCGTCTCGGTGCACGAGGAGCCCTACATCGCCCCGGGGAGTGCCGTCGTGCTGCGCGAGGGCATGGCCTTCAGCATCGAGCCGGGGATCTACTTCCCCGGCCGCTGGGGGGCGCGCATCGAGGACATCGTCGTCGTGACGGCGAACGGATGCGAGCGCCTCAACGTCACCCCGCACGGGCTCACGCCCACGCGCGGCTGAGCAGCGCCAGGATCAGCGGACCCGGTCGAGCGCGCCGGGGACGTCCGAGGTCCACGACGCCGGAGCCTCCAACGCAGGCGCGGCCGGCAGCACGCCCGCGCCGTCCGGGTGCGGGATGGCGGCCAGCAGCGCCTCGGTGTAGGGATGCACCGGGTGCCCCCACACGAGCGGCGTGGAGCCCGACTCGACGATGCGACCGCGGTACATGACCGCGACCCGGTCGGCCATGAGGCGCACGACCGACAGATCGTGCGAGATGAACAGCATCGCCGCGCCCGATGCGACGCACAGCTCGCGCATCATCGCCGCGACCGAGGCCTGCGCCGAGGCGTCGAGGGCCGAGATCGGCTCGTCGGCCACGATGAGGTCGGGCCGGGCGGCAAGCGCGCGTGCGATCGCGACGCGCTGACGCTGACCGCCGGACAGCTGGTACGGGTAGCGGTTCTCCAGCGCGGGGGAGAGGCCGACCGCCCGCAGCCAGTGCGAGGGCGCCTCGGTGTCGCTGCCGCGGGCGCGCGCGGCGCGGGAGCCGGCGGCGATCTGCTGGGCGACCCTGATGCGGGGGTTCAGCGACGAGTTCGGGTCCTGGAAGACCATCTGGATGGCGGTGAGCTCCTTCGGCCGCGTGCGCAGCCCGAGCGGCTGCACGGGACGTCCGCGGTACAGTGCGGTGCCGGCGCGCGGCTTCTCCATGCCGATCACGGCGCGCGCGGTGGACGACTTGCCGCATCCGCTCTCGCCGACGAGGGCCAGCACCTCGCCCGGCCCGATGTCGAACGAGACGCCGTCGACGGCGCGGAACGCAGCGCGGCCGCCGTACTCGACGACGAGCCCGTCGACGCTCAGCACCGGCTCGTTCGCGGGGGTGGTCGCGCTCATCGGCTCTCCTCCTCGTCGGGCACGTCGACGAGAGACTCCTGCGCCTCCGGCATCGCGTCCAGCAGCTCGCGCGTGTACGCATGCTGCGGATCGGTGAACACCTGCCGGCGCGTGCCGGACTCCACGATCAGCCCGCCGCGCATGACCGCGACGTCGTCGGCGATCGCGCTCATGACGCCGAGGTCGTGCGTGACGAGCAGCACGGCGAGGTCGCGCCCGGTGGCGAGGTCGCGCAGCAGGTGCAGGATGCCGGCCTGGACGGTCACGTCCAGGGCCGTGGTGGGCTCGTCGGCCAGCAGCACGTCGGGCTCGCACGCGAGGGCGATCGCGATCGCGATGCGCTGCCGTTGACCGCCGGAGAACTGGTGCGGGTACTTGTGCACGGCCTCTTCGGGCGCGGGTACCTTCACCAGGGCCAGCAGCTCGGCGGCGCGCTCGCGCGCCTGCGCCCGAGAGAGCCCGAGATGGGCGCGCATGCCGTCGGCGAGCTGCGAGCCCACGGTGATCTGCGGATGCAGACTCGCGGACGGGTCCTGGAACACCATGCCGATGCGCTTTCCGCGCACCCTGCGGTACTCGGCCTCGCGCATGCCGACCAGTTCGGTGTCGCCGCCGAGGAGGATCGAGCCCGAAGCGGTGCCGCCGGCCGGGAGGAGCCCCAGGATCGCCATCGCGGTCATGCTCTTGCCCGACCCCGACTCGCCCGCCAGTCCCTGGATGCGGCCCGGATGCAGGTCGAGGTCGATGCCTTTGACGACCTCGGTGCGGTAGCGACGGCTCTGACCGAGCTCGACGCGCAGGCCACGGATGCCGAGGGCGGTCATGCCGGCACCTCCACCGGGCTGGGCGACTCCGCCTCTCGCTCGCGTGCGGCGAGTGGGTCGAGCGCGTCGCGGAGCGAGTCTCCGATGAAGTTGAACGCCATCACGATCGTGAGGATCGCAAGGCCCGGGAACAGACCCAGCCACCACGCCGACGTGTTCTGCATCGCAGCGGAGATCATCGCGCCCCACTCCGGCGTCGGGGGCTGGGCGCCCAACCCTAGGAACGACAGACCGGACAGCAGCAGGATCGCGGTGCCGATGTCGAGCGAGGCGAGGACGAGCACGGGACCGGCGATGTTGGGGAGCACGTCGCGCAGCAGCGAGCGCACCGGTGAGGAGCCGAGCAGGCGCCCCGCGATCACATAGTTCTGCGTGCGCAGCCCCAGCACGAGCGAGCGCGTGATGCGGGCGTAGGGCGGCCAGGCCACGATGATGCCGGCGATCACCGCGTTCATGATCGACGGGCCGAGCGAGGCGGCGATCACCATCGCGAGGATGACGGTGGGGAAGGCCATCACCATGTCGGTGATGCGCATGAGCACCTCGTCGACCCAGCTGCCGAGATAGCCCGCGACGGCGCCGACGATCGTGCCGACGATCATCGCGCACACCACGAGCATGAGCGCGAGCGGGATCGTGGTCTGCGCGCCGATGAGCAGGCGCGAGAACACGTCGCGGCCGTTCACATCGGTGCCCATGAGCGCCTCGGTGCTGGGCGGCGCGAGGCGAGGCAGGTCCTGGGCGAGCGGGTCGTGCGGGGCGATGACCGGCGCGAGGATCGCGACGACGATCCAGCCCAGCGCGATGATCGTGCCGACCAGCGCCAGCGGGGTGCGCCACGCACGCGGGATCAGCGGACGGCGTCGCTTCGGGGCGAGCTTCTCGGGGACGACGAGGTTCATGCCAGCCTCACTCGCGGGTCGAGGAAGCCGTAGAGGACGTCGACGACCAGGTTGATGACCAGGAAGATGATGCCCACGATGAGCCCCACGCCGGTGACGGCGAGCAGGTCGAGGTTCTTGGAGGCGTTGTAGGCATAGGTGCCCAGGCCCGGCCAGGCGAAGACCGCCTCGACCAGCACGGTGCCCGACAGCAGGCTTCCGAACGCGATGCCGACGAGGGTCAGGATCGGCAGCGCCGCGCCGCGCAGCACGTACCCGATGACGACGCGGCGCCCGGAGAGCCCCTTGGCGCGGGCCGCGCGGGCGTAGTCCATGTCGAGCACCTCGAGCACCGAGGTGCGGACGAACCGCGTGAGCGTCGCGATCGTGAACAGGCTCAGCACCAGGACCGGCAGTGCCAGGTGACTGGCCGCGTCGGCGAAGCCCACCGGATCGCCGCTGAGGATGTAGTCGATCGTGTAGAAGCCCGTGATCCGCGGCGGCGGAGTGATCGTCGGCGAGATCCGGCCCGAGCCGCGCACCCAGTGCAGATTCATGAAGAACAGCTGGTAGCAGAGGATCGCCATCCAGAACGTCGGGATGCTGAGACCGATGAGCGTGAGCACCCGCACGACCTGGTCGGTGGCCTTGCCTCGGCGATAGGCGGCGAGAGTACCGAGCACGATCGCGACGGCGAGGCTGATGATGATCGCGTAGAAGGCGACCTCCGCGGTGGCCGGCACGGCCTTGGCGAGGTCTTCGGACACGGACCGCTCCGTCGTCATGGAGGTGCCCAGGTCACCGCGCAGGAGATTGCCGACGTACAGGAAGAAGCGCACCGGGATCGGCTGGTCCAGGCCGTACTTCGCCTCGAACGCCGCGACCGTGGCCGGGTTCGACGAGGCGCCCTCGCCGAGTGCGGCGCGCACCGGATCGCCCGGCACGATCACCGTCAGCGAGAAGGTCACCAGCACGATCCCGAACAGCAGGATCACGCTCGTCACCGCCCGCCGGGCGAGGAACCGCAGCAGGGTGTGCGACGATCCCTTCGCCCGGCGAGTGGCGACGGTCTGGGTCTGGGTCACTTGGCCGGCTTCAGGGTCCGCAGGTCGAGGGTCCAGGTCACGTTGTACTCCAGACCGGTGACCGACGTGTCGCTGGCCAGGCTGCTGCCGGGCACGATGAGCGGCACGAACGGGCCGCGCTCCTGCATGGCCTCGGCGTACGCGTGGAAGGTCTTCTCGCGGTCCTCGACATTGGTGGCCTGCTTGGCCTGGGCGACGAGGTCGGCGATCTCCGGGTCGGCGCCGGCCTGCCAGCCGGCGCGCAGGCCGACCTTCTCACCGGGACCGAAGGGGAGGAAGGAGGACGTGTCGGCGTAGTCCGGGCCCCAGTACCAGAGCGAGAAGGCCTCCTTGCCGGCCACGTACGGCTCGATCTCGGTCGCGAACGGAGCGGGAGCGAGCGTGACGTTGATGCCGGCATCCTTCAGCTGCTGCTGCACGCGCTCGGCCACCGGGGTGAACTCGACGCCGCCCACCGGGTTGTCGTTCGGGAACTGCAGCTTGACCTCTTCGCCCGCGTAGCCCGAGGCGGCCAGCGCCTCCTTCGCACGGTCGAGGTCCTGCGTGACGGCCTTCTCATTGGCGCCGGGGAACATCGGCGGGATGACGCCGGTGGCAGCCACCGAGCCGGCACCGGCGAGCTCGATGAGCTTGTCGTAGTCGAGTGCGTAGCGCACCGCCTCGGCGAACTTCGGGTTGGCGGTCGCGCCGCCCACGGCCGGGTCCTGGTTGACCAGCAGGAAGAGGGCCTGCGCCGAAGGCGTCGACTCCACGGTGAACTCGTCGCCGAGCGTCGCCACCTGGTCGCCGGACAGGTCGACGGCCACGTTCGAGTCGCCGCCCTTGAGGTTGGTGAGCTGGGTGGCCGACTCGGTGATGTTGCGGACGACGATCTTGTCGTACGCGGCCTCGTCGTCGCCGTCGTAGGCGTCGTTCTTCACGAGCACGACCTGCGAGGTGAGATCGAGCGAATCGAGCGTGTACGGACCGGAGCCGGCGGAGTTGGCATCCAGCCACGACTTCGCGCTGTCGGAGGCGTCGGTCGTGCCGCCGTGCTCTTCGACGATCTTCGAGTTGAGGATCGACAGCGACGGGTTGGTCACGATCGCCGGCAGTTGCAGCGAGGGCGTCTCGGTCGACAGGGTCACCGTCTTGTCGTCGACCTTTGTGACCGTGATGCCCGCCATCAGGAAGTTCGCCTTCGAGTCGGTGATGCCGGCGACGCGGTTGAGGGAGAAGACCACGTCGTCGGCGGTGACGGGCGAACCGTCGGAGAAGGTGCGACCGTCCTGGATCGTGAAGGTGAACTCCGTCGCGTCCTCGTTCTGCTCCATGGTCGCGAGGTCGGGCTCGGGCGTGCTGGAGTCGCTGCCCTGGAAGGTGAGCAGCGTGTCGTACACGGCGTGCAGCACCAGGTTGCCGGTCGGCACGTAGTTGCGGCCGGGGTCGCCGGTCTCCAGTGAGAACGCGGTGTCGACGACGAGCGTGCCGCCACCGGACGACTCGCCGGAGTTGTTCGACGCGGAGTTGCCGCCGGAGCAGCCGGCGAGCATGATGGCGGCCGCGGCGATGACGGCGACGGCGGCGTGGCGATGAAGACGTGCCATGGTGGGGTCCCTCATTCGAAATGGACAGGTCGGACAATCAGGTGACGTTTGCCCGCACTCTATACGAGCGAAAGGCTCGTTTGCCAGCAATCCATTGCTACGATTGCGTTACTGCGGCAGTATGTCCAGCATGAGCCGTTTTCCGCCCGCCTCACCTGGACGATCCGGGCCGTGATCGACGAAATCGCGTACGACATCCTCCGCGTGCTGCGCCGGAACGGGCGCATCTCGATCGCGGCGCTGGCCCAGGAGGTCGGCATCTCACGCGCGAGCGCCTACTCGCGCGTCGAGGCGCTCACCCGGGCCGGCATCATCACCGGCTTCACGGCCGAGGTCGACACGGCGAGGCTCGGGCTGGGCGTGAGCGCGCTGGTGTTCTGCACGGTGCAGCCGCAGCAGTGGATGTCGTTCCTGCGTGCGATCGACGAGCTCCCCGACATCGAGTCCGCCCGCGTGACCACGGGCGAGCACGACGTCATGCTCATCGTCCGCAGTGTCGACATGGAATCCATCCAGTCGCTCGTGATCGGCACGATCGCCGCGCTCCCGGAGGTCACGAAGCTGGAGACCGTCATCGTGCTCGGCGAGGTGTTCCGCCGGTCGTACGTGCTGCCGGGCGACATCCCGCGCCGCGAGCCGATCTCGGTGGAGAGCGGGCTGATGCGCTTCACGCGCACCGACCAGAGCCGGCAGAGCCGCGTCTGAGCGTCGGGGTGTCCCGGCTGGTCAGAGTTGCACGCAGACGCTGACGTGGTCGACGCCGTCGACGGCGAAGTCCTCCACGAGCCGCAGGCGACCGTCGTCGGCACGTTCGGCACGACTGACGGCATCCCCCTGCACGATCGCGCCGCTGTCGACGAGCGCGTGCGCGAACGAGATGCGCACCCGGTCGTCGTGCACGGCGCCGACGAAGCGGCCTTCGGAGACGGTGGCGCCCTGGTACTCGCCCCACACGAGCTTTCCGTCCTGGTGGTAGTGGAACGTCGTCGAGTCCTCCGGGTCCACGGGCGTGGCCGTGGACGAGACCAGCATGAAGCGCAGCCCGTCGAGACTGAGGGAGGAAGGCATGTCGAAGAGTATGGCGCGCTGCCCGGGGTTTCCTCCAATCCGTGCGGTGCGCGGGCCGTCGCGGCCTACGAGTGGGCGAGCAGCTGCAGCGCGATCACCGCGAGGGCCAGAGCTGTTTCGAGGCCGAGCAGGAGTAGCCGCTCCCACCAGCGCAGCCGCGCGCGCCGCACGGCCACCCACGCGAGCACGAACAGAGCGGCGGCGAGTGCGACCGCGGAGGCGACGAGGGCCGACTCGACACGCCAGCGGGTGAGCGCCGAGACGCCGAGGAACACGAAAGGGAGGGTGACGGCTGGGAGCGCGCCGAAGCTCGTGCGCATGGCGTGGACGAGCTCCGCGCGCGTCATGAGCCGCCCGTGCGCGACGACGTGGGCGATGACGTCGGCGGTGAAGACGGCGAGGACCGTCCCGGCGAGGGTGACGGCGAGCGTCACGAGCGCCTCCTGCGCGCTGACGTGCTCGTGTCCGTAGAGGGCGAGGCAGACCGCGAGCGCCGCGAAGATGAGGTAGATGCTCTCCTTGAGACGGTCGGCGTGCTCCTGCGTGGTCAGGGGCAGCAGCGGTCGGGATCGGGGGTTCACGGGTGTCCTTCGGTCGCGCCGGTCGTCATGCCCGGCGCCACGATTGTCTCGCGCCGCAGCCCCGGCTGTCTCGCCCGCATCCCTCACCGCGCGAAACCTCCCGTTTGCAACGTTTTCGCGCGAAAACGTTGCAAACGGGAGGTTTCGCGAACGGGGGGTTGATGTTCAAGTTGACGTTGAAAGTTGGCGATCGCGGCGGGCAGGGCGCGGAGTTGTCGTGGCAGCAGCACGCCGCCGGCGCGTGGCGGCTCGGCGGGAGCCGATAGGGCGCCGTCGCTACATCGCGTCGCCGATGTACGAGTACTTGATGAACACCTCCGGCGCGTACCCGGCCTCGTCGAGCACGCCCTGCACGGCGCTGAGCATATAGCGCGAGTCCCAGCCCATGTAGAGGTACTGGCCGTCGCTGAGCTCGTCCCACTGGCCGTTCCAGGCGCGGGCCGGGTACACCGGCCCGCCGCGGCGGGCGTTGAAGGCGACGACGCTGTGCCGGGAGTCGGCCCACAGCCGCTTGAAGATGCGGTTGAAGAGGTACTTGATGTCGGGGACCTCCCAGTGCTCGCCGCGGTACTCGACGTAGTCGAACTCCCGCTGCCATCCGGGCGGCCAGCCCCGGCGGGGTCTGGCATCGAGGATCGGTGTCAGCCCGTCGTCGTCGATGCCCAGGAGCGCCGAGCGCGGCCAGACCCGCAGGAACCGCTCGGTGAGCCGCTCGGTGCGCGCCGCGATCGTGGCGGTGCCCCACGCCGGCAGCTGGGCGAGCTCCCGCGTCTCGGCGATCGCGCTGCGCGCGTACAGCTCGCGCTTGCGCGGGAACGACGCGTCGAGGGCACGCTCGGCGAGCGGGTGCTCCAGGAGCGTGAGGTTTCCGAGGGTCTGGGACAGTGCGCGGTGGCTGTTCTGCTCGTCGTCGCTGTAGTCCGCCCACACCCGGATGCCGTCACCGCTCCAGTCGTCGGAGGGGGCCGGCGGGACCACATGCTCGACGTCGAGGTCGCCGCCGGCGCCGGTGAGCCGACGCAGGACGTAGGCCGCGTGCGGCAGCTCGCCGTATTTGAGTGCCACCCGGATGCGCTCGTCCGAGGGGGCGATGCGCGCGACGGCGCGCTCGAGGGCGTCGCGGCCCCCGTCGGCGGCGCGGCAGAGCCGGGCCACCAACCGGTCGGTCGGCACTCCGACGACCTTCCGGCGCAGCAGCAGCGACTGCAGGCGCTCGAACTCGGCGACCAGGGCCGCGGTGTCGAGCCGCCCGTCGACGTGATCCCGATACAGCCGCATGATGAGCGGGTACATGCCGCGCCCGAAGGTGTTCAGCGCCCGCAGCTGGTCGCCGATCACGGAGTCGGGTGCGCGGTCGGGGTCCAGGAGCAGCGCGTAGACGCCGGCCAGTTCCCGCCACCGCGCCGCG
Source organism: Microbacterium sp. (assembly GCF_047605725.1). Classification (GTDB taxonomy): domain Bacteria; phylum Actinomycetota; class Actinomycetes; order Actinomycetales; family Microbacteriaceae; genus Microbacterium. The sequence goes on from NZ_JASGFE010000038.1 coordinate 19,574, forward strand.
TGCGTGCGGAGGGTCTCCACGTCCAGGCGTGGGAACTCGTGCCGGAACGCGTCGTACACCGCGCGCCCGCCTGCGGCGGCCACCTCGCGACCGGTCGTCATGACCAGGTAGTGCCGCCAGAACCCGCCGATCGCCTCGCCGGTGTCCTCCTCGATCGGCAGCCAGAACCGCTCCTCGATCTCGCTCTGCTCGGCGTGCGAGAGCCCCATCAGCACGTAGTTGTGAATCAGCTCGTGGTCGCGCAGGGGCTCGCCGGTGGAGTTGAGGCTCTCGAAGATCTGCTGCGCGTTCGCGTCGGGACCGAGCGTGATCGACACGTGCTCGAGTTTGCGCAGTCCCCGCCACAGGTCGGCGGCCTCGTCGGGTCGGATCTGGCTGCGGAAGAACGCGTAGTTGTCGTCGAAGCGCGACTCGCGCTGGGCGTCCTGCGGTGCGCGCCGGTCGAGCACGACGCTCTCGAACACCTCCGCCCACGCGCGGTGGGGGCGCAGCTTCGTGCGCCCGGAGTCGTCGGCGCGCACGAGCACCCGTTCCAGCTCCGCCGCGAGCGCGGCATCCTGATCCTTCGCGCTGTGATGCAGGGCCGCGACCAGGAGCATGAGGGTCGTGATGCGCTGCTGGCCGTCGATGAGCACCAGGTGCGCGTCGTCGTCGGCGTCGGTGCTGGCGGTGGAGAGGATCGAGCCGATGAAGTGCGTATGCGCGTCGTCGGCCGCAGCGACCGCGCGGATGTCGCCGAGCAGCTGCTCGCAGCCGCCGATGTCCCAGCGGTACTGGCGCTGGTAGACGGGAACGACGATCGTGGTCTCGGATGCCGAGAGCCACCCGATCGTGTTGACGGCGGTCGCATCGACGTTCGTGGCTGTGCTCATACCTCTCCCAGACCCCGCCGAGTCTAGTACGCGCCCCCTTCCCGGCCTGTCATTGAGGGGCCTTCCAGACGGTCGAAGGTAGGGTTGCCTAAGTCGGGCCTGTTAAAACGTGCTGGCCCCCTACGAAAGGTCATGATTCGCATCATGGGTTACATCAAATGCGCCGCCCTGGAGGAGACCGGCTACGTCGTGCTCGACAGCTACGACCAGCAGCTGGATCCCAAGGAGTGGCTCGACATCGACTACGTGGACTGGAAGTCCTCGGGCGACACCCGCTTCGCTCCGCTGGCCAGCGCCTTCGGCGAGATCGAGTGCAACGGCTTCTGGAACCACAAGCCGCCGCGCACCGACAAGGACGGTGTGTGGATCCCCGCCCAGACCGAGAAGGCCCCCAACCTCACGCGCCGTGCCCAGGAGCCCGGCGCCAACGTCGGTCGCTGCCGCATCATCGAGCTGCAGCCCACCCCCTACGGCGACTGCCTGTACAACCTGCACCAGGACGACAACAACCGGCTCAACCCGGACGGCACCGGCTGGGTCGTCCGCGGCTTCTTCAACCTCACCGACGACAAGGACAGCTACTTCGTGCTGCGTGAGAACCGCACCGACCCGCAGGGCGAGGTGCGCATCGCGCTTCCGGCCGGCGCGCAGCTGATCATCGACACGCAGCGCCTGTGGCACGCCGCCACGCACAACGGCACCGAGCCGCGCTACTGCCTCATCACCTCGTGGGAGTCGGGCCCCGAGCTCGACGCCTACATCGAGAAGTACCACGGCGTGAACCGCGTCGAGAGCGTCGAGGTCCCGCAGGAGATCCTCGACCACGGCTACGCCGAGCAGGCGCGCAAAGATGCCGCTCGCGCGGCCTACTACGCCGCGAAAGGCCAGGCCGAGGTCCTGGCCATGAGCGAGGCCTGAGCGCCGCCCGTTCGACACGCGAAACCCCGGTCCGCACGGACCGGGGTTTCGTCGTGCGGGGGATTGGCCGTTGTGTTTGCTTTTGTCTGTGTTGTAGCGTGTGGCTTGACCCGAAGGAGGGCCGCGTGTACGCAACGGAGCGCCAGCAGCAGATCGAGCAGCTGATCGCGACCGATGGGCGTGTGGCCGTCGTCGAGCTTGCGCACCGGTTCGGCGTGACGACCGAGACCGTACGTCGCGACCTCGACCAGCTGGAGCGCGTCGGTTCTGTGCGCCGGGTGCACGGCGGTGCGGTCGCTCCTGGCCGTGCCAGCACGGCTGAGTCCTCCATCTCCGAGCGGGCCTTCCGGCACAACGAGAGCAAGCAGGCGATCGGACAGCGCACGGTCGCGGGGATCGACGTGGCGACGGTCGGGTCGATCTACCTCGACGCGGGCACCACGGTGGCCGCGGTCGCCCAGCAGCTGGCCGAGCGGGTCCGTTACGAGGGTCACGTCGAGGTCGTCACCCACTCGATGGCGATCGCCCACATCCTCGCCGGCTCCACCGGCGTCGAGCTGACCGCGATCGGCGGTCGGGTGCGGGGGCTGACGGCCGCGGCCGTGGGCGCCGGTACCGTGCAGGCGATCGCCGGCCTCCGCCCCGACCTTGCGATCGTGGGCACGAACGGCATCTCCGCCGCGTTCGGCACGAGCACTCCCGACCCCGACGAGGCCGCGGTCAAGAGAGCGATCGTCGGCTCCGCGCGTCGCGTGATCGTCGTCGCCGATGCCGATAAGTTCGACGTGGAGCTGCTCTTCTCCTTCGCGAGCCTCGCGGAGATCGACGCGCTCGTCACCGATTGCCCCCCGCCGCCCGCCCTGTCAGCCGCACTTCGCGACGCTGAGACCGAGGTCTGGATCGCATGATCGTCACGCTCACCGCCAATCCGTCGCTCGATCGCACCATCACGCTGGCCGCCGCGTTGCGTCCCGGTCAGGTGCAGGCCGCGGTCGATGCCCGAGAGGACGCCGGAGGCAAGGGCCTCAACGTGTCCAGGGTCGTCGCCGCCGGCGGCCGCGAGACGCTCGCCGTCCTCCCGCTCGACGAGCGCGACGCGTTCGCCGCGGCGCTGCGGGCCACCGGCATCCCCACCCGCATCGTCCCGATCACCGGCTCGGCGCGTGCGAACCTCGCCGTGACCGACCCGGACGGCACGACGACGAAGCTCAATCTCCGCGGGGTGACGCTCACCGCAGCCGATGCCGCGGCGATCGTCGAGGCCGTGGTCGAGGCATCCGAGGGCGCCGCCTGGCTCGTGCTGGCAGGGTCCCTTCCCCCCGGTCTCGCCGACGACTTCTACGTCACCGTCATCCGCGCCGTGCGGGAGAGGTGGGGGGATGCCGCGCCCCGCATCGCGGTGGACACCTCCGGCCCCGCCCTGCACGCGGTGGTGGCTGACGGCATCCCGGATCTCATCAAGCCCAACGACGAGGAGCTCGCTGAGCTGGCAGGCATCGACCTCGACCCGTCCGCGGAGCTTGCCGACGCGGTGCTCGAGGTCGCCCGCACGATCGTGCCGGAGCGCTCCCGCGCGGCCCTCGTGACACTCGGCGCGCACGGCGCGGTGCTCGTGACCGCCGACGGCGCGCTCGTGGCGACGCCGCCGCGCATCCGGGTGCGCAGCACCGTCGGGGCCGGCGACAGCTCGCTGGCCGGGTTCCTGCTCGCCGATGCGGCGGGCAGCACGCCCGAGGAGAGCCTGCGCAACAGCATCCGCTACGGGGCCGCCGCGGCATCCCTTCCCGGCACCCAAGCCCCCACTCCTGCCGACCTCCCCACCGGGGACGTGTCGGTCCAGCCCCTGAACCCCCGTTGACCAGAGGAGGTCCACGTGTCCGAAACCATCACACCGGCGCTCATCAGCCTTGACGAGAGTCTCGGTGCCGACAAGCAGGCGGTGATCGCGTCGCTCGCAGCCCGCGTCACCGCCGAGGGTCGCGCCAACGACGCCGACAGGCTCGCCGCCGACGCCTGGGCGCGCGAGCAGAAGGACGAGACCGGGCTTCCCGGCGGCATCGCCATTCCGCACGCGAAGAGCCCGGCGGTGCAGCAGGCCTCGCTCGCGTTCGCGCGGCTCAAGCCCGGCGTCGAGTTCGGCGCCCCGGACGGCCCTGCCGACCTCGTGTTCCTCATCGCGGCGCCCGACACGGCGGCCGAGGAGCACCTCGCGGTGCTCTCGAAGCTCGCCCGCAGCCTCATGCAGGAGGAGTTCACCTCGAGCCTGCGCGCGGCCAAGGACGCCGACGAGGTCGCCCACATCGTGCGCGTCGCCATCGGCGAGGAGGAGGCGGCCCCCGTCGCCGAGTCCGCGGCTCCGGCTGCGGCCGCGGCCCCTGTGCCGGTCGCGGACGGACTGAGCATCGATGGGCGCCCCGCGCGCATCATCGCGGTGACCGCGTGCGCCACCGGTATCGCGCACACCTTCATGGCGGCCGACGCCCTCACGGCGACCGGCAAGAAGGAGGGTGTCGACCTCATCGTCGAGCCGCAGGGCTCCAGCGGCTACAAGGCGCTGCCGCAGGATGTCATCGACCGGGCGGATGCCGTCATCTTCGCCGTCGACGTGGACGTTCGTGTTCCGCAGCGCTTCGCCGGCAAGCCGGTCGTGCGCGCGGGTGTCAAGGCCGGTATCGAGCGGCCCGGCGAGCTGATCAGGCAGGCCGTGGCCGCGGTCAGCGACCCGAACGCCGAGCGCGTGAGCGGTTCGGCCGCGGCGGCCGCCGCCGCAGCCGATGCTCCGTCCGAATCGGTCGGTGCACGGATCAAGCGGTGGCTGCTCACCGGTGTGAGCTACATGATCCCGTTCGTCGCCGGTGGCGGTCTGCTCATCGCGCTGGGCTTCCTGCTCGGCGGCTACGACGTGACCAACGACGCGGCGACCGTGATCATCCAGAACTCGCTGTGGGATCTTCCGCCGGGCGGGATCGGTCAGTACCTGGGCTCGGTCGCCTTCATGATCGGCTCCACGTCGATGGGCTTCCTGGTTCCTGCGCTGGCCGGCTACATCGCGTTCGCGATCGCCGACCGGCCGGGCATCGCGCCCGGGTTCGTCGCGGGTGCTGTGGCCAACCTCATGGCCGCCGGCTTCCTCGGCGGTATCATCGGCGGCCTCCTCGGCGGGTTCATCGCCTGGTGGCTCGGCCGGCTCGACGTGCCGCGCTGGCTGCGCGGCCTCATGCCGGTCGTGATCATTCCGCTGGTGGCCTCGATCGTGGCATCCGGTCTGATGATCGCCTTCCTCGGCCGGCCGATCGCCTCGCTCATGCTCGCCATGACCGAGGGGCTGAACAACCTGGCCGCTACCGGGGCGATCGTGGTCGTCGGCGTCATCGTCGGCCTCATGATGTGCTTCGACCTGGGCGGGCCGGTCAACAAGACCGCGTACGCGTTCGCCGCGGCGGGTCTGAGCGCCGGCTCGTCGACCAACACGACGCCGTACCTCATCATGGCCGCGGTCATGTGTGCGGGCATGGTGCCGCCGATCGCGCTGGCTCTGGCATCCACGGTCCTCGCGCGCAACCTCTTCACCCCGGTGGAGCAGCAGAACGGCAAGGCGGCATGGCTGCTCGGTGCGGCGTTCATCTCGGAGGGTGCGATCCCGTTCGCGGCCGCCGACCCGCTGCGCGTGCTGCCGGCCTCCATGGCCGGGGGCGCCGTCACCGGGGCCCTGTGCATGTTGTTCAACGTGCAGTCGCGTGCACCGCATGGTGGTCTGTTCGTGTTCTTCGCGATCGACCCGTTCTGGGGCTTCATCGTGGCGTTGGTCGCCGGCAGCATTGTCACGGCGCTCGTGCTCATCGTCCTCAAGAAGTTCGTGCGCAAGGCGCCGGTCGCCGAGGCCGTCGCGGCCTGATCCACCCCCAACCCACCCCCAACCCACCCACAACAAGGAGAAGAAACATGGCAGAACGTACCGCGACCATTGCGAGCAGCTCAGGGCTGCACGCCCGTCCGGCGAAGCTTTTCGTCCAGGCCGTGCAGGCCACCGGCGTGCCGGTGACCATCGCCGTCGAGGGCGGACCCGACCTGAACGCGGGCAGCATCCTCACCCTCATGGGCCTCGGTGCGACGCACGGCAGCGTCGTCACGCTCAAGGCCGAGGGCGAGGGCGCCGAGGAGGCGCTCGACAGCCTCGTCGCGTTCCTCGAGATCGACCACGACGCGGCCTGAGCCGTGCGAAGAGCGGATGCCGGGGGCTTCGGTTCCCGGCATCCGCTCTTCTTCGTCCGCGGTTCGCGCCACACGAGTGAGCGCGCGGTGGGGACGAGCGGGTGGTCTCAGATCTCCGTGTGGTCGCCGGGATCGAGCGCGAGGAACGATCCGCCGTCCTGCTGCACGGCCCACTCGAGGCGCTGCCGGTGCATGCCGAGGCCGATGGCGGAGAGCGTCTTGTCGTGCGTCCCGAAGGCGCGGCGCGGGGCGACGGCGAGCACGAAGTCCATCGCCTCGCCGATCTTCAGCCACGGCGCGCCGATCGGTGCGGCCAGCAGTTGCACGTCGGCGCCGGCCGGCACCGCGTACGAGTCGCCGGGGTAGTAGAAGACGCCGTTGACGAGCACGCCCACGTTGTCGATCACCGGGATCGACGAGTGGATGACGTTGTGCCGCCCGCCGTAGAACGACAGCGTGAACGGGCCGATGGTGACGGCGTCGCCCGGTGCGACGACGGTGACGTCGTAGGCGGATGCGGCGGCCGCGAGGCCGGCCGGTCCGAAGATCGGGATGCCGGGGAACGCCCCGAGGATGCGGTCGAGGTGCTCCGGCGTCCAATGGTCGGGATGCTCGTGCGTCAGGACGATACCGGCGACGTCGTGCAGGCCTTCGAGAGGGTCGGTGAAGTTGCCGGGATCGACGATCAGGGTCTGTCCGAGCTCTTCTATGCGGAGGCAGGCATGTTCGTGCTTCGTGACGCGCATGGGCTCAGTCAACGCGTTCGCGGCGTCGCTGGCAAGGATCCCCGCGGCGATTTTGCGGGTCGGAATCGCCATGGCATACTTGAACGGTTGTCTGCGGCCCCATCGTATAGCGGCCTAGTACGCCGCCCTCTCACGGCGGTAACGCGGGTTCGAATCCCGCTGGGGTCACAAGTGAGAAAACCCCCGGTCCTCCGGGGGTTTTCGCATTTCCTGTCGTTCAGCCTATCGGCTCCCGGTCCTTTCGCCCTCTCGGTCCCGATCGCTCCGATTCGCAAACCTGGCGCATCTTGTCGCCGGACCCCGGGCACGGCGACGATACGCGCCAGGTTCGGCCGGTGGCTGACTGGTCAGCAACACGATCACGATCATGGGCTCGGCCTGTAGCGAGAGATTCAGGGAACCCGCTCGGCGAGGGCGTCGTCTCCACGTCGATGGTGCAGGATCGCAACGACCTGCACGAACCGCTCTTCCTCGAACAGCC
>NZ_JASGFE010000039.1:0-26198 GCF_047605725.1 Microbacterium sp.
GAGCCGGCCCGGGGGTCGGCTCGCGCAGCGGCCACTGGCGGCCGCGGCGTCGGCCGGCGCAGCGTTCACTGGTCACGTATGGTCGCGGATCTCCGCGCTCGCGACCATACGCGACCAGTCAGGACCGCGGGCCGCCCGCACGCTTGGCGCGTAGGTGGGCGACGAGGCCCGAAGGCTCACGCCGTGACGACCTGCGCGGCACCGACCGGGCGGCCCCATCTCGTCGCGATCCGGTTCGCCTCTGCGATCAGGGTCGCGACGATGTCGGCATCGGGCACCGTCTTGATGACCTCGCCCTTCACGAAGATCTGGCCCTTGCCGTTGCCGGATGCCACCCCCAGGTCCGCCTCGCCCGCATCGCTCTCGCCGAGCGGCTGGACCGGCAGGTGCTGACGGCGGACCGGGCCTGGGGCGCGTCCGGGCGCATCGTGCAGCTGCGCTGACCGGGTGTCGGGCACTCTTCCACCGGGACTGGGATACTCACCACCATCCGGCATCGCCGAAGGAGACCACCGGCTCCTCACCCGAGAGATCGATGGTTCCGGAGAGGCGAAAGGTCGTCTTCTCCGGTTGGAAGGTCATGAAGGTGCTCGGTTGGCGCTGCGTCGTGATGACGGCCTCGTCCGCCGTCCATTCGGTCAGGGTCAGATCTTCCAGCCCGTCGGGCAGGGCCGTCACGGTCAGCGACTCCAGGTCGGTGCGGCGCGCCGCCGCCGGGCACATGGCGTCGACGTTCGTCGGCACCGTCGCGCACGCCGTGACCCGCTGCCGGGCTTTCTCCAGCACGAGGTCGCGCAGCGCTTCGGAGGGTGTCTGCTCGACGTGGACGGACACGATGCCGCCGTCGGGGCTGAGGATGCGGACCGCGACCTCGCCGGAATCGTAGAACCGGTCGTCGGCGGCGGTGAAGGTGTAGGAGCCGGGGTAGATCCACAGGGGATCGAACTGTTCGTTCCCGAGTCGAGAAGCCGGGATCACCAGATCTCCGAGAAGGACCTCGTCAGTGGCGTCAGCCGTGACCTGGACGGGGGAGATCAGCGACTGCGTCACCTGCCAGGTGTCGAGGAGAAGGAACTCCGTCGGACCTTTGCGGGCCGTGAAGACGTGCTCGAACTGCTCGCCGTCGACAGAGAGGGTGGCTGTGACGTTGGCCGCGTCGCCCTGCGCTTCAGTATGCAGCGCGACGACTTTCAGCCGATGGTCGGCGGCGGTGAGCGCTTCGTCGGTCAGCAGAGTCCGCTGGCCGTTCGGGACGCCCGGGTCGACGAGCTCGGCTGCGCCGGTAGCGTCTCCGCTGGAGAGGTGATCGAGATACGCCTGGACGACGGACTCCGGCCCGCGCTGGGAGTTCAGCACGGACACGACGATGCTCCCAGCTGCGACGAGTGCAGCGATGCTGCCGATGCCGATCAGGAGGCGCTTGATCAGCCGCCTGCGCTGTGGGGACATCGGCTCGCGGGGTGACGCGGGGACCGTCGGCGGCGTCGCCGGTCCGGGCGTCGGCGGAGCATCGTGCAAGAGGCCGCCCCGGTTCCGGGCATCCGCGGTGGGCGGGATGGATGACAATCCCGTGAGCGACGGGCGGGTGGTACGGGATGCTGACACACCGAAGTCCGCATCGAGCAGTGAGGGCCTCGGCTGCGTGGCGTCCGCTTCGCCCTGCTCGGTCATGTTTCCCCCGCACCGTCCCGAATCGCCTGGTGGATAGGATACCCAGACGGACCGCCACCGCTGATGCCAGTGGTCCGTGAACCGGAGGGGATCGATGATGTTCACACCAGACACTCCCGACGAGGACGAGGTCGCTGGCGAATCGCTCGGCCGGAGCGTCTCAGACCCGTTGACGGGGGATCTGAGCGCGTCCTACCCGTTCCGGCTGCTGCCAGATGAAGCAGTGCTGGGTGTCTTCCCCCTGGCTCGTGCGCAGCGGCCGCTGGGCAGACTGGTCAGCTACCTGTTCGTCACGGACTCGCGGCTGGTGTACTCGGCGGAGGCCCGCTCAGTGTCCTCGTCGTCCATTCACTCCCGTGAGTTCCACATCCACAAGATCGAGGGCATCGAAGTCGGCCGTCATATCGGATACGACGCGCTCGGACTCGTCGCCCTGATCGGATCCGGACTGAACTTCCTCATCCTGCTCATCCTCGGTCTCGTGTCCGCGGGTGCCGCAACGTCTTCAGCGTCTTCCTACGGATACGACCCATTCGGTGCGCTCGCGGGCGTGACGTCTCTGTTCGTGCCCATCGGCATCGCGTCGCTGATCATCGGGCTGGTCGTCGCGCTGGTCCTTCGGAGGCCGACGACGCACATCCGGATTCTCGGGCCGGACAAGTCTCATCCGATCGCCGGAGAGGCCGATCTGCCCGCGCTCCTCGTCCTGCTCCTGCTGTTCATCGTCTTCGGGCTCTTCATCGGCATCGCCATTCTCGGCTGGGTGGTCATCCGTGAGCTCGGTGTGTTCCGAGCGCAGGATGCTCAGAGATTCGCTCCCCCGGAGAACGTTGACCGTGTGGCGTTCGAGCTGGGCACCCTGATCCTCGACGTCCAGTCGCGCGGTAAGCTCGCGGGACAGGGGTGACGGATGCCGCGTCGGAGTGACAGCCACGACGGCGAAATTGGCCGTCGTGCCCGCGCCGTTGCCGCGGATGAGGTCGAACGACTTCGCGCGGAGCATCCGCACGTCGACGCGGGCTCCTTCCTCGCAGGGGTCCGTCTGGCACGTCGGGCGGCAGAAGCCTCGCGGGCGCGCGTGCCCGCACCAGCACTGTTCGCCGACCCAGACGCACACTTCTTGCTGCCTGGCGAGTTCCACGGTGCGACGCTCGTCCAGGCAGGTCGGGAGATCCGGCTATCTTCGGGCGAGGCGCGGCTCGCAGAGATGATCGGGACGCAGCGGCTGCTTCCCGCCGGACAACTCCCGCTCGATCTGCGATCTGCTGCGCTGTCGCTCATCAAGAGCCAGGCGCTGGCCGTGGTCGACGTGTCGGACGGCCTCCTGCTTCGTGAGGATCTCTCGATCCGCGCAGGTGGCGAGTACATCGGCCCGGTGCCGGGGGAGAGCGAGACGTTCGGTCTGCCGGTGCACGACATCCTCGCCCCGAGCGGTGTCGTCGTCCGCCTCGGCGGGCCGACGGTGGACTGGTGGGCGCTAACGCAGCGGTTGGACCTGCCCGCCGGCGCAAGCACGTTCGATCTTCTGCTGCACATCATCGACGCGATGGTCCCGTTGATCCAGGAAGACCCGGATTTCGCCTATCTCGCCGACTGGCATCGTGGGGCAGCACCGGAACTGACCATCGGAGAGTTCCTCGCCGACATGTACTCGTCGGTGGCAATGCCTGTCGAACTGTTCCGGGGCGATCTCGGAGGCGTGTTCGTCATCGATCGGGCAGGGGTACGGGGATGAATCTGATCCGTGCGTTCCTGCGCGGCAAGGACCGTTTCATCGCATGGCAGCAACGCACCTTCGGTCCTGCCGCCGTGGACCTCGTCCCGCGCAGCCTGGGAGCCACGGCCAAACTGGTCTCGGGCGGAGTTCGAGTCGCGAGCACGGACCTCGGAGGCGTCGCGTCGATCGCCGGCGGCGTCTGGCAGGGCATCGGTGTCGTGGGGGATGCCCGTCGACATGGCCTCGTGTCGGAATCGGACGTGGTGAACGAGAACGCCCGATCTGTGGGCGAGGGGGAGGGGCGTTCGCGACCTGCGAATGCGACGGACCGGGAGCAGTATCTGCACGGGCTGCGCATCGAACGCGAACGCGGTGGTACCCGAGAGCTCGACGGCGCAGCGCTTCAGGGCGCGGAGTTCTTCCGTCAGCAGCGGGCATTCATCGAACTGACGCCGTTCGATCGCGAGGCCTACTACGACGCGTTGGAGCAGGGGCTGATCGATGCGTGGGATGCGCGGGAGGCAGACCCCTCGGATGTCAGCGGCGAGCCGGTTGACGAAATCCTCGCGGTCGATCAGGCCGAGTCCGGTACCGGCATCCGCGGCCCCTCGTCCGACGACGACCCGCAGGAGCCGCCACATGGGGAGCCCGACAGCTCAGGCGAGCCGGATGATTCAATCGAGGCCAGCCGACGCACTCAGGCCGGCGATGCCGAAGAGGATCCGGAGGAACGCCCGGAGTCGGATGCGGTCGATGACGATCTGAGCGCCGAAGCGGGGGCCGGGATGGATCCAGGTGCGCGTGAGGGTGCTCAGGAGACGGCAACCGATCATTCGCATCCTCGTGGCGATCATGACCCTGAGACCGCAGACGAAAGCGGACAGATGCGGGATGACATCTCGGAGGCTGAATCGGTGGCGCCATCAGGGCCGTCGGCGGCCGATGACGATGTGGAGCGCACACCTGGGTCCGCTCTCCCTCCGGAACCAGCGTCTGATCGAGGATCGGACTCCACCACAGGTGCCGACGAGGACTCCGCTGCGGCGATGGCTCCCGCAGAACAGACGCGGCACGATGCGGCTCAGGAGGTGGCCCCGCACCCTGCGCCGGACGTCGAGGGCGAGACGCCGACTGATCCCGAGATGGACGCGGATCCGCGGGGGCCGGAGTCGGAAGTCTCGGCCCCTGACAGTCCAGACTCCAGCGACCCGGTGCCGGGTTATCGGGCGCCGGGGAACCCGGCACCCGATAACCCGCAACAGGACGATCCCCAACAGGACGATCCCGAACCGGATGTTGGGTGACCGGCATGTTCTTCTCCGAGGAGGTCGTCAGCGGCGACGTGCTGCATGATGCTGCGGGGTATCTCGGTCCGGCCTCGCCGCAGGCGGGTGTCTACGGGGTCGACGGCACGTCGATCGGCTTCGATGATGCGGATCTCGGCAGGCACGTGCTGTACCTCGGCGGGATCGGCACCGGCAAGACCGTGGGCATGAGGGCTCTGGTGAGATCCATCCGCCAGGCGATGACCGCCAACGACGTGATGGTGTTCTTCGACACCAAAGGCGACTACTACGAGTCCTTCCACCGCGACGGCGATGCCGTGATCGCGGCGACGACGGCGGACATCTACCGCGGGCAGGTCACCTGGAACCTGTTCGCCGAGTTCGAGGATCTTCCCCTTGGTCGTGACGTCGATGACGAGATCATGGAGCTGTGCAGCGGGCTGTTCGCATCGCTGATCGGCAAAGCAGGCGACAATGCGTATTTCGCCAACGCCGCGCGCGACGTGTTCGTTGCTCTGGTGACCGCGATGGTCCGCGAGTCCGGTGCACGCACGAACCAGGACATCCGGCTGGTCGTCAGCGGCATGTCCGTACCCGAGATGCATGCGCTGCTCGACCGGCCGGAGAACGCGGACCTCCGAGGGGCGAAGCAGTACATCGCCAAGGAGGGCAGCAACTCGGCCACGGCGACGCTCGCCTTCATGCAGCAGGTCATCCAGGAGTCGTTCCGATCCGCGTTCGGCAGACCGGGGGATTTCTCGATCCGGCGCTTCCTGCGTCGGAAAGAGGCGAGAGCGCTGTTTCTGGAGTACGACATCGCCTCCGGGAGCATGCTGGCGCCCGTCTACAAGGCGATGCTCGACGTGGCGATGAAAGAGGCGATGTCGCGCGGCCGCGCGGCAGGTCGGGTGTTCTTCGTGCTCGACGAGTTCGCCCTGCTGCCCGAGCTGATGCACTTGTCGAACGGTCTCAACTTCGGGCGCTCTCTCGGACTGCGCTTCGTCGTCGGCACCCAGAACATCCGGCAGGTGGAGGCCATGTACGGGGAACTCCTGGCCGCTTCTGTGCTGTCCGCGTTCGGAACGGTCTTCGCGTTCCGCCTCTACGACGGCGGGTCCCGGGACTTCGTCCGCGACCGCTTCGGTCGCAACCGCAAGATCACGAGATTCGACTCGACGGTGCGCAACAACGGGATCCGTGAGGAGGTCTCCGATGGCTACGTGGTCGAAGACTGGGATCTGTCGGCGCTGCCGGTGGGCAGTTGCATCGCCGCCGCACCGAACCACCCGCCCGTGCGTTTCACCTTCCGGCATCCGTAGCTCGTTCGGACCGAGGCGGTGTGCACAGTGCACATCACCGTTCAGATGCTGGGACGGAACTGCCCATGCCGGCGGGCGGAGTTCGACCTAGTCTGACGGCATCCGCATGCGGGTGAAAGTGGAACATCGAACTCGGCGGCGATCCGCAGCTGATCGAGATGCTGCACCGCGACGTCGCGCCGCGCGCGGAGGCACGCCGGCTGAGCCCGGTGGCGTCGGCTCGCGCGGCGGCCACCGGCGGCCGCACCTCTGAGCCGGCGCAGCGTTCACTGGTCGCGTATGGTCGCGAATCCCCGCGCTCGCGACCATACGCGCCAAGTCAGCACCGCGGGCCGCCCGCAGACCTGGCCCATTTGGTCGCCAACCCAGCGATCGGCGACCATACGCGCCAAGCGAAGGTGGATGCCGCAGCTACCCGCAGGCCGGTTCATCACTTGCAACCGTCATGGTTCTGTGACTTTCGACCGTCTCTACATGATCGAAGCAATCTTTGAATGTCGGAGGCTCGTGCTTGTATGAAGTATGGCGATCTTCACCGAACTCGACCAGCACGTGGACCGGCTCCGCGTGCTGCTCGGTGACGATGCGGAGGATGCCGCGGCCGCGGTGAGCGGGCTGTGCGACGACGACGTGGCCGCCGTGATCCGGGATGCCGGGGCGTTGGCACGGGCGGCGGAACGGCTCGGGATCGTGGCATCCGGGGTCGCGGCGCGCCGCTCGACGCGGGAGGCGGGACACAAAGGGTTGGCCCAGAAACGCGGGCACCGCAACACGGTCTCCCTCGTTCAGGAGCTGACCGGCTCGACGCGGGCGGATGCCGCCAAGCACGTGCGTCTCGGAGAGTCGCTGCTCGAGGCGACCACGCCCGGCAGGCCCGAGGACGAGGACGGTGCGGCGACCCCGGCGACCGAGGAGCCCGCCGAACCCTGGCACGCTCCCCTGGGCCAGGCGCTCCTGGCCGGAACGGTCTCGTCCGCGCAGCACGATGCGATCCTGCGCAACCTCGGGGAGCCACCGGCCGTCGACCCCGACTCGTTCGAGTGCTCGTGCGCGTCCCGTGACGACCACACGGAGGCACCGTGCGCGTGCATCGCCGCGATCGACGCGGCCACCGTCGAGGCGTGGTCGCTCGCCGCGCAGGAACTCGTTCAGGAGGCGTCCCAGCGGACAGTGGAGGAACTGCGGATCGAGGCGAGGGCGATCCGCGACCGACTCGACCCCGACGGCGCCGAACGTCGCCACCTGGCGCGATTCGAGGCCCGCGCATTCCGAATGTGGACCGACGCCGACGGCATCCATCGTGGATCGTTCTCCTTCGACGACCTGGGCGCCGCGTGGGTGCGCACGATCATCGACACCGCCCTCCGGCCGCGACGCGGCGGGCCCCGCTTCGTCGACGCCGACGAGAAGGCCCGTGCGGAGGAGCTGGTCGCCGACCCACGGACCAACGACCAGCTCGCGTACGACCTGATGATGGACGTCCTGCGCTCGGGCGCGCTCGCCGACGCCGAGGCCGTGTTCGGAACGAAGCAGGCCGGCGTGCGGATGGTCACCGTCATCGACACGGCGAGCCCCGGAGCCGACGCCGCGCACCTGGAGGACACCGGCGACGTCGTCCCCGCGTGGGCCGCGGCGCAGCACACGTGCGACACGGCCACGACCGAGATCACCGTCGACCGCGACGGCAACCCGCTCTACCTGGGCCGCGAGGCACGGCTGTTCTCACCGAAGCAGCGGCTGACCCTCGCACTCCGCGACGGCGGATGCCGCATCCCCGGGTGCGACCGGCCCGCGCACTACTGCGAAGCCCACCATCTCGACGAGTGGGCGGCAGATCACGGAAGAACAGACGTCGACCGGGGGATTCTGCTCTGCCGATTCCACCATATGGCGCTGCATCACGGCGGGTGGCGCATCACGCGCGACGGGCTCGGCGACTTCGTCCTCCACCGGCCGGGCCACGACTCCATCGTGCTCAAGCCCCGGCTCCACCTCGCCTACGCGTGGGCCGGCATCGACCCGCCACCGCGAAGGTTCCGCCCAGCGGCATGACCACCCGGCGGCCTGACCACCCGGCGGCCTGACCACCCGGCGGCCTGACCGCTCGAACACCCGCACACCCGCACGCCCGCACGCCCGGACGCCCGAACGCACCGTCACAGCAGCGCGTGCAGCTCCTTCAGCGCACCGATGCGGCGCACGCCGCGAGGAGCCCGCTGATGCCCGCCGTCGAAGTGAACGAAACGGCAGCCGAGAGCATCGGCGATCTCGTGGTCGTGATTGGTGTCCCCGACCATGAGCACGTCATGAGGCTCCAGCCCGGAGACAGCCAGCCAGTCCTCGATGGCACCGTGCTTGGATGCACGAAACGCGTCGGCGATCGTGAGGACCGCCTCGAACCGATCCTCGATGGCATGCGGAAGCATCTGCCGCGCGAGAGCCTCGGGCAGTGTCGCCGACGCGAGAACCTGGCGCACCCCACGGCCCGCCAGGCCGTCGAGCGTGTGCAGCGCGTCGACATGCAGCTCGGCGTCGCCGATGCACTCTGCGAGCCATCGAAGGTACTGGTCTGCGGCGTCTCGATACACAGCGGCGTCGAGACCGACATCGGCATAGAAGTCAGGGATCGGGAAGCGGAACGCACGCCGGTAGGACGCGAGGTCGGCGAGCGGCGGCAGCCCGTAGCTGACCAGCACCCGGCTCATCACCGCGCGGCAGATCTCGACATCGTCCAGCAGCGTGCCGTTCCAGTCCCAGCAGACCGCGCGCACCGGCGACGAGGCACCCAGGCTCACGCAGTGACGACCTCTGCCGCGCCGACCGGGGCACCCGGCCCCATCTCGTCGGCGATCCGGTTCGCCTCTGCGATCAGGGTCGCGACGATGTCGGCCTCGGGCACCGTCTTGATGACCTCGCCCTTCACGAAGATCTGGCCCTTGCCGTTGCCGGATGCCACCCCCAGGTCCGCCTCGCGCGCCTCACCGGGTCCGTTGACGACGCAGCCCATCACCGCCACGCGCAGCGGCACGGTCATGTCCTTCAGCCCCTCGGTCACGCTGTCGGCGAGCGTGTACACGTCGACCTGCGCCCGCCCGCACGACGGGCACGACACGATCTCCAGCTTCCGTTCCCGCAGATTGAGAGACTGCAGAATCTGGTGCCCGACCTTGACCTCTTCGGCCGGCGGCGCCGACAGCGAGACGCGGATCGTGTCGCCGATCCCCTCGGCGAGGAGGATGCCGAACGCCGTCGCCGACTTGATCGTGCCCTGGAACGCCGGCCCCGCCTCGGTCACCCCGAGGTGCAACGGCCAGTCGCCGCGCTCGGCCAGCAGCCGGTACGCCTTCACCATGACGATCGGGTCGTTGTGCTTGACCGAGATCTTGAAGTCGTGGAAGTCGTGCTCCTCGAACAGCGATGCCTCCCAGACGGCGCTCTCCACGAGCGCCTCGGGCGTCGCCTTGCCGTACTTCTCGAGCAGGCGCCGATCGAGCGACCCCGCGTTCACGCCGATGCGCAGCGACACCCCTGCGGCCTTCGCCGCAGCGGCGATCGCGCCGACCTGGTCGTCGAACTTGCGGATGTTGCCCGGGTTCACCCGAACCGCGGCGCAGCCGGCGTCGATCGCCTGGAAGACGTACTTCGGCTGGAAGTGGATGTCGGCGATCACCGGGATCTGGCTCTTCGCCGCGATGATGTGCAGCACGTCGGCGTCGTCCTGCGAAGGCACGGCGACGCGCACGATCTCGCAGCCCGATGCCGTCAACTCCGCGATCTGCTGCAGCGTCGCGTTGATGTTCGTGGTCGGCGTCGTCGTCATCGACTGCACGCTCACCGGCGCGGTGCCTCCGACGAGCACCTTGCCCACCCGGATCTGCCGGCTCCTGCGGCGCGGGGCGAGCACGTCGGGCACGGCGGGCATCCCGAGATTGACTGCTGGCACGGCATCCACCCTACGCCCGCACCACCGTCGCCGTCCTGAACACCCAACGCCGGTGTGGTAGGTTCGCGGCATGTCCGTGAACCGCACCTGGTGGACCGCCTCCTAGGCGGCCCTTCGCGCGCGTTCGCACACGCACTGACCCAGACCGCCCTGCGCCATAGGCCTCGGCGGTCTTGTTCGTAGGGCGACCCGCCCCCACGACGAAAGAACGACGATGACCGGCTCCGCCCCGTTCGGCCTCGACCCGCACACGCCCTTCGCCCTCCTGTGCCGTGACGGCGCGACCGTGGAGGTGCTCACCGGCGACGTCGTCGACGTGCCGCTGCTGGCCGACATCCCGCTGACCGATGCCGCGGGCGCACCGCGCGAGGTGCTCGCCCTGGTGCCGTTCCGACAGGTCGTCGAGCGCGGCTTCGACTGCCACGACGACGGCGCACCGCTGCGCTGCCTCGTCGTCGACGAGCACCGGGCGCTCCCGCTGGAGGACGCGCTCGCCCAACTGCCCACCGCCCCGGTGCCACTCGCAGGCGCCGGCTTCGACCTCCCCGACGAGGAGTACGCCGAGATCGTGCGCCGCGTCATCGCCGACGAGATCGGCCGCGGCGAGGGCGCCAACTTCGTCATCCGGCGCGACTTCACGGCATCCGTCGACACCGACGCGCAGACTGCCGGGCTCACGTGGTTCCGCGCGCTCCTGGAGCACGAGCGCGGGGCCTACTGGACGTTCCTCATCGTCACGCCCGGCCACGTCGCCGTGGGCGCGAGCCCCGAGGCGCACGTATGCGCGAACGACGGCGTCGTCACGATGAACCCGATCTCGGGCACGTTCCGCCACCCGCACGGCGGGGCGACCGCGGCGGCGCTCACCGAGTTCCTGGAGTCGACCAAGGAGACCGAGGAGCTCTTCATGGTCGTCGACGAGGAGCTCAAGATGATGTCGGCGGTGTGCAGCGACGGCGGCCGCATCACGGGTCCCCACCTGAAGGAGATGTCGCGGCTCACCCACACCGAGTACGTGCTGCGCGGGCGCAGCCGACTCGACCCGCGCGACATCCTGCGCGAGACGATGTTCGCCCCGACCGTCACCGGCTCCCCCATGCAGAACGCGTGCACCGTCATCACCCGCTACGAGCGCGCCCCGCGCGGGTACTACTCCGGCGTCGCTGCGCTCTTCACGCCCCGCACGGCACCCGCCGACGGCGAGCCCTCCCACGACCTCGACGCACCGATCCTGATCCGCACCGCGTACCTCCAGGACGGGCGGCTGCGAGTTCCGGTGGGGGCGACCCTCGTGCGCCACTCCGACCCGTACGGCGAGGTCGGCGAGACCCACGGCAAGGCCGCCGGCGTGCTCGGCGCGATCGGAGCCGTCGAGCGCGACGAGGTGGCATCCGTCGACGACGAGGACGCACCCGCCGCGCGCCCGCGCCGCCTCGCCGACGACCCGGGCATCGCGCACCTGCTGGCCTCGCGCAACGCGCGGCTCGCGCCGTTCTGGCTGAACCCGCAGGATGCCGTCGCCGCCGCGGCAGGCCCCTTCACCGGCCGGTCGGCGCTGGTGGTCGACGCCGAGGACCGCTTCACGACGATGCTCGCCCATCAACTGCGCCACCTCGGCTTCGCCGTGGCGATCGCGCCGTGGCACGAGGTCGCCGGCGACGCGCTGCGCGACGCGGACCTCGTCGTGTCGGGCCCCGGCCCCGGCGACCCGCGCGACCCGGACAGCGCGCGCATGATCCGCATGCGCGAGGTCGTCGGCGCGCGGCTGGAGGCAGGGACGCCGCTGCTGGCGGTGTGTCTGAGCCACCAGATCCTCGCCGACCGGCTCGGGATCGCGCTCGCCCCGCTCGCCGCTCCCCACCAGGGGCTGCAGAAGCACGTCGACGTGTTCGGCGAGCGGGCCTGGATCGGCTTCTACAACACGTTCACCGCGCGGGTTCATGCCGGCACCGTCCGCGTGGGCGAGACCGAGGTCGCCGCCGACCCGATCAGCGGCGACGTGTATGCGCTCCGCGGGCCGGGTTACGCCTCGATCCAAGGGCATCTGGAGTCGATTCTGTCGCGCGACGGCCTGCACACGCTCGAGCGACTGGTCGGCCATGCCCTGGCCGGAGCACGCTAACCGAGCACCGAGATCGGGTTGAACACGTCGGCGAGAATCAGGATCGCGCCCATGACGACCAGCCCCACGACCACGACGAAGGTCGCCGGCACGAGCCTGGTGGCATCCACCGGGGCCGGCGCCGCTCGTCCGGTCAGACGCGCCCACACCCGCCGGATCCCCTCCCACAGCGCCACGACGACGTGCCCGCCGTCCAGCGGCAGCAGCGGGATGAGGTTGAAGACGAACAGGGCGATGTTGAGCGAGCCCAGCAGCCCCAGCATCGCGCTCACCCGGTCGACGATGGGGGCGTCCACCGCGGCGACCTCGCCGGCCAGGCGCCCCGCCCCGACCACCGACAGCGGGCCGTCCGGGTCGCGCTCCGCGCCGGTGAACAGGTCGACGGCCGTCTCGTAGACCTTCACCGGCAGCTGCCCGATGATCCCGGCGACCTGCGCGACGTTCGCGAACGCCGCCTGCGGTCCTGCCCACAGCGGCTGCCGCACGTTGTCGACGGCGGCGGTCATGCCGACGAACCCGACCTCCGCCGTCGTGGACTCCCCATCCGCGCCGACGACCTGGCGCTCGGCGCGCACCGGCGTCAGCTGCAGCTCCTGCTCGGCGCCGTCCCGCTCCACCGTGACGGTCAGCGGCACCCCCGGCGAGGCCTGGATGACGGCGGATGCCGCGGCGAAGCCGTCCACCCGCTCACCGTCGATCGCGACCAGCACGTCGCCCGGTCGCAGCCCCGCCGCCGCAGCCGGGGAGGGCGGATCGTCCGCAGTGCACGCGGTGCGCTCCGAGCCGGCCGGGAGCACGCACTCGCTGACGGCGGCGATCGTCGTGGTGGCGGTCTGGATGCCTATCCCGCTGAAGACGACCGTGAACAGCACCACCGCGAGCAGCAGGTTCATCACCGGGCCGCCGAGCATGATCACCACGCGCCTCCACACCGGCAGCTCGTAGAACGCGCCGCCCTGCTCGGTCGCCGCGAGCGTCTCGTCGTTGGCGGTGCGCGCGTCCTGCACCATCGTGGCGAAGAATCCCCCGCCGGCCCGGCCCGACCGACCCCGATCGGGTGAGGGCGGGTACATGCCCGCCATCGAGATGTAGCCGCCCAGCGGCAGCGCCTTGACGCCGTACTCGGTCTCGCCGATGCGTCGCGACCACAGCGTGGGCCCGAACCCGATCATGTACTGCCCGACTCGCACCCCGAACCTCTTGGCGGGGTACAGATGCCCGATCTCGTGGAGCGCGATCGAGACCGCGAGTCCCACCACGAGGACGACGACTCCGACGACGAAGGCAAGAACGCTCACGGGCGCCCACGCTACTCCCGCGCGCTTCGAGTCCGCTGTACCTGCCGCGCGGAGACGCCTGACATAAGCTTCTCTCAGGTGCCCCGGTCACCATGAGGACATATGCTTCCCACAGCCAGCGATCACCTGCCGCCCGTCCTGCGTCCGGCCGCCCCGTCGGCGCGTCCCCTGCGCGAGCTCGCCGGGCGGTTCGCCGAACGCACCATCGGCGAGCCGACCGGCCAGGCGACGGGCATCACCGTGTCGACCACCGACCTGCGCGCCGGCGACGTGTTCGTCGCCGTGCGCGGCGGCACTCGGCACGGCGTGGAGTTCGCGCGCGAGGCGGCACGCAGGGGTGCTGTCGCGATCGTCACCGACGACGCCGGCGCCGCAGCGGCCGCCGACACGGGCCTGCCGGTCCTCGTCGTCGACGATCCGCGCGCGCAGCTGGGCGCGCTGTCCGCCTGGATCTACCGCACCGGCCCCGGCGACCCGCTCCCCCGCCTGTTCGCGGTGACCGGGACAAACGGCAAGACCAGCGTGTCGCATCTGCTCGACGGCATCCTCGTCCAGCTCGGCGTCGTCACGGGGCTCTCCTCCACGGCCGAGCGTCATGTCGCCGGAGAGGTCGTCGTCTCACGGCTGACGACGCCCGAGGCGTCCGAGTTCCACGCCCTCCTCGCCCTCATGCGCGAGCGCGGAGTGGAGGCGGTGTCGACCGAGGTGAGCGCCCAGGGCCTCACACGGCACCGCGTCGACGGCCTCCGCTTCGATGTCGCAGGCTTCACGAACCTCACGCACGACCACCTCGACGACTACGGCGACATGGCGACCTACCTCGACGCCAAGCTCGCCCTGTTCCGCGGCGAGAGGGCGCGGCGCGGCGTCATCAGTCTCGACTCCGCCGCCGGCGACGAGATCGCACGCCGCAGCGAGATCCCGGTGACCACCGTGGTGACGCCCGCGCTGGCCGAGGACGCCGACGCGACCGCGGACTGGACCGTCGAGATCGGCGCCGAGCGCGCCGACGGCACCGAGTTCCGCCTGCGCGGACCGGACGCGCGGACGCTGTCGGCGACCGTCCCGGTCATCGGGCGGCACATGGCGGCCAACGCGGCGCTGGCGATCGTCATGGCCTACGAGAGCGGGTACGAGTGGGAGCGCATCACCGCAGCGCTGGACGGCGAGCGCATCGCGGCGCGCCCGCCGGGGCGCACGCAGCTCGTGTCGGGACCGACCGGCCCGGCCGTCTACGTCGACTTCGGCCACTCCGCCGACGCGTTCGAGAAGACCCTCGCGGCGGTGCGGCGCGTCACGAGCGGACGCGTGCTCATGCTCTTCGGCGCGGACGGCGACCGCGACACCACGAAGCGCGCCGACATGGCGCGCACCGCCGTGACCGGCAGCGACATCCTCGTGGTGACCGACCACCATCCGCGTCACGAGGATCCCGACACGATCAGGCGCACGCTCGTCGATGCCGCGCGGCGCGCCCGCCCGGATGCCGAGATCCACGAGTACTCGCCCCCGGAGCGCGCGATCGTCGAGGCGGTGCGACTGGTCGGCGACGGCGATGCGATCCTCTGGGCGGGACCCGGCCACCAGGACTACCGCGACATCCGGGGCGTGCGCACGCGCTACAGCGCGCGCGAGCTCGCCCGCCGCGCCCTCCGCGACGCCGGCTGGCCGGTGCCGGAGCCGGGCTGGCCGGTGCCCTACCCGCCCGACGAGACCCCGCTGTCCGACCCCGCGCGCGCCTGGGAGTGAGAGCGGCCGCTCAGCTCGACGCCGCGATGGCGCGGTCGGCGGCATCCCGCGCCGCCGCCTCGGCCTCGGCCAACGACTCCCGGGTGAGCCGGGCGGGTGGCTCGTGGGAGTCCACGACGCGTTCGACGATCTCGACGATGCCGGAAAACGACAGTCGACCGGCGTGGAACGCGTCGACGGCCTGCTCGTTGGCGGCGTTGTAGACCGCTGGATAGGTGCCGCCGGCCCGCCCGACCTGGCGTGCGAGCCGCACGGCCGGGAACGCCTCGTGATCGAGGGGTTCGAAGGTCCAGGCCGCCGCCACCGCCCAGTCCAGCGGTCTGCCGACGCCCGCGACCCGGTGCGGCCAGTCCAGCCCGAGCGAGATGGGCAGTCGCATGTCGGGGGGTGAGGCCTGGGCCAGCGTGGACCCGTCGACGAACTCGACCATCGAGTGCACGATCGACTGCGGATGGACGACGACCTCGATGTCGGCGTAGTCGACGTCGAAGAGCAGGTGCGCCTCGATCACCTCCAGGCCCTTGTTGACGAGGGTCGCCGAGTTCGTCGTCACGACCCGTCCCATGTCCCACGTCGGATGGGCGAGCGCCTCGGCGGGGGTCACGTCGGCCAGGCTCGCGCGGGAGCGCCCGCGGAACGGGCCGCCGGATGCCGTGAGCACCAGTCGGCGCACCTCCCCGCGGTCGCCGGAGCGTAGCGCCTGAGCGATCGCGGAGTGCTCGGAGTCGACCGGAACGATCCGGCCGGGCGCGGCGAGCGCGGTGACGAGGTCGCCGCCGACGATGAGCGACTCCTTGTTGGCGAGCGCGAGCGTGCGGCCGCACTCCAGGGCCGCGAGCGTGGGCCCGAGGCCCACCGAGCCGGTGATCGCGTTGAGGACCACGTCGGCGTCGACGTCGCGGACCAGCTGCTCGGCCTCGGCGGCGCCCAGCGCCATGTGCTCGACGCCGAACTCGTCGGCCTGAGCGGCCAGCAGCCGCCGGTTCGTCCCCGCAGACAGCCCGACGACCTCGAACCGCCCCGGGTTCGCCCTGATCACCTCGAGCGCCTGCGTGCCGATCGAGCCGGTGGAGCCGAGGACGAGGATGCGGCGCATGCCGTCAGCCTAGAGGTCGCGGGTCACTGCGTCGTCGGATGCTGCGTGCCGAGGATGTCCACGACGAACACGAGGGTCTCGCCCTTGAGGTCCGTCTCGTTGATCTCGCCCTCGCCGTAGCCGTCCTGAGGCGGGATGACCACCAGCACCTGCGAGCCGACCGTGGCACCCTCCAGCGCCTGCTGGAACCCCGCCACGACGCCGGTGGTCTGCAGCTCGGTGGGGGTGCCGCCCTTGCTCCACGTGGAGTCGAACTCCTCGCCGTCCGACCATCGCACGCCCATGTACTGGAGCAGCACCTGGTCACCGGATTCCACCGTGATGCCGTCGCCCTCCTTGAGCGTGGCCAGCGTGGTCTCGGTGGGCGGATCGCTGTCGGGGATCGTGATGGTCGGCGTGCCGCCCTCGGCCAGCTTCACGGTCGGCATCCCCTTCACCGGGTCCTGAGCTGCGCCCCACGCCGCGTTCGGCACGATCGAGAGGAGGTCGAGGATGTATACCGCAGCCCCCGAGGACTCGCCGGCCGGGAAGGCGGCCACGACGCGTTCGCCGGCGGCACCGCAGCCGAGCACCGAGCCGAGCGGGGTGTCCGCGGAGATCTGCTGCGGCAGCAGCTGGCCGGGCTCGTAGCCGATCGAGTCGAGCAGCTCGCCCGTCTCCGCGTCGAACGCGCTCATGGCGTACAGGATGAAGTCGCCCGACGCCGCGTGGTCGCCCTCCCCCTCGGCGATCACGGTCGCCTGCAGCTCGGGCACCTCCAGCGGTGCCGTGAAGGTCGCCGTCGAGAGCGTGCCGGGGTCGCCGGTCACCTGCACGGCGTTCGAGGCGTCACCGGGGTCGACGGCGGCGTCGCACAGGTCGACCGTCTCGGTGGAGGTCGGCGCGGTCTCGGCCGCGGTGCCGGTACAGCCGGCGAGCAGGACCACCGAAGCGGTGGCGATGGACAGGGCGACGAGCGGACGCAGACGCACGAGTGTGACCTCACGGGGGACGAAGACGCGGACGCCCTCATCCTTGCGGACTTTCTTCTGTCCCCGCTGAGAGTAGGTTTCATGCAGACGGTGGAATGGGATCGGGAGTACCCTCGTGGCGTGACCGTTCCGCAGACGCCCGCACCCGACGCGGCGTCCCCGGACGAGCACGACGAGATCGCCGAGGTGGGCCTGATCTACTTCGTGGGTCGATACCTCGGCGGGCTGCTGGTCCGGCTGGTCTACCGCCCGCGCATCGAGGGCCGCTCCCACATGCCCCGCACGGGCCCGGTCATCCTCGCCAGCAACCACCTGTCGTTCATCGACTCGCTTCTCATCCCGATGTTCGCCCCCCGCCCGGTGTACTTCCTCGCGAAGTCGTCGTACTTCGAGGGCAAGGGGCTCCGCGGCTGGATCAGCCGGCAGTTCTTCACCGCGATCGGTGCGACACCGGTGCGCCGCGGCGCGGGGCAGGCCGCGCTCGACGCGCTCGACCAGCAGCGGCGCATCCTCGCCTCCGGGCGCGCGATCGCGCTGTACCCGGAGGGGACGCGCTCGCTCGACGGCCGCCTGTACAAGGGCCGCACCGGCGCCGCGTTCCTCGCTCTGGAGTCCGGGGCGAAGGTCGTCCCGGTGGGCCTCATCGGGACGAACGAGGCCATGCCCGTGGGCGCGAGGTTCCCCCGTCGGCACCCGCGCATGACGATCCGCTACGGCGAGCCGATCGACCTCTCCCGGCACGGTCCGGCCTCGTCCGGTCGAGCGCGGCGCCTGGCCACCGACGAGATCATGGCGGCCATCCACGCCCTGTCCGGCCAGGTGCTGGCGAACGCCTTCAACGAGGCGCCCGCGCAGAACCCGGTGGAGCGGCTCCGTCAGGTGCTGCCGCACGAGCGGCGCTGAAACGCCTCACGCCACGGCGATCGTGGGCTCGTGTCGCACCGGGAAGTTCACCGAGTTCGCGATGAAGCACCAGCGGTGGGCCTGCGCGTGAGCGGCGGTCGCGGCATCCGTCATCCCCGGCTCGGCGACCACCACGTGCGGACGCAGCACGACCTCGCGGAACGCGGCTCCGCCGCGCCCGTCCTCGACCATGAGCCCGCAGGCCTCGTCGGTGTAGCCGACGACCACGACGCCGACGGTCACGCACGCGTGCAGGTAGGAGAGCAGGTGGCACTGCGACAGCGCGGCCACGAGCATGTCCTCGGGGTTCCATCTGGTCGCATCGCCCCGGAACGGTTTGTCGGCGGATGCCTCCAGCACGGGCTTGCCGTCGATCTCCAGGGTCACCGCTCGGTCATAGGCGCGGTAGCCGCTCGTGCCGGTGCCCCGGTCGCCGGTCCAGGTCGCGCGGACGGTGTAACGATGCTCGCCCAGCATGGGCTCCAGTCTGCCACGGGGCCCCGGCGATAGGCTGACCGGGTGAGCCAGACGTTCCCTGTGGACAGCGCCGTGGAGCTCGCCGTGGTCGAGCGCAGCGGCTTCGTCGAGTCCCGTCACGCAGGGGCGGCGATCGTGCTCTCGCCCGAGGGAGCGACGGTGCGTGCCCTGGGTGCGGTCGAGGAGCCGATCCTGCCGCGCTCGTGCATGAAGCCCATGCAGGCGCTCGGCTGCCTGACCGCCGGGGCGCCGTTGGACGGCGAGCGCCTGGCCCTGGCCACCGCGAGCCACACGGGCACCGAACGGCACGTGGCCGTGGTGCGCGACATCCTGGAGTCGGCGGGCGTGGACGAGTCGGCCCTTGCGTGCCCGTCCGCCTGGCCGGAGGACCGCGCCTCGCGCGACGCCCTCGTGCGCGAGCTGCTCGGACCGGAGCGGGTCTACATGAACTGCTCCGGCAAGCACGCCGCGATGCTGCTCGCCTGCCGCACGAACGGCTGGGACACGGACGGCTACCTCGACCCCGCCCATCCGCTCCAGGTGCACCTTCGCGACCTCGTCGAGCGGCTGACCGGCACCCGAGCCGCCGCGACGGCGGTGGACGGCTGCGGCGCCCCGGTCTACGCGATGACCCTGTCCGCCCTGGCGCGGGCGACCCAGCGCATCGGGATGTCGTCGGCGCGCTCGCCGTTCGCTCTGCACCGCGCGGCCGGACTGCTCGTGCACGCGGTCCGCGAGCACCCGTGGGCGATCCAGGGCGAGGGGATGCCGGACACCATGGCCGCCGCGAGGCTCGGGGTGTTCGCCAAGAGCGGTGCCGAGGGCGTGTGCGTCATGGTGGCCCCGGACGGGACGACGGTCGCGCTCAAGATGCTCGACGGCGGCAACCGGGCCGCGGCGGTGACCGCCCTGGCCCTGCTCACGCGTACCGGCGCGCTCCCTGCCGCGCAGGTCAGTCGCGTCATCGCAGAGCTCCCGCTGACCGTATCCGGCGGCGGGCAGAAGGTCGGGGTGATCCGCCCCACCGTGTAGCCGCTCCCACCCGGAGCGCGGAGAGGAATCGGCGATGAGGATCTGTGTCCCCACGGAGATCAAGAACAACGAGTACCGCGTCGCACTGACCCCATCGGGCGTGCACGACCTCGCCGTGGCGGGTCATGAGATCTTCGTGCAGCGCGGCGCCGGCGCCGGATCCTCGATGACCGACGACGAGTACGAGGAGGCAGGCGCGACGCTCCTCGACGAGGCCGCCGACGTGTGGGACCGTGCCGAACTGCTGCTGAAGGTCAAGGAGCCGATCGCCGCGGAGTACGACTTCTTCCGCGACGACCTCGTGCTGTTCACCTACCTGCACCTGGCCGCGGACCGGCCGCTCACCGAGCGCCTCGTTGCCGACGGCGTGACCGCGATCGCGTACGAGACCGTGCAGCTGCCCGGCGGCGGCCTGCCGCTGCTGGCTCCGATGAGCGAGGTCGCCGGTCGACTGGCCCCGCTCGTCGGGGCGTCGACGCTGATGCGCTCAGCCGGAGGGCTGGGCCTTCTCATGTCAGGTGTGCCGGGCACCCGTCCGGCAACCGTCACGATCATCGGCGGAGGGGTCGCCGGCGCGAACGCCGCCGTGATCGCGGTGGGACTCGGGGCGGATGTCACGGTCTTCGACACGAGCATCCCGCGGCTGCGGATGCTGGACGACCATTTCCAGGGCCGCGTCAAGACTGCGGCATCCAACCCCCTCGACCTCGACCGCGCGGTCATGGTGAGCGACCTCGTGATCGGATCGGTCCTGATCCCGGGCGCCAAGGCGCCCAAGCTCGTCACGAACGACATGGTGCGGCGCATGCGTCCCGGTTCGGTGCTCGTGGACATCGCGGTCGACCAGGGCGGCTGCTTCGAGGACACGCACCCGACCACGCACGCCGACCCGACCTTCCCGGTGCACGGCAGTGTGCTCTACGCCGTCGCGAACATGCCCGGCGCCGTGCCGAACACCTCCACCTCGGCGCTCACCAACGCGACGGCGCTGTACGTGCGGCAGATCGCGCGGCGGGGGTGGCGAGACGCCCTGCGTGCCG
Source organism: Microbacterium sp. (assembly GCF_047605725.1). Taxonomy (GTDB): domain Bacteria; phylum Actinomycetota; class Actinomycetes; order Actinomycetales; family Microbacteriaceae; genus Microbacterium. The sequence goes on from NZ_JASGFE010000039.1 coordinate 20,625, forward strand.
ACCCCGCGCTCGCGCTCGGCGTGAACACCGCAGGCGGTGCCGTCGTGAACCCGGCGGTGGCCGCAGCGCACGACCTGCCGCTGGTACCGCTGGCAGACGTCCTGGCCTGAGCGATCAGCGCCGTCGGATCAGAGGGCTCCGCCGTCGACCGACCGGCCGTATTCCCCCGGCTCGTCCGGCACCAGCACAGGCGTGTCGCGGTTCAGGCTCTCGCCGCTGAAGAACCGCTTCGACCGCGGGAAGAGGTACCACAGGAACATCAGCACCACCCCGATCAGGAGCGCGCCGATCCCGACGACGAACGTGCCGCCGATGCCCAGCAGCACCGAGTAGCCGTAGTCGGGCTGCCACATGTCGATCGCGGACTGGACGAACGCGTAGGTGAGCATGAGAGCGCCCAGCAGCGGCAGGAGTCCCTTGAAGACGAAGTTGCTGCCGGAGGCGAACAGCTCGCGCCGGAAGTACCACACGCACGCGTAGCCGGTGATCGCGTAGTAGAACGCGATCGCAAGGCCCAGCGAGAGGATCGAGTCCTGCAGGATGTTGTCGCTGATGAGCGTCATGACGATGTAGTAGATGCTCGCGACGATCCCCATCACCAGCGTGGAGAACGACGGCGTCTTGTACGTCGGGTGCACGTGCTTGAAGCGCTCCGGCAGTGCCCGGTACACCCCCATCGACAGCGTGCCGCGCGCTGTCGGCAGGATCGTCGTCTGCGTCGACGAGACCGCCGAGATGAGGACCGCGATCATGAGGAACCAGCCGAAGGGCCCGAGGAGGCCATCTTTCACGGCGAGGAAGAAGTCGTCGGCGTTGGCCTCGTTGCCAAGCCCGACTCCTTCCTCGCCGAGACCGGCGTACATCATGGCCGAGATCGTGACGCCGACGTAGGTGACCAGCAGGATCACCGTCGTCAGGAGCGCCGCCCGTCCCGGAATGCGCTTCGGGTCCTTCGTCTCCTCGTTCAGGGCGAGGCAGGTGTCCCAGCCCCAGTAGATGAACAGCGCCAGCAGCACCGCCTGCGTGAAGCCGTGCCAGCTCGTGAAGGCGAACGGGTTGAGCCACGCCCAGTCGAACGGCGTCGGGTGCGGGGCCGTTCCCGCGAAGAACTGCCACAGGGCCGCGCCGACGAAGACGGCGAGCGCGACGTACTGGATGCCGAGCAGGAGGTTCTGGATGCGCTCGCCGATCTCGACGCCGCGCCAGCTGATCCACGTCATCGCCGCGATGAACACGACCCCCGTGGCGGTCACGAGCGGCACGTTGTCGGCGAGCGACCCGTCTCCCACGAGTGCCCAGAGGTAGATGCCGGCGATCTGCGAGAGGTTGGCGAGCACGACCATTCCGGCGACGGCCACTCCCCAGCCGCCCATCCAGCCGATCCACGGGCCGAACGCCTTCGTGCCCCACGTGAAGGTGGTGCCGCAGTCGGGGATCTCGTTGTTCAGCTCTCGATACGCATAGGCGATGAAGAGCATCGGGACGAAGGCGATGACGAACGCGATGGGCGCCTGGGCCCCGACGGCCAGGACCACCCAGCCGAGCGTCGCCACGAGGGAGTAGACGGGTGCGGTCGAGGCGAGGCCGATCACGGTCGAGCCGAACAGCCCCAGCGTTCCCGCCGCCAGTCCCTTGCCGTCTCCGCGGCTGAGGTCGATGGGTGTCGTCGTCACAGAGGCGACGTTAGGGGCGTGCGAGCCGGACCGTCAAGTGCACCACGCTGATGGCGATCGGATCGTGATGACCCCGAGCGGAGGAACGTCACGACGCCAGGCGAACCTGACCTCCGGGCAGGACGATGCGCCGCGCGCGGTGCGCGCCCGCCTCGGGGGTGCACAGCCACGCGCGCGACCGACCGGGCAGCGCGTAGGGCGGCAGCTCACGCGCTCCGGTCACGGCGCGGTACTCGGCGGCGCACGCGGCGTCGACCACGAGGTCGGCGTGCTCGCGCGCCGCCGCCAGCGCGCGCCAGTGCCCTATCCACTGCTCCGGCGCGCCCCACACGACGGCGTCCTGACCCGCGGCGGCGGAGCCGGCGTCGTCGAGGCGCACGATCGTCCGCCCGGCGGCCGCCCAGACCGCGAGAGCGGACCGGGCGGCCGCACCCGGGTGCACCACGAACGCCGTCGCACGCGCGGGCACCCACGGCACGGCATCCACCGAAGCGGCAGGGCGCGGCACCGGCACGCTGGCGAACTGGACGAGCACGCGGTCGAGGCGGGCGCGCCCCGGCGGCGCGTCGATGCAGAAGCCGCGAGCCTCTCCGCCCGCCGCGACGTGCTCCACCGGCGACGAGAGCGCCAGCAGCGCCCGGTGCGGCAGCAACTCGGCCAGGCGTCCGGTCGCGCCGGTCAGCCGGCGTGCCGAGACGACGAGGCGGATGCCACGGCCGCGGGCTTCGCGCGCGCACCGCTCGAGTCTCTCGGCGACGACGACCGCGTACTCCGGCGGGAAGCGCGACAGCAGCGCGTCCACATCGTCGACGAGCACCGCGCTCCCCCGCGGCAGCTCGTCCAGGCCTGCCACGGCGTCCCACGCGGCCTCGGGATCTGCGGGGACCATGATCGCCCGGTCGCTCTGGGCGGCGACCGCGTGCAGCGCGACGGTCTTGCCCGACCCGGCGCGCCCGACCACTGTCAGACCCGCCCCGTCGGGCAGCACGACCGGACGTCGACGCTGGTGCTCCGGCTCGTCGGCGAGGCCGAGCACCACCGCGCCCGCCACGCGCAGCGACCCCAGCGGCACGTCGGCGGGAAGCGCCGGCAGCCAGGGCCGCCGCGCGGGCGGACCGGGGTGCGCGCGGGCCACGGCGGCGATGGTCGGCGCGGTGCAGACGGCCACGCGCACGAGCGACGGCTCGAGGTCGGCGGCGCGGCGCACGAGCGCGAGCCCGCGGTCGGCGAGTCGTCCGGGAAGCGCCGCCGCGGCATCCGAGCCGAGCACCGCCCGCGAGTCGGCGCGATCGGCCACGCGCAGGCTGATCCGCAGCGGGCAGTTGGCCAGCACCGCGTCGCGGAAGACGCCGGCCGCGCGCTGGGAGGCGAGTACGAGGTGGATGCCGAGCGCTCGGCCCCGCGCGGACAGGTCGGCGAACAGGTCGTGCAGTCCCGGATGGACCGCCACCAGCGCGGCGTACTCGTCGACCACCACGACCAGCCTGCCGAGCACGTCGCCGGCCTCGTCGACGTCACGCGCCCCGCACCGGGCGAGCACGCTCTCGCGATGCCGGAGCTCGGCCCGCAGGCTCTCCACGGCGCGCAGCGCCGCCGCCTCGTCGAGGTCGGTGAGCACTCCCGTCACGTGTGGCAGGGCGGCGAGCGCGTCGAAGGTGCGCCCGCCCTTGAAGTCCACGAGCAGTAGGCTCACCCGCGCCGGGCCGTACGCGGCGCACAGCGCGGCGACCCAGGTCGTGAGCAGCTCGCTCTTGCCTGAGCCGGTGATCCCGATGACGATGGCGTGCGGCCCGTCCACGGCGAGGTCGACGACGAACGGCTCACCCGCGCTGTGCCCGATGGGCGCAGCGAGCACACCGGTCGGCGGCGGCGCGGCCAGCAGCGCCGCCAGGGTCGCGGTGTCCTCCGCTCTCGCGCCGCGCCCGCCCCACGCGCGGAGCGCCTCGGCCAGCCGCTCCGCCTGCGCGCGCCCGACCGCCTCCACGCGCACCTCGCGCGTCTCGCCGTCGACGTCCAGACGCGCACGGTCAGGGCCGGTCACCACGAGCACGGCCCGGCAGTCCGGCGGCGGGGGTGCGCCGCCGGGAACCCGCACGATCCGCAGGCCGGACGGGTCCAACGCGGGCGACGCGCCCACGGCATCGCTCACGCGCACCTGGAGCGCGGCGGCCCGGTCGCGGTGGGGCAGCGCGTCGGCCCACGCCTCGCCGCCGTCGACGACGTGCAGTCGGCCGGGCGGAAGTGCCAGGCACACCTGCAGCAGCAGGCCCCGCGCGACCGCGGCGGCGAGGACGGCCGGCCCGACCACGGCGATGCCGCCCACCAGCGGCACGGTCACCGGCGCGTCCGGGAGCAACCGGGCCGCCGCGCGCAGCGCACGCGCGTCATCGCCCTCGCCGGTCACGCGCATCGTGCTGCGGACCGTGCCGCTGCCCGCGACGAGCTCGTCGCCGCGCGCCGGCACGGGCCGCCAGACCTCGTCGGGCCGGGCGGCGAAGGCGGCGACGTCCGGATGCCGCAGCCGCAGCCGCACGCGCTCCCGCTCATGGCGGCGCTCCAGCTCGTCCTGTGCCTGCGCGACGGCTGCTCGACGCTCGCGCGCGGCACGACGGCGGGCGCGCCGCGCCGTCCGCCATCCGTCGGCCAGGCCCGCCCCGGCCAGGAGCGGGCCGAGGACCGCGAACCACAGCGCGTGCGGCGAGCCGGTGATCCCCCACAGCGCGAGCGCACCGGCCATCGGCACGAGGGCCGTGAGCACCGGCACCGAGGGGCGGGCGGGCGGGGCCGGCTCCGGCGGCAGGGCGAGCTGCTCGTCGGGATCGTGCGCGTCGAGGTGGTTCACGCCTCCCAGTCAACGCGGTACGCCGGGCCCCGCGGGACGCGGGCACCACGATCCGTGGACAGTCCGCGTCAATCGGCCGTTGGGGAGGAGACTCTGCGTGCGGCGTTCAGCACGATGATCGTGATGTTGTCGCGGCCGCCGTTGTCGAGGGCCGCGGTCAGCATGGCGTTCACGGCATCGGCCGGATCGGGGTTCTCGGTCAGGAAGTGCAGGATGCCGTAGTCGGTCAGCTCCTTGGTGAGCCCGTCGCTGCACACCACGAAGCGGTCGCCGTCGACCACGTCGGTGCGCACGTAGTCGGGCACAACCTCGTCGCTGGGTCCGACCGCGCGGGTGATGATGTTGCCGTACGGGTGGTTCTCCGCCTCGTCGGGGCTGAGCCGTCCCGACGCGATGAGCTCCTGGACCACCGAATGGTCGGTCGTGACCTGGACGAGCCCGCCCCCGCGGGCGAGGTACACGCGCGAGTCACCGATGTTCAGCGTCATCCACGCCGGTTGGTCGGCGCTGGTGTCGAGGAAGACGCCGGTCACGGTCGTGCCGGTGCCCTCGTCTGTCGCTTCGGGGTGGTCGACGATGTCGGCGACGGCGCGTCCGAGCGCCGCCTCGATCGTATCCGGGGAGACCTGGCCCCGCTCGACGACCTCGCGCAGCCGCTCGACGGCGCTGGCGCTGGCGATCTCGCCGCCGAGATGGCCGCCCATGCCGTCGGCCACGACGAACAGCGGGAACTGCGCGAGCACCGCGTCCTGGTTGTTGTCGCGGCGGCGCCCGCGGTGGGTCATCGCCGCCCAGCTCAGTTCGAGCTCACCGCCGGGGATCGGCACCGTCCGCGTGCGAGTTGCCGGTTCCGGCACGTTTCGCCCTTCCGTCTCGAGTGTGGGGCTCTCACACTCTAGTCGACGGGTCGGACCCGCTCCGGCCCGGCCGCACGCGCTCAGGGCTTGGGCTGGTCGTCCGCCGGCGGCTCCGTGGCCGGCGGCTCACCGTAGGACGGCGGGGCCGGCGGCGTACCGTAGGCCGGGGGCGCGGGCGGCGCCGCCGGCGGCGCGTACCCGG
>NZ_JASGFE010000040.1:0-25901 GCF_047605725.1 Microbacterium sp.
GTCGCGGGGCCGGGCGGGCCGGGCCGGGCAGGCGGGCGCGACGGCCCCGCCGGCGCCGGCTAGGCGGGGAACGACGACCGGCCGGTGTAGCCGAAGTCCGAGAGCAGCGTCGTGCCGTTCACGGCCCGGGCCCGGCCACTGCTGAGGTAGGCCACCGACCACGCGACGTCCTCGGCGGACTGCAGGGGGAACGCCGGGTCGTCGATGGCGTCGTCGCCCAGTCCGCGCCTGGCCATCGGCGTGTCGACGACCGAGGGGGCGACGCTGTTGACGCGGATGCCGTGCTCGTCGTACAGCTCGAACGCGAGCGCCCGGACCAGCTGCACGATCGCGCCTTTGGAGGCGTTGTAGGCGAGCATGCCCGGCACCGACACGAAGCCGGAGTCGGAGCCGATGATCGTGATCGTGCTGCCGGGGGACTGCGTCAGGTGCGGCAGCGCGGCCTTGACGGCCAGGAACACCCCGAGCACGTTGACCTCGAGCACCTCCCGGAAGCCCGCGGAGGTGACCTCGGCGACGGATGCCCCCATCTCGCCGTCGATGCCGGCGCTGACCACCAGGGCGTCGAGCCCGCCGAGCTCGCCCGCGATGCGATCGATCCCGGCGCGCACGGCGGCCTCGTCGGCGACGTCGGCCGCCGCGGTCACGACGGCGGGCCCGCCCTCGCCGAGGGTGCGGGCGGCGGCATCCAGTCGCGTCGCGGACCTGCCGATGAGGCCCACTCCCGCACCCGCGGAGCGGTAGAGGCGGGCGCACGCCAGACCGATGCCCGACGCGCCGCCGGTCACCGCGACCCGGGTGGGCAGTTGGAGGTCGATGTCGGTCACGGGTCAGCCTTCCCGCACCGCGGCGTGGCCCGCCCCGGGGTGGTCCTCGGGCAGCTCGGTGAAGTTCTCCAGGTCCTCCGACAGGGCACGGTAGGTGTCCGGCAGCTTCGTGCGCAGGTACCACGCGTGGATCAGTCCGCCGACCACGGCGGCCACGAGCAGCCACGGCAGCGCGACGACGTAGGGGGCGTCGGAGCCGGCGACGAGCGGGAAGTTCAGCAGCGCCATGATGCTGAACAGCAGCAGCGCGAGAAACCCGATCCCCGGTGCGATGAACGTGCTCCACAGGCGCGGGTCGCGCGCCCGACGGAAGTAGACGACCACGGACAGCGCCGCGATCGCCTGCACGATCATGACGGCCAGCGTGCCGAAGCCGAGGCCGACCGGCACCAGGGTGACCACGGGCGGAAGGGGATTGCCGTCGGCGTCGGTCTCGCCGGCCACGGCGAAGATCGCGGCGACGATCAGTGCGAACACCAGGTTCACGATGAGGGCGCGCTGCGGTGCGCCCTTCGCGTTGGTCTTGGCGAGCCAGCGCGGCAGCACGCGCGCCCGGCCCAGGGCGTACAGGTACCGCGCGGCCGAGTTGTGGAACGCGAGCTGGGCGGCGAACAGGCTCACCACGAGCAGGATGAGCCCGATGAGGCCCATGACCGGGCCCAGGAACTCGTCGAACAGCGTGAGGGTGAGGTCGCCGGCGGCCAGGTGCTCCAGCGACACGCTCTGCGCGTCGCCGACCCCCACCGCGCTCGCGATCGCCCACGCCACGAACGCGTGCAGGACGCCGATGATGATGATGGCGAGATAGGTCGCGCGCGGGATCGTCTTGCGCGGTTCGCGCGCTTCCTCTCCGAACAGCGCCGTGGCCTCGAACCCGATGAAGGCCGTCGCGACCAGGAGCAGCCCGATCCAGATCGACCCGCCGGTCAGGATCTCCGGGCTCAGCGCGTCGGTGAACGCGGCGAGGTCGAAGCCCTGCTGGGCCAGCACGGCGAAACCGAAGGCGAGCAGGATGAGGGTCTCCAGGACGAGGGCGATGCCCAGCACCACGGCGCTCACGTGCACGCCGGAGCGGGCCAGCAGGAAGACGATGACGAACATGATGAGCCCGGCCGGGTACCAGTGCAGCTCGATGCCGAACAGGGTCGGCAGGGCGACCGCGCCGGTGAAGAACCCGAGGGTTCCGAGGGCCCCGGCGACGAACCCGTTGTAGCCGATCGTCGCGATCATGCCGGTGATCAGGCCCGCAGGGCGCCCGAGGCCCTTGACGGCGATGGCGTAGAAGCCGCCGGCGTTGACGAGCTCCTTCGTCATCTGCGCGTAGCCGGCGGCGAACAGCAGCAGCGCCGCCGCCACGATGATCACCGCGACGGGCGTGCCGCCGCCGTTGCCGAAGGCGATCGCGAGGGGCAGGACGACGATCGCGACGGTGACCGGCGCGACGGCGGCCAGCACGAGGAACACGATCGCGGCCACGCCGAGCTTGTTGTGGGCGAGCTCTCCCGTCGAGGAATCGGCCATGGTTGCTCCTTCGGTGTCGATCCGACGAGTCTGTGACGCGTTGCCCGGGATGCTACGCCCGCAGGCGCGTCGTGCGACAGGCCGTCGCGGTCATTCTTGCGCCCGAAGCACACGTTCGTGCGCTCCGCGCACAGTGACTCCGGTGCCGTCGGAGAGGATGGAGGCCGGGTCGCCGAAGTGCTCCCGAGTCGGAGAGGATGGAACGATGGATGCCAGCATCGCCCGCGCCGAGCGCATCGCGCGCTCCGCGCTGCCGGACTTCGACCTCGCCACCGGGGCCACCCTGACCTTCGTCAAGCACCGCGAGAACACGGTCTTCCGCGTCGAGTGCGCACAAGGCCGGTTCGCCCTGCGCATCGCACGCCCCGGCTACCGCACCGATGCCGAGATCGAGAGCGAGATCGCGTACGTCCGGGCCCTGCGCGCGCACGGGATCGATGCGCCCGACTACCGCGCCGTGCGCGGTGGCGGCTCGTTCGTCGTCCGCGAGGTCGACGGGCTGCGCTTCCCGGTGGTCGTGCAGCGCTGGCTCGACGACGGTGCGCCGCTGGAGGACATCGCCAACGCGGTCGACGGCACGAGCTCCCTCACCCCCGAGGACTTCGCCGCGCTCGGCGGACTGGCCGCGCACATGCACGAGGCGGCCGGCGTCATCGGCCTCCCGCCCGGGTACGACCGGCCCGCGTGGGACGCGGAGGGCCTGGTCGGACGCGGCGCGCTCTGGGGCGACCCGGGCGGGCTCGCCGAGCATTCCGACGACGACCTGCGGGTGCTGCGCGCCGCGGCCGCGTCGCTGACCCGGGTGCTGACGGATGCCGGCACCGATGCCGAGGTGTATGGCGTGCTGCACGCCGACTTCACGCCGGAGAACGTCATGCGCCGCGCCGACGGCTCGCTCACGCTCATCGACTTCGACGACTTCGGCGAGGGCTGGCACGCCTTCGACCTCGCGACGACGCTGTTCTTCTTCCAGTTCCATCCGCGTTACCTCGAGTACCGGGCGGCCCTCGAGGACGGCTACACGCGTGCCCGGCGCGTGCCCGAGCGGACGCTCGCGCTGCTCGACGCGCTGATCCTCGCGCGGGGCATGACCTATCTAGGTTGGGCGGCGGCCCGCCGCGGCGACGACACGGCGGAGTTCCTGGTCGCCGACGTCCGGCCGTTCGTGCTGGAGCTCGCCCGCCGTCACCTCTCCGCTTGATTCACGAAGGAGGACTCATGTCCGACGCCCCGACCCTCCGCGAGCGCCGAAACCGCACGCTCGGACCGTACTCGCCGCTGTTCTACTCCACGCCGTTGCACGCGGTGTCGGCATCCGGAGTGTGGATCACGTCCGCCGACGGCTCGCGCTACCTCGACGCCTACAACAACGTGCCGTGCGTGGGTCACGGCAATCCGCGCGTCATCGCCGCCGCGGCCGAGCAGTGGGCGACCCTGAACGTGCACACCCGGTACCTGAACGAACGGGTCGTCGACTATGCGGAGCGGTTGCTCGCGACCTTCGACGGCGACCTCGACCGGGTCCTGTTCACCAACAGCGGCTCCGAGTCGAACGAGCTCGCCCTGCGCATCGCGCAGCAGCTCACCGGCAGCACCGGGGTGATCGTGTCCGACTTCAGCTACCACGGCAACACCCGGGCGCTCGCGGTCCTGACGACCGGGCTGCAGGTCAAGGAGCCTTTCGGCGCGCACGTGCGCGCGGTGCGCATTCCCGACGCCGTGGGCGACGCGGCCGCGGGGGTGCTCGCCGATGCACTCGCCGAGGTGGATGCCGCGATCGCGTCGCTGCAGGCGGCGGGTCACGGGGTGTCGGCCGTGCTGTTCGATCCGTCGTTCTCGACCGAGGGGCTCAACAACGTGCCGGAGGGCTATGTCGCGGGGCTCGTGGAGCGTGTCCGCGCCGCCGGCGGGGTGGTCATCGCCGACGAGGTGCAGTCCGGCTTCGGGCGCATGGGAGAGGCGCTGTGGGGACATCGGGTCGTCGGCATCCACCCCGATCTGGTCACGCTCGGAAAGCCCATGGGAAACGGGCATCCGATCGGGGGCGTCGTGACCAGCGAGCGCGTGCTGGATGCCTTCGGCTCGCAGAACATGTTCTTCAACACGTTCGCGGGGAACCCGGTGTCCTCGGCGGTGGGGCTCGCGGTGCTCGACGAGATCGCCGATCGCGGGCTCGTCGAGCGGGCGGCCTCGTTGGGTGCGGTCGCCCGCGAGCGCATGGAGAAGTACACGGCGTCGCTTCCGCAGGTGAAGGCGGTCAAGGGACGGGGCCTGTTCTTCGGTCTCGAGCTCGTCGACGCCGCGGGCGCCCCGGATGCCGCGGGCGCGCGCGACCTGGTCGAGGGGATGTACCGCCGGGGCGTGCTGATCAGCCGCATCGGCCCCGGCGACAACGTGCTGAAGATCCGGCCTCCGCTGGTCATCGACGACGAGGAGTTCGGGATCGTGCTCGGCACGCTGGAACAGGTGCTCGCCGAGGGCGACCGGACGCGTTGAGACCGGGCGCGACGCGCCTGCGCGTGCGGCCGTTCAATCGGCGGCGAACACGCGCCGCCCGGCGAACCACGTCTCCCGTACGCGCGTGTCCACGATCCGGTCGGGCGGGCCGGCCACGAAGTCCCGGTCGAGGACGATGAAGTCGGCGGACTTGCCCGGCTCCAGCGAACCGGTCTCGTGGCCGAGGCCGATCATGCGGGCGCCGTTGATCGAGAACACCTCGTGCGCCTCGGCGGGGGTGAGTCCCTGTTCGGCCCACAGCGTCCCGGGGGCTCGCCCCCGCGGGTCGGCGCGCGTGACCAGCCCCTGCATCCCCTCGAACGGATCGGGGGACTCGCTCACCGGCCAGTCCGACCCGGCCGCGACCAGGGCGCCCGCATCGACCAGGGAGCGATTGGGCTGCAGGTGCTCGCCTCGGTCGGCGCCGAGCACGGCGGCGAGGGCCTCGGGGATGACCCCTGGGAACCACAGGAACGGAGAGATCTCCGCGCCGACCCGGAGTCGCACGAGCCGCTCGATGTCGCCCGGGCCCAGGAACTGGCCGTGGGCGAGCTGGAACGGCGTGTCCGCGAACCCCTCGCCGCGCAGCTGCTCGACCACGTCGAGCAGCAGCTTCGCGGTGCCGTCGCCGGTGCAGTGCACCTTCGCGCCGAGGCCGCGCTCGGCGACCATGCGCAGCCAGCCGTAGAGCTCCTCGGCATCCATCGTCGTCGCGCCGTGATAGTGCGCGCCGTGCAGGTCGTCGGGAAGGTAGGGGTCGAGGAAGAACGAGGTGCGCGACGGGGGGATGCCGTCGAGGAAGATCTTCACGAAGTCCGGTCGGTGGTGCGCGCTGCGGAACTGCGCGCCCGCATCGACGAGGGGCTGACCGATCGGGGCGAACCCGAAGATGTCGTCGTTGATGGTCAGGCTCGACACCACCCACGCGTCCAGCTCTCCGGCGGCGTCGAGGCTCTGCAGCGCGGCGACGATGTCGAGCGACGCCGCCGCGTCCTGGAATGCCGTGATGCCGAAGGCGCTCAGCCGTTCGATGCCACGCCGCGATGCGCGCCGGTACTGGTCGGGCGCGAGCCCGCCGCCGGAGGTGTGGGCCTGCGCGACCGGCAGCCCCGCCGCCTCCAGCAGCACGCCGGTCGGCTCGCCGTCGACGGGGTCGAGGAGGGTCACTCCTGCGGCCGGGATCGACCCCTTCCCGATCCCGGCGAGCTGCATCGCGCGCGTGTTCGCCCAGCGGTTGTGGTGGCTGTCGTCTGCCAGCATGACCGGACGCCCGCCGGCGGCCCGGTCCAGCCGCGCCCGCACGGCGGAGCTGTTCAACTCGTCCATGAGCGTGGCGCCCCACGACCCGCCGGTGATCCAGGCATCGTCCGGGAGCGTCGCCGCGTGGGCGCTGACGCACTCGAGCACCCCGTCGAGGCTCAGCGACGAGCTGAACGACAACTCGAACAGCTCGGTGATGCCTGTGATGGCGTGGTGGTTGTGCGCGTCCACGAACCCGGGGTAGACGGCGTGCCCGGTGAGGTCGCGCACCTCGGTCTCGGGCCCGCGGTGCGCGAGCACGTCCGAGAGCCCTCCGACGGCCAGGATGCGGCCGCCCGCGAACGCGATGGCCTCGGCGACAGGGCGGGAGCGGTCCGCGGTGCGGACCAACGCCCCGGTGAGGATGAGATCTGCGGTCATGTCGATCCTTTCTGCGCGCTCGGCGCCACGGGTCAGCCGATGCTTCGGTGCGCGAACAGGGTGAACCGCTCGTGCTGCCACACGCTCGACCCGGTCGTGGCCAGCTCGGCCACGGCGAGGCCGTAGACCGGGATGAACTTGAAGCCGTTGCCGCTCATGCCCGCCGCGACCACGATGCGGCCGTCGGCGACCGTGTCGATCACGGGGGCCTTGTCCGGGCTCTGCGAATCGGGATGCACCGACCAGCGCACCGGCTCGGGCACGAGGTCGGGGATCATCCGCTGCGCCTGCTCGCCGGCCCAGCGCAGCGTTTCCGGCGAGACCTCGGTGGCGCGGTCGCGCACATCGGCGACCTCGGGCAGGACGATGTGGGGGCAGATCTTGATGCTGAACCCGTCGAGGGTCGGCACGCCGAAGGCGTGCACGTCGGAGGCGCCCGGAACGGTCAGGTCGCGCATGAAGCCGGGGAACCGATCGGGCGTGAACCACTCGGGGTGGCGGGGCATGAGCCACGTGAGGGTGAAGCTGGCCACCGAGAGCAGGTCGCGCAGCTCCGGCAGCACCCGAGCCGTCCACGGCCCCGCCGTCACGATCGCGCGGCGGGCGTGGAACTCGTGATCGGCCGTGCGCACGATCACACCGGCATCCGTCGCCTCGATCGCGGTGACCTCCGCGTCGGCGACGATCGAGGCGCCGTGACGTAGCGCCTGCTCCTGCGCGGCGAGCACGGCGGTCTCGGGGCGCATCGCGCCGCCGAGCAGGTCCAGCACACCCACGTCGCCGTCGTCGACGTGGAACTGCGGATATCGCCGGCGCAGCGCCTCGGCGTCGAGCACCTCGTGCGGCAGGTCGTAGTCCTTCGCGGACCGCAGCGTCGCGCCGAGATCCTCGTGGTCGCCCGGAGCGAGGTGCAGCGCACCGACCGGCAGCAGCACGTCGCGGCCCGATGCCTCGGCGAGCTCGAGCCACAGCTCGCGCGCGCGTAGGAGAGCGGGCGTGTAGAGCGCGCCCTCCTTCGCGGCGACGCGGAACAGCCGGGACTCCCCGGCATACGCGCCGGCGGCATGCACCCGGCCGAACTGCTCGACCCCGACCACCGAGTGGCCTTGGCGCGACAGGTGCCACAGCGCCATCGACCCCACGGAGCCGAGTCCGACCACGACGACGTCGCTCTGTGTCATCGGGAGATCCCCTCTCGTCGTCGCTCAGGCAAGGGCGGGGCGGTCCCACAGGTTCAGCGGAACGCCGATCCCCTCCGCGACGGCCCGGCGGTACACCGTCGTGCCCCACGCGACGTCTTCGACCGGCATCCCGCCCACCGACATGAGGACGATCTCCTCGTCGTCGCGGCGCCCGGGGGTGGCGCCGCCGACGATCGCGGTGAGGTCGTCGAGGTCGTCGGGGGCCAGCTCGCCGTCGTGGATCAGGTCCATGAAACGCGCTCCGATCATCGGCACGGTGTGATGCAGCGGGTACGGGATCTCCTCCGCCCACGCCTCGTACAGTCCGAGGCTGTCGACGACCTTGCGCACCGACGGCCCCAGCATCGCGTCGTCGACGTTGCACAGCGACGGCATGCCGAGGAAGGCGCCCGGCTTGACCCAGTCGTGCTGGACCGTCGGATACGTCGCAGGGTCGCCGCCCGCGCCGGAGGTGCAGAAGGTCACGATGTCGCTGTCGCGCACGGCCTCCTCGATCGTGTCGACCTCGGTGACCGTCGGAATCTGCGGGAACTCCCGGGCGACCCACTCGGCGAAGGCGCGGGTGCTGCCGCTGCTGCGCCCCTTGATCTTCACCGTGTCGATCCCCGGACGCGCGGCGACGAACGCGGCGAACGTGGTCCTGGCCATGACGCCGGGGCCGACGACGCCGACGGTGCGGGAGTCCTCGCGGGAGAGGTAGCGGGCCCCGACCCCGGGGATGGCGCCGGTGCGATACGCCGAGAGCAGGTTCGCCGACATGAGCGCGAGGGGAGCGCCCGTGTCGGTGTCGTTGAGCATGAACATCAGGATCGAGCGGGGCAGACCCTTCTCGCGGTTGGCGATGTTGGAGCCGTACCACTTGCAGCCGGTCGTCCCGAAGGAGCCGCCGAGATAGGCGGGCATGGCCATGAACCGTCGGTCGGCCGTCGGCTCCGGCATGTTCGGGAACGGCGAGTTCTCGGGGAAGGTGACCATCGCGCCGTGCGAGTCGGCGTTGGATCCCGCCATCCGGTAGTCGCCGGCGTGGAGGAGCCGGAAGCACTCCTCCATCGCATCGACGCACGCGGGCATGTCGGTCACCCCGGCGCGGATCATGTCCGGTTCGGAGAGGTAGATGAAGTCGATCTTCGGCAGCGGCGACATGGTTGGCTCCCTTTCGTCGCCACCATTGTGCGACGCGATCGGTGCATTCTGCTTGACTCAGCGCGCACGGTCTGTGCGAGCGCAGCCGGGGGCGATTCGCGGTGGTGTGGCGATCGCGGTCATCCCTTTCCTCAGCAGGGTTGGCCCGGCATCCGACACCAACGTCGGAGAGTCGCGCCAACTTCGGGGGATTTCGGCGAGATCCTCCGAAGTACGTGCGATCCTCCGAACTTCGGGGCCCTCGCAGACCGGCGGTCGGCGTGGATTCTCGGCGGGCGATCGGCGCCGCCCCCTTGTCGTCGGCGGATGCCGGCGGGCACAGTGGTCGGCATGACCACCGTCCGCAGCCAGATCGCGCACCGCAGAACGGTCGCGCTCGCCGCGCTGCGCGAGTATGCGCTGCCGGCGGGCGCGTTGCGGTTCGTGAACCACGGCGAGAACACGACCTTCCGGCACGAGAGCGAGGCCGGGCGGTTCCTCGTGCGCGTGCACCGGCCGCAGCGCCACGGGCGCGACATCGACTCGGCGCTCGCGATCAGGTCGGAGCTGGCCTGGCTGCAGGCGTTGCGTGCGAGCGCCGGGCTCGAGGTGCCGGAGGTGCTCCCGGCATCCGACGGCCGCGCCGTCGTCGGGGTCGAGGTCGACGGTGCTGTCCTGCAGTGCTCGGTCCTGCGCTGGATGGACGGCCGCATCGTCGAGGCCTCTCCGCGCCCGATCCACCTGGAGCGGGTCGGCGCGGCGATGGCGGAACTGCACCGGCAGGCGGATGCCTGGACCCGGCCCGCGTGGTTCACGCGCATCCACTGGGACCACGAGACGTTCTTCGGCGACGTGATGGTCCATGGCGAGGTGTCCGCGGGCGGGTGCTGGGACCTCCTGCCCGTGGCCCTGCGGACGAGGTTCGAGGCCGTGCGGGAGCGGTTGGGTCCGATGCTCGCCGACGAGCGGGATGCCGGGCTGATCCACGCCGACCTGCACCTGGGCAACGCGGTCTTCGAGGCCGGACGGGTGAAGCTGATCGACTTCGACGACTGCGGGTTCGGGCCGCGGATCTACGACGTGGCGGTGGCGCTGTGGGAGCAGCGTGACCGGGGCGACTACCCGCGGTTCCGCGACGCGCTGCTGGCGGGGTATCGCTCGGTGCGGGCCCTCGACACCGCCCGCCTCGACGACTACATCGCGCTGCGGCAGGTCGCATTCCAGCTTTGGCATACGGGCATGGCTCGCACGAACCCGGCATTCGCCGAGAGGCGGGCGCAGATCGAGGAGTGGTCGCAGCACATGCTCGACGTGGTCGGCGCCTGAGACCCGGCGCCGGCGGTCGGGCGTCGCGGGTCGGGCGCCTGGCGCCGCGGTTCCCCGCGGTCCTTGTTCGCTTGCCCTGGATGTACGGCCCCCGGCATCCGACACCAACGTCGGAGAGTCGCGCCAACTTCGGAGGATCTCGTCGAAATCCTCCGAAGTACGTGCGATCCTCCGAACTTCGGGGCCTGCGATCAGCGACCGACCGCGCGTCTGCGCTCCGGCGGGTGCGCACGGCCACACGGCCGCTCGTCGGGTAGTCGGGGGCGGCAGTTGTCGCGGAGAAGCGGTGGCGCCACTTCCCTGCGATGGCGCCTTATATATGAACCGCCATCGCAGGGAAGTGGCGCCCACACCTCAGACAGGCGCGCACCGGGCAGAAAGGTGTCGCCAACAGCACGGCCGTGGGACCGCGAGCGACGGCCTCACCCCTCGGCGAGCAGTGCCCGCACGCGGGCCGCCGTCTCGCGCGCGAGGCGCGGGCTGAGGCCGATGTGCCGTTCCGGGTCGAGCAGCACACCGAGCTGCTCCGGGGCCAGTGCGCCGGTCACCGCCGGGTCGGCGGCGAGGACGTCGGCGAACAGGGCGCCGGTGGTCGCCGCGTGCGTGGCGGCATGGTGAACGACGGTGTGCGCCTCCTGGCGCCCGATCGTCTCGGCCAGGCGCATCATGACGGCTTCGGCGCTGATCAGGCCGCGCGTGAGATCGAGGTTTGCCCGCATCCGCTCCGGATCGATCCGCAGTCCCGACAGCATCCGCCCGAGACCGAGCAGCACGGCGTCGAGGAGCGTGGCGGACTGCTCGACGGCGCGGTCCATCATCGCCGACCGGGTGCCGTCGACCTCGTGCGCCTGGATCGTCGCCTCGAGCGCGAGCGGGACGAGAGCCCTGACCTGGGCGGCACCGGTGACGATCGACATGGATGCCTTCGCGTTCCGCTTCTGCGGCATCGTCGAGCTCCCCACGTCTGTGTCCGAGAGCGCTTCCTCGACCTCGCCGAACTCTGCGGACATCAGGCGGATCACCTCTTCGGCCACGGACTGCGCGCTTGCGGCGATCAGGCCGAGCAGGCACACCCACTCGGCGAAGTGGTCGACGATCGCACGGGACGGCACATCCATCGGTGTCAGACCGACGCGCTCGGCGACCCCGCGCTGGATCTGCGGGCCCCGTTCGCCGAACGTCGCGAAGGTGCCGGCGGCGCCCCCGGTCATCGACACGAACAGGCGTGGCTCGATCGCCCGCATCCGCTGCAGGTGGCGCGCGAACACATCCGCCCACACGGCGGCCTTGTATCCGAAGGTGATGGGCACCGCGTGCTGGCCGTGAGTGCGCCCTGCCATGACGGTGTCGGCGTGCGTCTCGGCCATCGCGGCCAGGACCGCGAGGACGCGCTCCACCCGCTGCGTGAGCACGCGGTGGGCGTCGCGGATGCCGATGGTGTCGCCCGTCTGCTGGATGTTCTGCGTCGTCGCGCCCCAGTGCACCCAGCCGCCGTGCTCGGGCCCGGCCAGCTCGGCGAGCGCGGCGACGAGGGGGACCATCACATGGCCCGCCGCGTGCTCGCCGGCGACGAGGGCGTCCTCGTCGACGTGCGACATGTCGGCGTGCGCCGCGATGGCCGCGGCCGCCTCGGCGGGCACCACGCCGGCATCCGCCTCCGCCAGCGCCAGGGCCGCCTCCACGTCGAGCCAGCGCTGCCGCCGCGCCCGCAGAGTGAAGAGGGCGCTCACGGCATCCGGTGCTGGTTCGTCGGCCTGGGTCATCTCATCCGTCCTGACTGGAGTCGTCGGCGCTCCCGGGATCGCTGCATCGTGAGCTGTTGTGGATGCCATTCTCGCCGTCCCCGAGCGCGGTGCCTGAGAAGGCCACGCAGTCGCGCGGACCGGGCATCCGAACGTCGGAGAAGTCGACGAACTTCGGAGGATCTTCACGAAATCCTCCGAACTTCGCGCGATTCTCCGACGTTCGTGGGGTGGTTGAGGCCGACGAGCGGCTTCTCCGACGTTCGTGGGGTGGTCGCGGGCCGGTGGGCGGCTTCTCCGAGTTCGTGGGATGCCGGAGGCGGGCCGGCGGGTCAGTCCGCGGCATCCGCCTTCTCGAACTGCTCCTTCATCGCGTCGAGATCGAGGGCGTCGGTCTCGACCGCCTTCTTGCCCTCGTAGACGTCGCGATCGATCTCGCCACCGGGGTTGGCGACGAGCATGGCAACGAAGGTGTCGCCGTTGACGTTGAGGAAGGTGCGGAAGATGCCGGCGAACCAGTCCACCGCGATCAGCAGTCCCACCGCCTCGAAGGGCAGCCCGAGCGAGGTCGCGAGGAACATCGCGACGACCGGGAAGCCGCCGGGCACGGTGATCGTGCCCATGTTCAGGAGGATGGCCAGCGACATCCCGAGCACGATCGTGCCGAAGTCCAGGGTGATGCTGCCGGACTGGGCGAGGAACATCACCACGATCATGTAGTTGAGCACGGCGCCGTACGACCCCATCGTGAGCCCGACCGACAGGGTGAAGTTGGCGACGCGCTGGCTGACGCCGACCTTCTCGATCGCGGTCTTGAGCACGGTCGGGAACGTCACGGCGGAGCTCGTCGTGGTGATCGCGATCATGGTCTGGTCGCTGAGCTTGGCGGGGAGCCTCGCGGGGTTGAGGCCGGTGCGCAGCCACACGACGAGCACGAACAGGGCGAGCACGATCAGCACGCCGAGCAGCGTCGAGCCGAGGTACTTGAGCGCGCTGGTGACCACGGCGAACCCGACGGTGCCGGCGAGGTTGGCGAGCAGGCAGAACACGCCGATGGGCGCGATGAGCATCACGAACCGGATCATGGTGAGCACGACCTGCTGCAGCTGGTCGAAGAAGTCGAGCAGGAGCCGGTTTCCCGACTTGGTCATATACGCGTTCAGCGCGACGCCGAACAGCAGCGAGAAGATGATGATCGGCACCATCGTGGCCGTCGACATGGCGGCGAAGATGTTCGTGGAGACGAAGTTCAGGAGAGTGTCCTGCCAGCCGGTGGCCTCGCCGACCGACTCCTCCAGCGCGGGATCGACGCCGCCCGAGAAGTCGATGCCGGCACCGGGCTGGATGATGACGCTGATCCCCCAGGCGATGAGGGCGGCGATGACCGAGAACCCGATCATCCACTTGAAGGTGCGGAAGGCCATCTTCCCCATGCCCGACCCGGTCATCGAGCCGGTCGCGACGATGACCGACGACATCACGAGTGGGACGATCGCCATCTGGATGAGTCGGATGAACATATCGCCGACGAATTTGAGGTTAGCGGCCCACTCTCCGACGATGAGGCCGAAGGCGATGCCGAGGATGGCGGCGCCACCGATCTGCAGCGCCGGGTTCTTCAGGGCTTTCATGGGGTGCTCCGAGTCGTCATGGCGCCGCCCTGGGGCAGGCGGCGGCGATGGGACCCAACGTAGGGACGCGGCCGGGCGCCCTGGCCTCATCCGGCGAGAAGTAACAGGGGTTTTACGTGGCGGCCCCGGCTGTAATCAGCCGGTTACCGCGGGCCCCCGGTGGCGCGCCACGAGCCGAGCGGCTCGTCGGCGACGTCTTCGTCGGTCTCTTCGGCTCCGACGACGACAAATCCGCGCGCGCGGTAGTTCGCGAGGGCGGTCGGTCCGTCCAGTGTGCAGGTGTGCACCCAGACGCGCACGACGGGCGGCAGGCCGGATCGCTCCGGCACGGTCCACGCGGCGCGGATGCCGTGTTCCAGCAGGCATCCGCCGAGCCCTTGTCCGATCGCCGCCTCGGCGAGGCCGAAGTAGCGCAGCTCGACGCTCGTGCCCTCCGCGACCGGCTGCGGCTGCAGGTGCACGTACCCGAGCGGGATGCCGCCGCCGTAGAGGATCCAGAACTCGGTGCCGGCCACGGCGAGCTCGTCGGTCCATTGCTGCCGAGACCAGGCGAGTCGGTCGGTCCAGTGCCAGGGTCCGCCGACGAGGCCATAGAGGAACCGCGCATACTCGGGCGGCACGTCGGTGGCGCGGTCGAGACGCACGCCGGCGGGGAACGGGCGGGCAGGCGAGTCGGGTGCGGCGAGCATCTCGAGGGTGGTGGTCGTGACCTTCACGGGGTTCCCTTCGGGTCGTGTCGTCACACTATCCGGATCGAGTCGAGAAACTCGGAATAGATGCGCGTGCATGCATGTTGCCTGATCGCGAACCACAGAGTGGCACCAGAGAGGAACTCCCCGCATGTCCCAGAAGATCGGCTACATCGTCGGCTCACTGTCCAAGGAATCGATCAACCGCAAGCTCGCGAAGGCTCTCGCCCGGCTCGCCCCTGAGGGCGTCGAGCTCGTGGAGATCCCGATCGGAGAGCTTCCGCTCTACAACCGTGACCTCGACGCCGACTACCCGCCGGTCGCCCGGGCGTTCAAGGACGCCCTCGCGGCGGTCGACGGCGTGATCCTGGTCACGCCCGAGTACAGCCGCTCGATACCCGGCGCGCTCAAGAACGCCCTCGACTGGGCCGCGCGCCCGTGGGGCACCAGCTCGTTCGCCCGCAAGCCCACCGCGGTCATCGGCACCTCCGGCGGAGGAGTCGCCACCGCGGCCGCGCAGCAGCACCTGAAGGCGATCCTGCTGCACATGGACGCGATCGTGCTCGGCCAGCCGGAGGGCTACGTCCAGTCCACGCCCGGCCTGATCACCGACGACGGCGAGGTCACGAGCGCGGACACCGCCGAGTTCCTGGCCGGGTACGTGCAGGCGTTCAGCGACCTGATCGCGCGCGTGCAGGCCTCGCGCGGCGTCACCGCCCGCTGACGCGGCGGCGTTCTCCGGTCCCGCGCGGTTCGCGCGATGAACCTCGTACCCGTGGAGCCGCCGCGTGTGACGGCGAGACGGTCGCGGCCGAGCTGTGGGCCGTGATCGTCGCCGCCGGGGAGCCGAGCATGCGGCATCCGCTCGTCGTCGTGATCGACGGACTCCTTCCCGCGCGAGTCACTGCTCTCTCACGCGAGTCACTGCCTTGCCTGCGAGTCACTGCGCTGGAGGGCAGTGACTGGGCGTTAAGGCAGTGACTCGGCGGGATGGGTGGTGCGGATGCCGGGACCGGCGCAGACGGGTCAGATGCCCATGACGAGCCGGATGCCGGCGGCGACCCTGCTCCCGAGATAGCCCGGAAGGTGCCCCGCCGGGTAGGGGTCGAGGAACTCCCGGCTCACCGGCCCGACCTGCGAGACGACTGCGACCGAGTCGCGGTCGAGCCCAGAGGCATCCGCGGGGACGAGCACGTTCCCGGGGAACCCTTCGAGGGCGAGGTTCGAGGTCAGCGGAACCACGAGAACCGTCGCGATGTCCGACGCGAGCAGCCAGTCCTCCTGCATGACGATCGCCGGCCGCACCTTCGCCGGCTCCGAGCCTCTCGGCGAGCCGAAATCCACCCAGACGATGTCGCCGTGTGCGATCACCAGTCGCTGCCCTCGCTCGCGATGCGCTGCGACTCCTCCAGGAACAGGTCGTCGTGCGGCTGGCCCGCCCGGGCGATCGCCGCGTTGGCGAGCGCCGTCAGCTCGGCACCTCCCTCCAGCTCGTCTGCGAGCCGCTGGCCGGCAAGGCGATAGAACTCCGACCGGTTCATGCCGTGGCGGGAGGCCACGCGGTCGAATCGCTCGAAGTCCCGGTCGGGCATGGAGATCGCGGTCTTCATAGCAAGAGTATAACCAGTATTACTCGCGAGTGTCCTGACTCTCCCGCCGCACTTCGCGTCGTGGCCATGCTCGCCGCCGCCAGTGACTCCCTCCTCGCGCGCCGCCGCTCTCCCGCGCGAGTCACTGCTCTCCCGCGCGAGTCACTGCTCTCTCACGCGAGTCACTGCCTTGCGTGCGAGTCACTGCGCTGGAGGGCAGTGACTGGGCGTTAAGGCAGTGACTCGGCGGGATGGGGTGGGGTGGATGCCGGGTCAGACCCCGGCGCGGGGCCGGGCTCAGGCGCGGAGGCGGCCGCCGATGACGACCGCGGCCACGTCGGCGGCGGTCGCGGACAGCACGAGCTGTCCCGGATCGCTACCGGCGGTGCGGAGGGATGCCGGGTCCACCGCGATCAGGTCGCACAGGGCTCCCACGCGCAGCGAGCCGACGGCTCGTCCGGTGCTCGCCGCGCCGCCGCGCGTCATCGCGGCGACCAGCTGGGCGGGAGAGAACCGCCCGCGCATGCCCGCCGCCAGGCGCTCGCCGTGCTCGAGCGCGCGGGCCTCCAGCAGCGGGTCGACGACCGCGTGCTGGTCGGTTCCCAGGGCGATGCGGCATCCCGCATCGGCGAGCCGCCGAGCCGGGCCGATGCCGTCGCCGAGATCGGCCTCGGTCGTCGGGCACATCACGATCGTCGCGCCCGCAGCCCCCAGCAGCTCGATGTCGCGCTCGGTGAGGTGCGTCGCATGCACCGCCGACAGGCGCGGGCTCAGCAGCCCGTGCTCGGCGAGCAGCTCGACGGGGGTGAGCCCAGTGGCCGCGAGGCACGCCTCGTTCTCGGCGGGCTGCTCGGAGACGTGGATGTGCAGCGGCGCCTCGTCGGCGAGAGCGTCGGCGACGGATGCCAGTTCGCGCACCGGCACCGCGCGCACCGAGTGCAGCGCCGCGCCGACCTTGACCTCGTCGGGTGAGAACTCCGCGCCAATGCGCTCGCGCAGCGCCGCGAGCCGGTCGAGCCAGCGCCGCGCCGACCCGTCGCCGAAGCGCACCTGCTCGGGCAGCAGCGCGGCGCCGAAGCCGCTGGACAGATAGCACGTGTCGAGCAGGGTCAGCCGGATGCCGGTGGCCCGGGCCGCCCGCGCGAGCGCGAGCTCCATCGCGTGCGGCTCAGAACCCGGCCCGCCCGCCGCCCCGTAGGGCGTGCCGTCCGGCCGGTGGTGCACGTAGTGGAACTCGGCCACCGAGGTCCAGCCGGTCGCGACCATCTCGGCGTACGCCGCGGTGGCGATGCGCTCGTAGCTCTCCGGCGTCAGCGCCGCAGCCTCGCGGTACATCAGCTCGCGCCAGGTCCAGAAGCTCCCGCCGCCTGAGTGCGTGCGACCCCGCAGCAGCCGGTGGAACGCGTGCGAGTGCGCGTTGACCGCCCCCGGGTAGACGACGCCGGGCAGCGCGACATCGCCGGGCGCCCGCTCCGCGCCGCACGAGATCGCGGTGATGCGGCCCGCGTCGTCGCAGGCGATGCGGACGTCGTGCGCGACGGCATCCCCGATCCACGCCTGCGCGGCCCAGAACGCGGTCACGACAGCATCCCCTGCAGCACGTCGGCGAGGGCGACCGCGGAGTGATCGACGTCGGCGTCTTCGGCGTCTTCCTCGGGGGAGTGCGAGATGCCGGTCGGATTGCGCGTGAACAGCATGCCGCTCGGGACGAACTCCGACAGGATGCCGGCGTCGTGTCCCGCGCCGGTCCCCAGCAGCGGCGCTCCGCCGAGGGCCGTGGACAGCTCGGCGGCGAGGTCCCGGTTGAAGCCCACCGTCGGGCTCCACGACTCCTCGCGCAGCTCGACCGTGCAGCCGTGCAGCGCGGCGAGCTCGGCGCACGCGGCATCGACGCGCGAGACGAGGGCGAGGGTCACGGCGTCGTCCGGATGCCGGGCGTCGATCCAGAAGCTGACCGCCGAGGCGATCACGTTGGTGCCCCCGGGGAAAGGCTCGAAGCGGCCGACCGTCGCCCGGGCATCCGGCGTCTCCCTCGCGAGGGCGGCGACGGCGCCGACCATCGCGGCGGCCGCGACCACCGGATCGGCGCGGTCGGTCATCGCCGTGGTGCCGGCGTGGTTGCCCTGCCCCTGCACGCGCACGCGCCAGCGCCCGTGCCCGAGGATCGAGCTGCCGACGCCGATCGGCTGGTTCAGGTCGACGAGGCCGCGGCCCTGCTCGATGTGCAGCTCGACGAAGCGGCCCACGCGTGCGAGGGTCTCGTCGTCGCGGCCGAGGTGGGCGGGATCGATGCCGTTGCGTGCGAAGACGTCGGCGAGCGTGTCGCCGTCCGCATCGGTGAGCGCGCGGGCGCGATCGGGGTCGATCTTTCCGGTCAGCAGGCGCGAGCCGAGGCACGCGACGCCGAAGCGGGAGCCCTCCTCCTCGGGGAAGACCGCGATCGCGAGCGACCGGCGCGGCGCGACGCCCCGGGCGCGCAGCACATCGATCGCCTCGAGTGCGGCGGCGACGCCGAGCGGTCCGTCGAAGGCGCCCCCGCCGGGCACAGAGTCCAGGTGGCTGCCGGTCACGATGGATCCGGACGCCGGAGCCCCCCACCAGGCCCACACGATGCCGTTGCGGTCGGTCTCGACGTCGAGGCCACGGCGCTCCGCCTCACCGACGAACCAGGAGCGCAGATCGAGCTCGGACGGCGACAGCACGGGCCGGTAGTAGCCGCCCGACCGCGGGTCGCGGCCGACGCTGCGGATGTCGTCGAGCAGCCGGGTGACGCTCATGGTGCTCCTCTCCAGGGGGCCGTTCCCGGCCCTGACTCCACGGTAGGAGCCCGGTCCGCGGAGGGCACGGGGGCACGTCCACGCGCTGTCCGGTATCCCGGACGGAAGCGCGGATGCCGGCATCCCGCACCGCCGCGTCATCGGGTGAGATCGAAGCATGAGTACGCACACGCCCGCCCCCGTCGTTCTCGGGGTCTCCCCGCTGACCGTCGCCGACGTCGTCGCCGTCGCCCGCGACGACGCCCCGGTCGTGATCTCGGCCGAGGCGCGCGAGCGGATCGAGGCGAGTCACCGGGTCATCCAGGAGCTCGCGAACGACACCCGGCCGCACTACGGCGTCTCGACCGGGTTCGGGGCGCTCGCGAAGGTGCAGATCCCCGTCGAGAAGCGGCAGCAGCTGCAGCGGAGCCTCATCCGCTCGCACGCCGCCGGGAGTGGGCCGGAGGTCGAGCGCGAGGTCGTCCGGGCGCTCATGCTGCTGCGCCTGAACACCCTCTCCAGCGGCCGCACCGGGGTGCGGCCCGTCGTCGTGGACACGTACGCCGCGATCCTCAACGCGGGCATCACGCCGGTCGTGCACGAGTACGGCTCGCTCGGCTGCTCGGGCGATCTCAGCCCGCTCGCGCACTGCGCGCTCACGCTGCTGGGCGAGGGCGACGTGCGGGTCGACGGTGCTCCGCAGCCCGCGTCCGATGCCCTGGCCGCGGCCGGGATCGAGCCGATCGTCCTCGCCGAGAAGGAGGGGCTCGCTCTCATCAACGGCACCGACGGCATGCTCGGGATGCTGTGCCTCGCCCTCCACGACCTCGCCGGGCTCCTGCGGGTGGCCGACATCGCCGCCGCGGCGAGCGTGGAGGCGCTGACGGGGACCGATGCCGTGTTCGCCGCCGACCTGCAGGCGCTCCGGCCGCACCCCGGCCAGGCGGCGGCGGCCGGGAACATCCGGCGCGTGCTGGCCGGCTCCGGGCTCATCCAGCGTCCGCGCGAGGGCGAGTTCACGCGCGTGCAGGACGCGTACTCGCTGCGCTGCGCCCCGCAGGTGCACGGTGCCGTCCGCGACACCGCCGCCCACGCCGAGCGCGTCGCCGACGTCGAGCTGCGCTCCGCGATCGACAACCCGGTCGTGCTGCCCGACGGGCGGGTCGAGTCGAACGGCAACTTCCACGGCGCCCCGGTCGGGTACGTGCTGGACTTCCTCGCGATCGCCGTGGCCGACCTCGCCAGCATCTCGGAGCGGCGCACCGACCGCCTGCTCGACGTCGCCCGCAACCACGGCCTGCCGCCGTTCCTCGCCGCCGACGCCGGCCTCGACTCGGGGCTCATGATCGCGCAGTACACCGCCGCGGGCGTCGTGTCGGAGCTGAAGCGGCTCGCGGCACCGGCATCGGTCGACTCGATCCCCTCGTCGGCGATGCAGGAGGACCACGTCTCGATGGGCTGGCACGCCGGGCGCAAGCTGCGCCGGAGCATCGACGGCGCCGCCCGCGTGCTCGCGATCGAGCTGCTCGCCTCGACGCGGGCCCTCGACTTCCGGCGGGTGTCGGTGCCGGATCAGGCGCCGGCGGCGGCGACGGCGGCCGTGCTGGCGCTGCTGCGCACCCGCATCCCGGTCGCCGACACCGACTCGTTCCTCTCGCCGACGATCACCGCCGCGCACGAGTTCGTGGTCGCCGGAGACGTGGTCGCGGCCGTCGAGGCGGCGCTCGGGGCGCCGCTGGACTGACACGCCCCGGCGGCGGAGTCGGCCGCTCGGCCATGAGCGGCTGCGCATAATTCAGGCAGAACGTGGTTTCGCGCGGGATTTCCCGGCCCGCCCGCGCGGATTGCCTGAGTTATGCGCACCGTCAGCGTCTCGAGGGCCGCGCGCCGTGCGGGGAGTGAACGGGCGGGCGTCGCCGACTCTTTGACGTGGGGGAGTATCCGGCCGCAGCTCAGCGCCGGCCGTGGATGCGCACCGTCAGCGTCTCGGTCGCTGCGCGCCGTGCGGGGACCAGGCGAAGACCGGCTCAGGACACGACGATGTCCAGCTGCGTGGCGACCTCGTTCAGAGCCTCGTCGTCTCGCCCGATGTCCAGCTCCGACACGAGACGCACAGCAGTGCCGTCGAACACCGCCCAGCATTCCTGCGATCCAATGCGGGAGCTGTAGCGGATGCCGCTGTAGCAGCCTTGCCCGTGCTCGTCGACACGGGTGTAGACCCAGCCGGCGAGTGCCCGCGTGAGCGTCCTGCTCGGACCGCGCACCAGAGCGATGTCAAGGCTCCCGACACCGAGCGCACGCAAGACGTCGGAGGCTTCCCGGGTCAGGAAAGCGTGCGTGGCGGGATGGTCGATGTCGACGAAGGGACGCGGATCCACCAGCTGCAGCGCGCGCAGCCTGCGCGAAGCCCGCCACTCGCGGGGCAGGGCTCCGTACGGCACGCGTCCGGGCTCCAGGCCCTCGGCGTCGAGCTCGGCGACGAGCGCCGACGGGCGGAACTGGGCGATCGTCTCCGCGTAGGCGCCGCGCGGATCGGATGCCGCGTACAGGACCCCGCCGCCCGGGACGTCGAAGCGGTTCCCCGCCCGATCGGACTCGGCATCGACCGGACTGATCCGCGAGAACCTCAGGGCCGTGGTCGCCCGTTCGACCCGCCAGAGGCGCTCCGGCGCCTCGACCTGGCGCGGCTCAGCCGGCATTCACGAACGCCCGGGCCGCCGCCATCGCGTCGCGGCCGCGGCCCTCGCGCAAGGCTTCGACGGGGGACTCGTCGTCGAGTTGCGGGTTCATGCCCATGAACCAGGCGCGAACGACCTCGTCGGGCTCCACCTCGCTGAGCACCTGGGCGATCTGGAACGCATCGCGCAGCAGGTCTTCCTCGCGGGCGGGGGGCTCGGCGTCGCCGGCCGCCCACCGAGTGACGGCGCGCGGAGTGCGCCCCACGAGCACCGCCAGCACGTCGCGGCCGAGCACTGCCCGTAGACGCCCGACGATCTCAGGGATCGCCGACGCCACGGCCTGCCCATGAGCACTGCGCCTCGTCGGCCGGTCCATCACGCTGGTCATGACGCCATCCTAGCTCGTCTCGTCGAATGACGCTCAATATATCGTCTAGAACGTCTTCTAAAATGTC
Organism: Microbacterium sp.; assembly: GCF_047605725.1. GTDB lineage: Bacteria > Actinomycetota > Actinomycetes > Actinomycetales > Microbacteriaceae > Microbacterium. Next base: position 21,715 of record NZ_JASGFE010000040.1, read on the forward strand.
CCGCTATCTGTCCTCTCTTGTGACCGGGCGGGCGTCGCCGACTCTTTGACGTGGGGGAGTATCCGGCCGCAGCTCAGCGCCGGCCGTGGATGCGCACCGTCAGCGTCTCGGTCGCCGAGCGCACCTCGGCGGCCAGCGCGGCGAGCCGGTCGTCGGGCACCTCGCCGTCGCGGAAGGTGACCGCGATCGCGGCGACCGGCCAGCGGCGGTGGTCGAGCACGGCGACGGCGACCGAGGAGAAGCCCGGCGTCACCGAGCCGCGCTCGAGCGCGAAGCCGCGCGTCGAGGTCGCGTCGAGCACGCTGCGCAGCTTCGAGTAGCGGTCGATGCCGTCATCCCCGGCATCGTGGAGGTTGACGAACGCCTCGCGGCCGGGGAACAGCGCGCGCACCTGCGCCCTCGGCAGCGCCGCGAGAATCGCCCGCCCGCTCGCCGTCAGCTGCATCGGCAGCCGCACGTCCACGTCCGAGACGAGCGCGGGCGCTCCCTTGGCCCGCTCCTCGACGAGATACAGCACATCGCGGCCGTGCGGCACGGCGAGATGGCCGCTGAGCCCGACGCGGTCGACGAGCCCGGCGAGGAGGGGACGGCCGAGGCGCGCGAGCGGCTCCTGCCGCGCGTACGCCGAGCTCAGCTCGAACGCGGCGATCCCGAGCCCGTAGCGGCGCTCCTCGGGCAGGTGCATGACGAACCCGTGCTCCTGCATCGTCGCCAGCAGGTGGTAGACCGTCGAGCGAGGAAGGCCCAGGCGGGTCGCGATCATGCTCGCCGCCAGCGGCCCGCGCGAGGCCGCGAGCAGGCTCAGCACCCGCAGGGTCTGATCGGCCGCGGGCACCTTGGGCGGGCTCGTCATGCCCGGAAGCCTACTGTCCCGCGCCGCGGGTGCACATCTGGTATCCCAGACACCGGCGGAGCGGATGCCGTTGTCCCCGGCATCCGCTCGCGCTGGAATGGGATCAAGACGCACACGCGCCCCGAACGCGCACACGCGCCCCGAACGCGAGAGGACCGCACATGACACTGCCCGGCGCCCGCCCCGTCCGCGCCCCGCGCGGCACCGAGATCTCCGCCAAGAGCTGGCAGACCGAGGCCCCGCTGCGCATGCTCATGAACAACCTCGACCCCGAGGTCGCCGAGCGGCCCGACGATCTCGTCGTGTACGGCGGCACCGGGCGCGCCGCGCGCAGCTGGGCCGCGTTCGACGCGATCGTCGAGACGCTGCGCGACCTGGAGGACGACGAGACTCTGCTCGTGCAGTCCGGCAAGCCGGTGGGCGTGTTCCGCACGAACCGGTGGGCGCCGCGCGTGCTGATCGCCAACTCGCACCTGGTCGGCGACTGGGCGACCTGGCCCGAGTTCCGCCGCCTCGAGGCCGAGGGCCTGATCATGTACGGGCAGATGACCGCCGGGTCGTGGATCTACATCGGCACCCAGGGCATCCTGCAGGGGACGTTCGAGACCTTCGCCGCGGTCGCCCGCAAGCGCTTCGGCGGCACGCTGGCCGGCACCCTCACCCTCACTGGAGGCTGCGGCGGCATGGGCGGCGCGCAGCCCCTGGCCGTCACGCTCAACGACGGCGCGTGCCTCATCGTCGACGTCGACGAGACGCGGCTGCGCCGCCGCGCCGGCAAGCGGTACCTCGACGAGGTCGCCGACGACCTCGACGACGCGATCGCGAAGGTGCAGGCCGCGAAGGCCGAGAAGCGCGGCTGGTCGGTCGGGCTCGTCGGCAACGCCGCCGAGGTGTTCCCCGAGATCCTCCGCCGTCACCGCGCGGGCGAGCTCACCGTTGACATCGTGACCGACCAGACCAGCGCCCACGACCCGCTCAGCTACCTGCCGATCGGCTACTCGGTCGACCAGTGGCACGAGCGTGCGGTACGCGACCCCGAGGGGTTCACGCGCGACGCGCGGGCGGCGATGGCCGCGCAGGTGCGCGCGATGGTCGAGTTCCAGGATGCCGGTGCCGAGGTCTTCGACTACGGCAACTCGATCCGCGACGAGGCCCGCCACGGCGGGTACGACCGGGCCTTCGAGTTCCCAGGCTTCGTGCCGGCCTACATCCGGCCGCTCTTCTGCGAGGGGCTCGGTCCGTTCCGCTGGGCGGCGCTGTCGGGCGACCCGGAGGACATCCGGGTGACCGACGAGGCGATCCTGGAGCTGTTCCCCGAGAACGAGCACCTGCACCGCTGGATCCGCGCCGCGCAGGAGCGCGTCGAGTACGAGGGCCTCCCCGCCCGCATCTGCTGGCTCGGGTACGGCGAGCGGGCCCGCGCGGCCGTGCGCTTCAACGAGCTCGTCGCCGAGGGGCGCATCTCGGCGCCCATCGTGATCGGGCGCGACCACCTCGACTCCGGCTCGGTCGCCTCGCCGTATCGCGAGACCGAGGCGATGGCCGACGGGTCCGACGCGATCGCGGACTGGCCGCTGCTGAACGCCCTGACGGCGACCTCCTCCGGCGCGACCTGGGTGTCGCTGCACCACGGCGGCGGCGTCGGCATCGGCCGCTCGATCCATTCCGGGCAGGTCTCGGTCGCCGACGGCACTGAACTCGCGGCCGAGAAGCTGCAGCGGCTGCTCACCAACGACCCGGGCATGGGCGTCATCCGGCACGTGGATGCCGGGTACCAGCGCGCCGTCGACGTCGCCCGCGAGCGCGGGGTGCGCGTGCCGATGGAGCCGGTGATCCGCAACACCGACCAGGCATGGTGATGACCGGAGAGCGGTCGCTGCTGATCGACCGGATCGGCGAGCTGACGACCAACGACGACGCCGGGGAGGATCGGCTGCACGACGCGGCCGTGGTCGTCGAGGACGGCCGCATCGCCTGGGTCGGGTCGGCGGCGGACGCCCCGGCCGCCGATGAGCGGTTCGACGCCGATGGCCGGGCGGTGCTGCCCGGGTGGGTGGACTCCCACACGCACGGCGTGTTCGCGGGAGACCGCACCGCGGAGTTCGAGGCGCGCATGGCCGGTGAAGCGTATGCCGCCGGAGGCATAAACGTGACCGTGGCAGCGACGCGGGCGGCATCCGATGCCCAGCTCGGCGCGAATCTCGCCCGCCTCGTGGCGGAGGCGCAGCGCGGGGGCACCACGACGATCGAGACGAAGACGGGGTACGGGCTCACTGTCGCGGACGAGGTGCGCTCGGCGCGCGTCGCCGCGGAGCGGGTGGACGCCGTCACATTCCTCGGAGCGCATGTGGTGCCGAGCGGGACCGACCCGGAGGAGTACCTGGACCTCGTGACCGGCCCGATGCTCGACGCCGTGGCACCCCTCGTCAGCGCCGTCGACGTGTTCTGCGAGCGCGGGGCGTTCGACGAAGAGGCATCCGCCCGCGTCCTCCGGTCGGCGGGCGCGCACGGGCTCGCCACGCACGTGCACGGCAACCAGCTCGGGCACGGCCCGGGGGTGCAGCTCGCCGTCGCGCACGGCGCGCTGAGCGTCGACCACCTCGGCTTCCTCGATGATGCGGATGTCGAGGCCCTCTCGGGGTCGTGGGCGGGCGGTACCCGTGGCACCGTCGCGACGGTACTGCCCGCCTGCGACCTCTCCACGCGCGTGCCGCTCGCGCCCGCCCGGCGGCTCGTCGACGCCGGCGCGGTGCTGGCGATCGCCTCGAACAGCAACCCGGGCACGTCATACACCTCGTCGATGGGCTTCTGCGTCGCGACCGCGGTGCTGCAGATGGGGCTGACGATCCGCGAGGCCGTGCGGGCTGCGACTCTCGGCGGCGCGATGGCGCTCGGGGTGCACGAAGACGGCTGGACCGATCCGCGCGGCATCCGTCAGCCTGCGGTCGGGGCGATCCGTCCCGGCGCGCGCGCCGACCTTCAGGTGCTCGACGCCCCGTCGGTGACGCACCTGGCCTATCGCCCCGGGATGCCGCTGACCGCTGCCGTCTGGCGCGCCGGCATCCGCCTACTCTGACCCTGGGTCCGCGCTCCCGCGCTCCCGCGCTCCCGCGCTCCCGCGCCCCCGCGCTCCCGCGCCGGCGCCGGCCCCCGCGCTGTCCCTCTCCCCGCGAGACTTCATCTGTGCGCCGAGAATGCACGCTGGGCATGCAGTCTCGGCGCACCAGTGCAGTCTCGCGGTCGGTGGTAGGGCCGGGCGGGGGCGCGGGGCGTAGGGCCGGGCGGGGGCGCGGGGCGTAGGGCCGGGCGGGGGCGCGGGAGCGCGGAAGCGCGG
>NZ_JASGFE010000041.1:0-25901 GCF_047605725.1 Microbacterium sp.
CCTCGCCGCGGCCGTGGCCGCCGTGCCGGCGATCGCCGCCGCCACCGGGGCCGGCGGCGACGACGAGGCGACACGACTGCTGACGGCGGGCCTGGGCGCCGCCGAGGCGACGCGCATCCTCCCCTCCGCCGCGGAGGCCGCCGCGGGCCCCGCCCCCACCGGTGCGACGGCGGCTCCCGCGGCGACGACCCCCCGGCGGAGGAGCCCCTGGACGTGGCCGCTCGTGGCGCTCATCGTGATCCTCGTGATCGTGCTCGGCGGGACCGTCTGGGCGCTCCTGAACAGCCAGCAGGCGGCGTCGACGCCCACCCAGACCACGACCTCCGCAGTGGCGACCCCGACGCCGACCGAGACGCGCATCGACGTCGACGCGCTGGCGCTGAAGGGCTTGGACTGCCAGGCCGCGGTGCAGAAGGCGAAGCATGCCGGCATCCTCACCGTCAGCGTCTCTCCGACGCGTCCGGTCGCCCCCGACGCCGCCTCCGTCGACACGGTCGAGTCGGTCAACCCGCAGGGCAAGATCACACCCGCCACGGAGCTCACGCTCACGTGTTACGGCGAGCAGGCGTCGATGCCCGACCCGGATGCGCCGACCCTCCCCGCCTCGGTGGAAGCGGGCGGGACCGCCGACCTGATGTGGCCAAACTACACGTGCCCGGCCGGCGGTCAGGTCGCCTCGTACGACTTCACCGTCACCAACGGCACGTTCGATGCCACCGGGTCGACCACCGCGCAGTTCCAGGCCGGCGACCGTCCTGCCTCGATCACGGTGACCGGCGACGGCGGGCAGCTGCTCACCGTCTCGTACACCGTCACCTGCACGGTCTCGGGCAGCGACCTGACGTCCGCCTCGTCGGCCGCAGACGCCCACATCACGGCGACGGCGACGCCGACGGCCACGACGGAGCCCGACGAGGACAGCCCCTGATCCGGACTTCCTCGCGAGCGCGCGTCGATTAGGCTGGCTGTGTCCGGCGAGAGGGTGAAGTGTCAGTAGAGACTCGTGTGCTGTCCGGTCGCTACCGCATCGATGAACTCATCGGGCGGGGCGGCATGGCCGGCGTCTACCGCGGCGAGGACCTGACCCTCGGCCGTTCGGTCGCGATCAAGATCCTCGGCCGCGACCTCGCCGAGAACACCGCCTTCCGCACGCGGTTCCGCCGCGAGGCGCAGGCGGCCTCGCGCATGGCGCACCCCAAGATCGTGCGCGTGTTCGACGCCGGCGAGGATGTCGAGCTCGGTACCGACGGCACGCGGCATCCGGTCCCCTACATCGTCATGGAGCTCGTGCACGGTCGCACCCTCAAGGACGTCACGGCGGCGGGCGCGCTGCCGACCGCCGACGCGGTGCGCTATGTCGACGGCATCCTGGAGGCGCTGGAGTACTCGCACCGGGCCGGAGTCGTCCACCGCGACATCAAGCCCGGCAACGTCATGATCACCGATGCCGGCGACATCAAGGTGATGGACTTCGGCATCGCCCGCGCGGTGTCCGACTCCTCGTCGACCGTCGCCGAGACGACCTCGCTCATCGGCACCGCCGCCTACCTCTCCCCCGAGCAGGCCAAGGGCGAGCCGGTCGACGCGCGGGCCGACCTGTACGCCGCCGGCGTCGTGCTCTACGAGCTGCTGACGGGGCGCGTGCCGTTCCGCGGCGAGACCCCGGTGGCCGTGGCCTATCAGCACGTCAGCGAGGCGCCGCTCCCGCCGTCGGAGGTCCTCGACACCGTGCCGCGGGGGCTCGACGCCGTGGTGCTGCGGGCCCTCGCGAAGGACCCCTTCCAGCGCTATCAGAGCGCCGCCGCGTTCCGTGAGGCGCTGGATGACGCCCTGCACGGCAGAGAGCCCAGCGTGCGGGAGGTCGGGGCCCTGTCGAACGAGCTGTACGGCCCCGATCCGCGGCACGCGGCGGAGACCGCGCGGTCGCTGCGCCAGCTCAGCACCGACCCGACGATGCGCCGCACGCAGGCGGGACCGCCCGCGGCGTGGATCTGGACCGGTGTGGCCGTGCTCGCGGTGCTGCTGATCTCGGTGCTCATCTGGGTCATGGCCTTCCGGCCGGGGACGCAGGTGCCTCCCGGCGCGCGCATCGTGCCGGACGTCGTGGACATGTCGTGGGACCGGGCCAACGAACAGCTCGCCCAGGCCGAGCTGCAGGCGTTCCAGCTCTCCGAGAGCAGCGACACGATCGCCCCGGGCAACGTGGTGCGCACCGATCCGATGCCGGGGACCTCGGTGTCGGCCGGTCAGGAGATCAAGGTGTACGTGTCCACCGGGCAGGTGAAGACAGCGGTGCCCGCGCTCGCCGGGAAGTCCCGGGCGGATGCCACCGCCGCCCTGCAGGCGGCGGGACTGTCGCTGGGCACGGTCGTCTCGCGCAACGATCCCGCGGTGGCTGCGGATGTCGTGCTCTCGGCCGATCACGAGGAGGGCGAGGAGGTCCCGCGGGGCACCGCGATCAACCTCGTCGTCGCCAGCGGCAAGGTCGCGCTCATCGACGTGACCGGATACGAGGTGGAGGCCGCGCAGCGCGCACTGACCTCCGACGCGCTGCAGCTGACCACGACGGTCGTGGAGGATCCCTCGTGCGCCGCCGGCAGCACGCCGGTCGTGAAGGCGCAGTCGCTGGCGCCGGGAGACGTCCCGATCCACTCGGCGGTGGAGCTCACCGTGTGCACCGGCTCCTGATGCGTCCGCTCACCCGATCGTGGACTGCTGCGGCGCGATGAAGGTCGCGATCCAGGGGAACGCGTAGAAGAACAGCCCGTAGAGCGCTGCGGCGAGCGCGAGCAGCAGGATCACGACGCGCACCCACCAGGGACCGGGGAGCAGACGCCACAGCGCGGCATACATCAGGCGGCCTCCGGGAGGGTGAGGGATGCCGGGGGACCCGCGGCGCGCGGGGTGAAGCCCTCGAACACGGCGTAGGCGACGATGCGTTCGAGGACGTTGAACTTGGGCGCGCAGCTGGTGAGGGTGAGGTAGCGTCCGCCTGCGCCGGCGCCGGGCGCCTGCGGCACGGGCTGGAGCACGTCGACCTCGGTGGGCTGCACGTATCCCAGAGTACGGAACCGGTAGGTGTACCAGCCGTCCGGGGTCTCGATGACGATCGCGTCGCCCACGACCAGCCGGTCGATGGGGTCGAACGGGGCCGCGGAGGTCCACCGGTGCGCCGCATAGGCGGTGTTGCCGACCCCGCCGGGCATCGCGGTGTCGGGGTAGTGGCCGATCTCGCCCCGGTCGAGCACCTGCGCGCGCGAGACGCCGCCGGCGATGGTGAACACCCAGCCCTCGCCGAAGCGCGGCACACGCATGACCCCGAACGGCGTGCCGGGCTCCACCTGCGCGGGCACCGGGATCTCGGCCGGGGTCTCCGGCTGCTGCGTCGGCGCGGGGGTCGCGGTCGGCGCGGGGGACTCCTGCGGGGACGACGTCTCCCAGCTCTGGGCGAGGGCGGCGGCCTGCGCGGACTTCTCCGCGCCCAGGATCAGGTCGCCGATCCACAGCTGCCAGACCACGTAGAGGAGCACCACCACGCCGGCGGTCAGCAGCAGCTCGCCCAGCACGCTCGTGACCGTCGCACGCCGCCGGGGCGCGGAGCTGCGACGCGTTCCGGCGGCCTCACCCACACGGGGAGTCTAGCCGCCGGTGGGGGTTCCGGGCGGCGGGTAGACTTCTGGCATGGCACGATCAGGCAGGCCCGAAGAGCCGCTCACCGAGCGCAGCGAGGGCGACGCACCGCCCAACCCGGTGTGGTTCAAGCCGGTCATGCTCGGCCTCATGCTCCTGGGCCTGGTGTGGGTGCTCGTGTTCTACCTCAGCGGCAGCCGACTCCCGATCCCCGGCCTCGACGCGTGGAACCTCGTCGTGGGCTTCGGCATCGCGTTCGTCGGCTTCCTCATGACGACCCGCTGGCGCTGAGTCGAATTACACGCGTGTGATTCATCCCCACCTGGGGATGAATCTGTGGATAACCTCGGCCGCGCGTCGGGTCAGCGGTAGACGAGCGCCGGAACCACCAGCAGCAGCACCAGCCCCGCCGTGGTGGCCGCCAGCAGCAGCGTCTGGGTGCGCCGCTGCCGCACCGCGCGCGTGCGCGCGTAGATCAGACCGACCAGGGCACCGACCGCGAGCCCCCCGACATGCGCCTGCCAGGAGATCTCCAGCGACGACGAGGCGCCCACCAGCGAGCCGATCAGCGGCAGGAACGTCAGGACGAGGTTGATCCCGAGCACCACCGCGATGCCGGTGATGTTGGCGCCGATGTGCCGGCCGATCACCAGCAGAGCCCCGAACATCCCGAAGATCGCGCCGGAGGCCCCGATCACCGGTGTCGTGAAGCCGAACAGCACCACCGCGACCGAGCCGCCGAGTCCGCTAAGCAGGTACAGCCACAGGAAGCGCGCCCGGCCCAGCAGCGGCTCAAGGCTCCGCCCCAGCATCCACAGCGCCAGCATGTTCAGTCCGGCATGCCAGAAGCTGCCGTGCACCAGCAGCACCGTGAGGAGCCGCCACGGCTCGAAGGCGCCGCTGAGCTCCGGGTAGAGGTAGGGCGCGTACAGCAGCAGACTGCGCTGGACCAGGGGGCCGAGCCCGGGGATGAGCGACAGCAGCCACACGAACGTGGTCGCCGCTACGATCGCGTACGTCACGAGCGGTCGCGCGTCGGCGGCCATGACCGCGCGCAGGCGAGGCGGCATCCGCGTCGGCTTCGCACGCGGCGGCGCGCTCGCGGCGTGCGCCTGCAGGCACTCCGGGCAGATGACGCCGACCGGCAACGGCGTCTGGCACTCCGGGCAGATCGTGCGCAGGCAGCGCTGACACAGGACGAAGCTCTGCCGATCCGGATGCCGGTAGCAGAAGTTGTCCGGATTGCTGCGGAAGTCCGCGGAGCTCACGGGAGCGCTCAGACCGCCACGACGTCGATGGACGACAGCACGACCGGCTCGATCGGACGATCGCCGGGACCCGTGGGCACGGCGCTGATCGCGTCGACGACAGCGCGCGAGGCGTCGTCGGCGACCTCGCCGAAGATCGAGTGCTTGCCCTGCAGCCACGGCGTCGGGTCGGTCGTGATGAAGAACTGCGAGCCGTTGGTGCCCTCCGGACGCCCGGTGATCGCGTTGCGGCGCAGCCCCGCGTTGGCCATCGCGAGCAGGTACGGCTTCTGGAAGGTCAGCTCGCCGTGGATCTCGTCGTCGAACGCGTACCCGGGACCGCCCACGCCCTGACCGAGCGGGTCACCGCCCTGGATCATGAAGCCCGGGATGATGCGGTGGAAGATCACGTCCTTGTAGAGGGGGCCCTCGCCGGGACGGCCCGTGGCGGGGTCGGTCCACGCCTTGGTGCCGTCGGCGAGGCCGACGAAGTTCTGCACCGTGCGGGGTGCGTGGTCTCCGAAGAGGTTGACGACGATGTCGCCGTGGTTGGTGTGCAGCGTCGCGACGGCAGTGTGTGCAGGCATGCCGATATTCTCGCATCCGCGTGACCCTGCCTTCGCCGTAAGGGTCTGGCAAGATGGGAGAAACGTCCCGCGAACAAGAGAGGGCCCTCGTGAACCTCAGCCGCAAGCGCAAGAAGGAGCTCCGCCATCTCCAGAAGCAGGCCAACACCCTGTGGGAGTCGCAGCAGGAGCTGATCGACCATGCGGGCGACATCGCTCGAGAGGCAGGCCGTCAGCTCGGCAACTACAGCCGTGAGCAGGTCCTGCCCACCGTGCAGGACACCTACGAGACCTACGCCTCGCCCTACGTCGACAAGGGCGTCGCCGCCTCGAAGAAGGTCTACAGCGAGCGTGTCGTGCCCGCCGCGGGCACCATCGTCGGGTCGGCGCTGTCGGTGTGGGATGCCGCGAACGACACCCGCAGGCGCATCGCGAACAGCCGTGCGCTGCGCGCGGTCGACCTCGACGCCATCGGCAAGCGCGTGGACGCCTACACGAAGCGTGTGGACGCCTACGGCAAGCAGGTCGCGCATCGCTTCGCGGCGCCGGCCCCGGTGCCCGAGCCCAAGCGCGGAGTCGGCGCCGGTGGCGTCATCGCGCTGATCCTGGGCGCTGCCGCGGCTCTCGGCGTGCTCTACGCCGCGTGGCAGACCCTGCGTGCCGACGACGAGCTGTGGGTCGCCGACGACCCGCTGCGCGCGCCCGAGGCGTGATCCAGGACCGGCGGGCATGACCGACGGCGAGCCGGACGGTCTCGCACGTGTGCGGGCTGCGGCCGCGGCCCGCGGGCTGGAGATCGAGATCCGGGCGCGGCCGGTGGCCGAGACCCTCGAAGGGGCGGCGGAGATCCTCGGACTCCGCCCGCGCGACATCGTCAAGACGCTCGTCGTCAAGCGGCGCGACGACACGTATCTGTTCGCCCTCGTGCCCGGCGATCGGGCGATCTCGTGGCCGAAGCTGCGTGCCGTCGTCGGCGTGAACAAGCTGCGGCTGCCTGAGCCCGACCTCGCCCTGAACGCCACCGGCTTCGCGCGCGGCACGATCGTGCCGATCGGGAGCACCACCGACTGGCCGATCGTCGCCGACACGACGATCCTCGGCCGTCACGTCGCCATGGGGGCAGGGGCCCACGGGTACAGTCTCTTCGTCGACGCCGACGCCCTCGTCGCCGCCTACGGTGCGACGGTCGCCGACATCACCACCGAGCTTCCCTGAGCCCTCGCAGGGAGAGCCCCCGCTCGACGAGGCGCGGGGAGAGTCCTTCGGGAGGACGAGATGACGAACGACCTGTACGTCGGAGCACGCGTGTTCACCGCCGACGCACGCCGATGGGCGGAGGCGCTCGTGGTCGACGGCGAGCGGATCTCCTACGTGGGCGATGCGCAGACCGCACGCCGGATCGCCGGCGCGGCGTCGGAGGAGATCGACCTGGGCGGCGCCACCGTCGTGCCCGGGTTCGTCGACGGCCACGCGCACGTCGTCGGCACCGGTGAGGCGGCCGAGCAGGTCGACCTGTGGGGCGCGAAGACCCTCGAAGAGATCCAGCGCCGGGTCGGCGCGTGGGCGCGCGCGCACCCCGACGCGTCCCGTGTGCGCGCCCAGGGCTGGATCCACTCCGCCCTGCCCGACGGGGTGCCGCACCGCGCGATGCTCGACGCCGCCGTGCCCGACCGCCCGGTGTACGCGCAGTCGTACGACTACCACTCGATCTGGCTCAACACCGCCGCCCTGGCCGAGGCCGGCATCGACGACGACACGCCCTCGCCCGCCGGGGGAACCGTGCACCGCGACGCCGCGGGGCACGCGACCGGCTACGTGGACGAGACCGCGATGCACCGGCTGGTGTGGCCGGTGCTCGACGAGGCCACGACGCCCGCCGACCAGGACCGGTTCCTCGAGGCGGCGCTGCGCGCCTACCGCGAGGCGGGGGTGACCGCGACCACCGAGATGGCCCTCGACGAGGGCGACCTCGCCGCGATGGCGCGCGCCGAGCGGGCCGGAACGCTCACGGCGCGCATCGCCGCGCACTGGCGCGTGCAGCCGCACGGCGATGCGGCGGCGAACCTGGCGCAGGTCGAGCGGGCGGCCGCGCTGTCCCGCGCGCACCGCTCCGACCGACTCCGCGTCGTCGGCGTCAAGATCCTGGTCGACGGCACGGTCGACGGCTGCACCGCCGCGCTCGGCGCGCCCTACGCCGACGGCTCGGTCGTCGGTCCGATCTGGAGCCTCGACGAGCTCGTCCCGGTCGTGGTGGCCGCCGACGCGGCCGACCTGCAGATCGCGATGCACGCGATCGGCGACGAGGCGGTGCGCACCGCGATCGCCGCCGTCGAGGCGGCCGTCGCGGCGAACGGACCGCGCGCGCGGCGGCACCGCATCGAGCACCTCGAGGTCGTCGGCCCCGACGAGATCGCGCGGCTGGCGGCGCTCGGGATCACCGCCAGCATGCAGCCCGTGCACGCCGATCCGGCCATCCAGGCGAACTGGCGCGCGATGCTCGGCGACGAGCGGGTCGGGCGCGGCTTCCCGTGGCCCGAGCTGACGCACGCGGGGGCGCGGCTGGTGTTCGGCACCGACTCGCCGACCTCTCCCCTGGCGCCGCTGCCGAACCTGTTCGTGGCGGCGACGCGCCGCTCGGCGCTCGATCCCGCCCTGCCGCCCAATGTGCCCGCCTACGCCGTGCCGTTGGAGAGCGCGATCGAGCACGCGACGAGGGATGCCGCGTGGGCCTGCCGCGCCGAGGACTCCTACGGGCGTCTGGCCGCGGGCCTGTACGCCGACTTCGTCGTGCTCGACCGCGACGTCTTCGCCGCCGACCCGGATGAGCTGCTGCAGACCCGGGTCGCGCGCACGGTGCTGGGCGGGCGCACGGTGTTCTCCCGCTGAGGGGCTCGCTCAGCCGGCGGTGGACTCCCGGCGGAGGGTCTCAGGCTGCAGGCCCAGCGCCCACTCCGCGGCATCCGACACGAAGTGCACGTAAGCGGCCTCGTCGAACTCCGACACGTTGTTCGCATACGCGCCGAACCCGTCCATCGCCATGAGGATCCGTACGCACGCCGCCATCGGCCGCTCCGGAACGAAGATCCCGGCCGCCGTGCCCTCCTCGATCAGCGCGAGGAGCCGCTCGCGGTCCAGCGCCTCCTGGTCCTCGATGGCCGCGCCCAGCGCCGGGCTGAAGCGCGCGAGGTGACGCGCATTGAGCCACAGCCGCGCGATGCCGACCGCGTCGGGGGCCGCCGCGCGCGCGACGAACGCCGCCATCCGCGACAGCGGCTCTCCGGTCGCGGGCAGGAGCAGCTCCCGTTCTCGAGCGGCGGCGCGCACGAACGCGGCGATGACGAGGTCCTCGGCGGCCGGGAAGTAGTGCGTGATGAGCCCGGGGCGCACGCCGAGCCGTTCCGCGACGGCCCGCAGGGTGACCCGCTCGAGGCCCGCGTCGAGCGCGATCCGGGCCGCGTGCGTCAGGATCTCCTCCCGGCGCTCCTCGGGACGCTTGCGCACGCGCGGGGAATCGATGCTTGACACCACAGGCGCCATGCTATTGGATTGGCGACCAACAGCGTCATTGGTCTTCCGACCAATAACCAGCCCGGTCGCCATCGCCTTCCGGAGAGGATTCCCGTGCCACCCACCTCACGCACCGAGCCCGAGCAGTTCGTCGACACCGCCACCAGGCCCGAGACGCGCGGCATCGAGCTCATCGGCGACGACGAGCGTCACGGACGCGCGCGCGACCTGTTCTGGGTATGGGCCGCGCCCAACGTGAGCGTGCTCAACTTCACGATCGGCGCCACCATGATCCTCCTCGGTCTGGAGCTGTGGCAGGCGCTGCTCGTGATCGTCGCGGGGGCCGTCCCCTGGATCTTCACCGGCATCGTGGCCATCAGCGGACCGGCCGCGGGCACCTCGGGCTCGGTCGTGACGCGGGCGCTCTACGGCATCATCGGCAACAAGATCATCGTGGCCTTCACCGGCTGGCTCATCTCCGCGGTGTTCCTCGCCCTGAACTGGCTCGCCTCGTCGTTCATGGGCGCCGACCTCCTGGCCGGCATGGGGCTGACCGACCCCGTCGTGGTGCCGATCGCCGTCACCGTGGTGGTCTCGGCGATCACGGTGCTGGTCGCCGTCTTCGGGCACGGCCTGATCCTGCGGATCTACCCGGCCGTCTCGATCGCGCTGATCGTGATCTTCCTCGTGGTCACGGCGTTCATCCTCCCGCACGTCGACTGGTCCTACCGGGCGCCCGAGCCGCTCAGCGGGGCGGTGCTGTGGTCGTCGGTCACGATCGGGTTCACGATCCTGGCATCCACCCCGCTCTCCTACGCCAACAGCCCCGACATCGCCCGCTACCTGCCGCGCTCGACGAAGCCGTCGCACATCATCGCGGCCACGGCGCTGGGCGGTGCGCTCCCGTGCATCCTCTTCACCGCCGTGGGGGCGCTGCTGGCCACCGGGGTCGACGCCGCCGGCATGGACGCGGGCATCGAGGCCGCCCTGCTGGACCTGCTCCCCGGCTGGCTCGGCGCGCTCCTCGTGCTCGGCGTGATCGTCAACACCGTCTCGCTCAACGGCATGACCACCTACACCTCGAGCATGGCGCTGCAGGCGGTCGGCATCCCGATCCGGCGCATCCCGTCGGCGGTGGTCGTCGGCGTCATCGGCACGGCGCTGACGATCTACCTCGTGATGTCGACGAGTCTTCTGGATGCCGTCAACCTCATGCTGCAGTTCCTCGTGATCGTCTCGGGACCCGCCATGGCGATCTTCACCACCGACATCGTCCAGCGCCGCAACCGCTACGACGGCGTGGAACTGTTCGACCAGAGCCGCACGAGCCGCTTCTGGTACACCGGCGGCTGGAGCGTCCCGGGCATGACCGCGGTCGTCGCCGGCGGCGTGGTCACGGCCCTGTGCCTGTCCACCGACGTGTGGACCGGGCCGGTCTCGGAGGCGATGGGCTACATCGACCTGTCCGTGCCGGCGGGGATGATCGTTTCGGCGGCGATCTACGGCGCCCTCTCGCGCACGCGCCTCGGGTCCCTGCCGAGCGACTCGTGACCGCGCCGAGCCGGCCGGCGGCGAGCGGGCCGCACCCCGCCCGCTACCCGGGGGCGCCCGCCGGCGAGCCCACCGTCGACACGTGGCAGGACGCGCCGCACAACGCGTGGGCCTTCGCGCACCTCGGCGAGCTCCTGCCCACGGCGCCCATCGCACGCCGTCATCCCGCCGCGCCGGAGAGCGCGACCGTGCGGTTGGACGCGCTGGCATCCGCCCTTCCCGACCTGGAGCAGCGCCTGGAGGAGACGCACACGAGCGCGTTCCTCGTGCTGCGCGGCGACGACGTGCTCGCGGAGTACTACCGGCCGGGCTTCGCCCCCGACGACCTGCACCTGATCATGAGCGTCTCCAAGTCGCTGTGCGGGCTCGTGGTCGGCGGGCTCGTCGACGAGGGCGCGATCGACCCGGCCCGCCCGATCACCGACTACGTGCCCGAGCTGGCCGGCTCGGTCTACGACGGACCGAGCGTGCGGCATGCCCTCGACATGACCATCGCCGTCGACTACAGCGAGGACTACGTCGACCCCGCCGCCGAGGTGCAGACGCACGACCGCTCCGCCGGCTGGCGCACGCGGCGGGCGGGCGACCCGGCCGACACGTACGCGTTCCTGACGACCCTCCGCGGCGACGGGAGCACCGGCACGTTCCAGTACTGCTCGGCCGACACCGACGTGCTCGCCTGGATCGTCGAGCGCGTGACCGGCCTGCGCTACAGCGAGGCGCTCTCGGCGCGACTGTGGTCGCGACTCGGCGCCGATCGGGATGCCACGATCACGGTCGACCCGGCCGGCTTCGGCTACGCCAACGGGGGCATCTCCTGCACCGCGCGCGACCTCGCCCGCGTGGGCCGGGTCGTGCTCGACGGCGGCCGGGGCCCCGGCGGCCGCGTGGTCTCGGCGGAGTGGATCGACGCGATCATGCGCGGCGGCGACCCCGCCGCGATGGCCGGTCAGCCCTTCCCGGGCGGGTTCGCCCGCGGCAGCTACACGCGGCAGTGGTGGTGCACGGGCAACGAACGCGGCAATGTCAGCGGGATCGGCATCCACGGCCAGAACCTGTGGCTCGACCCGGTCACCGACGCCGTGATCGTGAAGCTCTCGACGTGGCCGGAGCCCGACACCGACCGGTGGCACGAGCTGCAGACCCGCGTGCTGCTCGACGTGTGCGGCGCGCTCGACGACCTGCGCTGAGCGGCGCGGAGGCGCCGCTCGCATCCACGTCGCGAGTGTGCGAGGATCGGCGTGACACCACGGGTGTCGCGGCGGTGGGGCTCGCCGCACCCAACCTCGGATCGTCCGACAACAGTCCCTACCCGGTCGGCGCGGACGCGCCCCGAAGGTAGGAGACGTCATGAACGACACCCCGGCGCGTCGGGCGGCGCCCGTGCACCTGCGCGCGTCGTCGCTGGCCGTCGTGTTCGCGGGCGGCACGGCGGGGGCCGCCGCCCGCGAGGCGCTCACGCTCGCCTTCGCGACGGGAGACGGCATCCCGTGGACCATCCTGGCCATAAACCTCTCCGGCGCATTCCTGCTGGGCGTGCTCGTGGACTCGCTCGTACGCCGGGGTCCCGAAAGCGGTGGACGACGCACGCTCCGGCTCCTGCTCGGCACGGGCTTGCTCGGCGGCTACACCACCTACAGCGCCCTGGCGATGGACACCGCGGCCCTCCTCGGCACGGGGGCCGTCGGCGCCGGCATCGGCTACGGCGTGGGCACGGTCCTCGTCGGCGCGGTGGCCACGTGGGCGGGGATCCTCACCGCAGCCCTCCTCCACCGGCGCCATGAGGAGCGGTCATGACCCCGCTGCTGTTCCTGGCCATCGCGGCGGCCGGCGGTCTCGGGGCCGCGTGCCGACTGTTCCTGGACGGCGTCATCACCACCGCGGCGACGCGAAACGCGCTCCCCTGGGCGACGATTGTGATCAACCTGACCGGTTCGTTCCTGCTCGGCCTCGTCTCCGGGCTCGCGGCCGGACACCTCCTTCCCGATCCCGCGCACCTGATCCTCGGCACCGGCTTCCTCGGCGGCTACACGACGTTCTCGGCCGCGAGCTTCGAGACCGTCCGCCTGCTGCAGGAGCGCCGCTGGACCGCGGGGCTCGTCAACGGCCTCGGCGTGCTCGCGGCCGCCACCGCCGCCGCCGGGGCCGGCCTGTGGCTCGGAGGGCTGGTCTGAACGGCGTGCTCAGCGCGTGAGCTCGCGCACGACGCCCTTCTCCAGGCGCAGCCGGCGGCGAGCGCGCTTCGCGACGGCGGAGTCGTGCGTGACGACGACGAGGGTGAGCCCTTCGGCGTTGAGCTCCTCCAGGACGGCGAGGATCTCGTCGCGCATGCTCTCGTCGAGGTTCCCGGTGGGCTCGTCGGCCAGGAGCACGCGCGGCCGCTTGACGATCGCACGGGCGATCGCGACGCGCTGCTGCTGCCCGCCGGAGAGCTCTCCCGGGCGGTGATCGGTGCGGTCGGCCAGGCCCACCCGCTCGAGCGCCTCGCCGACCCGCGCGGCGCGCTCCTGCGCCGGCAGGCCGAGCGGTTCGAGGGCCATGTCGACGTTCTCGTGCGCGGTCAGGGTGGGGATGAGGTTGAATCCCTGGAACACGAAGCCGAGCTCGTGCGCGCGCAGCCGACCGAGCTCGACGTTCGATGCGCTCGCGATATCGGTGCCGTCGAGGAGGATCGACCCCGTCGACGGCCGGTCGAGGGCACCCAGCAGCTGGAGGAGCGTGGACTTGCCGCCGCCGGTCGGGCCCTGGATCGCGACGAAGTCGCCCGCCGCGATCTCCAGGTCGACACCGGTCAGCGCGTTCACGACCCGACCCTTCTGCGTGTAGGTGCGCGTGACCCCGGCGAGCCGGAAGATCGGCTGCGCCGCGCCTTCGCCGGCCGCGACCGCGGTGTCATCGATCATCGTCATGTCCTTGTCTCCTGTCGTCTCCGCGGTGAGTTCCCGATGCTCGTCCACGCGTCAGCCCACCGATCGCAGCGCTTCTGCAGGGCTCAGGCGCGCCGCCCGCCAGCCGCCGAACGCTCCGGCCACGAGTCCGCCGAGCACCGCGAGTCCGACCGCGGCCACGACGACCCAGATCGTGAGGGGCGCGTGCAGCACCACGTCGGCGGTCGCCTGCGTCGCGCCCATCGGCCCCCCGCCGAAGCCCTGCCCGCCACCGGGCCCTCCGCCCGCCATGCCGGCCGCCTGCGGCGTCGACGCGCCCGCAGAGATCGTCGGCGACACGAGATTCACGATGCCGATGCCGACGAGCCCCACGACGAGCCCGATCGCGCCGCCGATGAGCGCCTGCGCGACCGACTCGCCGGCGACCTGACCCACGACGCGGCCGTTGGACCAGCCGATCGCCTTGAGCGTGCCGAACTCGCGTGTGCGACGGGTCACGCCCGACACCGTGAACAGCACCGCGAGCGCCAGGGCCACGGCGAGGACGATGATCGAGAGCCACGTGCCCAGGTTCGCGATGAGCGCGGACGCACCGGCCAGAGAGCCCGACACGGTCGAGGCGAGATCGGACTGCGAGCTGACCGTCGCGTCCGGCAGCGCCTCCTCCAGCGCGGACTGCACCTCGGCGATGCTGTCCGCCGAGGCGGCCTGCACATACACGGTGGACAGCACGTCTCCCGCGCCGGACAGCTCCTGCGCGACGTCGAGCGGCAGGTACACGTTCGCGGCGGTGTCGGCGTCGCTGGAGGTCGAGGAGACGATCCCCACGATCTGCATCGACGTGCCGCCGACATCGATCGTGCCGCCGACGGCGAGGCCGGCGCTCGTGGCGTAGCTCGCATCGAGCACGGCCACGTCCTGTCCCACATCGTCGGCGTCAAGGCCGCGACCGTCGGTGAGGGAGACGGCCGAGAGCGGGCCGACCGCCGTCGCGGACGGATCGATGCCCAGCACCGTGAAGCTGTCGACGTCGAAGGATCCTCCGCCGAAGCCACCGCCCCCGCCGCCCGGTCCGCCCTGTCCGCCCTGTCCGCCCTGGTCGGTCTGGCCGCCCTGTGCCGATTGCGACTGCTCGCCGTCGGTGGGGGCGGAGGGAAGCTCGCCCGAGAAGGTCGTATTGACCAGGCTCAGCGCGCCGGCTGCGCCGGCTACGCCGTCGATGTCCGCGACGGTGTCGAGCGTCGAGGCCTCGAGCGTGCCGCGGGCGAAGTCCGTCATGAGCCGCGACCGACTGAGGCTCGTCGTGCCGTCGTCGCCGGTCGCGCCGTCCTGCGCGTCGAACTCAAACTGCGGCCCGCCCTGCCCGCCGCCGCCCTCACCGCCGGGGCCGCCCTGACCGGGCTCGGCGGCGGCCCCCGACACGGTCAGGTCGGTGCCGACGCCGTAGACCGATTCCAACGTCTGGGCCTGCGCGTCGCGCACCCCCGTCGCGAGGGCGCTCACCACGATGACGAGCGCGATGGCGACGGCCAGCCCCGCCGCCACGATGGTCGTCTGCTTCTTCCGGCCGGCAAGCTCCCGCCGCAGATAGGTCCAGTACATCGATCTCCTCGGATGCCGGTCGCCCACGCGAGTGCGAGGGAATGGGGACGGCCGTGCGAGCGACTGTAGGAATCCTGTCGGTGGTAGCCATAAGGGTCGGTGATGAGCCCGCTGTGAACTCCCGCGGGGCCGGTCCGGCGCGCACTGCACACCGATCCCGGTACCCTTGACCAGGCGCGTCGGGAAGTCTGGTCGACACCGTCCTCGTCGACCGATCGGAGCCTTCGCCCATGAGCGCGCCCCCTCCCCCCGAGCGGCGGCCGTTCGCGTGGCGCGGGGCCGGCGGTGAAGCCGTGCGCATCCGCGAGCTGCTGCGCACGGACGCACTGGGCGGGATGCTGGTGGTGGCCGCCGCGTCCCTGGGCATCCTGTGGGCGAACTCCCCGTGGGCCGATGCCTACACGGCGCTGCGCGACCTCGAGGTCGGTTACGCGCCGTGGCATCTGCGCCTGAGCCTCGGGACGTGGGCCGCCGACGGACTGCTGGCGATCTTCTTCTTCGTCGTCGGCCTCGAGCTCAAGCGCGAGCTCGTCGTCGGCGACCTCCGCCGGTTCGGCACCGCGATCGTGCCCGTCGTCGCCGCGGCCGGCGGCGTGGCGGTGCCGGCACTGCTCTACGCCAGCGTCGTCTCCCCGCAGCCCGAGCTGCTGCGCGGCTGGGCGATCCCGACGGCGACCGACATCGCGTTCGCCGTGGCCGTGCTCGCGCTGGTCGGCTCGCGACTGCCGAGCGCCCTGCGGGTGTTCCTGCTCACCCTCGCCGTGGTCGACGACCTCATCGCCATCGCGATCATCGCCGTCTGGTACACCGACGGGATCGAGCTCGTCCCGCTGCTGCTGGGCCTGGCCGCGATCGCCGTGTACGCGGTGCTGTCCCAGCGCTGTCGACTGGCGTTCCGCCTGAGGCCGGCTGCGGCCTGGCTGATCCTGCTGCCGGTCGGCGTCGTGGCCTGGGCGTTCGTGCACGCCTCCGGCATCCACGCGACGATCGCGGGCGTGCTCCTGGGCTTCACGATCCCGGTGCGGCACCGTCGCCGAGACGCGATCCCGGATGCCGAGCCGGGACTGGCCGAGGTGTTCGAGCATCGCTTCCGACCGCTGTCGGCCGGCTTCGCCGTGCCGGTGTTCGCGTTCTTCTCCGCCGGCGTCTCCTTCGGCGGTCTCGAGGGGCTCGGCTCCGCGCTGACCGATCCGGTGACCCTCGGCATCGTGGTGGGCCTCGTCGTCGGCAAGCCCGTCGGCATCGTCGTCACGACCTGGCTCGTCACCCGGGCGCGCGGCATCCGTCTCGACCCCTCCCTGACGTGGTTCGACCTCGTCGGGGTCGGCGTGCTGGCCGGCATCGGATTCACGGTGTCGCTCCTGGTCACCGAGCTCAGCTTCGCGCCCGGTGACCCGCACCGCGACCATGCGAAGACCGCCATCCTGCTCGCCTCGGTCGCCGCGGCGGTCGCGGCATCCGTCCTCCTCACGATCCGGAACCGCCACCACCGGCGCCTCGACGAGAGCACGCGGCCCCGTTGACACCAGTTCTGTGTTGATACATACTCTGTATCAACACAGAACTGACACGAGGAGGCCGCCATGGACACCATCATCTGGATCGTCGTCGCCGTCGCCGTGCTGTGGGGCTTCGCCCCGATCACCCTGGGTCGCGGCGGCCGCGTGTCGACGACGCAGCTGGCGACGCTGTGCGCGGCGGTCGGCCTGCCGCTGCCCGACGCCTCGACCGGTCCGATCCTGGCGCGCATCGCCCACCGCGAACGCTGGTCGCTGTGGGGAGGGGCGATCGGCCTGGCCCTCGGAGCACTGACGGCGATCGTCGGACGACTGGAGCCCGGCGGCGCCGTCATCATGCTCGGCGTGGCATTCGGCGGCGCGGTCGGCGGGGGCCTGGCGACCGTCGTCGCCGGCCACCGCGTGCCCGCCGGCGCACCCCGCGTGGCGCGCTCGCGCCGCACCGCCGTCGGCGACTACGTGCCGGTCCGCCACCTCATCGCCGCACGCGGCATGCTCGCCGTGGCGATCGTCGCCGGCGGCGTCGAACTGATCCTCGGCGCGACCCGCACGGCGAGCGACGTGCCGGCGCTGCTCATCGTGTGCGTCGTGGTCGCCCTCCCGGTCGCGGTGCTCACCGAGGTCGTGCTGCGCCTGGTCGCCGACCGGCCGCAGCACGCATCCACGAGCCTCGAGCTCGCGTGGGACGACGTGCTGAGAGCGGATGCCGCGCACCAGCTCGTGCTCAACCAGGTCATCGTGTGCGCTCTGGCCGCGTTCGCGGCACCCTTCTCCGCGGGGCTGTTCGACGGCATCGGACCTTCCCCCGTGCCGCCGAGCGGCGCCACCGTCGTCGTGGCCGTGGTCGTCCTCGCTGCGGCGGCAGTGGCGGTCGGCCTCGTCACCACCGGCCCGTGGCGACGGCATCCGCTCGACCGACTCTGGGCGGGGCGATCGTTCGACCCGCCCGGCGACGACTCCTCCGCGACGCGACCGATCGGTGCATCCGACGCCGGGAGGGCCCCGTGCTGAGGATCGATCCGGCAAGCCCCCTCCCGCCGTACGAGCAGGTACGGCGCCAGCTCGCCGCCGACATCGACGCCGGTGACCTGCCCGCCGCGACACGCCTGCCCACGGTGCGGCGCCTCGCCGACGACCTCGGCGTCGCGCAGGGCACGATCGCGCGCGCCTACCGCGAGCTGGAGGCCGCAGGCTACGTGAGCACCCGCGGGCGCAACGGCACGACGGTCACCGACCGGGCCGCGGCCGCGGACGGCGAGGCCGCGCGTCTGGCGCACTCGTACCTCGCCGCGATGCACGAGCTGGGCCACGATCCGACCGCGGCGGTGCGCTACCTGCACCGCGCGATCGGCGCGCACTGAGCCGTCCGCGGCGGCGGAGCCGCACCCGCATGGCCGGTCGTACCGGAGATCCTCACACGACGCATCCTGTCGTCACAGGTTGGGCATAGGGATGACACAGGTCGGCCCTGTGGACTCGACGCACAAGACTTCGCCGCCGTGGAAAAGGAACACCATGAGACACAACAAGAAGATCATCGCCGGAGTGCTCGCCTCGGCCCTGCTGCTCGCCGGCTGCTCCACGTCGGTGACGCCCTCCTCGGCGACGCAGTCCTCGGCGACCGCGACCAGCTCGGCGACGGCGACGACCGCCTCCACGTCGGACGCGGCCGATGCCGGCATCGACATCGACTGGAGCACCCTGCCAACCACCGAGGTGACCCTGACCGACCAGGGCCTGACCATCACCGATGCGGGGACCTACGTGCTCAGCGGCAGCTCCACCGGGCAGGTCGTCGTCAACTCCGACGGCTACGTGCGGATAGTGCTCGACGGGGTCACCATCGCCAGCACCGACGGCGCGGCGATCCAGGTCGACAACGCCGAGGCGACGGTGATCAAGCTCGCCGAGGGCTCGACGAACACGATCTCCGACGCGGCGACGCGCGCCGACGAGGAGATCGACGGGGCGATCTACTCGGCGGACGACCTCTATCTCACCGGCACCGGCACGCTCGAGGTCACCTCGTCGTTCGCCGACGGCATCGTGGGCAAGGACGACCTGTCGATCCTCTCCGGCACGATCACCGTGACGAGCGTCGACGACGGCATCCGCGGCACCGACTCGCTCACCGTCTCCGGCGGCACGATCAGCGTCAACGCGGCCGGCGACGGCGTGAAGGCGACCAACAGCACCGATCTCGGGGCCGGGCAGCTCACCGTCTCCGGCGGCGAGCTCACGATCACCGCGGGCGACGACGCCGTCAAGGCCGAGCAGAAGATCTGGATCTCCGGCGGGACGATCAGCATCCCGGCATCCGTCGAGGGCATCGAAGCGCCGGTCGTCGTGATCGACGGAGGACAGATCACCGTCAACGCCTCCGACGACGGCATCAACGCCTCGACCTCGGACATCATCACCTCGGGCATGAGCGTCACCATCAACGGCGGCGACATCTCCATCAACATGGGCGCCGGCGACACCGACGCCATCGACAGCAACGGTGACATCACGATCAACGGCGGCACGCTGGACATCACCGCGCAGTCCGCATTCGACTGGGACGGCGCCGGCACGCTCAACGGCGGCACCGTCACCGTCAACGGAGAGCAGGTCACCGAGCTCACCAACCAGTTCGCCGGCATGGGCGGAGGCGCGGGCGGTGGCGGCATGGGCGGCGGGCCTCAGCACTGACCGCCCTCTGACCTGAGGCGGCACGACTCGCCGAGACCTCGAACCCGGGTCTCGGCGAGTCGGCCGTCGCTTCAGGTCGAATCGCGCACGACGAGGGATGCCGGGAGGTTGATCCGTGCGGGCGGCTCGCCCTCGATGACCTCCAGGAGAGCGCGCACCATGTCGCGGCTGATGCGCTCGAACGGCTGCCGCATGGTCGTGAGCGCGGGATCGGTGTGCCGGGCGATGGGCGAGTCGTCGAATCCGGCGACCGCGACATCGTCGGGGATGCGCCGACCGGAGGCCTTGAGCGCGTCCATCGCACCCGCGGCCATGAGGTCGTTGGACGCGAAGATCGCGTCCAGGTCGGGTCGTCGCTCCAGCAGTTGCACCGTGGCCCGTTCGCCGCTGCTGCGACTGTAATCCCCTTCGATCACCAGCAGCGGGTCGAGCCGGTCGCCGAGCTCGGCCTCGTAGCCGCGGAGCCTGTTCTTGCCGCCCGAGGTGTCGAGCGGTCCGGTGATGTGTGCGATCCGCCGCCGGCCCCGGGATGCGAGGTGCTGGACGATCTCGCGCGCTCCCTCGAGATCGTCGGAGCCCACCCAGCCGATGCGGCGCTCGTAGCCGAGCGGCATCCCGCAGGAGATCAGCGGGACGTCTGCGGACAGCAGCGACCCGAGGAACCTCGTGTACGCGGTATGGGACGACACGAGCAGCGCCCCGTCGACATGACCGGCGAGGATGAACTCCCTCGCCCGCCGTTGCTCCGCGTCCGTTCCGGCCATGATGAGCACGAGCGGCACGTCGCGTTCGGCGAGCGCGTCGGCCGCTCCCCGCATCAGGGTCTCGAAGTTGGGGTCGGCGAAGAGGCGGTCCTGGCTCTCGGTGAGCAGGAACGCGACGGAGTTCGCGCGGGCGGTGACCAGGCTGCGAGCGTGGGCGTTCGGACGGTAGCCGGTCTCGCGCACAGCGGCTTCGACGGCCGCGTGGGACTCGGGGCTGACCCAATGACCGCCGTTGAGGTATCGCGAGACGGTGCCCCGCGATACGCCCGCCACCCGCGCGACGTCGTCGATGGTCGGGCGCCGCCGCGGAGCTCTCCTCGTCACGGCCCCAGCCTAGAGGCGGTCATGACTTGACGGCTCCGGCGGCCAGATCCACGCGCCAGTAGCGCTGCAGGAACAGGAACAGGGCGATCAGTGGAGCGATCGAGAGCAGCGCCCCCGTGATGACGAGGGTGTACATCGCGGGGAGGCTGGCGCCCTGGTTGAGAAGCCCGTTGAGGCCGACCGTGAGGGGGAAGAGTCCGTCGTCGCCGAGCATGATGTACGGGAGCATGAAGTTGTTCCAGATGGCCACGAACTGGAACAGGAAGATCGTGACCATGCCGGGCAGCATCATCGGCATGGCGATGCGGTGGAAGATGTGGAGCTCTCGGGCGCCTTCGGTGCGCGCGGACTCGAGGATGTCGGTGGGCACGGCCGCGGCGGTGTAGATGCGCGCCAGGTAGATGCCGTACGGGTTGATGATCTGCGGCAGCAGCACCGCCCAGTACGTGTTGGTGAGCCCGACCTGCGCCAGCAGCAGGTACTGCGGGATCGCGAGGATCACGCCGGGAACGAGCACGCCCATCAGGAGGATCTTGAAGACGACACCCTTGCCGGGGAAGACGTACGTGGCCAGCGCGTAGCCGCCGAGCGCCGAGACGTAGGTGGACAGGATTGCGCCGACGCCCGCGTAGAGCGCGGTGTTGAGCATCCACCGCCAGAACAGCCCGTCGCGGTACGCGGACAGCTCCGCGATGTTCTCGAACAGGTGCGTGCTGGGGGCGAACGTGAAGGTGGAGAACAGCTCTGCGGCGTTCTTGGTCGACGCGATCAGCACCCACAGCACCGGCATCAGGCAGTACAGCGCGCCGAGAAGGATCACCACGGTGGACGGGATGCTGGGCCGGTCCTCGCCGGTCCTCACCGGCGTGTGCGTACGCAGACCAGGGACGAACGCGGCCCTCGCGGCGGTGGTGGTCATGTCAGTCCTCCTGCCCGAACGCACGGCGCTGGACCATCCTGAGAAACAGGAACGACAGCGCGAAGGTGGCCAGCGCGATCACGATGGACGTCGCGGCGGCGGAGTAGACGTCGTCGCGGGTGAACGCGTCCCGGTAGACGAACATGAGCGGCGACCAGGTCGTGGGAAGGCTGTTCGTCAGCGGGCGAAGCGTCATCGGCTCGGCGAACACCTGCAGGGTCGCGATCATCGAGAACAGGGCGGTCATCACCAGGGCGGGCATGATGATGGGGATCTTGATCCGCAGGGCGACCTGCACCTCGCTGGCACCGTCGATCTTCGCGGCCTCGTAGATGTCGCTGGAGACGGCCTTGAGCGAGGTGTACATGACGATCATGTTGAACCCGACCCCTCCCCACAGAGCGATGTTGGCGATGCCGAAGACGACCAGCCCCGGGGAGAGCAACGAGGGCACCTCCCAGCCGAGCTGCCTGACGATCCAGGAGAAAGGGCTGACCGCGGGCAGGTACAGAAAGCCCCACAGCAGCGAGGAGATCACGGCCGGGACGGCATAGGGCAGGAAGATCGACACGCGGGAGAACCCGCGCAGGCGGGTGCGGCGGGAGTCCAGCAGCAGCGCGAAGACCAGTGCGAGCACGAGCATCGTCGGCACCAGCAGCAGCCCGTAGAGCAGCACGCGGCCGACGCTGGCGAGGAAGTCGGGATCGGAGAGGATCTTCAGGTAGTTGTCGAGCCCGGCGAAGACCTGCTTGCGGGAGCCGGAGCCGAGCCCGAGGCCCTCCACCCGCGACTTCTGGAAGCTGAGGATGAGGGTGTAGACGATCGGGGCGGCCATGAACAGGACGAACAGCACGATCGCGGGGCTGAGCATGCCCCAGGGCACCGCGTGCCGGCGGCGGCGAGCGGCCGCGCGGGAGCCGCTGAGGGTGAGGGCGGACATCATCGCTCCTGTCTGGTGCTGCGTACGGATGCCCGGGTGGGGCGGCCTCGACCTCTGGCCCGCCCCACCCGGACCGGATCACTTGACGGTGAAGCCGCCGCTCTTGAGGTCGTCGAGCGTCGTCTTGTGCATGCCCGTCACCGCGGACAGGAACGCGGCCTGCGACCGGGCCTCGGCAGCCTTCGCGAACTCGTCGTTGTACGCGCTGTAGGCGACGTTCACGTTCGGCCCGTAGGTGAACGGTGCGACCTCCTTCGCCGCCTGCGCGGCCAGGTCGTAGAAGTCGGGCTGATTGGAGAAGAAGTCCGGAGGGCTGGTCAGCGCCTTCTCGGCCGCGCTCTTGGAGGCCGGGTAGATGCCGGTCTCGGTGACCAGCGCTGCGACCGCCTCCGGGTCGGTGTTCAGCCACGTGGCGAACTGCGCCGCCTCCTTGGGGTGCGCGGACTGCGAGGTGACGCCGGTCGAGGAGCCGCCCCAGTTGCCGGTGGCCTTCTCACCGGGCCAGTTCGGCATGAGCGCCGCCTTCCACTTGCCCTTGGTGTCGGCCGCGTTCCCGGACAGCACGCCCGGTCCCCACACCGCGCTGAGCCAGCCGACCTGGGTGCCGTCGTTGAGGGCGGCGTTCCATTCCGGCGTGTACATCGGCTTGTTGTCGATCACACCCTGCTCGACGAGCCCGCCCCAGAACGAGGCCACCTTCTGCGTGGGCTCGTCGTCGATGCCGACGCTCCAGGCATCGCCGTCGATCGACCACCACTTCGCGTTCGCCTGCTGCGCGAGCCCGGCGAACCAACCTGCGTCGCCGGACGAGAACGTCCCCAGGTACGCCTTCGGATCCGCCTGATGCAGCTTCGCGGCCACGTCCGCGTACTCGTCCCAGGTGGTCGGCACGCTCAGTCCGTACTTCTCGAAGACATCGGCGCGGTAGTAGAACAGCATCGGCCCGGTGTCCTGCGGGATCGCGTACACGGCATCCCCGCCCAGGGTCACCGACTCCCACACACTGGCGGGGAACTCGTCCTCGACGTCGCCGGCGACGTCCCCCGATATGTCGGCGAGCGCGTCGGCGGCGACCAGGGTCGGGATCTTCTGGTACTCCGCCTGGATCAGGTCGGGAGCGCCGCTGCCGGCCTTGATCGCCGTGAGCAGCTTCGTGACGGCGGGATCGCCGCCGTCCTGCTTGTTGACGGTGACCTGGATCTCCGGGTGCTTCTCGTTCCAGATGTCCGCCACCTTGTCCAGGTTCGGCGCCCATGCCCAGTAGGTGAGCTTGACCGGATTGTCGACCGAGGGTTCGGCCTCTCCCCCGCTGCAGGCCGTGAGACCGCCGACCATCAGTGCCGCCGATATGGCTGCTGCGCTGATGCGCACTGCTGCACGCATTCGTCCTCCTTGTCGATGCTGTGTTTGCCGCGCACGGTCACTGCGTGGCGCCGGATGCGCCTGAGGACTGTGAGCGATTACAGTATCGGACAGACCATGGCCGTTGTCAACAGGATCCATTGCGCGTCTTTCTTTCTTCTACTGGCCACCGCTAGGCTGGGAGCGTAAACAGTTCTATCTCGGTCGAGGAGGATCAAGTGACAGAGGTCTCGCCCGTTGCGCCATGGACCAGCGGATGGATTCCCGGCACTCGCAGCATCCGATTCGGAGGTGACTACAACCCCGAGCAATGGCCCCGAGAGGTGTGGGCGGAGGACGTCCGACTGATGCGGGAAGCGGGCGTGAACCTGGTCAGCATCGGGATCTTCTCCTGGGCTCTGCTGGAGCCGCGGGAAGGGGAGTACGACTTCTCCTTCCTCGACGAGGTCGTCTCGCTGCTGTACGACGCGGGGATCGACGTGGACCTCGGAACGCCCACGGCCGCACCGCCCGCGTGGTTCTACCGCGCGCACCCGGGAGCACGGGCGATCACCAGAGAGGGAATCGCCCTGTCCTCCGGCTCGCGGGGCATCGTCAGCCCGAGCTCCCCCGCCTACCGGCACGCGGCGCGAGAGATCGCCTCCCGGCTCGCGCAGCGGTACGGGACGCACCCCGCGGTGGTCATGTGGCACGTGCACAACGAGTACGGCGCACCGATCGCCGAGAGCTACGACGAGGCATCCGTGGCCGCCTTCCGATGCTGGCTGGAGCGTCGCTACGGCACGCTGGAGCACCTCAACGACGCGTGGGGGACAGCGTTCTGGGGACAGCGGTACGGACAGTGGGAGGAGATCGACGCACCGCGGGTCTCGGCGAGCGTCGCCAACCCCGCCCAGCGCCTGGATTTCCGACGGTTCAGCTCCGACGCGCTGCTGGACTGCTTCCGCCTGGAGCGCGACGCGATCCGGGAGCACTCCGATCGACCCATCACCACGAACTTCATGGCATCCACCTGCCCGAACGTAGACCTGTGGCAGTGGGCCGACGAGGTGGACGTCGTCTCCAACGATCACTACCTGGTCGCCGAGCGCACCGACAATCATGTACTGCTGGCCCTGGACGCCGACCTGACCCGGTCCCTGGCCCGCGGCAGGCCGTGGGTGCTCATGGAGCACTCCACCTCCGCGGTGAACTGGCAGCCCCGCAACCTCGCCAAGCGGCCCGGCGAGATGGCGCGCAACACTCTTGCCCACCTGGCCCGCGGAGCCGACGCAGTGTTGTTCTTCCAGGTCCGCGCCAGCCGGAAGGGCGCGGAGAAGTTCCACTCGGCGATGATCCCGCACGCCGGCACCGCATCCCGACGGTGGGGCGAGGTCGTCGATCTCGGCGAGCGGCTCAGCGGGCTGGACGAACTCGTCGGATCCCGCGTCAGCGCGCGAGTGGCGATCGGGTGGGACTGGCAGTCGTTCTGGGCGCAGGATCTCGAGTGGCGCCCGTCGGTCGATGCATCCCACCGCGAGCGGATCGAGGCGTTCTACACGGTGCTCTGGCGCCGCGGCGTCACCATCGACTTCGTCCACCCCGCCGCCGATCTCACCGGCTACGACGTGGTTTTCCTGCCCGCGTCGTACCTCATCGACGATGCCTCCGCCGACAACCTGCGCGGCTACACGGCGGCAGGGGG
The DNA here is from genome assembly GCF_047605725.1 of Microbacterium sp. Taxonomy (GTDB): domain Bacteria; phylum Actinomycetota; class Actinomycetes; order Actinomycetales; family Microbacteriaceae; genus Microbacterium. The sequence continues at coordinate 25,196 of NZ_JASGFE010000041.1, forward strand.
AACCCTGGCGGTGTCGTACTTCTCCGGCATCGTCGGCGCCAACGACGACGTGCCCGCCGGCCCCTACCCCGGACAGTTGCGCGAGGTGCTCGGCCTGTGGATCGAGGAGTTCGAGCCGATGCGCCGCGGCGAGACCGTCTGCCTCAGCGACGGCCGCACCGGGCACGTGTGGGCCGACGACATCACCCTGGACGGCGCACGGGCGGTCGCGACGTACCTGGACGGGCCGGCCGCCGGCGGTGCCGCGATCACGCGTCACGACTTCGGTGACGGCGTCGCCTGGTACACGTCCACGGGCTTGCACGGGGCGGACCTCGACCGGTTCGTGACCGATGTCCTCTCCGACGGCGATGTGCCGTTCGGGGAGCCCGACGAGCTGGAGACGGTGGAACGCACGCACGAGGACGGCCGCCGATTCGTGGTGCAGCTCAACCACGCCGACATCGACCGGCCCGGCGGCGTCGCCGGCACCGACCTGGGCACCGGCCGGCGCGTCTCGATCGACGATATCGTGCCCGCAGGCGCTGTCCGGATCGTGCGACGCGCCTGAACGTCGCGAGGTCAGCGCCTCTCCCGGGTCCGACCTCGGAGGCCGAGCAGATCGTCCCCGTCCCTCATGTCTGACGCGTCCGTAGAATGACGGTGTGGTGGACAAGTACGGCCCCAACAGCGAGCAGCTGCAGCGCTTCGTCGATGCGGCCCAGGC